>NZ_NMQT01000118.1 GCF_002234405.1 Amycolatopsis thailandensis | reverse complement strand
GGCGGTTTCGGCAAGCACAAGATCAACTCCGCGTACGCCAGGGCGATGCTCGACGAGCGCAAGAAGCAGCAGGAGAACGGAGTCTCCGACCCGAAGGAACTCGACCAGAAGGCCAACGAGGCCGGGGCGAAGACCCTGATCAAGACTGTCGAGCAGCTGACCGGCTCGACCATCGACAACTACGCCGCCATCAACCTGCTGGGCTTCAGCGAGATCACCCAGGCCATCGGCGGTGTCGACGTCTGCCTCAACGACGACGTCAACGACCAGTTCTCCGGCGCGAAGTTCACCAAGGGCCCGCACACCATCTCCGGGGTGGAGGCGCTCGGCTTCGTCCGGCAGCGCCACGGGCTGCCGCGCGGCGACCTCGACCGCGTCGTCCGGCAGCAGGTGTTCATGGCCGGGATGGCGCGGAAGGTGCTCTCGGCGGGCACGCTGGCGAACCCGGGCAGGCTCAACGACCTGATCGCGGCCATCAAGAAGTCGGTCGTGCTCAACCAGAACTGGGACATCTTCGGCTTCGCGCAGCAGATGAAGGGCCTCACCGGCGGGCAGCTCGAGTTCCGGACGATCCCGGTCGTCAACATCGAGTACAAGACCCCGAACGACGGTGTCGCCATCCAGGTCGACCCGAAACAGGTCAAGAACTTCGTCCAGGGGCTCGCGGGCCCGCAGCCCGGCGAGCAGCCGCCGCCGTCCGCCGAGTCGCCCAACAAGGCGACCACGGTCGACGTCCGCAACTCCACGACCCGCGACGGGCTCGCGTCGGCGGTGCTGAAGCAGCTCGTCGACAAGGGCTTCACCGCGGGTGACACGGCCACCGCCACCGCGCGCAAGAAGACCGTCGTCTGGGTCGCCAAGGGCCAGAAGGCGGCGGGCCAGGCCGTCGCCGACGAGCTCGGCGGCAACCCGACCGTCCAAGAGGACAAGAGCGTCGAAGCCGGGCACGTGATGGTCTTCCTCGGCTCGGACTTCAAGACGCCGGGCGGTGCGGAGGGCTCCGGTTCCTCGCAGAACGCCGCCGGCTCGTCGGCCGCCGTCCCCCCGCCCGAGCAGTCCGACGAGAAGCCGATCACCGCCGAAGGCGTGCCCTGCGTCAACTGACGCACGCTCCTGACCGGTTTTCTTCACCCGTTCGGCCCAACAAGTCAAAATCGGTATGAAAAGCACCCCCGAAACCGCGTAAGAGCGGGCGACCTGCCGACTTTCATACACGTGAGTGCGCTCGTGCCGCTTTTTGTCACAGGGGGCGAGCCGGTGGAAGAGGGGTCGGGGAGAGTGCTGATCGACGCTGAGAGCTATCAGCGGATACTCGGAGACGAGCTCCGCAAGCTCCGCCGTAAACGTGGCTGGACACGCAAGGAACTGAACCAGCATCTGCAGAGCGAGATCTCGCTCCAGACGCTGGCCACCTACGAGCTGGGGACCCGGCACTGTTCGGTGGTGCGACTGGTCGAACTGTGCGTGGCGATGGACGAGCTGCCGCAGGATCTGCTGGCCAAGGTGCACCGGAGGGTGTTCGTGGACGAACCCGGCCGGGTCCGGATCGACCTGCGCCTGGTGATCAAGGACGAACAGGAAGAACTGCTCCCACTGCGACGGTGGGCGAACGACCGGCTCAAGCGGTCGGGCGACAACGGCTCCGCCGAGGTCCATCTCGACTTCGCGGCGCTGGAGCGGATGGCCGAACTCTGCGGCATCCCCACCGTCGATCTCATCGGAAGGCTTCGCCGGCTCAACCCCTCATGAGCGCGGCGTTCCCCGGTCCGTGAAGGCCATGCCCCCCATCTTGGCTTTCACGGACCCTCCCCACTTTCAGCCGAGGAGTTCGTAGTCCTCGCGCTTCACCTGGCGGGTGGCCAGCCAGTACCGCCAGGTGAAGCCCGGCCAGATCGTGCGGTTGACGCCCTTCGCGTCCAGGTACCAGCTCTTGCAGCCGCCCTGGGTCCAGATGCCCTTGGCGAGCTTGCGCTGGATGTCGCCGTTGAACCGCTCCTGCGCCTCCGGCCGCGGATCGAGCGCCTTGCCCCGTGCGAGCCGCAGTGCCTGCGCGACGTAGGAGATCTGCGCTTCGATCATGAACACCACGGAGTTGTGCCCCAGGCCGGTGTTCGGGCCGAGCAGGAAGAACAGGTTGGGGAATCCGGACACGGTGATGCCCTGATACGTCCGCATGCCCTCGGTCGCCCACTCCTTGCCGAGGTTGCGCCCGTCGCGGCCGATGATCTCCAGGTCGTCGAAGGCGTCCGTGACGTGGAAGCCGGTGCCGTAGATGATCGCGTCGACCTCGTGCTCGACACCGGCGCCGTCGACGACGCTGTGCTCTCGGACCTCTTTCACGCCCTCGGTGACGACGTCGACGTTGTCCCGCGCGAGCGCCGGGTAGTAGTCGTTGGAGACCAGGACCCGCTTGCAGCCCATCGTGTAGTCCGGCGTCAGCTTCCGGCGCAGCTCGGGATCCTTGACGCTCTTGAAGATGTTGCGCTTCGCGATGCGCTGGCCGATCTTCATAACCCACGGCTGCCCGTTGAAGCCGATCGCGCGGGCTTCGAGACCCCAGTAGAGGACGTTGCGGAAGGCCCGCTGAAGCAGCGGCACCGAGCTGAACGCCTTCTGCAGCGCCTCCGGCATCTCGCGGTCCGGCTTCGGCATGATCCACGGCGGCGTCCGCTGGAAGAGCGTCAACTCCGCGACGTCCTTCGCGATCCGCGGCACGAACTGGATCGCGCTCGCGCCGGTGCCGACCACGGCGACCCGCTTGCCCTTGAAGTCGTAATCGTGCTCCCACTGCGCGGAGTGGAACGCCCGGCCCTTGAAGCGCTCGATGCCCGCCAGCTTCGGGATCTGCGGCAGATGCAGCGCCCCGACCCCGGCGACCAGCGCGGGCGCGACGAACTCTTCGCCGGACTTCGACGCGACGTGCCAGCGGTTCTCGTCGGCGTCCCAGCGGGCGCCGGTCATCTCCTGTCCGAAGCGGATGAAGCGGTGGAGGTCGTACTTCGCGGCGACGTCGCGCATGTAGCGCCAGATCTCCGGCTGCGGCGAGTACGCCCGGGACCAGCCGGGGTTCTGCTCGAACGAGAACGAGTACATGTGCGAGGGGATGTCGCAGGCGCAGCCGGGGTAGGTGTTGTCCCGCCAGGTGCCGCCCACGTCGTCGGCCTTCTCCAGGATGACGAAGTCCTCGCGACCCTCTTTCCGCAGCTGGATGGCCATGCCCAGCCCGGAGAAGCCGGTTCCGACGATGACGACACCGGTCTCGGTGCGGTTGCCCATGACCCGACCTCTCACTCGCATTACCTGTTACCGGGAGTTCACCTTACTCGAAGTAGGTTACCGTCGGTAGAGTGTTGTGGTGACGACGGCGAAGCGCAAACGCATGCCTCGGGCAGAGCGTGAACGACAGATGATCGCGATCGCCGAGGAAGTCTTCGCCGAGCGTGGCTACAGCGCGGCTTCGATGGACGACATCGCCGAGCGGGTCGGAGTCTCAAAGCCGATGCTCTACGAGTACTTCAACTCGAAAGAGGGGCTCCTGCTGGCCTGCATCCAGCAGTCGCGGGCGGCGTTGCGCGAGGTCACCGAACGGGCGACGGTCGGCGCGACGTCCGCCGAGGACGCGCTACGGCGCGGTCTGCTCGCCTTCTTCGTCTTCATCCGGGAACGCCGGCAGGCCTGGTCGCTACTCCGCCACGAGATGGCATTGATCGGGACCGGCGCCGCCGACGAGATCGAGCAGACCCGGCGTCAGCAGACCGATCTGATCGCCGCCCTGATGAGCGGCTACTTCGACTCGGGCGACGACCTGCGCGCCGAGGCGTCCGCGGAGTTCGTCGTCGGCGCGTGCGAACGGCTCGCGATCTGGTGCGAGCGACACGACGAGGTCAGCCCGGAATTGGCGACCGAATACGCGATGGACGTCCTCTGGTCAGGCCTGTCCGCGAGGGCCCGCTGAAACGACTGTGAAGATGCGCGTGCATTAGGCCATTCGGTCGTCACTCAGAGCACATTGCCGCCAGTGTCTTGTGACACAGAGTTGTCCTACTGTATCGATGACACTGTAGAAACTCTGATGGACCTTCACGGCCTCGGTCAGGAGGGGGCGCCACCACCCGAAAGTGGCGTCATGACGAGGGCGTGGCGGAGTCCACAGAGTGACGCATGCTCGCGAGGAGAGGGGTGAGGCGGATGACCGAACCGATCACCGCGTCGTACGTCCAGGAGGACGACGACTGGAAGGTCACGGTCAGCGGCTCCGGCAAGGAACTGACCGGTCGCGCGCCGGGCATCATCGCGGCGCGGGACCGAGCCGACCAGCTGGTCGAGAAACTGTCCCCGCCGGAACGGTCGACTGTCGTGCATCTGCTCAACGGCAGCGCACTCGACTTCACCGCCGCCTACATGACGGCGAGGCTGACGCTCCCGGAGATCGAACCGCTCGAGGTTCCTCCCCCGGCGAACGGCAAGGCCAAGGAGAAGACCGGCGGCAAACCCCCGGTGCCCCAGGGCAAGGAGCTTCCGAAGGCCGTCGACGAGGCCGCCAAAGCCCCGGAGAAGGCCGAGCCTGCCAAGACGCCCGCCAAGGCGGCCCAGACCTCCTGAGACCTACTTCAGGAGTTTGCGGATCAGCAGTACGCCGATCAGCACCGCCCCGCCGATGAGCGGGTACTTCACCTTGGGCTCGTCCAGCTTCGCGCGCAGACCGGTCTTCGCGGAATCCACCAGCTTCGCGGGGTTCGCCTTCGTGCCCAGCTGGTCGAGTGTGGCGACCAGCGCGTTCCTGGCCTGCTCGATCTCACGCTCGATGGTCTCGGGATCGCGAGCCACGTGTCCTCCTCGCCGCGACGGACTTGCTGGGAGCCCACGTTAGAGGACGCCGCCCCCGCCGGTGGCATCGGCCACGCCGAGAAACGCCGAACGTGTCGCACGCTACGATTTCGGGGCAGCACTGGGGGCCCGTAGCCCAATTGGCAGAGGCACACGGTTTAGGTCCGTGCCAGTGAGAGTTCGAGTCTCTCCGGGCCCACCCAGCTCCCACCCTCGTGAGTGGCAAGTGTCGTTCTAACCGTCCCCGCCACTCACGAGAGCCAAGTGATCGGCCAGCCATGCCCGGCTCCCGGCCACGGTCAGTCCGTTTCGTGCCACATCGCGCAGAACAGCCTCGTCGTACGCGCGGCCGGCGAGTTCGGCTTCGGTGAACTCCAGAGGACGGGTGTCGTTGCCGGTCCATCGGGTCACCTCGATCGCCATTTCATCGACCTGTGCCGTCCAACGGTCGCCATCGGCGTCATCGGGCCGGATCAGCAGCAGGTCAAGGTCGCTGTCCTGCGTCATCTCCCCGCGTGCCACCGAGCCGAAGACCGCGGCGTACACCGGCGGGACCTGCCAAGACTCCAGCCGATCCTCGATGCGTTCCAGAAGCGTCTTCTGAATCCGGGCTAGTCCGATGATGTACTCCGCCGCGAGATGGTCACGGTTGAGCCGGTACGCGAAGGCGTTGCCGACTCTGTCGGACTCAACGACACCCTGCTTCGTCAGGCGCCGCAGCACTTTGCGGATGCCCTCCTCCGAATGCCGGGCCAGCAGGCGATGCAACTGCCCGGACGTGAAGATGCCGTCATGGCTGGCGAGGACGGCGAGCACGTCGCCGTCGACGGTGGGGGTGACCGTCATCAACGGCCGACTCAAGTCCACTTTCCACTTCCCGGAACGCTTCAACTATAGTACTGGTACATCAACTATAGTACGCCTACTTGCCCGAGTTCGACGATGGGCACAAGTATTCAAGGTAGAAGCTGGTACTTTGGTACCTGAGAGTAGATCGGGACAGCAGGAGGAGAGCCGGTCATGGCCGCAGCGACCGCACCCATCAAAGTCGACGCCGCGACCGATGAACTCGTGTCCCACGCGGCCCACTTCCTATCGCGTTCGAAGAAGGACATCGTCGACGCCGCCGTACGCGAGTACATCGACGCGCACCGCGACGAGATCAACGCCGGAATCAAAGCCGCCCTCGGTCAGCTCAACGGCTCTGACTCTGCCGCCGTCTCACTGATGACCGGATTCAGTGGTGACGAACTCGATGATCTCGGCGGCATGCCGAAGTAGCCGAGCGCGTATCGATCGATCTCAGCTCAAGGCCGTTCACTAGCATTTGATCATGACTCAGGTCACAGTCGGCGTCCGTCCGACCAAGAGATGCGTTGCCGATCTCGGCCTTTCCTTGCCGGACCTCGGCCATCCTCTCGACGAGATGGACGATTCGATCGTCGTCACCGCCCAGTCGATCCCCGCGCTTCGGAACGCCGGCGGCGCTCAGCGGATCTTGTCCCTGAACGACCGTGTGTGGTTCAAGGTCAAGACCAGAGATCGCCGGGCGATCGTGACCAGGTTGCAGGACGACGACCTGCAGGACGGACTCCCGGGCGAAGTCGGAGCTTGGTGGATCGGCGCGGCCGGACACCGTCAGGCCGACAGTCCCCAACGCGACTTCTACGAAGCGATTCGGCGCGAGTGCGCCAAGGGCAAGACCGTTTCGACCGCTCATCTGCTCCCCGCCGAATGGGACTGGAAGCGCCTCAGCGCGGAGCAAGCAGTGGCCTGGCGACGCGAGATGAAGCGGCTGGTGATCCGTCTCATCGCCATGTCGCTCACTAGTGGAAAGCTCGCGGTAGCCGAGTTCCAGAACCACCGCATCAAAGCTCTCGTCCGCGTCGATGACGCACATGAGGCCTACCTGGCGATCATCGCCGAAGGAATTCCGGACCCGAAAATCTTCGCTCTGCTCCTCGACTGCGTTCCCGGCGTCACAAGGGACGACTGGCAACCCGAACCGTCCGAGCTGGCGGCATTGGAACCGGCCCCCGGCGAGATCGTCTGGTCAACACTGTTCCCGTCGGAAGTCGCGGGCACGATCCTCGAACTCGACGCGGGTCACCGCGCCCGGTCGTAGACCAGCGCCATCTCCCCCAGTTCCCCGACCTCCTGATAAGCCAGCCTCCACTTCGAAGCCGGCAGGCCGTCGACGAACAGCCGCTGCCCGCCGCCGGTGATCTCGGGGCAGATCATCAGGTACAGCCGGTCGATCAGGTCCTCCGCGAGCAGGGCCTTGATGACACTGGCGCTGCTGTTGACCAGGATGTCCCCTTCCCCGCTCGCCTTCAGGTCGGCGATGACGTCGGCGGCGGGGGCGTTCGCGATGCGGGCGCGGTCCCAGGGCGCTTCGGTCAGGGTCGTGGAAAGGACGACTTTTTCGGCGTCCACCAGCCACTTCGCGTAGGCGCGGTCGCGCGGGTCGGCGTTCTCGTCGGCGGCGATCGTCGGCCAGAAGCCCAGGAATCCCTCGGCGTTCAGTCTGCCGAGGACCGCGGTCGTCGCCTTGTCGTGGATGCGCGCGAGGTGAGCGCGGGCGACTTCGGTGGTGGCGTACGAGACGATCGCGCCCATGTCGCCGGGGCCACCGGGGCCGCTGTAGTGACCGTCGAGGGTGAGGCTGATGTTCGCGGTGACGCGGCGGCCGGTCGGGTTCGTCATGTCGTTCGGTCCTTTTCCTGAGTGAGTCGGGCTGCGAGGTTGTCGAGCACCTGGCCCCAGCCGGTTTCGATCCCGGCGATGAAAGGCACTGCTTCGACGGTGGTTTCGGTGACGCGCAGGTCGAGCCGGAGCCGGGTCCCGCCCGGCGCTTCGGTGAAGTTCAGGTCGTAGTGACCGGTGAAGAAGACCTCTCCCTTGGCGTCCAGCACCGAGAGGTCGAACTCGAGGTGCCCGGGTTCGGTCGCGGCGCGGACCTCGCCCGCGGAGCGGTACCGCCCCTCCGCGTCGCGGTAGTCGAGAACGGCACGCCCGCCCGGCCACGGCTCGATGACGCAGTCGGTGACGGTCATCGAGGGCGGCGCCCACCACGACGCGAGCAGCCCGGGCTCGATCCAGTGCCGCCAGACGTCGGCACGCTGGGCGACCAGCAGGCGGTCGAACGAGAACATCCGTCCGTCCGCCCACCGGTCCTGCTTCGCGGCCTCGGTGTCCGCGCCGATCGCGGCCTGATAGCGCGCGAGGACATCCCGCTCGCCCTCGTTCGCCTCGATGGTCGCGATCAGCGCCCCCAGGCACCCTTCGAAGTCCTTCAGCGGAGCCGCCTCGACCGCGTAGACGCGACGCTGCCCGAGCGGGAACACCGTCACGAGCCCGGCGCGGGCGAGAGTCTGGAGGTGCTTGGTGGTCTGCGGCTGCCGCAGGCCGGTCAGCTCGGCGAGCTCGCCGACGGATCGGGGCCGCTCGGCGAGCAGCTCGACGATGCGCCACCTCGCTCCGTCACCCAGTGCTGCTGCGATCTGCTCCATGCCCAGAAGTATTCACTTAGCAGAATATTCTTGTCAAGGAATATCTTGGACCTGGAACTCCAGCAGGCTGCGCTCTTCGGTCAGCGTGGTGACGGAGTCGAAGACGAGACCGTGCGCGACGGCGAGTTCGCGGAGTTCTTCGAGACGCCGTTCGCGGCCGCCGTAGAGCACGAGCATGACCAGGTCCCACTCGGTTTGCGCGCCGAGTCCGCCGACCGCCTCGATGACCAGGACGCGGCCTCCGGGACGCGCCGCTTCGGCGCAGCGAGCCAGGACGCGATGGGCGTGCTCGTCGTCCCAGTCGTGGAGGATGTCCGACAGCAGATACGCGTCCGCCCCGGCCGGGAGCGGGTCGAAGAAGCTGCCCGCGGTGACCTCGGTCCGGTCTTCGAGCCCCTGCTCACGCAGCTCTTTCTCGGCGGCGGCCGCGGTCGGCGCGAGGTCGACGAGATGGCCGCGCACCGAAGGATTGGCCGTCAGGATGGCGGCGAGCAGGCTGCCGTGGCCTCCGCCGACGTCGACGATCGTGCCGAACCGTGACCAGTCGAACCCGGCGACGATCCCCGGCACCTGCGTCAGGAACCGTTGGGTCATCTGCCGGTCGAAAGTCTCGCGCAGCCGGGGTTGATCGGCGAGGTCGGTCCAGAAGTCCTGCCCGTACCGGCGGATGTAGCCCGCCTCACCGGTGGCGATGCTGTGCGCGAGTTCGACGAACGCCAGTTCGCCTCGCCCGCCGGCGGCGTTCATGTCCAGGAGGCCGGCGAGCCCGTTTCCCGCGTCGGCGCGGAGTTTCGCCCCGTACGCGGTCGTGCGATAGCCGGTCGACGTCGGCTCGACGACGCCGAGGGTCGCGAGATGCCCCAGTAACAGGCCGAGGGGAAGTGGTGCTTGGCCGAGTTCCGTCGCGAGTTCGTCCACGCCGGCACCGGCACCCGACAAACGGTCCGGCAGTCCGAGGGTGACCGCGACCCGCAGCGCCATCGGGGTCGCGAGCCCGGCCAACTTCAGGAATTCCTGTCTGTCCTTGTCATGAGTGGTCACGGCTATCCACTGTGGCAGCGCGGTCAACCGACTTACGGCGTCAACGTCCGCCCGGTGAGGCCCGCGGTCTCCACCGCCTCGACGTAGCTCCGCGCGACGACCGCCGCCGGGGTGCCGCCGTCCGGTTCACCGAGCGCGGCGAGCGTTTCGCTCACCCAGCCGGGGCTGACGGCGTTGACGCGGAGGCCGCGCGGCAGTTCGCGGGCCGCCGTGGCGACGAACGCTTCGAGACCGACGTTGGTCAGGACGCCGAAAGCGCTGCCGCGCAGCGTTTCCGGGATCCGGCCCGAGGTCAGCGTGACCGAACCACCGTCCGGCAGACGCGGGATCGCGTGCCGCAGCAGGAACACCTGGCCGAGCAGTTTCCCTCGCAGCCCTTCGACGAACTCTTCGTCGGTACCGCCGTCCACCGGGACCAGCGAACCACTTCCCGCGCAACACACGACGTGCTCGATCCCTGATTCGGCGGCGAAGACCGCGTCGAGTGTGCCGGGCCGCTCGACGTCCACCTTGATTTCGCCGGACCGGGACGCGGCGAGCACCGTGTGCCCGCGCGTGGTGAGCGCTGACGAGACCGCGGCCCCGATCGTCCCGGTGGCACCGACCACGAGGATCTTCATCGGCGTCTTTCCCCCTTCAAGGTCGTCCGGGCGTGATGCCGGGAATGGACTTCAGCTCCCCCAGAAGCATCGAGCTGACCGCCACAGGATAGTCGTCGAGCGCGTACAGCGACCCGGCGAGCTCCACCCGGACCGGGGTCTCCCCCTTGTGTGCCAGCAAAGTCCGCCTCAGTTCGAGGACCACGTCCTCGGTCAGCCTCGCGGCGACGGCGTGCAACGTCAGGGGCGGTTCTTCGTCCCCGGCCGCGGAAAGATCCAGCGGCACCAGGCCGCCGCCGAACACGGACATCTTGTCCTCCCGCCAGTTCACCCGGCCGCTGACGCGGACGGCGTTGTCCTCGGTCAGTTCCGCCACGAACAACGCGTACGCCTTGGGAAAGAACAGCACTTCGAGCGCGGCGTCCAGATCCTCGATCGTGCAGATTGCCCACGGCTCGCCCTTCTTGTTCACCCGCCGCTCCAAGGAGGTGATGAGCCCGGCGACGACCAGTTCCCCCTCCCTCGGCGGATTGTCGAGGATCGCGGCGATCGGGCGGGGCGCGTGCCGGCGCAGGACTCGTTCCGCGCCGTCGAGCGGATGCGCGGAGACGTACAGCCCGAGCATTTCCCGTTCGTGGGTGAGCAATTCCTTGCGCGGCCACTCCTCGACGCCGAACCTGAGATGAGCCAGCGGCGAGGTGTCTTCTTGGCTCTCCTCGTCCGCGCCGAAGAGATCGAACTGGCCCATCGCCTGCTTGCGTTTCAACGGCACCACGGCGTCCACCGCGTCCTCGTGCACCCGCAGGATCGAGAGCCGCGTATGCCCGAGCGAGTCGAAAGCGCCCGCCTTGGCCAGGGACTCGACGACGCGTTTGTTGCAGGCCAACAACTCCGCCTTATCGAGGAAGTCCGTGAACGACGCGTACTTCCCCTTCTCCCGCCGTGTCGCGATGATCGAATCGACCACGTTCGCGCCGACGTTGCGCACCGCGCCCAGCCCGAAGCGGATCGCGTCCCCGACCGCCGAAAACCGGAGCCCCGACTCGTTGACGTCGGGTGGCAGCACCTTGATCCCCAGCCTGCGGCATTCCGAGAGGTAGACCGCCGACTTGTCCTTGTTGTCCCCCACCGAAGTCAGCAGGCCCGCCATGTACTCCGCCGGGTAGTTCGCCTTCAGGTACGCGGTCCAATAGCCGACCAGGCCGTAACCCGCGGCGTGGGACTTGTTGAACGCGTACCCGGCGAACGGCAGGATCGCGTCCCACAGGGCCTGTACGGCCTCGCGCGAGAACCCGTTGGCGACCATGCCGTCCCGGAAACCCTCGAACTCCTTCTCCAGCACCTCTTTCTTCTTCTTGCCCATCGCCTTGCGCAGCACGTCGGCGCGGCCCATGGAATAGCCGGCGACGTCACGCGCGATCCGCATGATCTGTTCCTGATAGACGATCAGGCCGTGCGTCTCGGCCAGGATCTCGCGCAGCGGCCCGGCCAGTTCCGGATGGATCGACTCGACCGGTTGCCTGCGGTTCTTGCGGTCCGCGTAGTTGTTGTGCGTGTTCATCGCGATCGGGCCGGGCCGGTACAGCGCGTTCACCGCGATGATGTCGCCGAATCCGGTCGGCCCCATCCGGCGCAGCAGATCCCGCATCGCGCCGCCGTCGAGCTGGAAGACGCCGAGACTGTCGCCGCGGGCGAGCAGTTCGTAGGTCGCCCGATCGTCGACGCCAAGCGTGTCGAGATCGATGTCCTCGCCGCGGTTTTCCTTGATGTTGTCCAGCGCGTCGCCGATGACGGTGAGGTTCCGCAGGCCGAGGAAGTCCATCTTCAGCAGGCCGATGTTCTCGCACGACGGGTAGTCCCAGCCGGTGATCACCGCGCCGTCGTCCCGCCGCCACAACGGGATCGCGTCGAGCAGCGGTTCGCTCGACATGATGACGGCGCAGGCGTGCACCCCCGCGTTGCGGATCAGTCCTTCCAGCCCGCGGGCGGTCTCGAAGATCTTGGCCGCCTCGCCGTCGCCTTCCAGCAGCGCCCGGACCTCGGCGGCTTCGGCGTACCGCTCGTGGTCCGGCTCGACGATCCCGCCGAGCGGGATGTCCTTCGCCGCGACCGGCGGCGGCAGCGCCTTGGAGATCCGGTCCGCGATCGCGTATCCGCTCTGTCCATAGTGGACGCGTGCGGAGTCCTTGATGGCCGCCTTGGTCTTGATCGTGCCGAAGGTGATGACCTGCGCGACGTGCTCGGCGCCGTACTTGTCGGTGGCGTAGCGGATCATCTCGCCGCGCCGCCGGTCGTCGAAGTCCATGTCGATGTCCGGCATGGACACCCGTTCCGGGTTGAGGAACCGTTCGAAGAGCAGGCCGAGGTCGATCGGGTCCAGGTTGGTGATGCCGAGCGCGTACGCGACGAGCGAGCCCGCCGCCGAACCGCGGCCGGGTCCGACCCGGATGCCGACGCGGCGGGCGTGGTTCATCAGGTCGGCGGTGATCAGGAAGTACGCCGGGAAGCCCTTTTCGGCGATCACGCCGATTTCGAAGTCGGCACGGGCGACGTAGGCGTCGGGGACGCCGTCCGGCAGCCTTCGCCGGAGCCCGGCCGCGACCTCCTCGCGCAGCCAGGACTCCTCGTCGTGTCCTTCCGGGACGTCGAAGACCGGCATGCGGTCGACGTGCCGGTAGACGTCGTCGTAGGGCTCGATCCGTTCGGCGATGAGCAGCGTGGAGTCCGCCGCGCCCGGGACCTCGGCGTCCCAGTACCGGCGCATCTCCTCCGCGGACTTGAGGTAGTAGCCGTCGCCGTCGAACTTGAACCGGCCGGGATCGTCGAGGGTCTTGCCGGACTGGACGCACAGCAGTGCCGAATGCGCGTCCGCCTGATCCTGGGTGACGTAATGCGAATCGTTGGTGGCCAGGGGTTTCAGGCCGAGTCTGCGGCCGATGTCCAGCAGCCCGTCCCGCACGGACCGTTCGATCGGGAGGCCGTGGTCCATCATCTCCAGGAAGAAATCGTCCGCGCCGAAGATGTCGCGGTAGTCCGAGGCCGCCTGGATCGCCTCGTCCGGCTGACCGAGCCGGAGCCTGGTCTGCACCTCACCGGACGGGCAGCCGGTGGTGGCGATGACGCCTTCGTGGTGCCGGGCGAGGAGTTCGCGGTCCATCCGGGGCTTGCGGTAGTAACCCTCCAGGCTGGCCAGGGAGGACAGTTTGAACAGGTTCCGCAACCCGGTCGCGTTCTCCGCCAGCATCGTCATATGCGTGTAGGCGCCGCCGCCGGACACGTCACCGCCGTCGCCACGCCGTCCCCAGAACACCGGCTTCTTGTGGAAACGCGACTCGGGCGCGAGGTAGGCCTCGATGCCGATCACCGGTTTGAGCCCGGCACGGACGGACTGCCGGTAGAACTCGTCGGCGCCGTACATGTTCCCGTGGTCGGTCATGCCCACGGCGGGCATGCCGAGCCGCTGGGCCTCGGCGAACAGCGGCGCGATCTTGGCCGCGCCGTCGAGCATCGAATACTCGGTATGAACGTGCAGGTGCACGAAGGAGTCCACCGGCCACTCCCCACGGTTGTACGATTCCGGTCCGACGCGACGATTGGACCCAAGTCACGCAGGCGATGTCCAACAAGCGACACGCGATCAGTGACAACCAGAAGTTGTAGGGAGAGCAAGGTGGAGCTGGACCTGGGCGCGGTGCGCGCGTTCCTCGCGGTGGCCGAGGACCGGTACTTCAGCGAGGCGGCGATCCGGCTGGACGTGAGTCAGCAGGCGATCTCCAAACGGGTCGCCAAACTCGAAGCGGATCTCGGCGTGCGGCTGCTTTCGCGGACCCGCGGCGGCGCCGAGCCGACCGAAGTCGGCGAGGAGTTCCTCGTCCACGCCCGGGCGCTGATCAGCCTCGCGGACCAGGCCGTCGAACGTCTTCAAGGCAGGCGCCGCCCCCTGCGTGTCGACGTCCTCGGCACCCGGCTGGCGACCATGGAGGTGATCCGCGCCTTCCACGCCGACCACGACGACGAACTGGAGCTCGTCACGCCGGGTTTGGGCGCGGTGCGCCGGTCGATGCTGCCCGATTCGGTCGACGCGGCCTTCGCCCGCGTCAACACGGTGAAAGACCCCGGGATCGGCCGGATACCGGCCTACCTGGAGCCGGCGAACCTGCTGGTGGGGCGACGGCATCCGCTCGCACGACGGCGCCGGGTCGCGATGGCGGAGCTCGCCGGTCTGACGGCGTGGATGCCGTACAACGCGCGGGCCAGCGAATGGGCGGAGTTCTGGCAGGAGCTGTGCCCGGCGTTCGGGATCCTCGTCGACACCGACGGCCCGAACTTCGGGCTCGAACACCACATCGAGGTGCTCGGCGAGTCGAAGGACCGCCTGGGTTTCGTCGGCGCGAAGATGCACGTGCCCTGGCATCCGGACGTCGTCCAGATCCCGCTCGTCGACCCGACGCCGGTGTACCCGTTCTCTCTGCTGTGGCGGCACGAGAACCGGCACCCCACGCTGCCGCTGCTGATCGAGCACGTCCGGTCTCATTACCGGCCCTTCGACCCGGATCGCCAGTGGCTCCCGGTGGCGGACCGCGAGGCCATGACCCCTGTGCACGATGCCAACGGTTCGGAAAAGTGAAGCCGTGGTCACCGGCGAGGACGTGCGGGCGAACCTGCCGGACATGCGGGTGTCCGAGAGCCACGCGCCGGGCGTGGACAAGGTGCGATATCCCGGTGCCAGTTCATCGTGGACGCGGCACGCCCCCTGGAAGTCCGTGAAGGCCTCCTTCCCTACCTTCAGAGTAGGGAAGGAGGCCTTCACGGACTTCCAGGTTCAGCCGATGATGTCGATCTCGAACTCCACGTCCGAGCTGTATTCGTAGTCCGCCCATACCGCGCCCGGCAGGGCGTACCGCCGGTGCGACACGGTCTTGGGGTTGAATCCGGGTGTCTTCAAGGGATTCCCGCCGACACCGACCTTGTCGCTGCCCCAGGCGTAGATGTTGCCCTGCCATACGGGCGAGTCGGTGACGCCGTCGCCGTCGACGCGCGGGCGGACGACGATCGCTGCCGACTCGCTGCCGGAGAGCAGCAGCCGCACGGACGTGGTGGCGGTACTCGCCGGAATGGTCCTGCGTTCCATGAGTTCTGAGCTCGCCTTCCGCTTCGGGGCGGCACCGCCGCCGGTCAAGTGGGCGTTCGTGTAGGACTCGTCGAGGTCGACACTGCTCGCGCGGATACCGGGGACCTGACCGGATTCCGTGAACTGGTGGATGTCGTAGCGGCCCGCGGCCGGATCGGGTTTCGCACCGAACCGCGCGATCCAGATGACCAGGTCCCGCACGCCGAACTGGTCCGGACGCAGCATCTTGGCGTGCGCGTTGTTCATGTAGACACCGGGACGGAACCCGTGTTCCGCCACGCGGTTGCAAAACCTGATCGCGAAGTCGCGCTTGCGCCCGTCGGGGATGTCCGGCATACCCGAGCCGGGCGGGTTGTCTTCGAGGTCGAGCATCGGGACACATCCGGTCGCCCCGAGCCGCCGGACCTCGTTGATCAGCACGTCGGCCTGCGCTTCCGGCGAAGGATTCGCCTGGGCGAAGTGATAGCCGCCCACCGGGATTCCCACCGATTTCGCGCCTGCCACCAGCGCCTCGCCGGTGTTGCGGCCGCCGTTCGGCAAGCCACCACCGTCGGTGAGCTTGACGAAGACGAACGTCACCCCATGATCCTTGACGGCTTGCCAATCGGTAACGGTCTGAAAGCGGCTGTAGATATCTATTCCCAGCGCCATCGTTACAGCCTGACGGGTGTACCTGTTGGACAAAAGGGCCTAGTGGGCGATTACAGGTACGTCCGATTCGCCCTTTTGGGCGGCCCCTCCCTGGCTGACCCGGCTCACCCGTACCCGTACTGTGAGTGTCATGGCGTCTCGAAGCCCCTTTCGCTGGATGACCCGGTGGGCGGACTGGTTCGAAGAGCGCGGCGTCTACGTCCCTGGCGAGGAGAGCCGGGCGGTCGATCCGATGCGCGATTTCGGCTGGTTGATCGTGGCCTGGGTGTCCGGTCTGGCGATCTTCATCCTGTTCTTCGCCTTCGCCGTTTGATCCCGGCGGGTGTGTCACCGAGGTGACTGCTGTCACTAGCCGTGCCCTTCCGATCACGGATCGGCCACGGCTGTACACCAGGTGCGCGTCAACCCGGCCGTGCCGCTCCTCTCGGCTGCGGAAGACCGTCACTCTGGACTCTTCGGCACTAATGACTACCTCGAACGGCCCACCCGCACCGCCGACTGGAGTAACCGCACATGGCGCCCCCGCGCACCCCGAAGCTCTTGATCGCCGCCTGCTCACTGATGCTGGCGGCCGCGTGCGGGGTTCAGGCACCGGAAAAAGGGGCCGCCGTGCTCGGCGCGGACGCCCCGGCACCGGGGCTGGCGGCGACGCACGCGGAGGGTGACCTCGCGTTCGGCGCCCCGCACCGGTTCGCGACCGGGGTGACGATCGCCGTGTCCGCGCCGAAGTCGTTCCGCCCCAGCGCGTCGGCGTACCCGCAGAGTCCGCGCGCGGTGGCCTTCGGCATCGAGGTGACGAACGCGGGCGACGGCACGTACCGGCTCTCCGGCCTGTCCGTGACCGGCGAGGTGGACGGCGAAAGCCCGTCGGTCAAACAGGTCGTCGACCCCACACAGGGCTACAACGGCATCGCGGACGCCGGCAAGGACGTGGCGCCCGGCCGGTCGGTCCACTTGAACCTGGCGTTCGCCGTGCCGGACAGGCCGGTGAAGCTGCGCCTCCAGGTGCGGCCGAGCCCCTCGGAGCCGGTCGCCGCGAAGTACTGCGGGAAGGTCTGACGCCGCCGGTTCGCTACCGTGTGCGTCATGACCGAGCAGCGACTCTCCCCCGGCGACAAAGCGCCCGACTTCACCCTCCCCGACAGCGAGGGCAACGACGTCAAGCTCAGCGACTTCCGCGGCAAGTCGGTCGTCGTGTACTTCTACCCGAACGCCGGCACGCCGGGCTGCACGAAGCAGGCCTGCGACTTCCGGGACAGTCTCGCGCAACTCAACGACGCCGGTTACCAGGTCCTCGGCATCTCGCCGGACAAGCCCGCGAAGCTGGCGAAGTTCGTCGAAGCGGAAGGGCTGACCTTCCCGCTGCTCTCCGACACGGAGAAGACCGTCCTCAAGGCATACAGCGCCTTCGGTGAGAAGAAGAACTACGGCAAGGTCTACGAAGGTGTCATCCGCTCGACGTTCGTCGTCGACGCCGAGGGCAAGATCGCCGTGGCGCAGTACAACGTGCGGGCGACGGGACACGTCGCGAAGTTGCTGCGGGACCTCGACCTGGCGTCCTGAATCGTGAGTGGCGATTCGGGTCAGAGCGGACCGGTATTACCTACCCACGCCTGAACTGGGCGAGAGTGGTGGTTCCGCGGCTGCCAGGGCGCGACCGGCTGCAGACGAGATGACGAGGGAAGATTCCGGACGTCCAACGGCCGGAATCTTCCCCCGTCGACCACACCGGCATCACTCGACCGCCGATCACACCGGTGGGTAGGTAAAGACGAGTCCGCCAGAACCCGAATCGCCACTCACGACCACCTCAACCGGCCAGCTTCCGCAGCTCCCCCACCAACGCGCGCAAAGCTTTCCCCCGATGCGAAGCACCGTCCTTTTCGGACGGATCCAGCTCGGCCGAGGTCCGCGTCCCGCCCTCCGGCACGAAGATCGGGTCGTACCCGAATCCGTTGGCACCACGGCGCTCCCGGATCAGCGAGCCTCGCCATTCCCCGCGCACCACGGTCTCCTCGCCGCCGGGGACGACCAGCGCGGCCGCGCAGACGAAGGCCGCGCCCATCCGCTCGTCGGGAGTGTCGGAAAGCTGCGCCAGCACGAGGTCCAGGTTCGCTTCGTCGTCGCCGTGCTTGCCCGACCAGCGGGCCGAGAGCACGCCCGGCATGCCGTTGAGCGCGTCCACGGCGATGCCGGAGTCGTCGGCGATGGCCGGGAGGCCGGTCGCGGCGGCCGCGTCCTGCGCCTTCGCGAGCGCGTTGCCTTCGAAGTCCGGAGCGGTTTCGGGTGCTTCGGGGAACTCGGGGACGTCGGCGAGGCCGATGACCTCGACGCCTTCGATCCCTTCGGCCACCAGGATGCGCCGGAGTTCTCCGAGCTTCTTCGCGTTGCGGGTGGCCAGGAGCAGCTGGGTCACTTCGCGCCCTTCTTCTTGTCCGGGCGCGGCTCGGGGAGTTCGCCGGGATACGGCAGCGCGAGGGCCTCGGTCTGGAGCCGGGTCAGCTCTTCGCAACCGGCCTGTGCCATGTCCAGCATGGTGTCCAAAGTGGACCGCGCGAAGGTGGCGCCCTCGCCGGTGCCCTGCACCTCGATGAGGGTGCCCGCGTCGGTGGCGACGACGTTCATGTCGACCTCCGCGCGCGAGTCCTCTTCGTAGGGCAGGTCGAGGCGCACCCGGCCGTCGACGACGCCCACGCTCACCGCGGCCACGGAGGACGAAAGCGGCTGCGGGTCGGCGAGGCGGCCCGCGGCGCCGAGCCACGTGACGGCGTCGGCGAGCGCGACGTAGCCACCGGTCACCGCGGCCGTGCGGGTGCCGCCGTCGGCCTGGATGACGTCGCAGTCGATGACGATCGTGTTCTCCCCCAGCGCCGCCAGGTCGATGCAGGCGCGAAGGGACCGGCCGATCAGCCGGGAGATCTCGTGGGTGCGGCCGCCGACGCGGCCCTTGATGGATTCGCGGTCGCTACGGGTGTTGGTCGCCGACGGCAGCATCGCGTACTCGGCGGTGACCCAGCCGAGGCCGGAACCGGCCCGCCAGCGGGGGACGCCTTCGGTGACGCTCGCCGCGCACAGCACCCTGGTGTCGCCGAATTCGATCAACACCGAGCCCGCGGGCCACCGCTGGAAACCGCGGGTGATCTTGATGTCGCGAAGCTGGTCGTCGTTCCTGCCGTCTTTTCTCGCCACGGCCGCCACTCTAGAACCCCGCGTCAGAGGTCGTAGACGGCGCCCTGTTCGACCAGCTCGGCCGCGGGGTACGCGACGGCCGCCTCGGCGAGGACGGCGGCGCGGTCGGTCCAGGGCGCGACGTGGGTGAGCAGCAGCCGCCCCACCTCGGCCTTGCGGCCCAGCTCCCCCGCTTCCTTGCCGGACAGGTGGACACCGGCGGGCCGGTCGGGCGAGTCGGTCCAGGACGCTTCGGAGAGCAGGACGTCGACACCACCGGCGAGGTCGGTGAGGGTGTCGCAGACGCCGGTGTCGCCGGTGTAGGCGAGGGTCTTGCCGCCGTGCGCGATCCGCAGGCCGAACGCCGGGGTCGGGTGGTCGACCGGGACCGCGGTGATCTCGAACGGACCGATCCGCTCGGGCTCCGCGCTCAGCGGGTGGAAGGCGAAGACGTCGGAGAGATCGGTGGTCGCCCGCTCCTCCTCGTTCGCCGCGTAGGCGTAGGCGAGCCGCTCGTGCACGTCGGACGGCCCGTACACCGGCAGCCGGGCCGGCCTCGCCGGATACGGCAGCGCCGGGTGGTAGCGCCGCAGCACGGTGAGCGCGCTGACGTCGGCGCAATGATCGGGGTGGAGATGCGAAAGGATCAGCGCGTCCAGGTCGAACGGGTCGCGCAGGGCCTGAAGCCTGGCGAGCGTCCCGTTGCCGAATTCGAGCCCCAGGACGAACCCGTCCGCCTCGAGCAGATAGCCGGACGCGGCGGCGTTGGGCCCGGGGATGCTGCCTGAGCAGCCGAGGATCGTGAGACGCACTGTGACACCTTAAGCACGGAATCGGCGATTTTACGCACTGGTGGGAGCGAGCACACCCGGCGCGAAGCCCATGAACCGCTGAGCGAGCCTGGTGAACGGCTCGGCGGATCCGGTGGCGACGAACTCGTGCCGGGGCGGGGTGTCGCGCTCGGCGAGGAGATCGTCCTCGGTGAGGACACGCACGAGGTCACGCGCGGTCTCTTCGGCGCTGGACACCAGCGTGACGTCCTGACCCATGACGATCTGCAGCACCCCGGACAGCAACGGGTAGTGCGTGCAGCCCATGACCAGCGTGTCGACCTGCGCGTCCAGCAGTGGTTCCAGGTAGCCCTGTGCGAGCCCGAGCACCTGACGCCCGGTGGTGATGCCGCGTTCGACGAAGTCCACGAACCGCGGGCACGCGACGCTGGTGATCTCGACGTCCTGCGCGGCGTTGAAGGCGTCGTCGTAGGCGCGGGACCGGACGGTGCCCTCGGTGCCGATCACGCCGATCCGGCCCGAACGCGTGGCGGAGACGGCCCGGCGCGCGGCCGGGAGGACGACCTCTACCACGGGTACGTCGTAGCGCTCCCTCGCGTCGCGAAGGCAGGCGGCCGAGGCGGTGTTGCAGGCGATGACCAGCGCCTTCACCCCGCCTTCGACGATGTCGTCCAGCGCTTCCAGCGCGTACTGGCGTGCCGTCGCGATCGGAAGCGGCCCGTACGGGTTGCGGGCGGTGTCGCCGACGTAGCGCAACTGCTCACCGGGCAGCTGCTCCAGGATCGCCCTGGCGACGGTGAGCCCGCCCACCCCGGAATCGAAGACGCCGATCGGGGCGTCGGCGCTCGGCTTGGTCACCCGGCGAGGTTACCGGGACCGGTCGCTTTCCTGGCCTGGGACCTGTCCATCCGCGCGACCACCCAGGCCGCGAAGATCCCGGACAGCGCGCCGAACAAGTGGCCTTGCCACGAGACGTTCGGCGTACCCGGAAGCAGTCCCCAGAGCATTCCGCTCCAGATGCCGAGCAGCACGACGGCGACCAGGATCTGCCCGGCCGCCCGGTTGAAGATGCCCCTGACCAGCAGGAACGCGAGCCAGCCGAAGGCGACGCCGGACGCTCCCACGGTCACCGTGCCGCTCGGCGCGATCAGCCAGACGCCGAGGCCGGAGAGCACCCAGATGATCGCGGTCACCAGCACCCACCGGCCGATGCCCGCGGCCATCGCGAGGAAGGCGAACACCAGGACGGGGACGGTGTTGGAGAACAGATGGCCCCAGCCGTGGTGCAGCAACGGCGCCCAGATCACGCCGTCGAGCCCGGACAGGTCGCGGGCGAGGATGCCACCCTGGTCGAGGTCGGCGGGCAGCACGACGTCGACCAGTTCGACCAGGTAGAGCAGCACGGTGAAGGCCAGCGCCACGATCGCGGCGGCCTTCGGGTTCGGCGGCAGGACGCGTTTGGCCGGATCCGCACCGGGCGACTCGCTCGCCGGGACCGGCTGGGGAGGCAAAGTGGTCACCATCCCAGGCTACGAGCGGAACAGCGGGATCGCCTCCGTGAGAACCCTGAATTGTCGGTGGGTGCCGCTACGGTCGCTCGCATGGGGATCTCTGCTTCCGAGCACGTCGACGTGCCCGTCTACCTCGCGCGACTCGGCCTCGAACACGAGCCGCCGGGCCTCGACGCGCTCTTCAGGCTGCACAAGGCACACGTGGAGCGGGTGCCGTACGAAGATTTCGAAGTCCAGCTGGGCCGGGTGACGTCGCTGGATCCGGCGGTGTCGTTCGGCCGGATCGCCGCCGGTCGCGGCGGCTACTGCTACCACCTCAACGGCGCGTTCTCGGCCCTGCTGCGAGCGCTCGGCTACCAGGTCACCCGGCATCCGAGCGGGGCGCAGCTCGCCGGCGAACAGGCCGGGATCCACCTCAACCACCTCGCCCTGACGGTGACCGGGCTGCCGGAGGCACCCGAGGACGGCTGGCTGGTCGACGTGGGCCTCGGGGACGGCATCCACGAGCCGCTCCCCCTGCGTGAAGGCGAGTACAAACAGGGGCCGCTGGTGTTCCGCATGCGGCCGTCGGAGGTCACCCCCGGCGGCTGGCGGTTCGACCACGATCCGCAGGGCAGTTTCGTCGGGATGGATTTCGCGCCGGAGGCGGCCGTGATGGCGGACTTCGCCGAGAAACACGTCGAACTGTCCACGTCCGAGGACTCCGGATTCGTCCGCACGCTGGTGCTCCAGCGGCGCGACGCCGAGGGCGTGGACTCGCTGCGCGCGCTGACCTTGAGCGGCCTGCCGGGCGGCAAGACCGTGCTGGAATCACCGGCCGAGTGGTGGACGGCGATCGAGGACGTCTTCGGGGTGGCTCGCGGCGGTTTCACCGGTGAAGAACAGGACAGGCTTTGGCGGCAGGCCGTCGGTCAGCACGAACGTCATACGGCGGGAGGGAGCGAGGACTTGCCCAACGCGTAGTCCACGGCCGCTTCGGCGTGCAGCCGGGTGGTGGGGAAGGTCGGCACGGGACTGTCATCGGGGCCGACGAGCAGTTCGATCTCGGTACAGCCGTAGATCACGCCCTCGGCGCCTGCTTCGACGAGCCTCGCGATGACCTCGCGGTACCGCTCGCGAGAGTCCTCGGTGACGATGCCGTGGACGAGTTCGTCGTAGATGACGCGGTGCACCGTGTCACGGTCGCGCTCGTCCGGGACGAGCACGTCGAGCCCGTGCGCGGCGAGGCGCTCGCGGTAGAAGGGCTGGGCCATGGTGAAGCCGGTGCCCAGAAGGCCGACTCTGTGGATGTTCGCGGCCTTGACCGCGGCGGCTGTGGCGTCGGCGAGGTGCAGCAGCGGGACGCCGAGGCCTTCGGTGAGCTGATCGGCGACCTTGTGCATCGTGTTGGTGCACAGGACGACGAAGTCCGCTCCGGCGGCTTCGAGGGCGCGTGCGGCGCGGTTCAGTTCCCGTCCGGCGTCGTCCCAGCGGCCTTCGGCCTGCATCGCCTCGATCTCGGCGAAGTCCACGGAGTAGAGCACGGTGCGCGCGGAGTGGAACCCGCCGCGCAGCTCACGGACGCGCTCGTTGACCAGCCGGTAGTACCCGGCCGACGATTCCCAGCTCATCCCGCCCAGCAGCCCGATGACCTTCATGCCCGCCATCGTGCCAGCGCGTGTCATGAGGGGTCCCCATAGGACGAAATCTGTCCCATGGGGACCCCTCATGACATCCGGAAGCCAGGTCAGGCCCAGAGCTGCCCGTCAAGCCGCTCGGCCGCTTCGTCGAGCGAGCCGGAGTAAGCGCCCGTGGAGAGGTACTTCCACCCGGCGTCCGCGACCACGAAGGCCACGTCGGCGGGCTTACCCGCGGCGGCGGCCTTCTCGGCGACGGCCAGCGCGGCGTGTAGCACGGCACCGGTCGAGATGCCCGCGAAGATGCCTTCGTGCTCCAGCAGCTCGCGAGTCCGGCGAAGCGCGTCGTACGCGCCGACGGAGAACCGGCCGTTGAGCACGCTGGCGTCGTAGAGCTCCGGGACGAAGCCTTCGTCGAGGTTCCGCAGACCGTAGACCAGCTCGCCGTAGCGCGGTTCGGCCGCGATGATCTGCACGTCCGGCTTCGCCTCGTGCAGGTACCGCCCGACGCCGACCAGGGTGCCGGTGGTGCCGAGGCCGCCGACGAAATGCGTCAGCGTCGGCAGGTCCTTGAGCAGTTCGGGTCCGGTGCCGCGGTAGTGCGCGTCGGCGTTGGCCGGGTTGCCGTACTGGTAGAGCATGACCCAGTCCGGGTTGGCCTCGGCCAGTTCCTTCGCCCGGCGCACGGCCTCGTTGGACCCGCCCGCGGCCGGGGAGAAGACGATCCGCGCGCCGTACGCCTGCAACAGCTGCTTGCGTTCGGTGGAGGTGTTCTCCGGCATGACGCACACCAGGCCGTAGCCCTTGAGCTTCGCGGCCATGGCGAGCGCGATCCCGGTGTTCCCCGACGTCGGCTCCAGGATGGTGGAGCCGCGCCGGAGGGTGCCTTCACGCTCGGCGGCCTCGATCATCGCCAGTGCGGGGCGATCCTTGATCGAACCGGTCGGGTTGCGGTCCTCCAGCTTCGCCCACAACCGCACGTCGTGGGTGGGCGAAAGCCGGGGAAGGCCGACCAGCGGGGTGCCGCCGAGCGCGTCGAGCAGCGACTCGAAGCGAGCCATCGATCAGCCACCGGCCACGGCGGGCAGGATGGTCAGGGTGTCGCCGTCCTTGACCTCGGCCTCGAGGCCACCGGAGAAACGGACGTCCTCGTCGTTGACGTAGACGTTGACGAAGCGGTGCAGCTTCTCTTCCTTGACCAGGCGGGCCTTGAGGCCGCCGTGGCGGGACTCGATGTCGTCGATCACCTCGAGCACGGTCTTGCCGGTCGCCTCGACGGACTTCTCGCCGCCGGTGTGCGTACGCAGGATGGTCGGGATGGACACGGTCACGGCCATGGTTTTCTACCTCCGGTGGTTTCTCTACTACGCAGACGTTCGGGCCGGTCCGGGTTATTCCGGACGGGGGTTCAGCCGATGATCTCGACGGGCTCCTCGGTGATCTCCCCGTCCACGATCCGGTACGACCGGAACTGATGCGAATCGGGGTCCTTGGTGGAGACGAGCACGTAGTGCGCGTCTGGTTCCGAGGCGTACGAGACGTCGGTGCGGGACGGGTAGGCGTCGGTCGCGGTGTGCGAGTGGTAGATGACCACCGGGACCTCGTCGTTGGCGTCCATCTCGCGGTAGAGCTTGAGCAGGTCGCCCGAATCGAATTCGTAGAACGTGGGCGAGCGCGCCGCGTTCAGCATCGGGATGTATCGCTCGGGACTGTCCGAGCCCTCGGGACCGGCGATCACCCCGCACGCCTCATCGGGATGGTCACGACGGGCATGGGCGACGATCTCGTCGACTAGTTCACGGCGGATCCGGAGCACACCGCACATCTTAGGTGCTGGACGCGGTCGGTCCACACTCTGAGATTGCCGCCACTCGATCCCGCGTTTCGTCCTCTGGATGCGGTCCTTGCGCGTGCAACTACCGCATCCAGAGGACGAAATGCGAAGATCAGTGGTCAGGAGAGGGCTTCGGGCCAGACGTCGCGGTACGCGCGCATGTCACCGGCCGAAGTGGCCGAAAGCACGCCGTGCACCATCGCCCGCCCGAACACCCGCGCGGCCGCCGAGCACAGCGTGTCCAGCACCATCGCGCGCCGCGCCGCCGCGACGGGACCCGCGCCGCCGGGCAGCTCCCGGTCGCCGGTCGCCAGCGCGAACACCGTGTCGCCGTCGAACATCGTGTGCGCCGGGCGGACCGCCCTGGCGAGACCGTCCTGCGCGGCCACCGCGAGCCGCCGTGCCTCCGCTTTGGACAGTGCCGCGTCGACAGCCACGACGCCGATGGTCGTGTTGAGCCCCGCCGCCTTCGTCTCGACGTCGCCGGGCCGGTCGGGCCAGCGGACACCGAACTCGCCGTCGACCTCGTGATCCGCCGCGAAGGCGCGGCCGGTCGAGAGGTCGACGGCCTCGCCGGCGGCGTTCACCGCGGCGACGACGCCGACGGTGAACTCCCCCACCCGCTCCGAAGCGGTCCCGATCCCGCCTTTGAGTGATCCTGCCTTCGCCCCGGCGCCCGCGCCGACGGTCCCCAGTGGCACAGGACCCCCGGCGGCCGCTTCGCAAGCCGCGTAACCGAAGGAAGCGTCCGGACGGTTGCCCCAGTCACCGCGCGGCAGGTCGAACAGCACCGCCGCGGGCACGATCGGCACCACTTCGTGCGGCTGGGTCCCGACCGGGATCCCCAGGTTCCGCTCGGCGAGCCAGCGCATGACGCCGTCCGCCGCGGCCAGGCCGTACGCGCTCCCGCCGGACAGGCAGATCGCGTTCACGTGCTGGACCAGGTTCTCCGGCTCCAGCAGATTGGTCTCCCGCGTACCCGGCGCGCCACCGCGCTGGTCGACCGCGCCGACGGCGCCATCGGGGACCAGCACGACCGTCGTCCCGGTCGCCCAGCCGTCGCCGACCCGCTCGTGGTGCCCGACCAGCACGCCGGGAACGTCGGTGATCACGAGGTCAGCGACTGGATGAGGGTCTCCTGCACCCACGTCAGCCAGTGGTAGACGCCGAGATGCGGCGCGCGGGGATCGTCTTCGGGCAGCTCGTCGGGCATGTCCTCGGTGACGTCGAGCGCGGTGCCCAGCGCGAGCCGGACGTCGTTGAGCGCGCCCAGCCACGCGTCGGCCTGCTCGAAGGTCAGCCGCACGTTCCCGCCGTCACGCGGCAGGGTGTCCAGCACGATCTTGGCGACGCCGACCTTCTTGTCCAGCAGATCGGGCTCGTGGATCGACCGCATCGCGGCGGCCGAGTCGATGTCCTCGCGGGTCGGGTTGTCCGGGTCCAGCTTGTGGAAGTCCGGCAGCAGCCGGGAGAGCACCGGATCGTCCGGCGACTCCGTCGGTCCCGTCCGGATCCCGGTCAGCTCCGCCAGCTCGTCCTGCGGCGCCTCCTCGGCGCGCGCGGTGAGCATGTCCTCCAGCTGGCTGACCAGACCGCGCAGCACCGCGGCCTCCTGCTGCTCGAAACCGGCGACGATGGTCTCGCCCTTGCGGCGCCATCCGTTCATGAGGGCTGCTCCATAGTGGCCCAGAGGCCGGCCGCGTGCAGTTTCGCGACGTCGGTCTCCACCTTCTCCTTGGAACCGGAGGACACGATCGCCTTGCCCTTCTGGTGCACGTCGAGCATCAGCTTCGTCGCGTGGTCCCGGCTGTAACCGAACAGCTTCTGGAACACGTACGTCACGTACGACATGAGGTTCACCGGATCGTTCCAGACGACCGTCCGCCAGGGCTTGTCCTCAGAGACGACTTCTACTCCCTGTGGATCAACCTGCGTCTGCTCGGATGCGACAGGCGTGGACATGCACTCCATGGTGTCACGGGCCCAACCCGGTACGGGTTGGCAGGTCCGGCCATGTGGGTGAATAGGCTGGCACCATGGGTTTCCCCGAGGCGGCCACTGGCGCCAGCACCGCGCTGCTCACCGACCACTACGAGCTGACCATGCTGGCCAGCGCGCTGTCCGACGGGACCGCGGACCGGCCGTGCGTCTTCGAGGTCTTCGCACGTCGGCTCCCCGACGGCCGCCGCTACGGCGTCGTCGCGGGCACCGGGCGGGTCCTCGACGCGATCGCGGACTTCCGGTTCACCGACGCCGAACTGAGCCAGCTGGAAGCGACGGCCGTCGTCGACGACGCCACCCTTTCGTGGCTCGCGGACTACTCCTTCTCCGGGAACATCGACGGCTACGCCGAGGGCGAGCTGTACTTCCCCGGCTCCCCGATCCTGACCGTCACCGGAGGCTTCGGCGACGCCGTCGTGCTGGAGACGCTGATCCTCTCGATCCTCAACCACGACAGCGCGATCGCGTCCGCGGCGGCGCGGATGTCGGGCGCCGCGCACGGCAGGCCGATCATCGAGATGGGCGGGCGCCGCACGCACGAGTGGGCCGCCGTCGCCGCCGCGCGGGCCTCGTACCTCGCCGGTTTCGCGACGACCTCCAACCTCGAAGCGGGCCGCCGCTACGGCATCCCGACGCGGGGCACCGTCGCGCACGCGTTCATGTTGCTGCACGACAGCGAGGAAGAGGCGTTCCGCGCGCAGGTCGGCAAGATGGGCGCCGACACCACGCTCCTGGTGGACACCTACGACATCACCAAGGGCATCGAGACCGCCGTGCGGGTGGCCGGGACCGAGCTCGGCGCGATCCGCATCGACTCCGGCGACGTCGGCCCGCTGGCGCGCAAGGCCCGCGAGCAGCTGGACTCCCTGGGCGCCAAGGACACCCGCATCGTGGTGTCCGGCGACCTCGACGAACACGCCATCGCGGCGCTGCGGGCGGAACCGGTCGACGCGTACGGCGTCGGGACCTCGGTCGTCACCGGCTCCGGCGCGCCGACCGCCGGGATGGTCTACAAGCTCGTCGAGGTCGACGGCAAGCCGGTCGCCAAGCGCAGCGCGCACAAAGAGTCCCGCGGCGGGCGGAAATCCGCGATCCGGCGGCACCGCGAGACCGGCACCGCCGTCGAAGAGGTGATCTGGACCGCCGGCTCGGCGGTACCGGAACGGGGACCGAACGACCACGAATTGCAGATTCCGCTGGTCCGGGACGGCCGGACGGTGGATGATTTGCCCACGCTGGACGACGCGCGCCAGCGGCTCCGGCGGGCGCTGGTGAGCCTGCCGTGGGAAGGGCTCAAGCTCTCGCACGGGGACCCCGCCATCCCGACCGTATTCGTCTGAAAAGAACTCAGGAGAAACCCATGGGGACCGCCCTGATCGTGGTCGATGTGCAGAACGACTTCTGCGAAGGCGGGTCGCTCGGCCTGCCCGGTGGCGCCGCCGCCGCCGAAGCGATCTCCAAGCAGGCCGCCGAAGGTGGCTACGCGCACGTCGTCGCCACCCGCGACTACCACATCGACCCGGGCGACCACTTCAGCGAGACGCCGGACTTCAAGGACAGCTGGCCGCGGCACTGCGTCGCCGGCACCTCCGGCGCGTCGTTCCACCCCGCGCTCGACGTGGTCCCGATCAGCGAGGTCTTCTCCAAGGGCGAGTACTCCGCCGCGTACTCCGGCTTCGAAGGCAACGCGCGTGACGGCAAGACACTCGACGCCTGGCTGAAGGAGCGGGACGTCACCGAGGTCGACGTCGTCGGCATCGCGGCCGACTTCTGCGTCCGCGCGACGGCGCTCGACGCGGCGAAGGCCGGCTTCAAGGTGCGGGTGCTGCTGGACCTCACCGTCGGCGGTTCGCAGCCGACGGTCGACGCCGCGCTCAAGGACTTCGACGAGGCGGGCGTCACCTACACCGGAAAGGCGCCGGTCCCGGCCGCATGATCCAGCACGACCTCCAGGACACCCTGATCGAGAACCGGCTCGTCGCGATCCTGCGGGCCGCGGACGCGAGCCGGTTCGCCGACGCCGCGACGGTGCTGCACGCGGCCGGGGTGCGGGTGCTCGAAACGGCGTTGACGACGCCGGGCGCCCCGGACGCCATCACGACCATCCGCAAGAAGCTCGGCGACGACGCGCACGTCGGCGCCGGGAGCGTCCGCGAGGTGTCCGATGTGGACCTCTCGGCGGACGCGGGCGCGACGTTCGTGGTCACGCCCACGGTGAACCCGCTGGTGCTGGAACGCGCGCACGAACGCGGGCTGCCGGTGATCTGCGGCGCGCTCACGCCCACCGAGATCG
Organism: Amycolatopsis thailandensis; assembly: GCF_002234405.1. Taxonomy (GTDB): domain Bacteria; phylum Actinomycetota; class Actinomycetes; order Mycobacteriales; family Pseudonocardiaceae; genus Amycolatopsis; species Amycolatopsis thailandensis. The sequence continues at coordinate 38,865 of NZ_NMQT01000118.1, read as the reverse complement.
ACCAGGCCTGGCGGCTCGGCGCGGCGGCGGTGAAGGTGTTCCCGATCGCCGCCGTCGGCGGGATCGCCTACCTGCGGGCGATCCGGGCGCCGATGCCGGACATCCCGCTGGTGCCGACCGGTGGCGTGCACCTGGCCGACGTCGGGAAGTACCTCGAAGCGGGTTCGATCGCCGTCGCGGCCGCCACGCCGCTGCTCGGTGACGCGCTCACCTCCGGCGGGTCGCTGACGGACCTCGCGACCCGGGCGGGCGAGTTCGTCGCCGCGGCCGCGAAATACGTCTCGCGCCCCTGAGCCCCTTCCGCGTTTCGGCTCGCGAAGTGTCATGAAGGGTCCCCATGGGACGAAACTTGTCCTAAGGGGACCCTTCATGACACTCGGGCGAGCGAAGGGGGTCAGGGCTTCTTCTTGCCGTAGGGGTCGCAGCGCGCGGTCCCGAGGTAGATGTCGCCCTTCGCCGGTCCGCCGCCCTGCGGGAACAGCTTGATGTGCAGCATGTGCGTCACGAGGCTCCCGTCGGGCGGTGTCGGCGTGACGGTCTCGTTGACCGTGAGCGACGCCAGCGCCGTGCCGCCCTTGCCGCCCGCGATGGTCAGCCGGTAGTTCTGCGGGATGTTCTCCGGCAGGGTGAACCCGGTGACGTCGCCGAACTCGATGTAGCCGAGGCTGCCGTCCTTGGTGGTGCTGCACTTCGCCATGAAGGTGCGGACCTTGATCACCGGGCCGCCGAAACGCTTGAGCAGGGTGGTCTCGAAGCGCCGCCCGGCCGCCTCGCCGACGGCCGCCGCACCGTTGCGGCCGCAGCGCGACTCACCCCCGCCGAACCGGGCGAAGTCGCCGGTCGAGCCGCCCCGGGTCGTCGCGGTCAGGGGACCGTCGACGTCACAGGGCGCGAGCTCGCCGGTGACCACGTGCTCGTCGCCGATCTCCACGTCGAGCGAACCCACCGACGCGGACGCCGTCGCGGGCGCCGGATCGGCCGACGCGATCGCCGGGCCTCCCGTCACCAGCGCCCCGGTCAGCATCGTCACCGACAACAGCCTCGAAACGGGTTTCCTCATGTCCGGCAGCCTCCACCAAGAGCCTGACCCGCGCAGGCCCACGCCACCCGGACGAGTGGACGGGCCATGACCGTGAGGTGGCCGACATTCGGTCCAAGGCCCGCCTTCTGCCGTTAACCTCGGTTCACATTCGTGTACTCATAGGAGGTCTGAGTGTCTTCGCTGTCTGTGGCCGGCACCCGTCCGGTTCTCGCCGACCTCGTTCCCGGCGCGCTGGTCCGTGACGCCGTCCTGGTCGCCGGTGGCGCCGCCCTGACCGGCGCGGCCGCCCAGATCCTGATCCCGGTGCCCGGCTCGCCGGTGCCGATGACCGGCCAGACGTTCGCCGCCCTGTTCGTCGGCGCGGCGCTGGGCTGGAAGCGCGGCGCGCTGTCGATGGCGCTGTACCTCGCCGTCGGCGCGGCCGGCTTCGGCTGGTTCCAGAACGGTTCGTCGGGCCTGTTCGGCGCCAGCGCGGGCTACATCGTCGGTTTCGTCTTCGCCGGCGCGCTGGTGGGCGCGCTCGCCGGTCGCGGCGGGGACCGCACGCCGCTGCGCACCGCGGGGACGATGGTGCTGGGCAACCTCGTCATCTACTCGGTCGGGGTGCCGTGGCTGATGGCGTCGACCGGCTTCGGCCTGTCGACCGCGCTCGAAAAGGGTGTCGTGCCGTTCCTGATCGGGGACGCGCTGAAGATCGCCGTCGCGGCCGCGCTGCTTCCGGCCACCTGGGCGCTGGTTTCCCGCTTCCGCAAGGAGTCGTGACCGGCCCTTTCACCGCCCCACGCGCTGCAATGAAGGGGCCTTTCATGGCAAATTTTGCTATGAAAGGCCCCTTCATTGCACGGGGCGGACGATCTTGACGGTGCCCCCGGCTATCGTCTTGTCCCGTGCCCTCCCGTGCTGATTTCCCCGGTGTCCTCGAACTCCTGACCCACGCGGTCGAGTCCGTGGGCGGTGCCGAGCGCGAGGGCCAGGTCCAGATGGCGGACGCGGTCGGCCGCGCCATCCGCACCGGCGAGCATCTGGCCGTCCAAGCGGGCACCGGCACCGGGAAGTCGTTGGCCTACCTCGTTCCCGCGATCCGGCACGCGGTCGAGAAGGAGGCCACGGTCGTGGTCTCCACGGCCACCATCGCGTTGCAGCGCCAGCTGGTCGACAGGGACCTCCCCCGGCTGGCGAAGGCGCTCAAGAAGCCCCTGGGCCGTGAACCCACCTTCGCGATCCTCAAGGGGCGTCGTAACTACCTCTGCCTCCACCGGCTCGATTCCGGCGCCCCGGACGAGCCGGAGGATCAGCAGCTGTTCGACCCGTTCGCCGTCTCCCGGCTGGGCAAGGAGGTCACCCGGCTGCGGGAATGGTCGTCCGACACCGAGACCGGGGACCGTGACGAGCTGGTCCCCGGCGTCTCGGACCAGGCGTGGCGTCAGGTGTCCGTGACGGCCAAGGAATGCCTGGGCGCCTCACGTTGCCCCATCGGCACGGACTGCTTCGCCGAACGGTCCCGCGCCGAGGCGGGCAAGGCCGACGTCGTGATCACCAACCACGCGCTGCTGGCGATCGACGCGTTGCAGGGCTACCAGGTACTCCCGGACCACGACCTGGTGATCATCGACGAGGCGCACGACCTCGTCGATCGCGTGACCTCCGTGGCGACCGGCGAGCTGACCAGCGGCATGGTCTCCGCCGCCGCCCGGCGCTGCGGGAAACTGGTCGACGACGAGGTGGCGGACCAGCTGCTCGAGGCGGGCGACGGGCTGGCCCTGATCCTCGACGACATGCCGTCGGGCCGGATGGACTCGCTGCCGCAGGCCCTCAACGGCGCGATCCCCGCGGTCCGCGACGCCGCGCACCGCTGCCTCACCTCGCTCGGCAAGGACCGGAAGGAGGACGTCGACGAGGCCACCGCCCGCAAACTCGCGCGGTCGCTGCTCGAAGAAGTCCACGACACCGCGGTCCGGCTGCTCGAAGCCTTCGACGACGACAAGGCGCACCAGCGCGACGTCGTCTGGCTGACCGGGGACCGCTTCTCCACGAACCCGCGGCCGCCCGCGCTGAAGGTCGCTCCGCTGGGTGTCGCGGGTCTGCTGCGGGAGCGGGTCTTCAACCAGCACACGACCGTCCTCACGTCGGCGACGCTGACCCTGGGCGGCACGTTCGACACCATGGCCCGGCAGTGGGGTCTCCCGCCCGGCGGGGCCAGGGTCGAGAAGGCGCCGGGCGCGGCGACCGACAAGGCCGCCCCGGCCGACACCGACGACGCCGACGGCCCGAAGTGGACCGGTCTCGACGTCGGCTCCCCCTTCGACCACAAGCGCAACGGCATCCTCTACCTGGCCAAGCATCTGCCGCCGCCGGGACGGGACGGATTGCAGCCCTCGACGATGGACGAGCTGGCCGAGCTGATCGAGGCCGCCGGCGGGCGCACACTCGGCCTGTTCTCCTCGATGCGCGCGGCGAAGCAGGCCACCGAAGAGATGCGGGAGCGGCTCGACCTGCCGATCCTCTGCCAGGGCGACGACGCCACCGGCCTCCTGGTGCAGAAGTTCTCCGAGGACGCGCGCACCTGCCTGTTCGGCACGCTGTCGCTGTGGCAGGGCGTCGACGTGCCGGGTCCGTCGCTCCAGCTCGTGGTGGTCGACAGGATCCCGTTCCCGCGTCCGGACGACCCGGTCTCGTCGGCCCGGCAGCGAGCCGTGGAGGCCAGGGGCGGCAACGGTTTCCTCACCGTCGCGGCCACGCACGCCGCCCTGCTGCTCGCCCAGGGCACCGGACGGCTGCACCGCTCGGTCACCGACCGCGGCGTCGTGGCGATCCTGGACTCGCGGCTGGCCACCGCCCGCTACGGCGGGTTCCTGCGCGCGTCGCTGCCGCCGTTCTGGCCGACCATGGACCCGAAGGTCGCCCGCGACGCGCTGCGCCGCCTCGACGCCGCCGCCCCGGCCTGAGTGGCCTGGAACACGGCCGAGTACCGTTAACGGAACGCCGAAGACAGGGAGAACCGGTTGTCCCACGAGTCGCCCAACGCACAATCCCGGACGGTCAGCGTCGATGACACCGGAGTGCGGCGCCAGCTCGCGGACGGAAGCGAGGAAGCCGTCACGTGGTCCGAGCTGTCCGCGGTGGTGGTCAGAGTGATCCCTGAAGGCCCGTGGAAAGAAGACGTCTTCTTCATGCTCGCCGGCGCCGACGGGAAGGGCACCGCGATCCCCAGCGGCGACCCGGCCGCCGACGCGCTGATCGAGCGGCTGCAAACGCTGCCGGGCTTCGACAACGAGAAGTTCATCGAGGCCATGACCACCGACGCCGACGAGGCGTACGTGGTCTGGAGCTCCGAAGGCCACGCCGCGAAGCACTAGCCAAGTGCAATGAAGGGGCCTTTCATAGCAAAATTTGCTATGAAAGGCCCCTTCATTGCACTTGAGGGAGACTTACGCGGTGGGGAAGCTTTCCGTGACCGGGATGCCCTTCTTGAGCGTCCGGCTCACCGTGCACAGCCGCTCGATGGCGCGGTCCACCGCCGTCGCGAGGGCCTCCCGGTCCTCGGCCGAGAGCGAGGACACGTCGACGTCGAAGGCGACGTGGACGGCGTCAAGCTCCGAAGCGCCTTCGCGCCTGTCCGCGGTCACGCCGACCCGGAACTTCGAGTCCTCCCCGATCCGGCGCGTGATGAGGTTCTCGGCGGTGACGGCCGAGCAGCCCGCGGCCGCGATCTGAAGCAGTTCGGCGGGTGAGAAGGCGCCCTCGGCGCCCTTGCGCCCGATCGCGACCTCGGCACCACGTTCGTTGCGGCCGATGAAGCGGTGCTCACCGTCGCGCTGGACTTCCAAAGACACGGCTTTCCTTTCAAAGGGGCGGCAGCCTGGGGGCGATCTCGCCGGCGAGCCGTTCCGCGGCGGGGCACATCTCCTGCGGCTGTTTGGCCTTGTCCGAAACGTAGATCTCCACCGTCTCGATCATGGCACGACCGTCGCCCGTGAACCTCCGGTGCGGGATCTCCGCCTGGCAAGCCTTCCACTCCGACGAGACTTCGACGAAGGCCTCCCGCGATCCGAGAGCGACGCGCCTGCCGTCGTCTTCGAACGGCGCCCACTCCCGTTCGAACCGGATCGTCACCTCCATGTCGCGATGGTTCCAGTAGCACTCCCAGTTGCCGAAGACCGGATCCGGCGTGACCGGTGCGCCGACGATCGCCTGCGCCGGACGCCCGCCCAGCTCGCAAGCGTCGAGACTCCCGAGCGTCCCGGCGGGGAAGGGCGTGGGACGTCGCTTGATCGGCTCCCGGTTCAGCACGGCCGCCGCGTGCGCGGCGACCGGATCGACGAAGTCGCACAGGTGCGCGTGCCAGTTCTGGATGTGCCGGGCGTGCACCCACAGCTGGTTGCCGTCCGGCAGCGGAATGGCCCGCTGGCACTTCTCTTCGGTGTCGCTCGGCAACTCGCGCACGCTCAGGTGCCCGGGCGCGGGCTTCTCCAGCATCGGCGATCCCGGAATCGTCAGTTCGAGCCGGACGTCGACGATGTCCCCGTCGTCGGGGCTCATCCGCAGCAGGACACCGCAGGAGTTGAAGGTGCCGTCGGCGGTGTCCAGGCTGGGAGTCCCGAACTGCTTCAGCACGGACGGGTCCACCAGCGAGCACGGGTCGGCCGTTCGCGGATCGCCGACCGAGTCCATCGGGGTCGTGGCGGCCGCCACCGACGCCGGTTCCCTCGTGACGTAGACCAGGCCGCCCGCCAGCACCAGCGCGGCCGCGACGGCTCCGATCACGACGGCCCGCCTGGTCACCCGGAACCGCCGCGACCGCGGGGGAGCGGCGACGTCCGCGACTTCGGACAGGAGTTCGGCGGCGCGGACGGCGTCCGGCCGCCCGGCGGGTTTGCGCCGCAGCAACTCGGTCAGCACCGACGCCAGCGGTCCCGCCCGGCGGATCGGCTCCAGCGTGTACGAGGTCGCGCGGCGGAGCTGGACGAACGGCCCCACGCTCGCGTCTCCCCACACCGAGGTGCCTTCGACGGCGGTGAACAGCGTCGCGCCGAGCGAGAACACGTCCGCGGCGGCCCCCGCCTGCTGCCCTTCGGCCATCTCGGGTGCGACGTAGCCGGGAGTCCCGACGTCGAGGCCGCCACCGGTCCGGGTGACCTCGGCCCACTGCGCGATGCCGAGGTCGGTGAGTTTGGCGGTGCCGTCCTCGGCCACCAGGACGTTGCCCGGTTTGAGGTCGCGGTGGACCATGCCCTTCTCGTGCATGGCCGCGAGCGCCGAGGCGAGCTGGACGCCGATCTTCGCCACCTTGCCGGGTGAAAGCGGCCCCTCGGCGTCGATGATGTCGGCGAGGCTGCGCGACGGCAGGTACTCCATGACGAGCCAGCGGTCGTCACCGTCGATCACGGCGTCGAACACGGTGACCACGTTCGGATGATGCAGACCCGCGCCGATCCGCGCCTCACGCCGGATCTGGCCGCTGTCCCCGGCCTGCGACCGTTTGAGCGCGACGACCCGCCCGAGGTCCTGATCGGTGGCACGCCAGACCACACCCATGCCCCCGGCGCCGATCCGCTCCTCCAAGCGATAGCGCCCGGCTATCAGCCGGTCACCCATGCGGGGAGTATAAAAGGTTAAGCCCTTTGGGCTAGGACCGTGACTGTTCCGGGATCGACTTCGGTGAAACCGGCGTCCCGGACCGCGACGACGCCGTCACGGCGCCACGAGCCCTCGGGATCCTCGATCGGGCACAACGCCTTCCAGGTCACGACAGGCGGGGTCCGCACCGAGCAGCGGAACCCGGTCCCGGCCCAGGCGGCCAGTTCGGCCTCGTCCAGCAGCGAAGCCAGGATCATCGTCGCGTGCCCGACCTGGGCGGCCCCCTTGCCGACGGTCATCGTGACCTCGGGGTTCAGCAGCAGCCGGGGAAGCCCGTCCGGCGCCGATCCCGGCTCGTCGGCCGGGAGCTCGCTCCCGGAGATCTGGAGCCGCGAGACCTCTTTCGGCGTATCGACGACGCGGCCGGGGAGCAACGCCCGCGCCTCGGCGCCGTCCACCTCGATCGTGATACCCGGCAGCTCCTGGACCGCCTGCCAGTGCGCGCCACGCGCCCGCCGGGCGACCTTGCGGATCCGGCCGTCGACCCACGCCTTGAGCGGTTCGTGCCATTCACCCTCTGGCGCGGCGCGTTCGTCGAGACAGACCGCGACCGCGGCCGCCGCGGCGGCCTCCAGCAACGCTGTCCTGGCGGGCGGTTCGGCACGTTCCATCCGCAGGATCACCGGCATGGCGCGGACCTCGGCGGGATCCTCGTCGGAGGTGTCCACCGTGTCTTCGGCGGGCAGACCCAGCCAGTACGCGTAGCGCGCGGCCAGCGGCTCCAGAACGCTCATGGGCGGGAAAGCTCGAGACCGTCGGCCGCGTCGGCCGCCTCGATCTCGGCCCTGGTGACCCCGAGCAGGAACAGCACGGCGTCGAGGTACGGGTGCGAAAGCGCGGTGTCGGCGACCTCGCGCAGCGCGGGCTTCGCGTTGAAGGCGACACCCATCCCGGCGACCGACAGCATGTCGATGTCGTTCGCCCCGTCACCGACCGCGACGCACTGCTGGAGCGAGATCTCGTACTCCTCGGCGAAGCGGCGCAGCGCGGTCGCCTTGCCCGCGCGGTCGACGATCTCCCCGACGACGCGGCCGGTGAGCTTGCCGTCGACCACTTCGAGCTCGTTCGCGGCGGCGAAGTCGAGGCCGAGGTCGTCCACGAGCGACTTGATGATCTTGGTGAAGCCGCCCGAAACGACCCCGCAGCGGAAGCCCATCCGCTTCAGCGTGCGGATCGTCGTGCGCGCGCCCGGGGTGAGCTCGATCGACGCGGCGACCTCGTCGAGCACCGTTTCCGGGAGCCCTTCGAGCAGCGCGACGCGGCGCTCCAGCGACTCGCCGAAGTTCAGCTCGCCGCGCATCGCGGCCTCGGTGATCTCGCGGACCTGCGGTTCGACGCCGGCGTGCGCGCCGAGCATCTCGATGACTTCGCCCTGGATGAGCGTGGAGTCGACGTCGAAGACGACCAGGCGCTTGGCGCGGCGGGCGAGGCCCGCCCGCTCGACCGAGATGTCGATCCCGGCCTCGACGGCGGCGTCCGCCAGCGCGGTGCGCAGCGCGGCGTCGGCCTCCGGGGTGTCCTGGGCGAGCGAGGCGTACAGCTCCAGCCCGGTCACCGGGTAATCGGCGACGCTGCGGATCGAGTCGATGTTGACGTCCAGCGCGGCGAGGCGGCGCGCGACGTCGGAGAACGCCCGCGCGGTCACCGGGCGGCCGAGCATCAGCAGGACATGCGTCGAGTCCTTCTGGCCGCTGGCGAACGGGTCCGCGCCGATGGCCGAACCGATCTTCACCTCGACCTCCATGCCGACCGACGCCATCGCCTGCTCGACGTACTCCTGCAGGCCCTCGGGGTCGCGGTACACGCCGGCCAGGACGCCGAGCACCAATTGGCCGCGGATGACCACCTGCTCGACGTCGAGGACGTCGACGTCATGGCGCGACAGCACGGCGAACAGCACCGAGGACACACCAGGCTTGTCGGGACCGGTCGTGGTGATGAGAACTGGTGTCTGCGTCACCGGGTCAGTCTCCCTCAGGCAGGCATGAAAAAGGCGCGTGCCTCGCCTCGGTGTGAGGCAGGGCACGCGCCATTTCCGCTTATCGGGTCACTGCTCGCTGGCGTTGTCCTTGGAGTGATCACCCGGCATGGCCGCGTCGGTGAGCACCTGGGACGGCGCGCGGTGGGTGTTGACCTTCTGCTTCCCGAAGAAGCCGATCTCACCCTCCTTGTGGATGCGCTCGACCATGTGCGGGTAGTGCAGTTCGAACGCCGGACGCTCGGACCGGATCCGCGGCAGCTCGGTGAAGTTGTGCCGCGGCGGCGGGCAGGAAGTCGCCCATTCGAGCGAGTTGCCGTAGCCCCACGGGTCGTCCACCGTGACGATCTCGCCGTACCGGTAGCTCTTGAAGACGTTCCAGATGAACGGCAGCGTCGAGGCACCGAGGATGTACGCGCCGATCGTGGAGATCGTGTTCAGCGTGGTGAACCCGTCGGACTGGAGGTAGTCCGCGTACCGGCGCGGCATGCCTTCGGCACCCAGCCAGTGCTGCACGAGGAACGTCGCGTGGAAGCCGATGAACGTGGTCCAGAAGTGCCACTTGCCGAGCTTCTCGTCCATCATGCGGCCGGTGATCTTCGGGAACCAGAAGTAGATCCCGGCGAACGTGGCGAACACGATCGTGCCGTAGAGCACGTAGTGGAAGTGCGCGACGACGAAGTAGCTGTCCGACACGTGGAAGTCGATCGCCGGCGCGGCCAGCATGATGCCGGTCAGACCGCCGAAGAGGAACGTGACGATGAAGCCCATCGAGAAGATCATCGGCGTCTCGAAGGACAGCTGGCCCTTCCACATCGTGCCGATCCAGTTGAAGAACTTCACGCCGGTCGGGACCGCGATCAGGAACGTCATGAAGGAGAAGAACGGCAGCAGCACGGCGCCGGTCGCGTACATGTGGTGCGCCCACACGGCCACCGACAGCGCGGCGATCGCCAGCGTCGCCCAGACCAGGCCCTTGTATCCGAAGATCGGTTTGCGACTGAAGACCGGGAAGATCTCCGACACGATCCCGAAGAACGGCAGGGCCACGATATAGACCTCTGGATGGCCGAAGAACCAGAAGAGGTGTTGCCAGAGGATCACGCCGCCGTTCGCGGGGTCGAACACATGCGCCCCGAGATGCCGGTCCGCCAGCAGGCCCATCAGCGCCGCGGTCAGGATCGGGAACGCCAGCAGGATCAGGATGCTGGTGACCAGGATGTTCCAGGTGAAGATCGGCATCCGGTACATCGTCATACCCGGGGCGCGCAGGCAGACCACCGTGGTGATCATGTTGACGCCACCGAGGATGGTGCCGAGACCGGACACGACCAGACCGGAGATCCACAGGTCGGCGCCGACGCCGGGCGAGTGGATGGCGTCCGACAGCGGGGTGTAGGCGAACCAGCCGAAGTCGGCGGCGCCACCCGGGGTCAGGAAGCCGGACATCACGATCAGGCCGCCGAAGAGGTACAGCCAGTACGAGAACGCGTTCAGCCGCGGGAAGGCCACGTCGGGCGAACCGATCTGCAGCGGCAGCACGAAGTTCGCGAATCCGAAGAGGATCGGGGTCGCGTACAGCAGCAGCATGATCGTGCCGTGCATCGTGAACAGCTGGTTGTACTGCTCCTGCGAAAGGAACTGCTGCCCGGGACGCGCCAGCTCGGAGCGGATCAGCATCGCCATCGCGCCGCCCACCATGAAGAAGGCGAACGACGTGACCAGGTACATGATGCCGATTTGCTTGTGGTCCGTCGTGCGGAACAACCGCAGCAGGTACGAACCCTTAACCGACTCGCGCGCGGGATACGGGCGCGTGGCGATCGGCTTGGGGGCTACGGCCGTCACTCCTGCCTCCAACACTCAAACCTTGTGGTGGTCAATGTTCTGCCGTCGGGCCGGGTCGGGGGACCCATTTCGGCGGCTAGTGGGGATCGTAGCCCTCACTACCGACAGTCGCGCGCACCGGCTGGCAAGATCGGGCCGTGACCGACGAACACACCCGTGCGGGAGTGGCCGCGGCGATCGCTGTCGGTGACCGGTTCGGGCTTCCGACGGGGACTCCCGAGGTACTGCATTTCAAGTCGAACGTGCTGGTGAGACTGGGTCCGGTGGTGGCGCGGGTGCCGGGCACGACGCGCTTCGCCCGTCCGTCCCCGGAGGACTGGCTCGCGCGCGACGTCGAGCTGTCGAGGCACCTCACGGAACGTGATGTGCTCGTCGTCTCACCCACCACGGATCCCCCGGCCGGACCGCATTTCGCCGACGGCCTGCCGGTCACTCTCTGGCATTACACGCCACACGAGCCGGGCCACACGCTGTCGCCGCGCGAGGTCGCGGTTTCGCTCGCCCGGGTGCACGACGCGCTCGCGGACTACCCCGGGGAGCTGCCCGGACTCGGGCCGGTCCGTGAACTCCGGACCTTGCTCGACCGGCACGGGCACACGATGGCCGGAGCGGCGCCCCGGCTGTACGAAGAACTCGAACGGGTCGCCGCGGCCCTGCCGTCGGCCGGGGCCCGGCCGCTGCACGGTGACGCCCATCGGGGGAACGTCGTCGCGACGGCGGCCGGGCCCTGCTGGCTCGACTTCGAGGACACCTGGCGCGGACCGCTCGGCTGGGACCTCGGTGTCCTCTACGCGGAGGCCGGGCCGGCGGCTCTGGAGGCGTACCCGGCGGAGGTCTCCCCCGAGTCGCTGGAGCCGTTCATCGCGCTGCGACGGTTGTTCGAGATCCCCTGGCGGTTCGTGATCGCGCGGCGGTTCCCGGAGCGACTCGGAGAGGCCGAAGCCGCCCTCGCGCGCTACTTCTCCCGCGTTTAGTCCTCTGAATGCGGTCGTTGGCAGTGCGAACTACCGCATTCAGAGGACTAAATGCGGGGTTTCAGACGGCCGCCATCAGGAGCTTCGCCGCCACGTCGACGCCGTCCGTCCGCACCTCACCACCGACTCGAGCGGCGCGCGAAGCGACGTCGGGCCGAAGCACCTCCTCCAAGGCGAGCGTCAGCGCATCGGCGGAAGGCTCTCCCGTGATCGAGGTCCCCACCCCGAGTTCCCGGACACGCCGCGCGAAGTAGGGCTGGTCGAACATCTGCGGGACGAGCACCTGCGGCACCCCGGCCCGGGTCGCCGCCGTGGTCGTCCCGGCGCCGCCGTGGTGCACGACCGCCGCGACGCGCGGGAAGAGCGCCTGCTGGTTGACGTCCCCGATGGCGAGGCAGTCGGGTTCGTCGTCGATCAGCGCCAGTTCGGTCCAGCCGCGGAACACGATCGCCCGCCGCCCGTGCGCCCTCGCGGATTCGATCATCGCCTTCGCGATCTCCTCCGGCGCGCGGATGCTCCCGAAGCCGAAGTAGACCGGCGGTTCCCCGTCGTCGAGGAACGCCTCCAGCTCCAGGGACAGCGGACTGTCGTCCGGCAGGATCCAGGCGCCGGTCTGGTGCACGTCCAGCGCCGACGGTCCCCGCCACGGCGCCAGCACCGGATCGGCGGCCAGCCACGGCGCCTCGGTGAAGATGTGCCCGCGGACGTCGTCGACCGGCGGGAGGCCGAGCAGTTTCCGCCGCGCGCCGAGCACACCACCCCATTGAGCGTTCCACCGTTCCGCGTCGTCGGCCCACAAGGCCGGGATGGCGGCGTCGGGATTCTCCGGCGCCCACCCCGGGAAAACGGGCGGACGATGGTGCAGGGAAGGCAGCGTTATCGGGCAGTAGGCGGTGAAGAAATAGGGAATCCCTTTTCGCTCGGCCACCGAATGGGCGGCGATGTTCAACGCCATTCCCGCGACGACGGCGTCGCAACCCTCGGCCGCCTCCGGCATCGTCTCGAACTGGTCGACGACCATGGCCTCGGCCATCTCGCGCCGCCCTTCGGGTGAAGCCATCGCCTTGGTCATCGCGGAATCCGGTTTCGCGGTCGACCGGAGTTCCGGCCCCAGCGGGGCGAAGGAGATCCCGAGACCTTCGGCCCAGTCACGGAAATCCGGCGGCGCGCAGAGCCGGACCTCCTGACCGAGTTCCCGTAATCGCACCGCCAATGCCACCAGCGGCTGCACCTCACCCCTCGTCCCGATCGTGGACAGGAGTACACGCATGGGAATCCCCCTTCGGCAAATACGTGAAGGCACGAATTGTGGACCGGGAATGAGGGCTTGCCGCAAGCCCCGGGGTCCGCTATACCTTTGAAGGGGCAAGGGAAACCGTTTCTTACGCGGGGTACCAGCCCAAGATCGCTTCGACGACTCCGGCCGGATCCTCCAGCGGCGTCAGATGTCCCGCCTCCGGAAGCACGACCAGTGTCGCGTCCGGCAGCGTTTCCACCAGGGTGTTCGCCGCTTCCAGCGGGGTAAGGCCGTCCTCTTCGCCGACCACGACCAGCGCGGGAACGTCGGCCGAGCGCAGCGTTTCGAGCGAATCGGGCCGGGCCGCCATCGCGCGCGCCGCCCACGCGATCCCCGACGGCGGCTGCGTCGTGATCAGCTCGCGAAGCCGCTCCGCGACTTCAGGCGCGGCCTTCTCCGCGAGCAGCCCGGGCGTGACGGCTTCGGGCATCCATCCGGCGCCTTCCGCCTCGACACGGGCCGCGACGTCGTGCCGGGCCCGCACGGCCTCGGGAGTGTCGGCCGTCGCCTTCGTGTCGATGAACACCAGCCCGCCCACGCGTTCCGGCGCGAGACGCAGCACCGCCATCGTCAGGTAGCCGCCCATCGAACAGCCACCGAGGACGACCTTGTCCAGTCCGAGCCGGTCGAGCAGCGCCACGACGTCGCGGGCGGCGTCGTCCAGGTCCGGCTCACGGTCGGTTTCCGGCAACGGGCTGCGGCCGAGACCGCGCTGGTCGGGGGTGATCAGCCTCAGGCGTTCGGAAAGCGGCGCTCGCACCCCGTCCCACATGCGGGCGTCGACGGGAAAGGCGTGCAGCAGTACCAGCGGGAGTTCCTTCATGGCGATAATTCTGTCGCACCCCCGCGCTACCGTCGGATCCGTGCTGACAGAGATCAAGACGGAGAGGTTGCTGCTGCGGCGGCTGCGCGAGGCGGATCGCGAGAACATCGTCGCGCTCCAGGCCGATCCGGAGACGAACAAGTTCAACCCGGTGCCGCACACCGTCGAGGGTGCGAACGAGCTTTACGACGCCTGGCTGAAGCAATGGGCCGAGCACGGCTTCGGTTATCTCGTGGTGTCCGCTTTGGACGATCCCGAGGTGATCCTGGGTTTCGGCGGCGTGCGGTACCACGAATGGAACGGCGAGCGCGTACTGAACCTCGCGTACCGTTTCTGGCCGTCCACCTGGGGAAAGGGCTACGCGACGGAGATGGCGGCGGCCGTCGTCGAATGGGCGGAGCGGGAGATCCCCGATGTCCCGGTGATCGCCAACATCATGGTGTCCAACCAACCGTCGGTCCGGGTCGCCGAGCGGCTCGGCTTCAAGATCCACACGGAGGAGGAGTACGAGGGAGAACCTTCACTGCACCTGCGGCGCTGACTCACCAGCGGCCGGGGCGGCGCCGGGACCGCGCGTCCCAGCACGGCTTGTGCCAATGGCGGCGGTCGGCGACACCGCCGGTGTCGTCGGCGGGCCAGACGACCAGATGCGGGGTTCCCGGCCGGATCTCATGGTCGCAGCCGGGACAGCGGTAGTCCTTGGTGGCCTGCGCGCCGGGCACCGTCCGGACCAGCCATTCCCCGTCGCTGGCCGATTCGGAGCGCGCCCAGCCGGTCGACGCGCCCAGGTCGGGGCGTCCACCGCGGTCGGGCCGATTACGTCGAGGCACGTCCGAAACGGTATCTGGCCCGTGCCGCACGTGTGCCGTCCGTCTGATCACACGTGCCGTCCCTCCAAGCACACGTGTCGTCCGTCTGATCACGCGCGCCGTCCCTCCAAACACGCGCGCCGTCCGTCTGATCACACGCGATCGCGTGCCGCTAACCGTCGAAGTAGGCGCCCGGCGTCACCCCGACGGCCCGGCGGAAGGCGACGACGAACGCGCTCGGCGAGGAGTAGCCGATCCGGCGGGAGACCGCGCTCAGCGGCATGCCTCCGGCCAGCAGCGGCAGCGACGCGCGCAACCGGGCCTGCACCCGCCACGCGCCGAACGTCGTCCGGCATTCGGCGAGGAACAGCCGTGCCAGCGTGCGTTCGCTCGCGCCCGCGTCGTGCGCGAAGTCCGCGAGCGACCGCCGGTCCGCCGGATCGGCGATCACCGCCCGCGCGACGGTCAGCGCGCGCTCGTCCGACGGCATCGGCACGTTGATCGGCACCACGTCGACCGGTTCGAGCAGGTCGAAGGCGACGGCTTCGGCCCGGCGGCGCGCGTCGTCGGTGAGGTCGGCCGCGCCGAGGTGCTCCAGCAGTTCCCGCAGCAGCGGCCGGACGGCGACGAGGGTCGGCGCGGGCCAGCGCACCGGGCACCGATCCCGCGCGGCGTAGATCCCCCGCAGCACGGTCTGCGCGGTGGCACCGGTCCGGTGGACGACCCCGGCCGGGATCCACAGCGCACGCGTCGGCGGCAGCACCCAGTGCCGCTCGCCGACGTTCACGCTGAGGATCCCGCGTGCCGCCCAGGCGAGCTGGTGACCGTCGTGCTCGTGCCACGGGAGCCAGCTGCCGGCGGGCAGGTCCATCTCGCCGAGCGTCATCGCCGTCGACATCGGCGGAAGGCGTCCGATATTCGACATCACTTGGCAGCCTATCGCCTGCCGGTCACCGTTAGCGTCGGATTCATGCCGATGAACCTGGTGCACCGCAAACTGTGCAGTTCCGCGCTGTGGGCGAAGGCCGTGGCCGCCGAGATGCCGGGCAACGTCGCGGGCTTCGACCTGGGCGAGTCCGTGCTGGAGATCGGGCCGGGCTTCGGCGCCACCACCCGGGCGCTCGTGGGGCTGGTCCCCGGGCTCACCGCCATCGAGATCGACGAGGCGTCGGCGGAACTCCTCAAGCGGGAGTTCGACGGCCGCGTGCGGATCGTCCAGGGCGACGGCGCGGCGATGCCCTTCGAGGACGGCGAGTTCTCGTCGGTCGTCTGCTTCACGATGCTGCACCACGTGCCGACGACGGCGCTGCAGGACGCGATCTTCGCCGAGGCGTTCCGTGTGCTCCGTCCCGGCGGGATCCTGCGCGCGATGGACAGCCTGGAGAGCTTCCCGTTCCGGCTCCTCCACCTCGGCGACACGATGAACGCGCTCGACCCGGTTTCGGTCTGGCCCCGGCTCACCGGCGCCGGGTTCACCGACATCAAGGTCGGCCACGTTCCCAAGCGCAGCATCGAGTTCTCCGCCCGGAAGCCCGCCTGACGCATTTCGTCCTCTGAATGCGGTAGTTGCACGCGCAAGGACCGCATTCAGAGGACGAAACGCGGGGTCAGCCGCGCGCGAGAACCAACGGCACGAGTTGTTCGGCCGGGGTCAGCGAGCCGTGCTGACCGACGAGGGAGGACTCGACGGCCTCGGCCAGTTCCCGCACGAGCCCGAAGCGCCCCTTCGCCGCCACGACGACGTCGCCGATCCGCGGCCGGACCCGGTCGGCGACCGGTCCGAACCAGCCCGCGTCGACGGCCTCGTCGCGCGAGAGGATCCACGCCCGGTCACCGATCACCTCGCGCCAGGCCGCCAGGACGTCGGCCTCCGCGCCCGGTTCGCTGTAGACGTGCCGGGCCCGGACCTCGCCCCCGATGGCCCGGACGCCGCCGAGCAACGCGGGGGTCTCGTCGATGTCGAGCGCGCCTTCGACGGTCACCATGCCGTGGTCGGCGACGACCGCGAGGAGCGCGCCGGCGGGCAGGCCGTCCACGATGGACTCGACCAGCCTGTCGACGTGGCGCAACTGCATCCGCCACGGCGACGAACCCGGCCCGTAGATGTGCCCGAGCATGTCGAGTTCGCTGTGGTAGCCCCAGCAGAACGCCGGCCGCGCCGCGAGGCAGTGCAGGATGCAGGCGGCCAGGTCGCCCAGCGCGTGCACGCCCACATAGCGGCCGCCGGACTGCGTCGCGCGGGTCAGCGCGGTGTCGGCGAACTTCGCCGAAGAGACCACGCTGGTCGTGATCCCCGCGGCCGCCGCGCGCTCGAACGTCGTCGGCAGCGGCTGCACCTCGCGTGGCGGAAGCGCGCCGCGGAGATCGCCGCCGTCAACGTGACTGCGCCAGCGCAACGCGTTCAGGACGCCGGCGCCCGGCACCTCGAAGCTGTAGCCGACCAGGCCGTGCTCCCCCGAGGCCAGCCCTGTGCCGATCGCGCCGAGACCGGCGGCCGTCGTCGCCGGGAAACCGACCCGCAGCGGCGACTTCGCCAGTTGAGTGAGCACGGGCGCGTCGGCGGCGTGCTCGGCCAGCAGTTCCCAGCCGAGACCGTCGATGAGCAGGACGCAGGCGCTGGACGCCTCGGACAGGCTCAGCGTGTTGGCGAACTCCGCGGCGCCGAGGGCGGAAAGCACGGACGGGACGACTTGGCCGAGGTGCGGCACATGCGCCGCGACAGGCAGTTCCACCCGGCCAGCTTGCCATCCCCCGGCGGGTGAGGAGATGAAATAATGCCGGGCATGCCGACTTACGCCTACCGCTGCCGCGAATGCGCCGGAACCTTCGAACTGCTGCGGCCGATGAGCGAGTCCGGTGCGCCCGCGCCGTGCCCGGAGGGCCACCAGGACACCGTCAAGCTGCTGACGACCGTCGCGCTGACCGGGTCGGCGGCCGGCCCGGCCCCCGTCCCCGCGGGTGGCGGGGGCGGCTGCTGCGGCGGCGGCTGCTGCAGCTGATCACTCGACTGAGTGACCTAACGTGTGATAGCCCATTTGGCGGGTACCCCTTTCCCACCGGTCTGGAAGCTCCAGCGGTGGGAAGGGAGAACGTCCAGTGGCCACATCAGCACTGGCGGCCGTCGATTTCGGTCAAGGCGTGTCCAGCGCCTGGAGTTCGGTCGCCACCTTCGTCCCGAAACTGCTCGCGTTCCTGGTCATCCTGTTCATCGGCTGGCTGATCGCCAAGGCGATCTCCAAGGCCGTGAGCATGGTCCTCGAAAAGGTCGGATTCAACCGCCTCCTCGAACGCGGGGGCTTCAAGCAGATGCTCGCGCGGAGTCAGTTCGACGCGTCGAGCATCATCAGCAAGATCGTCTACTACGCGATCCTGCTGATCGCCTTGCAGTTCGCGTTCGGCGTGTTCGGCCCGAACCCGGTGAGCTCGCTGCTCAACGAGATCGTCGCCTGGCTGCCGCGCGCCATCGTCGCGATCGTCATCGTGGTGATCGCCGGCGCCGTCGCCAAGGCGGTCAAGGACCTGGTGGGCAACGCCCTCGGCGGCGTCTCCTACGGCAAGGTGCTCGCCACCATCGCCTCGGTGTTCATCTGGGGCCTCGGCGCGATCGCCGCGCTGAACCAGATCGGGGTGGCCACCGCGGTCACGCTGCCGGTGCTGATCACCGTGCTCGCCACGGTCGGCGGGATCGCCGTCGTCGGTGTCGGCGGCGGCCTGATCAAGCCGATGCAGCAGCGCTGGGAGACCTGGCTCGGCCGGGCCGAGGCGGAGATCCCCGCCGCGAAGGCGCAGGCCGAGGCCTATCAGCGCGGTCGCGAGGACGCGGGCCGCTCGGGTGACGTGCCGACCGAGCGGACGGCCGCCCAGCCGGTTTCCGCCGGGCACCACGCGGCCGACCCGAACGCGATGACGCAGCACCAGCAGTTCCCGCCGAACCAGGGTCAGGTGCCGCAGCACCAGGATCCCGGCCAGCGGCCCCCCGGTGGGTCAATGCCCCCTCCGCCGGAGTACCGCTGACCTTCCACGGGAGCGGGTGGGGCGTCCGGCCGCCCTACCCGTTCCCGGTCGGCCCGGTCCGCTGGTCGTCCATCGTGGCGGCCAGCGAACACACGCCGACCAGGCGCGCGGTCAGCCAGTCGCTGGTGTTCCAGGCGGCCAGGTCGGCCGGAGCGCGGAACGTCCATCCCTTGGTCTTCGCCTCGTCGAGCAGCCCGCGCGTGTAGCCGGCGAGCAGGACGACCCCGGCGACCGCCGCCGAACCTTCGACCCCGGCCGCGAGGATGTCCCGCACCGCCGCCGAGTGCTGATCGAAGACGGCCGAAAGCCCGGGAAGGGCAGCCGCGGCGGCCAGCCCGGCCACACCGATCTGCTGGTGCAGCCGGGAAAGCGTGCTACGAGCCGAAGATTCCACCCAGGACGAGACCAGATCTTTCACCCGACCAGGTTAGCCAGGCCGGACGATTTGTCGACATCCCGGTGATCACGATCGCAGTGATTCAGCACGCTTTGAGTGCCTGGTCCAGGTCGTGCCAGAGATCCTCGACGTCCTCCAGCCCCACCGACATGCGGATGAGCCGGTCGGTGACGCCCGCGCCGTGCCGGTCGTCCTCGGCGACGATCCGGTGACTGATCGACGCGGGATGCTGGATGAGCGAGTCCACGCTGCCGAGACTGACGGCCGGGGTGATCAACCGGACCGCGCCGATGAGCGCGTGCGGATCGCCGTCGACCTCGAACGCGATCAGCGGGCCGCCGATGCCCGGGTAGTGCACGGCGCTCACGTTCGCGTGCCCGCGCAGCCGCTCGACGAGTTCGGCGGCCGTCGCGGACGCGGCGTTGACCCGCAGCGGCAAGGTCGAAAGGCCGCGAAGCAGCATGTACCCGGCCAGCGGGTGCAGCACGCCGCCGGTGGCGAAGCGGATCTGCCGCAGCATCCCGGCGTCTTCGGCGCTACACGCGACCACGCCGCCCATGACGTCGCCGTGGCCGCCGAGGAACTTGGTCGCGCTGTGCAGGACGAAGCGGGCGCCGTGGCGTCCGGGCCGCTGGAGCACCGGAGTCGCGAAGGTGTTGTCGACCAGCACCGGGACCTCGCCCGCGGCGCGCACGATCTCGGCGACGTCGACCTCGCGCAAAGTCGGGTTCGCCGGCGTTTCGAGCAGCACGAGCCCGGTGTCGGGACGCAGCGCGGAGGCGACGTCTTCCGGATCGGCCCAGGTCACCTCGGTGCCGAGGAGGCCGGACGTGAGCATGTGGTCGGTGCAGCCGTAGACCGGCCGGACGGCGACGACGTGCCGTTTGCCCTGCGCGACGACGGCGAGCAGCGACGCTGACACCGCGGCCATGCCGGTGGCGAACGCGACGGCGTCCTCGAACCCTTCGAGCTCCGCCAGCGCCTTCTCGAACCGCTCGACGGTCGGGTTGCTCAGCCGCCCGTAGACCGGGAGCCCGGACAGCGAGCCCGTGGCGGCGAACTCGTCGATGCGGCCCGCCTCTTCGACGCTGTCCCTCGACGGGTAGGTCGTGGACAGGTCGAGCGGAGCGGCGTGGACGCCGAGGTCCGTGAGATCGTCACGGCCGGCGTGGACGGCTCGGGTGCGCAGCGTTGCGGTCATACTCCAGATGGTGCGATTTTCTCCGGATCACACGCAATATCCTCGGATATCATTCGCCAATGTCGGATTCTGTCGAACTGAGCACGGTCGACCTGCGGATTCTGCGGCTCCTCCAGAACGACGCACGGATCTCCAACAAGGACCTGGCGGCCGAGGTCGGCGTCGCGCCCTCGACCTGCCTAGACCGCGTCAACCGGCTGCGCGAACTCGGGGTGATCACCGGCCAGCGCGCCGAGGTGGACGCCGCCAAACTCGGCCGCCCGCTCGAAGCGCTCCTGTTCGTCCAGGTCCGCCCGCACCGGCGGGCGCTGGTCGACTCGTTCGTCGGGCACCTGCTGGCGCTGCCCGAGGTGCGCGCCGTCTACCACCTGACCGGCCCGGACGACTTCCTCGCGCATGTCGCCACCGCTTCGGCGACCGAGCTGCAACGGCTGGTCCTCGACGAACTGACCGCGCGCGACGAGGTCGCCAGGGTGCACACGAACCTGGTCTTCCAGCACTGGAGCGGGGGACCTTTGCTCCCGCCCGCCTGAGCCGGGTCAGTCGATGCGGACCTTGACCGGATGCGTGACGTCGGTGGGGCAGGTGAAGATGTTCAGCACATCCTGGCGGGCGAACGACCAGCCCGCGGGCTCGTCCTCGGCGACCTCGCACCCACAGCCGACCTCGTGTTCCACCGTGGACAGGGCGATCGTCTGCCGCAGTTCGGCGCCGCAGTCCCGGCAGCCGAGGTCGTCACGATCGGTGGTGTACCAGGGCGTCCAGCCGCCGATCTTCGAGTACTGGTCCAGCTCGGGCCAGCCCTCCGGGTCTTCGCTCGCGCCCTCGGGGATACCGAGGGCGGCGCGGGTCTCCGGCGGGAAGTCGCAGAGCCGGGGCAGTTCGTCGATCGAGCAAGGTTCGAAAACGCAGGGTTCCGGCAGGTAATCGGCCTTGGCGTCCTCGGGAGGAGGCGGCGGGACCGCGATGTCCCCCACCTCGCCGGAGTCGCGCCAGACCAGCCGGACCGCGGGGCCCTGATGGTAGGGGCTGTTGTGGTCCAGCGGGCAGAACAGGATCTGCAGGACGTCGGTGCCCTCCGGGAAGGGCAGCTCCGGGAAGTCGTCGCGGAAGAACTGCGCCGCGCTGACCATCGCCGGCACCGGCTCGTCGAGCGGATGCCCGCCCAGCCACGCGTCGTCGGACGCGTCCGGGTCGGGCGGCCAGGTCACCGGGCACTCCGGCCACGGCTCGTCCGACGGCCAGAGCAGCGGGCCGCCGAAGTGGCTTTCGTCGGGCCGGGGCTCGCCCGGCGCGGGGTGCAGCCGGATGGCCGTCCGGACCAGGTCGTTCAGGCCGGGGATGGGCATCCCGTCGTATGTCAACTGACGCACCCAGGGGAGCTTAGAGGTCCGGCAGCGGATCTACAGGTTTTGCCGCTTCCCGCATGATCTCCGCGTCGGCGGCGTGGATCACCGGGACGTACTCGTCGTCGATCTCGTAGTCGATGCCGTTGAACTTGAACCACGGGACCGTCGACGTGTCGACCGGCCCGATCCGCTGGTTGCGCAGGCCCGTCGAGACGACGCTCTTCGGCGTCTTCCGGCTCAGGTATCCGGTGGTCAGGATCGTGATCGTCTTGCGGGTCACCGCGAAGAACACGCCGGGATTGGTACTGCCGAAGACGTCCGCCGGGAACACGTAGTGGATCTCGTCGTCCGGATCGAGGAACTCCGCGATCCGCTTCCTGACCCCCGCGGAAACCGGCATGTCCTCCACGGTACCGACCCCGACCGACGCCCCGCCGCCGCTTTTGGCCACCCTGCAGTACGTGAAGTTACCGGGCCGAGTAGTCCTTGAAGCCCTTCCCCGTCTTCCGGCCCAGCCGCCCGGCGGTCACCAGATGCTCCAGCAGCGGCGCGGGCGCGAAGCCCTCTTCGCGGAACTCGTTGTAGAGGGTTCGCTGGATCGCCAGCGAAACGTCCAGCCCGACGACGTCGAGCAGTTCGAACGGCCCCATCGGCAGCCCGCAGCCCACCTTCATCGCGGTGTCGATGTCGTCGGCCTCCGCGTAGTGCGCTTCGAGCATCTTCACCGCGTCGTTCAGGTACGGGAACAGCAGCGCGTTGACGATGAACCCGGCCCGGTCGCCGCAGTGCACGGGATGCTTGCCCACCGCCGCGCAGACGGCGTCGACGGTCGCGATCACGTCGGGCGCGGTGGCGATGGTCGAGACGACCTCGACGAGTTTCATCACCGGCGCCGGGTTGAAGAAGTGCACGCCGACCACGTCCGAAGGCCGCGAGGTGGCGGCCGCGCATTCGATCACCGGCAGTGAGGACGTGGTCGTCGCCAGGACCGCACCCGGCTTCACGACGTCGTCGAGCGCGGCGAAGACGGCCTGCTTGACGGCCAGGTCCTCGGCCACCGCCTCGATGACGAGGTCGACGTCGGCCAGTTCGTCGAACTCCACCGCGGGCGAGATCCGGCCGAGCGCGGCGGCGGCGTCCTCTTCGGACAGTTTGCCCTTGACGACGGCCTTGTCCAGCGACTTCTTCACCCGCGCGACCGAAGCCGCGGCCTTCTCCGCGCTCCGCGCCCGCAGGATGACCTCGTAACCGCGTTTCGCGAACACCTCGACGATGCCGGTCGCCATGGTCCCGGTCCCGACGACGCCGACCTTGCGCACTCCCCGCGGCGCCGCGGTGTCCACTGTGGACTTCGTGGCCGCGTCGGTCACCGTCGGCGAATCGGGCTCGTCGTAAGCGTAGAAACCCTGGCCGGTCTTCCGGCCGAGCAGCCCGGCGGTGATCATCTGCTTCAGCAGCGGCGCCGGCGCGTGCAGCCGGTTGCGCGACTGGTGGTACATCGTGTCGAGGATCTCGTACGCGGTGTCCAGCCCGATGAGGTCGAGCAAAGCCAAGGGCCCCATGGGATATCCGCAGCCGAACCGCATCGCCGCGTCGAGGTCCTCGCGCGTGGCGTAGCGCTGTTCGTACATCCGCACGGCGTGGTTGAGATACCCGAAGAGCAGGGCGTTCGCGATGAACCCGGCGCGGTCGCCGATCACCACCGGCGTCTTGCCGAGACGTTCGGCGAACGCGACGACGTCGGTGATCACCCCGGGTTCGGTGACGACGGTGCGGACGATCTCGACCAGCTTGAGGATCGGCGCCGGGTTGAAGAAGTGCATCCCGACGACCTTGCCCGGCCGCGCGGTGTGCACGCCGATCTCGGTGATCGACAGCGAAGAGGTGTTGGACACGAAGATCGTGTCCGGTCCGGTGATCTTGTCCAGCTCGGCGAAAACGTCGGATTTCGCTTCGAGGTTCTCCGGGATCGCCTCGATCACCAGATCCACATCGGACAGCTCGCCCAGCGAGGTGGTGTAGCGGATCCGACCCAGCAGCTCGCCCCGGCCGTCGGCGTCGAGTTTGCCGCCGGACACCGCCCGTTCGGTCGAATGCTCCAGGTGACCCTGGCCCCGGCGCACGCCGTCGTCGTCGATCTCGACCGCGACGACGGACACACCGCTCCTCGCGAGCACCTCGGCGATCCCGGCGCCCATGGTGCCGAGACCGATGACTCCCACACTCGAGATTTCCCGCGCCACAACCGGCCTCCGGAGGTTACTCGCTGGTAGTTTCTCCGATCGTGCCATGCCGGGGTGTGGAAAGCAGCCGCTGTCACCCTCCGAATCGAGTAAGTGTCACTCGCGGACGAGGGCCGAAGGACGCTTTCCCCGCGTGTCATGCAGGGAAAGCGTCCTTTACACCCGTCCGGCGCTAGGAAAGGCTCACTCCCCGAAGTTCTGGTCCACGAGGTCCTTGACCTTGGTGAGCGCTTCTTCGGCCTGCGCGCCCTTGGCCCGCACCTCGATCCGGTCGCCCTGACGCGCGCCGAGCGCCATCAGCGCGAGCACGCTGTTGGCGTCCGCGGTCTCCTCGCCGAGCCGCACGGTGACCTCCGCGTCCAGCCCGGCGATACTCCGGACCAGGACGGCGGCGGGCCGCGCGTGCAGTCCGACGTCGTTGCGCAGCGTGAGTTCGACACTGCTCTCGCCGTCGTGCACGCCGTCGTCGACCGTCAGGTCCGGCGGGGCGCCCGCCGACGCGGCGGCTTCGGAGACGGCCTGGCGATCCGCTCCGCCCTGCGCCGCGACGGCGGCGGCGATCGCGCCCTCGACGAGCGGCGCGTCCACGACGAGGGCGGCCGACGGGTCGGCGAGCGATTCGACGGCCAGTTCCGCGGTCATCTGCGCGCTGCCGAGGTCGTACAGCAGGACGACGCCGGCCCCCGAATCGGCACGCTGCGTCGCGGCGACGACCTCGTCGTAATCCGTTCCGATCCCGCCCTCGGCGAGGCCGCCCGCCGCCACGATGGTGACGTCCGGGGCCATCTGCGCGGCGAGTTCCGCGAGTCCTTCGGCGAGTTTGGAGCTGTGGGAGACGAGCACGATTCCGACGCTCACCGGGCCGCCTCCGCGAACGCGCGCAGCAGCAGTGCCGTCGAGCGGGCACCGGGATCCATATGCCCCTTCGCGCGCTCTCCGAGGTACGACGCCCGCCCCTTGCGCGGCACGAGATCCACAGTGGACTCGGCCCCCTTGTCGGCGGCGTCCGCGGCCGCGGTCAGGATCGCCGCGACGTCCTCACCGGAAGCGGCCTCGGCAGCGGAGACGGCGGGGATGAGCGCGTCGACCATGGTCGCGTCTCCCCCGACGGCCTTGCCCCGCGCCTGCACTCCTTCGAGCGCGGCACGCAGGGCCTCGACCAGCAGCGCACCGTCCACTTCGGCCGCGTCGCCCAGTTTGACCGACGCCCGCAGGAAAGCCGTCCCGTACAACGGGCCCGCCGCGCCGCCGACCTTCGAGATCAACGTCGTGGCGGCGAGTTTCGCGACCGCGGCCGGGGTTTCGGGGGTCGCGGTGTCCAAAGCGGACACGATGGCGGTGAACCCGCGGTCCAGGTTCTCGCCGTGGTCGGCGTCGCCGATCGCGCGGTCGAGGTCGACCAGTTCGGCGCGATGCTCGGCGATCACCGCGGCCGCCGCCCGCAAGGCGGCGGCGAGCGTGTCGGCGGTGCAGGCCATCAGACTCCCCACCTCAGGGCCGGGGTGTTCACCGGCGCGTCCCACAACTCGGTCAGCTCGTCGTCCAGTCTCAGCAACGTCAGGCTCATCCCCTGCATCTCCAGGCTGGTGATGTACGGCCCCACCAGGCGGCGTTCGACCACGATCCCACGCTCGGCCAGCAGCCGCTCGGCGATCCCGTGGGCGAGGTACAGCTCGACCAGCGGGGTGCCACCCATCGAGTTCGTGAACAGCAGGACCTTGTCGCCTTCACCGAACGGGAGGTCCGTGACGATCGCCTCGACCATGCGGGCGACGAGTTCGTCGGCCGTCACCACGGCCGTCCGTTCGATGCCGGGTTCACCGTGGATGCCGATGCCGAACTCGATCTCGTCGTCGGCGAGGTCGAAACTCGGCTCGCCCGCGTGCGGCACGGTCGGCGCGGTGAGCGCGACGCCGATCGAGCGGACCTGGCCGATCACCTTGCGCGCCAAGGCCTCCACCGCGTCGAGCGCGTCGCCTCGTTCGGCCGCGGCACCGGTGATCTTCTCCAGCAGCACCGTGCCGCCGACACCGCGACGGCCGGCGGTGTAGGTGGAGTCCTTGACCGCGACGTCGTCGTCGATGACCACGCTGCGGACGTCGAGCCCCTCGGCGGCGGCGAGTTCCCCGGCGGTCTCGAAGTTGAGCACGTCACCGGTGTAGTTCTTGACGATCAGCAGCGCGCCCGCGTCCCCGGTGGTGGCCTTGACGGCGGCTTCGACGGCGTCCGGCGTCGGCGAGGTGAACACCGCGCCCGGGACGGCCGCCGCCAGCATGCCCTGCCCGACGAAGCCGCCGTGCAGCGGTTCGTGCCCGGAGCCGCCGCCGGAGATCACCGCGACCTTGCCTGCCACGGGCGCGTCCACGCGCACCACGATCGCCGGGTCGTCCTCCACGCGCAGGACGTCCGCGTGCGCCGCGGCGAGTCCGCGCAAGGATTCCGCGACCACCGTTTTCGGGTCGTTGATGATCTTCTTCAAGGTGGCCTCCGGCCGTCGGCGGGTGGGGTGTCCCCTTCCTACCTCTCCCGGCCGGATGCCGCCAGCGTCAGCCCTTCGGCAGCTTGGAGATCACCGATTCGGCGATTTTGGCGGCCTTGCCGCAGGACGCCGCTTCGTCCTTCTTCTCGTCGTAGTTCTTGTAGATCACGCTGACGATCTCGACCCCGTCGTCGGTCCACGGCCTGTGCTGCCACTCGATCTTGCACTCGGCGTCGCTGGTGGTGCCGATCTTCTGGTACGCGGGCGTGCCGTCGAGGTCGATCTTCTTGGTCCCGTCGCGTTCCTCCGGCGGCAGGCCGTGGCGGAAGCCGATGGAGATCCTCGGGTTGGAGCCCGGGGTCCAGTCGCAGGAGTGGAAGCTGCTCGGCGAGGTCGCGCCGTGCGGTACGACCTCGGCGAGGACGGCGGGGTCCGCGACGGCGCACGGGTCGACGGTGGTCAGCGAGCCCGCCCCGGCGGGGAACTTCGCCGGCGACGCGTGCAGGCTCTTCACGGCTTTGGCCGCCACCGCCCGCCCTGTCGCGCAGGGGTCACCACCGTCGTAGGTGACCAGGAAACTGATCCCCCGCTCGGGTTTGCGCAGCGTCATGATGCCGATGTCGCAGCTGTTGCCGTCCTTGTTCTTCCGCTCGATCTGCGGCAGTCCCTCGACCGCCGAAACGACCGCGTTGCTGGCCGAGGAGAAGGTCGACGAGCCGATGTCGATACTGACCGTGAGCTTCTTGCCACCGGCGTCGGTGGCCTTCCCGGTGCAGTTGCCGAAGGAGGTGAGCGACGGCCGCGGGTCCTCCGGGGTGCCGAGGCCGCTGAGCGCCTCCTTGCCCACCAGCGGGCACGGGTCGATCGTGCGCATCACCGCGGGGGTGACCGCCGGGTCGTTGATGTCCCCGCTCGGCACCTCACCGCCGGAACCGGCTTCGGCGGCGACGGTGGTGCGGGCGAAGTTGGACTTGCCGAGGTTCTGACCGCAGGCCGACACCGCGCCGAGCGCGGCGACCAGGGCCAGCGCGGACGCGATCCGGCGACGTCGAGCGTTGAGCAGCACGAAGTGCACGGTAGCCGGACCGCCCCGGCGCTGTCCGGACAACCCGGCTATTCGCCCTCTCCGTCCTCGGTGGACGGCGGCACGACGATCGGCCGCAGCTTCGCCCACAGCATGAAGAGCGCCGCGAACACCAGCATGCCGATGCCCGCCCACAGGTTGATGTTGACGTCGGCCGCCTTGGCCAGCTCCTCCTCGGTGGTGAAGCCGATGCCCATGATCGTGAGCACCAGCCCGTAGCCGCCGATGAGCAGCGCGATGATCAGCCGGATGTCGAAGACGCCGGCCTTCTTGGGAGCTTGGGACGCAGCCATCTCCGGCCTCCTAGAAGATGATGTTGAGCGCGATGGTCAGGATCAGCACGATGCCCGCGAGCAGGCCCGGCTTGCGGTACCAGCCCGCGTCGTCGCCGGTCTCGTCGTGCTTCAGCGACTCCTTCGGGGTGAGGGAGTAGACGAGCCCGACCAGTTGCGACTCCGGCTTCGGCGTGGTGGCCAGCGAGACCCCGACGCTGACCGCGATGTCGACGACGAACGCCGTACCGGCGGCCACGAAGCTGATCCCCTGCCCGGTGAGCCCGAGCACCCCGGCCTGCGAAAGCAGCCACACGGTGATCGCGGACGCGGTACCGGCGACGAGGCCGACCCAGCCCGCCGTCGGCGTCATCCGCTTCCAGAACATGCCGAGGATGAAGGTGGCGAACAGCGGCGCGTTGAAGAAGGAGAACAGGTCCTGCAGGTAGGTCAGGATGTTCCCGGAGTTCGACGCGATGAACGCGGTACCGACGGCCAGCACGGTGCCCGCCGCGGTGACCACGCGGCCGAGGCGGAGGTAGTAGCCGTCCGACTCGTTCTTCTTCACGTACGACTGCCAGATGTCGTAGGTGAAGACGGTGTTGAACGAACTCAGGTTCGCCGCCATCCCGGCCATGAACGACGCGAGGAGACCGGCGATCGCGACACCGAGCATGCCGTTGGGCAGCAGGTCGCGCATCAGCAGCAGGATCGCGTTGTTCGCGGTGACGCCGCTGGGCGCGTCTCCGCCGTCGAGCAGGATCTGCTTGTCCTGGACGTACTCGGACACGGTGACCGCGGCGATCATGCCGGGGATGATCACGATGAACGGGATCAGCATCTTCGGGAAGGCGCCGATGATCGGCGTCCTCCGCGCGGCCGACATGCTCTTCGACGCCATCGCGCGCTGGACCTCGACGAAGTTCGTCGTCCAGTAACCGAACGAGAGCACGAAACCGAGACCGAAGACGAGGCCGAGGACGGAGAGGAAGCTGTTGCCGAAGCCGGTGAGGTTGTCACCGGGCCAGGAGGACAGCTGCGCCTCGCCGCCGGGGTCGGCGCTGAGCTTGTCGACCAGGCCCTGCCAGCCGCCGACCTTGACCAGGCCGACGATGGTCAGCGGCAGCAGCGCCGCGACGATCACGAAGAACTGCAGGACCTCGTTGTAGATCGCGGCGGACAGGCCGCCGAGCGCGGTGTAGGAGAGCACGACCACGGCCGCGACGATGATCGACACCCACAGCGGCCAGCCGAGCAGGAGGTTCACCACGCTGGCGAGCAGGAACAGGTTCGCGCCGGCGATGAGGATCTGCGCGCTCGCGAAGCTGATGCCGTTGACGAGGTGGGCTGGTTTGCCGAACCGGCGGAGCATGAACTCCGGGACGCTGCGGACCTTCGAGCCGTAGTAGAACGGCATCATCACGATGCCGAGGAACAGCATCGCCGGGATCGCGCCGATCCAAAAGTAGTGGACGGTCGGCAGGCCGTAGAGCACGCCGTTGGCCGACATCCCCATGATCTCGACAGCGCCGAGGTTCGCCGAGATGAAGGCGAGGCCGGTGACCCAGGCGGGCAACGAGCGGCCGGAGAGGAAGAAGTCGAGGCTGCTCGAGACCGACCGTCGCGCCATGTACCCGATGCCGAGCACCAGCGCGAAATAGAAGGCGAGCAGGACGTAGTCGATCGGGCTTGCGTCGAGTCGCAGGTTCGCATCGGCCAGCACGTGCAACCGACCCACCTCCATAGTGAAAATGTCCACGAGAAACGCCGGTATCGCGTCAATCGCGGACCATACTGCATGGATTCAGGAACGGCAGTGCGGGTGGGGGACGACCGCCCTCAAGTGTCTGTTTCGGGGCGATTCTTGACAATTCCTGTCCTGTCTCAGGGGCGTTTCACCTTTTCCGCGTCCGCGCCCAGCGCGACATAGACGTCGATCCACTGGCGGTCGACATCGGTGACGTCGTTGCCGTCGCAGTACGGTTTGGCCCCGTTCGCGGTGTAGTAGCGAAGCAGGGCGAGGGTCTCGTCGGTGCGCCGGATCGAGTCGTCGGTGTAGCGGGTGCCCGGCGCCCGCGGCTGATGCTTCATGCAGGTCAGTTCCGCCGCGACACCGTCGGTGGTTTCGTCGTCGAACCGGGGTCCGGTGTCAGGAGCCGTCGCCGAGCACGCCACGACGACGGCGAGAAAGAGCAGCGTGCTCAGGACGGTTCCGCGCGCTCGGCGCGGAACCCGTTCGGTGGGCAGATTACGCATGGGTCGGCAGCCTTTCCGGTCGTGTTCCCGTGGTCGCGGACTCATCCGGCACCGCCGAGGTTCGCCAGCGTGGTCCGTGCGGTCCGAGCGTCGGACAAGGAGAAGTTCGGGTTGACGCGCAAGGCTTCGGCGAGTGCCTTGACGGCTTCGCCCGGCCGTCCGAGCGCGGCGAGGATCATGCCGCGGTGGTAGGCGAACGACGCGCTGCGCCAGCCGGTGCTCGCCGCGCGGTCGGCGAAGGTCAGGGCTTCGGCGTTCCGGCCGTTGAGGTGCAATGCCCAGGCCATGGCGTCCGCGACGAACACGGGCTGTCTGCGGTCCCACTCCGCCTGCGCGAACCGGAGCGCTTGCGCGGCGTCGCCGCGGTCGGCGGCGACCAGTGACGCTTCGAGGTCGACGTTCGCCCCGGATTCGACTTCGAGGCGCCGCTGCTCCTCGAAGAGCTCGTACTGACGCGCGGCGGATTCCGGCGCCCCCGACGACGACAGCAACAGGGCGTACTCCCGCAGGTTTCCCACGTTCGGCTGACGGGCCACGAGATCCTGGTAGCCGGCGAGCGCTTTGGCGGTCTGTCCGCGGGCCGCCGCGACCTTGGCTTTTCCTTGCTGTAGCGAGGTTTCCAATGGCACCGCGCGCTGGCCCGCCTCGAAGTGCGACTGCGCGGTGTCGAGGTCCCCGTTGTCGAAGGCGAGTTCGCCGAGGAGGTTGCGGCAGAACGCGACGTCACCGGGATCGACGGCGTCGGCCAGCGCGCGATCGAGCGCGTGCCGGGCGTCGTCGACGCGGCCGTGTATTTCGAACTCGTAGGCGGCGCGGGTGAACGAGGAGACGCCCGGCTTGAGGTCGAGCATCCGCTGCAACGCGGCGGTGGCCGCGGCGGTGTCCCCGAGCTGCGTGTAGGCGTCGTTGAGCACGCCGTGGATCTCGGCGTTGTCCGGAAGCGCGGCCCTGGCCTTCTCACCCCAGTCGCGAGCGCCGACGAAATCGTGCCGCGCGTTGGCGAGCGCGCCCATGCCGCCCAACGCGATCCCGTTGCCGTCGGGCTGCTGTGCCAAGGACTTCCGCAACGCCTCTTCGGCTTTGGGGAAGTAGGCCGGGTCGGCTTTGGCCCGCGCCACCTCGACATAGGCGGCGCCGAGTTCGGCCCAGGTCTGGGGGTCCTGCTGATGCTTCGCGAGCTTGGCTTCCGCTGTCCGGATCGCCCGGTCGAGGGTGCTCACACCACCCTGCGGTCCTCCGACGAGGACCGGGTCCGGTGAATCGGGCGGGAGGAACGCGGCGACACCGACGGTGAGCAGACTCGCGCCGAGAACGCCCAGGAGCGCGGCCCGGCGAGAGCGCTTCCCGAAGCGGGGGCGCTGGGTACCTGTGGTGCTTTCGGGGACGTCGTGGGACATCGGGTCCGCCTTCTGGAAGAGGAGAGGGGTGGCCGCCGCCGTTTCGACGGCGGCCACCAGGGGGAGGGAAATCAGCGGACGGAGGAGTTGACCGCCTTGTTGTTCGGCAGGGCGAGGTACGGGAAGACGGTGCCGAACTGGACGTCGTTGCGGTCCACCCGGTCGACGGCGGCGAGCGCCTTGACGATGCCGCTGACCGCCGCGCCTTCCAGCGCCTGGATGCTGATGTCGAGCACGTCGTCGGCCAGCCTCCGGCCGTTCGGGAACCCTTGGAGGTCGCCGCCGAGGACGCCGAGCCGGTTGGGTTGCGCGGTGACGGGGGTCGACGTGTTCAGCCGCAGCTGCTCCGACGGCGCGAACCGTGCCGGGTTGACGTCGGCGTTGTCGAGCTGCGAGTTGAGATCCAGGTTGATCTGGTCACCGGATTTCGTGGTGATCCCGGTCAGGAAGATCTCCGTCAGATCGTTGCGGGGTTTGGCAGGCGCGGGCACGCCGTAGATCCGCTGGACGAGATCCGGCACCTCCGGATTGGTCACCTTGTTCACCAGCGCGGGCACCGTCCGGTCCTGCTCCGGCAGGAGCGCGTTGAACCGGTCCTTGAGCCCGGCGGGCACGACGACCTCGTTCACCAGCGGGTTGCCCAGGCGCGAAACCTGGACGTCGGCGCCGAGCGCTCGCTCCGCACTGGGGGTGCGCAGCGTGATCGACTTGCGTTCGGTGTCGCTCCAGACCCCGATCACCGGGTTCCGGGCCGGGTTGCCGGCGAGCGTCAGCGCGCTCTTGGGCAGCTGCAACGCCACGGTGTTCACGTTGTAGCCGGCCAGCGTGTCCTGCCCGACCTCGGACAGGTTCTTGCCGTAGAGCAGGTCGAAGATCCGCAGGTCCAGGAAGAACGGGTCGTCGGCCTGCCCGGCGAAGGTCTGCCCGCCGCCGGGGACCGCGGTGATCGCCTGGTTCCGGAGCGCGCCGTAGTTCGGCATCGACGCCGGGCCGACGTTCGACGGCGCGACCCTCCCATTGGTGACCAGGTTCGTGGTCCGCCCGCCGCGCCAGTCGATCACCGAGAGCGTGTAGAACTGGCGGTACAGCAGGTCCTCGTCGTCCAGCGAGGTGACCGGGTCGTCGTTGTACTGGTAGGTGTTGTTCCCCCGCCGGTCTTCGGTGCGGAAGGTCCAGCGGTAGGTCAGGTCCGCTTTCGCGTCGCCGTCGTTGTCGATGTTGATGTCGTGGTTGGCGTCCGTGGCCCACGGGTAGAAGTTCGGTCCCCCATTGGGTTCCTCGAACGGGTACCAGTTCGCGATCAGTGTCACGGTGTCCGGCTTGTCAGGGCTGACGAACGCGTACACGTCGGTGTTGTCCACGGCCGGGTCGCCCGAGATCAGCGGGGCTTCCCGGTGACTGGAGGCGAGCGCCGGGCCGGCGTACAGCCCGGCGACCGCGCTCGCGAGCACCGTCGCCCCGACCGCGATGACCGAGACAGCCGCTCTCCGCCGGGACCCTAGCCGACGGCGAGCGAGATGGGATGCAGCCATTTCCATTCCCTTTCTGAAAACGCGTGGCGGGCAGGCTGTTCCGGAACCGAGTCCGGAGCCGGGGCCCTCCACCGAAAGCCGATGGTGCACGCCGTCGTCAGTGGGGATGTTGTGGAAGTGTTGTGGGCACGGGAAAGGGTACGAAAAAGGGCCGCTCCCGGCGTTTCCGCCGAGAACGGCCCTCTTCCGCGACCGGTGGGGGTTTACCGGTCCGTGGGCAGGCCTACTTCGCCGTCCTCCTTGATCAACCGGGCGAGGACGTCGTCCGGCAGGAACGTGCGATGCGGGTAGCCCGGGCCCCAGGAGTTGAGGAACGGCACGGCGCCGAGTTCGTCGGCGCGCGGGTTGCCGAGGACCTCGTGCACCTCGTCGACCGTCTTCGCCCAGCGATAGGCCTGGATGCCGTTCTTCACGTCGGGCGTGTAGGCGGCCCGTTTGACGTGGTCGTCGTCGGCGTAGGTCTCCGACCACGGGACGTGCCCCAGCTCCAGCAGCACCTCGGCCGCCGCGCGGACGGACGTGCCGTTGTTGTCACCGGGATTGGTCTCGTCCCATTCGTCGCGCAGCTTCGACTGGTCCCACAGCCATCGCGCGGCGTAGAGATCGCCGTTGAACAACGTCATGCAGCGCGACCAGCCGAAGCCGACGCAAGCGCCCTCGCTGCCCTGGTCGTAGAAGGCGTATTGCTTGTCTCCGTCGGTCGATTCACCGGGTTCGAGGCAGACGCAGTGGCCGCCGCGGATCCGGGTGAGCGTTTTCGCGCCGCCCTTCGCGACGAAGAACTCGCCGGACTTCTCGTCCTTCTCCGGTACGTCGAATTCCTTGTACCAGTTGACACCGATGACCACCGGCGACCGGGTCGGCCGGTCCTGGGTGGCCAGCGCGGTCAGCGGATAGCGCTCGACGTGGCGCCAGTCGTCCGGGACGAACCGGCCGAGGCGGCCGTCCGCGGGGTCACTGCCGATCGGGCGATAACGCATGGGATCCTCCTATCCCTCGTCCCACCGGAATACCGCCGGCGAGTTCACTGCGGCACAATCTTTTCCAGGAACCGCCGTGCGGCCTCCCGCCCGTTTTCGAAGAGGCGCTTCTTCTCCTCTTCGCCGAGCCCGAAGTCGACGGCGGAAACCCCGGTCGTGTCGACGTACACCGTCCGCCGGTTCACACCCTCCTCGTGCAACCGGTAACGATTCCAGTCCGAAAGCAGGGTTTCGAGCGAACCGATGGCGATCCGCAACGCGCTCTTCACCGGTTTGTCCCTGCCGCCGGCCGGTTCG
This sequence comes from Amycolatopsis thailandensis, assembly GCF_002234405.1. Classification (GTDB taxonomy): domain Bacteria; phylum Actinomycetota; class Actinomycetes; order Mycobacteriales; family Pseudonocardiaceae; genus Amycolatopsis; species Amycolatopsis thailandensis. The sequence continues at coordinate 4,956 of NZ_NMQT01000118.1, read as the reverse complement.
CCGGAAAGCTTCACCCCCCAGGTCGGCCAGCGCGGCTCCTTCTTGTCGGTCCGGTCGAAGACGGTGATGGGGAAGTTCGACAGCAGTCCGCCGTCGACCCAGGTGACCGTGCCCTCGGGGCGGACGTCGAACTGCACCGGCCGGAAATAGAACGGGATGGACATCGACGCGCGGACCGCGTCGACGATCTTCTCTTCCCCGGGATCGCGTCCGTACTGGGAATAATCCCAAGGAAGCCGGACCAGGACGCGGCGGGTCAGGTCGCTGACGTGGACGACGAGGGAATACCGTTGGTATGGAGCCAAAGTACTTTCGGGATCGTCGATGGCGAGATCGGCGAAAGTGTGCACGCCGACCTCGTCCAGCAACGGCGTGAGCCATTCGGCGAGATAGTCGCCGGTGTGCATTCCGTCGTGCAGGAGCAGGTCGACGCCATCGCCGACCGGCCCGGTGATCCGGTCGAACAGGGACCGATCCTGGAACCGGCGGCAGTCCATGTCGTTCATCACCGCTTCCAGGCCGCCGAGATCCTTCCCGGCTTTCTGATAAGCGGCGACCAGCGTCGCGACGATCGCGCCCGCGCTCGTCCCGGCGATCCGCGGGAACGAATAACCGGCGTCGTGCAACTCCAGCACGGCTCCCAGCAACCCGATACCTTTGACGCCGCCGCCTTCCAGCACCAGATCCACGCGCTTCGAAGAATCAGCCATGGCACATCACCCCTGGACCCGCGACCGCCGTATGTCGGCGATACCCCTCGCGGAAATCGAGTGTGACACAGCGCGAGACCGGCCAATCCGGCGTTCACCCGAATGGCCCGGAAACAGCTGGTTCTTTTGCGGGAAGAGTCGAGTTCGTTAATTTCCCGCCGCCCTTTGGGGCATTCTGTGGTGCGAGAAAGAATGCAGATACAAAACCGAGGACTCGATTGGATATCGGCTGTTCACCGGAGAAGGGCCGTCGCGAATCGGCACCCACGCCGCTTCTCTCGAGGACGCGGAGAGCCGCGGTACGTCTAGGGCGACGAGGCTTGAGGTGCCGCGAAAGCCACTTTCGGGACGTCAGATGTCTCGAAAGTGGCTTTCGCGACGCCCGGAGCGGCGGCGGGGTGGTCCGGCGCGGATCCGCGGCGGTGTGTTGTGAAAGCCACTCTCGCAACGTCCAAGGTTGTGAAAGTGGCTTTCACAACCTCCCGAAGGAGCGGGTCCGAACCAGGCGTCGACTGGAGACCCAGTGCGACCACCGCATCCAGAGGACTACTCGCGACAAGATCCGCTCAGAACAGGCGGAACTCGTCCGACTCGATGCCGCGCAGCGCGTCGTAATCCAGCGTGAGGCACCGGATGCCCCGGTCCTCGGCCAGCACCCGCGCCTGCGGCTTGATGATCTGCGCCGCGAACACGCCCTGCACCGGCGCCAGCAGCGGGTCGCGGTTGAGCAGTTCGAGGTACCGCGTCAGCTGCTCGACACCGTCGATCTCGCCGCGCCGCTTGATCTCGACGGCGACGCTGGCGCCGTCGGCGTCGCGGGCCATGATGTCGACCGGTCCGATCGCGGTCGGGAACTCCCGCCGCACCAGGGTGTAGCCGTCACCGAGGGTCTTGATGTGCTCGGCGAGCAGTTCCTGCAGGTGCGCCTCGACGCCGTCCTTCTGCAGTCCCGGTTCCGCGCCGAGTTCCTGGGCGTGGTCGTGGAAGATCTCGTCGATCGTGATGACGAGCTTCTCCCCCTGTTTGTTCTCGACGATCCACAGTTTGCCGTCCTCGATCAGCCAGCACGGCGGGCTCATCCAGTTCAGCGGCTTGTAGGCGCGGTCGTCCGAGTGCACGGACACCGAGCCGTCGGCCTTCACGAGCAACAGCCGGGTGGCCATCGGCAGATGGGCGGTCAGACGGCCGGCGTAGTCGACCTGGCAGCGAGCGATCACTAGGCGCACCACGCGAGGGTAGGACAAGCATGGCGATACTGTGCGCATGGACCCCGTTCAGCGTGTCAGCTCCCGTGAGGTGTACCGGAACAACTGGATGACCGTGCGCGAGGACGTCGTCCGGCGGCTCGATGGCTCCGAAGGGATCTACGCGGTCGTCGACAAACCCACGTGCGCCATCGTCATCCCGTTCGACGGCGCCCGGTTTCACCTGGTCGAGCAGTTCCGCTACCCGCTCGGGCTGCGGCGCTGGGAATTCCCCATGGGCACCGCGCCCGATCTCGCCGACCTCCCGGCGCCCGAACTCGCCGCCCGCGAACTGCGCGAAGAGACCGGGCTGATCGCGGGCACGATGACCGACCTCGGCGTGACCGACGTCGCCGCCGGCCTGTCGAGCCAGCGCGGGCGCGTGTTCCTGGCCACCGACCTCACGCCGGGTGACGCCCAGCGCGAGGTCGAGGAGCAGGACATGCGGACGGCGTGGATCGGGCGCGACGAATTCGAGAAGATGATCGCCTCGGGTGACATCACCGACGCGCAGACGCTGGCCGCCTACACGCTGCTGCTCATGCGGGAACGCCGCTGACCCGCCACCCGCGCGCGCAATGAAGGACGCTTTCATTGCAAAATTTGCTATGAAAGGCCCCTTCATTGCGCGCGCCAAGGGGTCAGTCGGGCCAAACAGGAGAGCGTTTCTCCAGGAAAGCGGCCATCCCCTCACGGGCCCCGGGCAGCTGCGACGCCGAAGCCATCACCTCCAGCGCCAGCGCGTAGGCGTCGGCTTCGGGCCGGTCCAACTGCGCGTAGAGGGTCTGCTTCCCCATCGCCTTGCTCGCCCGGCTCCCCCGGGTCGCGCGCCCCAGCAGCGACGCGACGGCCTCGTCCAGCGAATCGTCCGGGACCACGCGGTTCACCAGGCCCCAGTCCAGCGCGGTCGCGGCGTCGACGACGTCGCCGGTGAGCGCCAGTTCCATCAGCCGTTTCCGCCCGATCGAGCGGGCCACCGGCACCGCGGGGGTGTGGCAGAACCAGCCGCCCTTGCCACCGGGCAAGGCGAATCCGGCGGACTCCGCGGCGACGGCGAGATCGCACGAGGCCACCAGCTGGCAGCCCGCCGCGGTCGCGAGCCCGTGCACCCGCGCGACGACGACCTGCGGCACCGACTGCATGGTGCCCATCAGGTCCGTGCACAGCCGCAGCAGCTCGCGGACGGCCATCAGGTCGCGCGCGGCGACGTCGCCGAAGTCGTGTCCCGCCGAGAACACCGGTCCGGCGCCCGCGAGGACGATCCCGGTGGCGTCGGTCTCCCCCGCCTCGCGGAACGCCGCGAGCAGCTCGGCGAGGTGGTCCGCCGACAGCGAGTTCCGCCGCGCGGCGCGGTTCATGGTGATGGTGACGGTGTCGCCGTCCCGCTTCACGAGGATGTGCTCGTACTCGGCCATGCTTCGACGGTAACCGACCGGAACGTCCGGCGATACGAATCGGGCCCGACGCCGACGTCCGCGCGGAGCCGTCGACGCAGGTTGGCGGCGGTGCCGAGCCCGGAGCGCTGCGCGACCCGCTCGACCGGGAGCTCGGTCGTCTCCAGCAGCCGTCGCGCGAGCCGCACCCGCTGCGCGCGCAGCCAGCGTCCGGGCGTCACCCCGGTGGCCGCCGCGAACTCGCGGTGGAAGGTCCGCTCGCTCAGCCCCGCGTGACCGACCAGGTCGTCGACGCCGATGTCGTCGGCGATCCGCTCCAGCGCCCAGTCCATTGTGGACGAAACACTCGGCCGTGACGGCTTGGGCGGCAACGGATTGTCGACATACTGCCGCTGGCCGCCCTCCCGTGCGGGCGGCATCACGAGCCGGCGGGCGAGCGCGGCCGCGACCTCGGCGCCGTGATCGCGCCGCACCAGGTGCAGGCAGAGGTCCAGTCCGCCGACCACACCGGCGGACGTCAGCACGTCACCCTCGTCGGTGAACAGGACGTCCCGCTGGACGACGGCGTCGCGAGCGGCGGTTTCGAGGTCGTCCAGCAGCCGCCAGTGCGTGGTGACGGACCGGCCGTCGAGCAGCCCGGCCGCGGCGAGGGTGAAGGCCCCGGAGCACAGCGACGCCACGGTGATCCCGGCCCGGTGCGCCTTGCGCAACGCGGCGACGGCGGCCGCGGGCACCTCGGCGTGCGGATCGACCCGGCCGGGCACGAGGACGAGATCGCAGCCGTCCAGTCCGGTCAGCCCGTGGGTCGCCTCGACCTGGCCGAACGGGTGGATGGCGACCCGGCCGCGGCCGGGAGCGCAGAGCCGGACCTCGAACGGGCCGATGCCGCTGTCGGTCCGGTCCACACCCCAGACCTCCCCGATCACGCCCAGGTCGAAGGACCGGCTGCCCGGCAGGAGGAGCACACCCACGGTTCGCATGGCAGGAAAGTACCGCATCGCGCGTCTTCTGCCACTCCCTCGCGGGTCGCCGGAAGCACGAAACTCGAACTCATGACCACAGAAACCAAGGCCCTGCTCGTGATCGACGCCCAGCGCGGCTTCGACAAGCCCGTCTGGGGCCCGCGCAACAACCCCGGCGCGGAGGCCAACATCAAGGCGCTCGCCGACGCCTGGCAAGAGCGCGGGCTGCCGATCGTGCTGGTGCACCACGACTCCGTGAAGCCCGGCTCGTCGCTGCGCCCCGGCCAGGAGGGCAACCACTTCAAGCCCGAACTCGACGGCGTGCGCGCGGATCTGGTGTTCGGCAAGAAGGTCAACTCGGCCTTCCACGGCGACGTCGATCTCGATGGCTGGCTGAAGACCCGCGGCATCACCTCGTTCGTGCTCGCCGGCATCCAGACGAACTTCTGCTGCGAGACCACCGCGCGCGTCGGCGGGAACCTCGGCTACGACGTGACCTTCGCGCTCGACGCCACGTTCACCTTCGACCTCGCCGGGCCGGACGGGAGTGTGCTCACCGCCGACGAGCTGTCGAAGGCGACCGCGACGAACCTGCACGGCGGCGGGTTCGCCACGGTCACCTCGACGAAGGAGATCTTGAAGGCCT
>NZ_NMQT01000117.1 GCF_002234405.1 Amycolatopsis thailandensis | reverse complement strand
GCGGCAGGCCCGCGCCTAGACGGGCGGGTGTCCGCGGTGCTGGGGATCGACCCGTTCGTGGGGACGGGCGCCTTGGACCGGGTCACCGAAGCGGGCGCGGACCTGAACGATCCCGGCGTGGGTGTCCGGCTGGCGGGCGTCGGCTCGTCGAACGTCGCGGCGAACGACGCCGTCGCCGGGAGCACCACCCGCTGGCACCTGCGTCGCTGGCTGCGCGCGACACCGGCGTTCGCCGGCGCCGCGCGGCCGGACTTGCCCGCCGCCATCGCGCGGCTGCGGCTCAACGGCGCCCAACGGCTCGCGGTCGCGGGATGGTTCCTCGCGCCGGGGCTGCTGCCGGACCGGATCGCGCGCCTGGCCCGCGAAGCCGACCCGTCGGTGATCGTCGCCGGACCGCTGGGACCGGATCCGCGGATCGCCGGGCTCGTCCTGGAACGCTACGACGTCGCCGCCGCCCGGCTCGCCGCCTGATCATTCATCGGCTCAGTAGCATGACCCGTCCCGTTCGGACACTTGATGCCGATCTTCGGAGGGTCTCGTTCCCAGTTCCGTGACGCCCCGCGTATGGGAACGGAGATTTCTTGACGAGTTACTTAACTTGCCGGTAACTCTCTAAACGCTGCGCAGCATCCTTTCTCCCCATCGAACCCCCTGGTAGGTGGAACATGAAGGCTGCCATCCGTGCCCTCGTCTGCGCCTCGGCCGTACTCGTCCCGCTGGTCGGTACAGCTGTCCCGGCTTCGGCGGCGACGACCGTCGTCTTCGACTGCGAGGCGAAGCCGCCGCTCGTCGGCAACAAGTACCTCAAGCTGAACCAGGACGCCGACGTCACCGCGCCGGCCACGGTCGCGCCCGGCGCCGCGCTCGACGTCGTCATCGACCCGGCGGCCAACACCGTCCCGGCCGAAGTCAGCGGCTACAAGGTCAAGAACATCAAGGACTTCGCCCTGAAGATCCCGATCCCGGCCAACTCGACCTGGGTCGGCGCCGACCTCGCGGGCGGCTCGGGCATCGGCTCGACCCCGCCGAAGATCACCGTCTCCGGCAACGTCGCGACGCTGAGCTTCCCCGGCCCGATCGCGGGCGGCTCGACGTTCGAACTGCCGACCGTGACCGCGCATCTCACCGCGGGCGCGTCCGGCACCATCGAGACGAAACTGGGCGGCTCCAGCTACGCCGACCCGGGCCTGACGTTCACCGCCGTGGTCAGCGCGGGCTTCGACGTCTCGGCGCCGACGGCCTGTTTCCCCAACCCGAGCCCGACCTTCACCACGACGACCATCGGCTGAGCGGCGCCTGCGCCACCACCGCCATGGTGGCGCAGGCCACTGCCCGGCCCGACTTCGCCCGTGCGAAGGTGGGGCATGGCTGACGAACTGGTGCACTACGACGTGGTGGGCGGCACCGCCACGATCACCTTGGACTCCCCGCACAACCGCAACGCGCTCTCCGCCCAGCTGCGGCGTGAGCTGAGCGAGTCGCTGGACAAGGCGCAGGCCGACGACGCGGTCCGGGTCATCGTGCTCACCCACACCGGGCCGGTGTTCTGCGCGGGCATGGACCTCAAGGAAGCCCGGGGCGCCGGGGCGGGCGACCAGGGCGTCAACGAGTTCCCGAAGATCCTCGAACAGCTGTGGACCAGCCCCAAGCCTGTTGTGGCGAAGCTGGCTGGACCCGCGCGGGCGGGCGGCATCGGCATGGTGGCCGCGACCGACATCGCCGTCGCCGTGCACGAAGCGACCTTCGCCTTCTCCGAGGTGCGGATCGGCGTCGTGCCCGCCGTCATCTCGCTCACCGTGCTGCCGCGGCTCAACGCCCGCGCCGCGCACGAACTGTTCCTGACCGGCGACACCTTCGACGCGAAGCGCGCGGTCGAGATCGGCCTGCTGAACTCGTCCGTCCCCGCGGATGAGCTCGACAGCGAAGTCGCCCGCTATGTGAAGGCGCTCGCCCTCGGCGGACCGAAAGCGCTCGCGGCGACGAAGGACCTGCTCAGCAAGCCCCGCCCGGCGACACCCGGCGAAGGCTTCGAGGCCATGAACAAGCTGTCCGCCGGGTTCTTCGCGAGCGAAGAGGGCCAGGAGGGCATCACGGCTTTCGCGCAGAAGCGCAAGCCGAACTGGGTTCCCGAAAGCTAGTCAGGCAGGACGACGGTGAGGCGCCGGGAGTCCGTCCGGTCCCCGGACGGACCCAGCGCCCGCTGCGCGTCCGAAAGCACGCTTCGGACAGCCAGGTACGCCTTCGGGTCGTGCTCCTTGAGCGCCGAGGAACCGGCCCAGATCAGCACGTGCTCCCCCGGCGGGAGCCAGGACAGGTCGGTGAGGCAGTCGTAGAGCGCGTCGAGGTTCTTCCCGAAGTAGTCGGGGAAGGACAGCGCCTCCGCGATCGCGTCGAGCGCCGAGGCCTTGTCGACCGTCCGCGCGCCGTCGATCAGGTGTGGATACGCGCCGCGGGCGAACGCCTTGTCCGCCGCGTCCTTGCCCGCGCTCATCGGCTGGGGTCCACTACGACGAAGGACTTGTAGTGGTCCTCGGTGTAGTACAGCTCCTTGCCGGTGCCGGTCACCAGCCGCCTGGCCCCGCGATCGGGGCTGCCCGGCGTCTTGACCGTGTACTCCCGGTAGTAGCCGGAATTCTTGGCGGGCAGGACCTTCTCCCGGTTCTGGAAGGTGACGTCGTCATTGCGCGGATACGGGTACGGCCCGCCCGCTTCGATGAGTTTCCAGGTGTCGGACGCCTGCGACGGCAATCCCGTGAGCGGCTTGACCGGGAGACCGGAATCCTCGCCCGCGACCTTGCCCTTGGCCGCACCCGACGGTTTGGCCTGAGCCGACGAACTCGCCGGAGTCGAAGAGCTCTTCGTGTCGTCGCCGCTGATGCCGTCCTTGACGAACCAGCCTGCGAGCACCAGCACGATCAGGCCGATCAGGGCGGCGGTGATCCGCCTACGGTTGAACATGGTTCGCCAGCTTAGGAGGACCGGTCGGGGTCGTTCGCATCGCGGGCCGAGCCGAAGGCCCGGGCGACCTTCCCGAAGAGCGTGTCGAGCAGCCAGGCCGCGACCAGGCACAGCGGCACCACGACCACCATGACCAGCACGAACTGCACGGGAAACGGGGCCTGCGCGAGCCACAGCTCGACGCCGTCCCACCAGTCTGCGAGCCCGTTGAACACCCTGTAAGCCTACGCTCGTGGGCCAGTGGTCCCGCTGGAAGGGCCGGGGTAGGTTGCTGACATGTTCGCCGTTTACGCTTCCGAACCCAACGCCGAAAAGCCGCTGGACTCGCTCGTGATCGGCGAGCGACCCGAGCCCGAGGTGCCCGAAGGCTGGGTGCGGGTCAACGTCAAGGCCGCCAGCCTCAACATGCACGACCTGTGGACGCTGCGCGGTGTCGGGATCAAACCCGAGCAGTTCCCGATGATCCTGGGCTGTGACGGCGCGGGCACCCTCGACGACGGCACCGAGGTCGTCGTCCACTCGGTGATCAACGCCCCGGGCTGGCAGGGCGACGACACGCTCGACCCGAAACGCACTCTCCTCACCGAGAAGCACCAGGGCACCTTCGCCGAGCAGGTCGTGGTCCCGGCGCGCAATGTCGTGCCGAAGCCCGCGAGCCTGAGCTTCGCCGAAGCCGCGACCATGGGCACGGCCTGGCTGACCGCGTACCGGATGCTGTTCGTGAAGTCCGGACTGCGGCCGGGACAGACGATGCTCGTCCAAGGTGCCTCCGGCGGCGTCTCGACCGCCCTCGTGCAGCTCGGGCGTGCGGCCGGATTCCGGGTTTGGGTGACTGGGCGTAGCGAAGAAAAGCGTGCGCTGGCAGAGAATCTGGGCGCACATCAGACCTTTGAGTCCGGCGCGCGACTGCCGGAGCGGGTCGACGCGGTCTTCGAAACCGTCGGGAAGGCGACCTGGTCCCACTCGGTGAAGTCGCTCAAACCGGGCGGGATCATCGTGGTCTCGGGCTCGACCAGCGGCCCGGACGCTCACGCGGAGTTGCAGCGCGTGTTCTTTCTGCAACTGCGTATCGCGGGTTCGACGATGGGGACCAGGGACGAGCTGACCGATCTCCTCGCCTACCTGGAGCTCACCGGGGTCCGTCCGCAGATCGGCGCCGAATTGCCGTTCTCGGAAGCCGAAACCGGGTTTAAGAACATGCTGGACGGGGAAACTTCAGGAAAGGTCGTCTTCGCGCATTGATCGGATGGGTGCGGATCTTGCCGCCGCCGCGATCGATCGCGCACACTTGCGCACGTCCGCGCGTTCCACGCAGGTCAAGCAGTCATTTCGCAGTCTTGTCAAGTGTCAAGAACGTTATGACTCAGCAAGATTCTCACGACCAAAGTTCGACCAAAATCCGACCTCTCGCGGTTAACCTGAAACCATGACCGCATCGCAGCGGCCCGAACCGGCGGACCCGGGGGGCCGGACCACCACCGACGCCGACCCGATCCGCGTCTCTTTCCGGCGCTATGCCGGAGTGCGCACCAGAGTGCTCGAGGTCGGGCCGCAGCCACCCGCTCCCGTGGACCGCACGCCTCGGCGGGTGCTCGGCAAGCGGGCCGCCACCCGCGGGCAGGCCAAGCCGACGGCGCCGAGGCTGGTGCTGCTGCACGGCTACTGCGACAGCGCGGACACCTGGCGCCCGGTTCTGGAGCTGCTCGCGGCCGCCGGTGTCCCGGCGGTCGCGGTCGATCTGCCTGGTTTCGGTGACGCTCAGCCACTCCGGCAGGGCCCGCTGCTCCCTCAACTGGACGCCTTCACCGCGGCGGTGATCAAGGAGCAGGCCGTACTCGGCACGGTGGTGCTCGCCGGTAACTCGCTCGGCGGCACGATGAGCCTGCGTGCCGCCGAGAATCACCGGCTGCCGGTCTCGGGCGTGGTGTCGATCGCCGCACCCGGTTTCGTGGACAGCTGGCTCATCCGCACCGTGGCCCGCTATCCGCTGCCGCTGCGGATGTACTCCGCCCTGCCGCTGCCGATCCCCGGCTTCCTCGTGCGCGCCGTCGCCGAGCAGGTCGTCCCCCGGCTGCTCTACGCCGACGCCACCGCCGCGGACGCCGAACAGGTGCGCCGGTTCACGGCACTGTTCCCGGACTACCGCTCCACCACCACCCGGCTCGAACAGGCGAGGCTGCTCGTCGAGGAGCTGGCGAACGCGTACCGGCTCGAAGAGGTCCGCATCCCGCTTCTGGTGGTCGTCTGCGGCAAGGACAAGCTGGTCAGCGCCGCCTCCGGACGGCAGCTGCACGCGCTGGTCCCGCACAGCAGGCTGATGGTGCGCGAAGACTGGGGTCACTGCCCGCAGCTGGACGACCCCGTCGAGATCTCGGAACTGCTGACCTACTTCTCCGCCGGCGCGTCCAGGCCGGCGAAGATCGCCGCTCGCGTGGCCGCCGAAGTGAGCGAGGACACCGTCGCCGGATAGGTGCGAAGTCCCGACTCCCGCTACCGTGCCCTTCGGACTGTGACCCAGTCGGAAAAGCACAACCTGTTGGGAGACGACGATGTCCGCACCGCGCAGCCTGGGCTCGGGATCCGGGGTATTCCGCCGCAAACCGATCGAGCAGATCGAAGAACTCAGTGGAGGCGGCGGGCTTCAACGCACGCTGGGCCTGCGCCAGCTGACCGCGATCGGCGTCGGCGGTATCATCGGCGCGGGGATCTTCTCCCTGGCCGGCGCGGTCGCGAACAAGACGGCGGGCCCCGCCGTGCTGATCTCATTCCTCATCGCGGGTATCGCCAGCGCGGCCGCCGCGTTCTCCTACGCCGAGTTCGCCGGATTGATCCCCCGCGCCGGATCGGCCTACACCTACGGCTACACCGTGCTGGGCGAGATCGTCGGCTGGTTCATCGGCTGGGACCTGCTGCTGGAGTACACGGCGATCGTGGCGGTGGTCGCGATCGGCATCTCCGGCTACTTCAACGAGCTGCTGGGCTACCTGAACATCGACCTCCCGACCTGGATGCTGGGCGCTCCGGGCACGGAGAAGGCCGGTGTCGAACCGGGGTCCTACAAGATCAACCTGTTCGCCGTCCTGCTCTGCCTGCTGATCGCCTTCATCCTCAACCAAGGCATGAAGAACGCGGCCCGCTTCGAGACGCTGCTGGTCTACCTCAAGGTCGGCCTGGTCCTGCTGGTGATCGTCGTCGGCGTCTTCCACATCAACACCGACAACTACTCGAACTTCTTCCCGTTCGGTCTCAGCGGCGCGTTCACCGGAGCCGCGACGGTGTTCTTCGCCGTTTTCGGTTACGACGCCATGTCCACCGCGGCCGAGGAATCGACCGACTCCCAGAAGCACATGCCGAAGGCGATCATCTACTCGCTCGCCATCTCGATGGTGCTCTACGTGCTGGCCTGCCTGGTCCTGACCGGGATGGTCAACTACAAGGACATCGACAGCGAAGCCGCCTTCTCCAGCGCCTTCGCCGGTCTCGGCATGAAGTGGCTCGGCCTGATCATCGCGGTCGGCGCGATCATCGGCATCACCACTGTGCTGTTCACCTTCCTCATGGGCGCGAGCCGTGTCGGCTACTCGATGAGCCGCGACGGCCTGCTGCCCAAGTGGTTCGGCAAGACCCACCCGGTGCGCAAGGTGCCGAACCGGATGACCTGGGTGCTCGGTGGCGCGTCGGCGATCATCGCCGGGCTGCTGCCCATCGGTGAGGCCGCCGAACTGACGAACATCGGCATCCTGCTCGCGTTCGTCGTCGTCTGCGTCGCGGTGATCGTGCTGCGCTACAAGCAGCCGGACCTGCCCCGGTCGTTCAAGACGCCGGGGATGCCGATCGTGCCGATCATCGGGATCGTCTTCTCGATCTGGCTGATCACGTTCCTGAACCCGGAGACCTGGCTGCGGTTCGCGGCCTGGTTCGTCATCGGCCTGATCATCTACTTCGCCTACAGCCGCCGTCACTCCGCGTTGAACGCGAACAACGGCGACCCGAAGCAGGTCAGCGGAGACGACTCAACCGCGTAGCAGCTTCGCGGGCTTCGGCCTGGAGGCGTTCGACGATCGACGCCGCCGGGCCGGAGCCCGCGAGTTCGTAGGTCTGTCCCGCGTAGAGGGACATGACTTCAGGGTCGCCCGCCTTCCCCGCCGCCGCGCGGATCGGTTTGGTCAGGTTGTTGACCTGCGGATACGCCGACGGTGCGGTGGCCGAGAAGTCCGCGACCGCGCGGTTGACCAGGGAGCGGGCGGGACGTCCGCTGAACGCCCTGGTGAACGCCGTCGGCCTCCCGCCGTCCGCGAGCGCCTGCCGGTGCGCGGGCTGCGTCCCTGCCTCGTCCGCCCGCAGGAACGCTGTCCCCAGCTGGGCCGCGACGGCACCCGCCGCCAGCACCGCCGCGATGTCGGCGCCGTGCACGAGCCCACCGGTGGCGACCAGCGGCAAATCCGTCCGCGCCGAAACCAGGCGAAGCAGGCTGAGCGCGCCGTACTGCGCTCCCCCGCCGTCGGCTCCGGCCTCGTCGGCGAAGAGCCCCCGATGCGCCCCGGCCTCGAATCCCTGTACTACGAGAGCGTCCGCGCCGACCGCCACGGCCTGATCGGCCTCCGCCGGGCTGGTGACGGTGACGGCCACCTTGCTTCCGTTGGCGTGCAGGCGTTCTACGTCCTCGGGTGAGGGCGTGCCGAAGGTGAAGGAAACGACCGGGACCTTCCGCTCCAGCACGACCTCGAGCTTCGCGGCATAGCCGTCGTCATCCCAGTCCGGCTCGCCGGGCTCGACGCCGTAGCGCTCGGCCTCCGCGCGCCAGCGCTCGATGTGACCGCCGAGGTCCGCCTTTCCCGCGCCACCCGGGACGAAGAGGTTCACACCGAAGGGCTCGCCGGTGAGTTCGGCCGTCTTCGCGATCCGGTCCTGGAGGGCATCGGCGCTCAGATAGCCGCCCGCCAGGAAGCCGAACCCGCCTGCCGCTGTCACCGCGGCCACCAGCTCGGGAGTGGTCGGCCCGCCCGCCATCGGAGCCGCTATCACCGGGAAACGCAGGTTCTCGAACACGTTTCCGACGATAGACCTCTCCCGGCGACACGGAATGTGACCTTCGAGTCACGCCAAGGTTCCCTCTTAGTGGTCTAGACCTTTAGGTCCGGAAGTGCGACGATCTGACCAGTCGTGACGTGGGTCACGTCCCCGCCCTTTTGGAGGCCCCGGTGAAGACCTTGAGAGCGCGGCTGGGCCGCGCCTTCGTCGGGGTGGCGCTGCTCGCCGGCGCCACCACCGCAGCCGCCCCTGTCGCCGACGCGGCCACTCCACCGTTGCAGGCGATCGTCCCGGTACCGGTGTCGGTCCAAGCGGTGACCGGCTCCGACTTCGCCCTGACCGAGAACACCAAGATCTACACCCAAGCCGGCTCGGCCCAGGCCAAGGCCGTCGGCGACTATCTCACCGAGGTCTTCCGCACGTCGACCGGCTTCGCCTTGCCCGTCTCCGACGCCCCCGCGGGCACGCCCGCCGACGGCATCTCGCTCCTGCTGTCCGGCGCCGACGCGCGCGTCGGCGACCAGGGCTACCAGCTGAACTCGACGTCCGCTTCGGTCGTCCTGCGCGCGACGACAGCGCAAGGCCTCTTCGGCGGAGTCCAGACGCTGCGGCAGTTGCTGCCTGGCAAGATCGAAAGCCCCACGGTCCAGCAGGGGCCTTGGACCATCCCGGGCGCCACCATCCTGGACTACCCGCGCTTCGGCTACCGCGGCGCGATGCTCGACGTCGCCCGGCACTTCCACCCCGTCGCCACGGTGAAGCGGTACATCGACCAGCTCGCGCAGTACAAGATCAACAACCTGCACCTGCATCTGGCCGACGACCAGGGCTGGCGCATCCAGATCGACAGCTGGCCACGGCTGGCCACCTACGGCGGCAGCACCCAGGTCGGCGGCGGCGCCGGCGGCTACTACACCAAGGCGCAGTACTCGGAGATCGTGAACTACGCCGCCTCGCGGTTCATCACGGTCATCCCGGAGATCGACATGCCCGGGCACACCAACGCCGCCCAGGCCTCGTACGCCGAGCTGAACTGCAACAACACCGCTCCCCCGCTGCGCACCGACACCGCGGTCGGCTACAGCTCGCTCTGCATCTCGAAGGAGAACACCTACACCTTCGTCAACGACGTCATCCGGGAGATCGCCGCGCTGACCCCCGGGCCGTACTTCCACCTCGGCGGTGACGAGGCCCAGGCCACCAGCGACGCGGACTACCGCACCTTCATGAACCGGGTGCTGCCGATGGTGGCCGCCGCGGGCAAGCAGGTCGTCGGCTGGCACGAGATCGGCAAGGCCACCCTGCCCGCCACGGCGACCCCGCAGTTCTGGGGCACGACGACGTCCAGCACGGAGGTCACGAACGCCGTCGCCCGCGGCAGCAAGGTGATCATGTCGCCTGCGAACAAGGCGTACCTGGACATGAAGTACAACTCCAGCACGCCGATCGGGCTCTCGTGGGCGGGCTACATCGAGGTCCAGGACGCCTACAACTGGAACCCGGGCGCCTATCTCTCCGGCGTGCCCGAATCCGCCGTGCGCGGTGTCGAATCCCCGCTGTGGACCGAAACCGTGGTGACCCCGGCCAACATCGACTACCTCGCCTTCCCGCGGCTCCCGGCCCACGCCGAGCTCGGCTGGTCGCCGTGGTCGACCCACGACTGGAACACCTTCCGGGTGCGCCTCGGCGCACAGGCCCCGCGCTGGCAGGCACAGGGCCTCGGCTACTACAAGTCGAGCCAGGTGCCCTGGGAGACCGGGTCCGGCAACCCGGGCACCTGCTCACTCCCGGCGTGGGATCGCGCCTCGGCCTACACCGGTGGCACGAGCGTGTCCCACAACGGGCACAAGTGGTACGCGAAGTGGTGGACGCGCGGCGAGGAGCCCGGCACCACCGGCGAATGGGGTGTCTGGCGCGACGACGGCACCTGCTGATCCGCCCGCCCGCTCGGCCCCCTTCACCGGCCGGGCGGGCTACGGTGGATCCATGGCCGCTGACCTCGAACTCGTCCGCACTCTTTCCTTGCGCGAAAACGGACTCGCGACCGTCTCGACGGTTCGCACGGACGGCACCGTCCATTCCTCGGTGGTCAACGCCGGGGTGTTCGAAGACCCGGTCACCAAGGCACCGGGAGTCGCCTTCGTCGCGATGGGCGGGGTGAAGAAGCTCGACCTGTTCCGCCGGGCGGGCCACGCCACGATCACCTTCCGGCGCGGCTGGGAATGGGCAGCGGTCCAGGGAAGCACCCACCTCGTCGGCCCGGACGACCCGGACCAGGACTTCGACCCTGCCGGGCTCCCCCGCCTGCTGCGCGACGTCTTCATCGCCGCGACCGGGACCCACGACGACTGGGACGAGTACGACCGCGTGATGGCCGCCGAACGCCGCGTCGCCGTCTTCGTCACGGCGAACCGCGTCAGCGGTAACCGCTGATACGAAAAAGGCCGCCCGGATCGGATCCGGGCGGCCTTTTCGTGAGTACCGGCTACTTCTTCTTGCTACCGGGGTCCTCAGTGGACAGTGCGGCGACGAAGGCCTCCTGCGGCACCTCGACCCGGCCGACGGTCTTCATCCGCTTCTTGCCTTCCTTCTGCTTTTCCAGCAGCTTGCGCTTACGCGAGATGTCACCGCCGTAGCACTTCGCGAGCACGTCCTTGCGGATCGCGCGGATGGTCTCGCGGGCGATGATCCGCGACCCGACGGCCGCCTGGATCGGCACCTCGAACTGCTGGCGCGGGATCAGCTCACGCAGCCGGGTCGCCATCCGGTTGCCGTAGCCGTAGGCGGCGTCCTTGTGCACGATCGCCGAGAACGCGTCGACGGTTTCACCCTGCAAGAGGATGTCGACCTTGACCAGATCGGCGATCTGGTCGCCGCCCTCTTCGTAGTCGAGGGACGCGTAGCCGCGCGTGCGCGACTTCAGCGTGTCGAAGAAGTCGAAGATGATCTCCGCGAGCGGGATGTTGTAGCGAAGTTCGACGCGGTCCTCGGAGAGGTAGTCCATCCCCAGCAGCGTGCCGCGCTTGGCCTGGCACAGTTCCATGATCGTGCCGACGAACTCCGAAGGCGCCAGGATGCTCACCTTGGAGACCGGCTCGTGGACCTCGGAGATCTTCATCCCGGTCGGCCAGTCCGACGGGTTCGTCACCACGATCTCGCTCTTGTCCTCGAGCACGACGTTGTAGATGACGTTCGGCGCGGTGGAGATCAGGTCGAGGCCGAATTCGCGTTCGAGCCGGTCCCGCGTGATCTCCAGGTGCAGCAGGCCGAGGAAGCCGCAGCGGAACCCGAATCCGAGCGCCACGGAGGTTTCCGGCTCGTAGGCGAGCGCGGCGTCGTTGAGCTGGAGCTTGTCCAGCGCCTCGCGCAGCTCCGGGTAGTCCGAACCGTCGACGGGGTACAGGCCCGAGTAGACCATCGGCTTCGGCTCGCGGTAGCCGGCGAGCGGCTCCTCGGCGCCCTTGCGCTCGGAGGTGACGGTGTCACCGACCTTCGACTGACGGACGTCCTTCACCCCGGTGATGAGGTAACCCACCTCACCGACCCCGAGCCCCTTGCTGGCCTTGGGCTCCGGCGAGATGATCCCGACCTCGAGCAGTTCGTGGGTGGCGCCGGTGGACATCATCTTGATCCGCTCGCGCGGCGTGATCTTGCCGTCGACGACCCTGATGTAGGTCACGACGCCCCGGTAGGTGTCGTAGACCGAGTCGAAGATCATCGCGCGGGCGGGCGCGTCCGCGTCGCCGACCGGCGGCGGGACCTGCTTCACGCACTCGTCCAGCAGCTCGGTCACCCCCACACCGGTCTTCGCCGACACGCGAAGCACGTCCGAAGGCTCACAACCGATGATGTGCGCCAGCTCGGCCGCGTACTTGTCCGGGTCGGCCGACGGCAGGTCGATCTTGTTCAGCACCGGGATGATGTGCAGGTTCTTCTCGAGCGCGAGGTAGAGGTTCGCCAGCGTCTGCGCCTCGATCCCCTGCGCGGCGTCGACCAGCAGGATCGCCCCTTCGCAGGCCTCCAGGGCCCGGGAGACCTCGTAGGTGAAGTCCACGTGGCCCGGGGTGTCGATCAGGTGCAGGACGTGGTCCTGATCGTCGACCTTCCAGGGCAGGCGCACGTTCTGCGCCTTGATGGTGATCCCGCGTTCCCGTTCGATGTCCATGCGGTCGAGGTACTGAGCGCGCATGGCCCGCTCCTCGACCACGCCGGTGAGCTGCAGCATCCGGTCGGCCAGGGTCGACTTGCCGTGGTCGATGTGCGCGATGATGCAGAAGTTCCGGATGAGCTCCGGGGGCGTGAAGGTCGTGTCGGCGAACGTCGTCAACGGGTTTCCTCGCGAAGGTCGGGGTGTGCCACGTCTATGCTCCCATGCCGCTCCGGGTGCGAGTGGGGGTCATCCCCGATGCGGCCCGTGGTGAGCTGTGGTGCCCTCGAAGTATGAGTACTTCACTGTCCCAAATGCTCGATCGCACGTTCGGCCATCCCAGGGGACTGCTCGGCCGGTTCGGTGGCCTGGCGATGGCGCACGGCAACGCTGCCACCGAACTTCGCGTCGTCGAACTGGCGTCGCTCGAGTCCGGCGAAACCGTCCTGGTCGTGGGTCCCGGCCCGGGCGTCGGCCTGCGGGCCGCGGCCGAGACCGCGGGTCGCGCGATCGGCGTCGACCCGTCCCCGGAGATGCTCTCCCGCGCTCGTCGGCGGTGCGGCGACGAAGTGGACCTGAGACAAGGCACCGCGGACTCCACGGGCGAGCCGGACGAGAGCGTCGACGTGGTACTGACCGTCAACAACGTACAGCTGTGGGAGGACCGGCCGGCCGGGTTCACCGAACTGTTCCGCGTGCTGCGACCCGGCGGCAGGCTGCTGCTGTCGTCGTACGAGAAGTGGCTGCCGGTGTCCCGGCACGAGCTGGCCGACGAAGCGGCGGCCGCCGGCTTCACCGACCTTCAGACCTGGACCTGGGATCCGCCGGGCTTCGGCGCTTCCCTCGCCGCTCAGCTGCGCGCGATCAAGCCCCGGACCTAGCGCGGGTCGGTGCGCAACGGATGCTCACGCGGCACTTCGACCAGCACGATCCTGGTGCCGTCCGGGTCGGCGATCCACGCTTCGTCCAGGCCCCAGGGCTCACGGCGTGCGCCACGGACCGGGTCCAAGCCCTTCGCGGCGAGCTCTTCGAGCGCCGCGGGCAGGTCCCGGACCTGGAGCCACAACGCGACGTCGGAAGTCGGACCGGTCTTCCCGGTGCCGACGATCTCGATCGACCCGTTCCCGGCGAAGAACACCGTCCCGCCGGGGAACTCCTTGTCGATCGCGAGGCCCAGGGTGTCCCGATAGAACGCCGTCGACACGTCGAGGTCCTTCGGGTGGATCAGCACCCTGCTGCTCAGCACGTCCATGGCTCATCCCTACCGGATGGGTTCAGGCCATCGCAATCGCGGTGATCCCCGCCAGCACGACCGCCGACCCGACCAGCCGGCGGGCGGCGTTCGACTCTCCCAGGACCAGCCAGGCGGCCACGCCGCCCAGGACGATGCTCAGCTCCCGCGCGGGTGCGACGAGGCTCACCGGGGCGATCTGGAGGGCGTAGAGGACCAGCAGGTAGGCGAAGGGGGAGAACAAGCCGACGATGAGGATTTCGCGCTTGTGCTCACGCCAGAGCCACGAAACCTCTTCTCGGTCCTTCAGCGCGTACGGCGCCATGAGCAGGCTCTGCACGATCGCGCCGGTTCCGAAGTAGATGATCGGCGGGACACCGAGACCGGTGACCGAATGCGCGTCCCACAGTGTGTAGGCGGCGATCGTGAGCCCGGTCAGCAGGCCGTACAGGACTCCTTTGCGGCGAGCGATGCGAGCAGCCTCGTCGACATGGGCCTGCCCTCGCCCGCTGCCGATGACCAGCACCCCGGCGACCACCAGGAACGCGCCCACCAGGCCCAGTACCCCCGGCCGCTCGCCGAGCAGCACGACGGCCGCGAGCACCGAGATCAGTGGCCCGGTCCCGCGGGCGACGGGATACACGACGGACAGGTCACCGACGGCGTACCCCCGCTGGAGGACGACCCCATAGGTGACGTGGAACACCGCGGTGACCGCGGCGGCGAGCAGCCAGGTCCACTGTGGACGTTGCGGCTCGACGACCAGCGAGACCGCCATGACGGGGATGAGCAGGACCGCGGAGAAGCTGTAGTAGGCCCAGACGAACCGGGCCCCGCCGCGGCGGATCCGCTTGGCGGCCAGGTTCCAGCCCGCGTGGATGACGGCGGCGACGATGACGAAGGACAGGGCGGTGACGTTCACGACGGACCTTTCACGTTTTCCGCGCATGCGGAAAACACCGGTCCTCCAGGCTTTTGTCCCGTCAGATGAACGGCGGCGCTTCCGGCCCCGCCGATGGTGCCGCTTGGACCTGTCCCACCTGCCCTGATTGTGTGTTTCACGGAACGGGCAGGCGGCGGAACCCTAGGCACTACGATCTTCACCGTACCTCAACCACCCCTCCGGAGGCGGCCGCGATCCGTCCCGGGGCGGCTGTTAAGCTTGCCCTTCACCGTTGTGTGGCATTCCGTCATGGAGGAAACCCGCGCCGCTTTCACGAGCGCGCAGGGCCGGTCACAGCGCGGCGGTGAAACCACCGAGAGATACAAGAGGAGCGCCCCCGTGGCCAACATCAAGTCGCAGATCAAGCGCATCACCACCAACGAAAAGGCGCGTCAGCGCAACCAGGCGATCCGGTCCTCGGTGAAGACCGCGATCCGCAAGTTCCGCGAGGCCGCCGACGCCGGCGACAAGGCCAAGGCCCTGGAGCTGCAGAAGGACGCGGCCAAGAAGCTGGACAAGGCCGTGACCAAGGGCGTTCTCCACGCCAACCAGGCCGCGAACAAGAAGTCCGCGCTCGCGAAGCGCGCCAATTCTCTTTAATCGCGCGCTGACGTAAACGCGCCGAAGGGGCGTCGATCCGCTTCCCACTCACGGTGGGCGGGGAGGCGCCCCTTCATCGCGTTTACGTGGGCCTTCGGCCCGAAAGAGGGCGCGCGACCGGTGAAGTCTCGCCGTCGCGCTGGCGCGCTTCCGGCGAGACGAGTCCGCCGGTCCCGGTTCGTGGGCGCGTTGATCGTCGGGCTCGGTTGGGATGGCGTGTCAGCGGCTGGTGCCGTGGGCGTCGACGACCTCCAGGACGGCGCGTTCCAGCGCGTACTCCGGATTGGCCGCGACCCCCTTGACCTCGGCGTTGAGCCTCGCGACGACCCGCATCGCGGTGGCGAGGCCGTCCTGCCCCCAGCCGCGGGCCTGCCCCTGCGCCTTGCGGACCTTCCACGGCGGCATCCCCAGCTCGCCTGCCATCTGATTCGGGTTCCCGCGACCGGCACCCGACACCCGCGCGATCGTCCGGACGGCGTCGGCGAGGGCGTCCGCGACCAGCACGTGGGGAACACCCAGCTGCATCGCCCAGCGCAACGACTCCAGCGCCGCCGTCCTGTCCCCGGCGACGGCCTTCTCGGCGACGGCGAACCCGTTCACGTCCGCACGGCCCCTGTGATAGCGCCGGACCGCCTGCTCGTCGACGGTGCCACCGGCGTCCGCGACGAGCTGGGTCGCGGCCGACGACAACTCGCGCAGATCCGAGCCGACGGCGTCGATCAGCGCGAGCACGGCCGCGCCGTCGATCTTCCCGCCGACCCGGCGGACCTCGTTGCGGACAAAGGATTCCCGCTCGGCGGCCTTGGTCAGTTTCGGGCACTCGACGACCTCAGCCCCGGCCTTCTTCAAGGCAGCGGGAAGCGCCTTCGCGGCCTTGCTGCGGCCACCTCCGCTGTGCACGACGACGAGCACGATGCCGTCGGCGGGCGCCTTGACGTAGGCCATCACCCCGTCGGAAAGCTCCTGCGAGATGTCGTGCGCGGATTCGAGGACGATCACCCTGCCCTCGGCGAACAGCGAGGGGCTGACCATCTCCGCGAGGGCGGGAACTGTGAGGTCCGACACCCGGATCCGGGTGAGATCCGCCGTCGGATCGGCCGCTTTGGCCGCGTCCGAAGCGGCGCGGACCGCGCGTTCGATCAGCAGCTCTTCCTCACCGAGAACCAGGACCAGCGGCGATGGGGCGGAAGCTTGCGTCGTCACGATGACGATCCTGCCACTCGTCCTCTCGTGTGCTTTGTCCGGTGATGTGTTCCGGGCACTGTGGCCCCACCTGAGCCTCATGTCGTACGGTGTTGGCGAGGCGACGCGATCATTCGCGTGCCGACAATCGAATACCGCTCATCCAGAGGGGCAGAGGGAACGGCCCGATGAAGCCCCGGCAACCGGCGTCAGCCTGTCATCCCGCGATCGCGGGGTAGCTGACGAACACGGTGCCAATTCCGGCCCGCCACCGGCGGGGCAGATGAGGAAAGGAACCTCGCGATGACCGCAACCCTCGGCACGACCTCCACCACCAAGACCCCGGATCTCGGACCGGCCGTCGAACTGGTGTCGAAGGAAGAGGGACACCGGCAGCCGCTCGCCCCCGAATTCGTTTCCGCCGAAGACTTCTCGCCGCTCGAGGTCGCCTACGACTTCGGCCGTGTGCGCCGCGAGGACATCGAAGCCGGGCCGAAGAACATCTGGCGCTACAAGAAGCTCCTGCCCGTCCCCTCGAACGTCGAAGAAATCCCCAACACCGAACCCGGCGCCACCCGGCTCATCCAGGCCGACAGGCTCGCGAAAGCCTTGGGCGTCAAGAAGGTCTGGGTCAAGGACGACACCGGCAACCCCACTCACTCGTTCAAGGACCGCGTGGTCGCCGTCGCCCTGGCCGCCGCCCGCGAGTTCGGGTTCGACGTACTCGCCTGTCCGTCGACCGGCAACCTGGCCAACGCGGTCGCCGCCGCGGCGGCCCGCGCGGGCTGGCGGTCGGTCGTGCTGATCCCGAAGACCCTCGAGCGCGCCAAGATCCTCACCACCGCCGTGTACGACGGCGACCTGATCGCGGTCGACGGCAACTACGACGACGTGAACCGGCTCGCCACCCAGCTCGCCGCCGAGCAGGAGAGCTGGGCGTTCGTCAACGTGAACGTCCGGCCCTACTACTCCGAAGGTTCCAAGACTCTGGCCTTCGAGGTCGCCGAGCAGCTCGGCTGGCGGCTTCCCTCGCAGATCGTGGTGCCGATCGCCTCTGGTTCCCAGCTCACCAAGGTGGACAAGGGATTCCGCGAGTTCGGGCAGCTCGGCCTCGTGGACGAAACGCCGTACAAGGTGTTCGGCGCGCAGGCCACCGGCTGCTCCCCTGTCTCGACGGCCTTCCGCGCGGGCCACGACGTCGTCCAGCCGGTCAAGCCGGACACGATCGCCCGGTCGCTGGCGATCGGCAACCCGGCCGACGGTCCCTACGTCCTCGACGTGGTCAACCGCACCGGTGGCGCGATCGAAGACGTCACCGACGAAGAGGTCGTCGAGGGCATCCGGCTGCTCGCCCGTACCGAAGGCATCTTCACCGAGACCGCCGGCGGGGTCACCGTCGCGACGGCGAAGAAGCTCATCGAGACCGGCAAGCTCAACCCGGACGAGGAGATCGTGCTCCTGATCACCGGCGACGGCCTCAAGACCCTCGACGCCGTCGAGGACAAGATCGGGCCGAAGGCCACCGTCAGCGCCTCGGCCGACGCGGTCCGCGAGGCCCTCGGCATCTGAGTCCCCGCGGCCCGCCTCAAGAACGAGGCGGGCCGCGGGGCTCACCCCGGCGCACCAAGGCGAGGCCGCGCGCGTCGGTGACGACAGCGGTGTCGCCGTCCGTGTCCGTCCTGGCGACGGAGGCACCGACTGCCGTCAAATTGTCCAAAGTGGACTTGTTGGGATGCCCGTAGGTGTTTCCGGCACCGACACTCACCAACGCCACCCGTGGCGCGACGGCGTTGAGGAAATCCGGTGCCGTGTAACGGCTGCCGTGGTGCGGGACCTTCAAGATCTCGGCGCGCAGGTCGGCGCCCTCGGCCATCAGGTCGGCTTGTGCGGCCAGTTCGACGTCGCCGGTCAGCAGCAACCGGCCCGCCGGGGTCCCGGCGCGCAGGACGACGGAACCGTTGTTGATCACCGTGCCGTCCTGTTCTCGCACCGAGCGCCGGGTGACATAGCGAGGCCCCAGTACGTCCAGTGACAGCCCCGGCCAGTCCAGCCGTTGCCCGATCCCCAGTTCCAGCAAGGGAATCCCGCGGCGCGCGGTCTCGTCCGCGACCCGCTGCCAAGCCCATGCCGGGGCCCGGCCCGGACCGACGGCGACCGCGCCGACCGACCGGCCCTCGAAGACGGATTCGAGACCACCGATGTGGTCGGCGTGCAGATGGCTCAGCACGATCAGCGGAACGCGGTCCACGCCCAGCCTGCTCAGGCAGTCGTCGACCGGTCCCGGTTCCGGACCGGTGTCGACCAGGACCGCCCTCCCGGGCTCGCCCGTGGCCAGGACGGCGGCATCGCCTTGGCCGACGTCGCAAGCTACGGCACTCCAGGACGCCGGTGGCCATGCTGGGGCCAGCACGCGAACGGGCACGAAGACGAGGAGCCCGCCCGCCAACGCGACCGCCAGCAGGACCCTGGCGTGACGCAGCCGGATGGCGACGAGCAGCACGACGAGCAGCCCGGCCGCCAGAAGCCCGCCCCACCAGCCATCCGGCCAGTCCACCACCGCTCCCGGCGCGCGGGCGCCGTGGCGGGCCACGGTGATGAGCCAGCTCGCCTCGGGTTCGGTCAGCCGGACCAGCAGCCTGCCCGCCGACGGCCACCACGGTCCGACGGCGGTGGCGAGCACGCCGAACACGGTGGCCGGGGCGACGACCGGCGCGGCGAGCAGGTTGGTCACCACCGAGACGAGGCTGACCGATCCCGCCATGCCCGCGATGATCGGTGCCGTCATCACGAACGCGGCCAGCGGGATGGCCAGCCCCTCGGCGTAGCCGGCCGGAACACCGCGTCCGACCAGCCACTCGGCCCATTTCGGCGCGAGCAGGACGAGCCCGGCCGTGGCCAGCACCGAAAGGGCGAACCCGAAGTCGGCGGCCATCGCGGGATCGGCCACGACGAGCCCCGACACCGCGAAGGCCAGCGCGGGCAGCGCCGAACCCCGGCGTCCCAGGGCCAGCGCCAGCAACCCGACCGCCCCCATGACCCCGGCACGGAGCACGCTGGGCGCGGGTCCGGCGAGGACCACGAACCCGGCGAGCCCCGCGGCGGCCGCGGCGGCGGACGTCCGCGGCCCGACCCGGAGCACCCTCAGCAGGAGAAGGATCGAGCCGCAGACGATCGCCACGTTCCCACCGCTCACGGCCATCAGGTGGGACATGCCGGAGTCCGTGAACTCGCGTTCGACCCTCGGGGACAGCGTGCTCGTGTCCCCCACGACCAGTCCGGGCACGAGACCGGCCTGCTCCTCCGGGAGGACGGAGCACAGACTCCGGAGCCCGGTGCGCAGCGATTCCGCGGCTCGCTGCCACCAGGGCGCCGGCGAAAGGGCCGACGGCGGGCCTCGCACCGAGAGGACCGCGACCGTCAGTTCGGCCCCCTTCGCCGGTGCGAGCCGCCCGGAGGCGGTGACCTGCTGCCCGGGCAGCAGGTCCGCCCACCCCTCCGCGGGAGCGAGCAGCAGGATCCGGCCGGCCGAATCCACCACTCGCTCCGCCGCCACTACGGCGTCCACCGTCGCGGCGATGACCACCAGGCGGGTGCCTGCCTGGCGATCGGCGTATCCGGCACCGCGGACCGGACGTGGCCGCTCGGTGACCACCACCCTCGTGGTGGCGTCGCTCCCCCGTGCGGCGGCGGCACGGAGGTCGTCGTGCTCGGCGGCCCGGATCCGCAGCGCCACCGGACCGGCGGTGAGCGCGCCGAGGACCGCGAGCGCGCCCAAGCCCAGCACCCACCGGGACGCCGTCCGGCGGGCACGGACACCGGCGATGATCGCGAGCACCACGGCGGCCGCGCCGCAGAGCATCGTGATCCACCAGCCGCCGAGCAGCCCGAGAAGGGTGCCGAGCCAGGCCGTCGCCGCGGCCGGTATCAGCCGCAGATCTTGACCTCGCCACGACGCGGTGTCCACTTCGGACGGATCGGCGGACGGGTTCATCCGACGGACACCAATTCCCGGAGCTTGCCGTACTTACTTTCGCCGATCCCTTCTACGTCACGGAGTTGCTCGACCGTGGTGAACCCGCCGTGCCCGGACCGCCAGTCGACGATGCGTTTCGCCATCACGGCGCCGACCCCGGGCAGGGTGTCGAGTTGTTCGGCCGTGGCCGTGTTCAGGTCGAGCTTCCCCACCGGTGCCTCCGGTCCGGCCGCGGCCGGACCGGGGACACCGACGGCCACCTGCTCGCCGTCGGCGAGCCGCCTGGCCAGGTTCAACCCGGTCAGATCCGTTCCGGGCTGTGCCCCACCGGCCGCCGTGAGGGCATCGGCGACCCGTGCGCCCGGAGGGATCGTGACCAGGCCGGGTTTCAGCACCCTGCCGACGACGCTGATCACCAGAGGCGCCTTGGCCGCCGCGGCGGGGGCGTCTCCGGCGGCCTTCGCCGACGGCAGGGGCGGCGGAGTCTCCGCCCCTGGCCGGTGTCCGAACAAAGCGATCGCGCCGATCACGATCACGGCCACCGCGATCAGCGCGGTCACCACGGCGAACCACCGCCGGTTCACCGGAATCCCGTCCGCCGTGAACCGGGCGGGCACCCAGCGGCGTACGAGCCTGCCCGCGGGCGGGCTCTGGGCGGGCGGCGACAGCTGCGCGGTCAGCCATGCCAGCCTGGCGTTGACGGAGGGACCCGGTGAACGGGCGGTTTGGTCGAACACGTGAACGACGCTACGGAGCGGGGGTGGCGGGCGGGAGTGGTGAATTCCGAACCTGTGGACAAGTGGGGTGTTGTGGACAACCCGGCCCCCGCCGAGATCGGATCGCCGGTTTCCGTCGGGGTCGTGTGGGACGCTGACCGGTTTCTAACCCGCCCGCTGGATCACGACGCCGAGTACCCCGGGACCGGTGTGGGCCCCGATGACGGCGCCGATCTCCGAGACCACGCACCCCTCCGGGCAGCTGATGGACTCTTCCAGCCGGTTGGCCAGTTCGACGGCGCGCTCCGGTGAGGCCAGGTGATGGACTGCGATGTCGGCGCGGCCGCCTTCGGCCGCCTTCACCGCGAGTTCCACCAGCCTCGCCACCGCGCGATTCATCGTCCGCACCTTCTCCAGCGGCTGGATCCGGCCTTCGGACATGTGCAGTACCGGTTTCACCGCGAGCGCCGTGCCGAGCAAGGCGGCCGCCGGGCCGATCCGCCCGCCGCGGCGCAGGTATTCGAGGGTCTCGACGGCGAACAGGGTCTCCGAACGGCTCACCGCGTCGACCGCCGCGGCCTCCACCTCGGCCGGATCGGCCCCGTCCGCGGCGGCACTCGCCGCTCGCAGGGCGGCGAAGCCCAGTCCCATGGCGGTGCTTCTCGAATCGACCACGCGCACCTTGTCCGGCCCGACCTCCTGGGCCGCGAGTACCGCCGCCTCCCAGGTTCCGGACAGCTCACGGGACAAATGGACCGACACGACGGCGTCCGCGCCCTCGGCCAGCGCCGCCCGGAACTCCTTGACGAACTCCGCGGGCGTCGGCCGGGAGGTCGTCACCAGGCTGCGTTTGCCGAGCGCTTCGGCCAGGGCCGCGGGGCCCATTTCGACGCCGTCGAGGAAGACGACGCCGTCCACGAGGACGTGCAACGGGACCACCCGGATCCCGTTCCGTTCGGCGAAGCCTTCCGGCAGGTGGGCGGTGGAATCCGTGACTACGGCGACCGACACGGCAGCCAGCCTACGTTGCCGCGGGGCGCAGCACCGGGGCCATCAGTCGGGCCATTTCCACGCCGACGGAGGCGTGGCCTTCCCAACCCCAGTGCATCCCGTCCGGATTGCCCCGGCCGCTCAGCACGTGATCGCCGACGACGGCTCCGAGATCCAGCAACGGGACATCGGCGCGCCGCCCCCAGGCGGCGATCGCGGCGGCGGCACCGGCCCGGGCGGTGTGCACCCGGCCGTAGGCGTCGGAGCGGTGGACGGACGGCAGGATGCCGAAGATCGGCAGTTCCGGCCGCAGCACGCGCAGGGCCCCGACAGCGGTGTCGAGGTAGTGGACGGTCAGTTTCGACGGCAGGACCGCCGGACGGCCCCGAAGGGCGATCGCGAGCCGTGGCTGGGCGGCGAGATACGTCTTACGCACCACCCGTCGCAACGGATCCGGTCGCAGGTAGCGAAGACCGGTGCGCAAGTAGGTGGGCAACGGCGAAGGCAGCGTGTCCATGCTCCCGACGGCCAGGACGACGGCGTCGACGTGGTGGAGATCGGCCCAGACGCGCGGGTCACCGATCAAGGACCACCAGGCGTCACGGGCGGTCCAGCCGAACCCGGCGACGAGGTCCATCCCGCCACCACCGAGCGCTTCGGCCGCGATGTTGGGCCACAGGCGCGCGTCGTCGGCGGCGAGCGGACCGTCCGGGCCGTGGAAACTGAGGGAATCGCCGAACACCAGCAGGCGCGGGGCCATGGATCAGCCGGTGATTCCCGCGTTGTAGGCGGCCAGACGCCAATTCCCGTCACGCCGGGTCAGCTCGACCCAGTGGCAGTTCGCGATCCCGCCCAGCGTCGGCCAGGACGTGACCGGAAGGCCGAGCAGTTTCGCCGTCAGCGCGATGATCAGGCCGCCGTGCGTCGCCAGCAGCACGGCGTCGCCGGCGTCGGAATTGGGCTGGTCCAGGTCCTCGACGACCTCCAGGGCGCGTTCGGCGACGTCCACCCGGGACTCACCGCCGGGCGGCGCCCAGGTCGCGTCGACGCGCCAGCGCGCGCGTTCACCGGGGTAAGCCTCGTCGACCTGCTGACCGGTGAAGCCCTGCCATTCACCCAGATGGGTTTCCCGGAGACGCTTGTCGATCCGCAGCGGGACACCGATGGCCTCCGTGAGCACGGTGGCCGTGTCGGTCGCGCGGCGCAGATCCGAGGCGATCACCAGATCCGGGGAGAACCGGGCGAGCGCGGGTACGGCGAACCTGGCCTGGTTCCAGCCGACCGGCGTCAACGCGGAGTCCAGATGCCCCTGCATCCGGCCGGCCGCGTTGTAGTCGGTCTCGCCGTGGCGCCAGAGCACCAGCCGCCGCGGACTCACGAGGCGCCTTGCGCGTCGGCGGGGTCCTCCTCGGCGGGTGTCTCCAAACCTTCGACCTCGATCCGCGGGCAGTCCTTCCAGAGCCGCTCGAGACCGTAGAAGGAGCGCTCCTCCTGGTGCTGGACGTGGATGACGACGTCGACGTAGTCCAGCAGGACCCAGCGGCCCTCGCGGGCGCCTTCACGGCGGACGGGCTTGTGCCCGCCGAGCCGCAGCTGCTCCTCGACGTTGTCGACGATGGCGCCGACCTGGCGCTCGTTCGGCGCGGACGCGATGACGAAGGCGTCGGTGATGACAAGCTGGTCGGACACGTCCAGCACGACCACGTCGCTCGCCTTCTTGTCCGCCGCCGCATGGGCGGCCGCTACGGCCAGCTCTCGTGCCTCGGACGTGGCTGTCACAGTTCTCCTCAAAAAATGGCTTAACTCGCGGGTGCGCCCGACGAGGGTACCCGGTCAGGCACCCCGGTCTTTGCGATAGAGGTCCTTTTTGGCGATGTAGCGCACCACACCGTCGGGGACGAGGTACCAGACGGGTTCCCCGCCTTCGACCCGCTCACGGCAGGCGGTGGACGAGATCGCCATGGCGGTCACCTCGACCAGGCTCACCTTCCCACTGGGCAGATGCTGGGAATTGAGGCGGTAGCCCGGCCTGGTGACGCCGATGAAATGCGCCAGGTCGAACAGCTCGTCGGCGTTGCGCCAGGTGAGGATCTGTTCGAGCGCGTCCGCGCCGGTGATGAAGAACAGCTGGTCGTCCGGGTACTCGGTGCGCAGGTCGCGCAGGGTGTCGACGGTGTAGGTCTGCCCGACGCGGTCGATGTCGACGCGACTGACCGAGAACACGGGGTTGGACGCCGTCGCGATCACCGTCATCAGGTAACGGTCCTCTGCGCGGGTGACCACCCTGTCGGACTTCTGCCACGGCTGGCCGGTGGGCACGAAGATGACCTCGTCGAGCGCGAACCGGGACTGGACCTCACTGGCCGCGACGAGGTGCCCGTGGTGAATGGGGTCGAACGTGCCGCCCATGACCCCGATCCTGCGTGGTGACATGGGTCGTGAGCCTATACAGCGCAGGCGGCTTCACGCTCGGGTCGCCGGACCCACCGACAGGTGGTGATCTGGATCACATTACGCTCCGTTCCATGGATGAACGGTCCGTTCACGACATGCCGATCGCGACTTCGTCGGTGGCATGGGGTAGAGGTGGGGACGTGGACACTTCGACTCTCCGGGACCGCGCCGAGACCCTCCTCCAATCGCTGGCGGGAGAAGGCGCCCGGCTGCGCGACGACCAGTGGACGGCCATCGAGGCGCTGGTCGCGCACCGTCGTCGCGCGCTCGTCGTGCAGCGCACCGGCTGGGGGAAGTCCGCGGTGTACTTCCTGGCCACCGCACTGCTGCGGGAACGCGGCGAAGGCCCGACAGTGATCATCTCGCCGCTGCTCGCGCTGATGCGCAACCAGATCTCCGCGGCGGCGAGGGCGGGGATCCACGCGGCGACGATGAACTCCGCGAACCCGCAGGAGTGGGATCAGGTCCAGGCCGCGATCGCGGCGGGCGAGGTCGACGTCCTCCTGGTCAGCCCGGAGCGGCTGAACAACCCGGACTTCCGCGACACCGTCCTGCCGAAACTGACCGCGAGCGCCGGCCTGCTCGTGGTCGACGAGGCGCACTGCATCTCGGACTGGGGTCACGACTTCCGGCCGGACTACCGGCGGCTGCGGACCCTGCTGAAGGATCTGCCCGAGGGCGTTCCCGTGCTCGCCACCACGGCGACCGCGAACGACCGGGTGGCCACGGACGTCGCCGAACAACTCGGCATCGGCAACGGCGGCGACACCCTCGTCCTGCGCGGCACACTGGACCGCGAAAGCCTCTACCTGTCGGTGGCGAAACTGCCGACGTCGCAGGCCAGGCTCGCGTGGCTGGCCGAGCACCTGGAGGAACTCCCGGGATCCGGGATCATCTACACGCTCACCGTCGCGGCCGCGCACGACGTGGCGGGCCTGCTGACCGAGCGCGGCTATCCGGTCGCCGCCTACACCGGGAAGACCGATCCCGCCGACAGGCAGGCGGCCGAAGACGATCTGCTGAACAACAACGTCAAGGCGCTGGTGGCCACTTCGGCGCTGGGGATGGGATTCGACAAGCCGGATCTGGGCTTCGTCGTCCACCTCGGCGCCCCGTCCTCTCCGATCGCGTACTACCAGCAGGTCGGCCGTGCCGGACGTGGTGTCGATCGCGCCGAGGTGATCTTGCTTCCCGGTCACGAGGACAAGGACATCTGGGCGTACTTCGGCTCGCTGGCGTTTCCGGACGAACTGCGGGTGACCCAGGTGCTCAACGCGCTGGCGTACGCGGACCGTCCACTGTCGACACCCGCGCTGGAGCCGTTCGTCGAGCTGTCCCGGTCTCGGCTGGAGATGGTCCTCAAGGTGCTGGACGTCGACGGCGCCGTCCGCCGCGTGAAGGGCGGTTGGGAAGGCACCGGCGAGGAGTGGCAGTACGACAGGGAACGCTATGCGCGAGTGAGCGCGGCGCGGACCAACGAGCAGAACGCCATGCTCGCCTACCTCGAAACCACCGGCTGCCGGATGGAGTACCTGCGAAAGCAGCTGGACGATCCCGAGGCGACCCCCTGCGGACGGTGCGACAACTGCACCGGAAAGCACTGGGACACCACGATTTCCGATGACGTCGTCGATGCCACCCGGCAGCGGCTGCGCCGCCCGGGGGTGGAGGTCGCGCCGCGGAAGATGTGGCCGACCGGAATGGCCGGGCTGGAAGTCCCGCTGTCCGGACGGCTGCCGGCGGGCGAGCAGGCCGAAACCGGCCAGGTCGTCGGCAGGGTGACCGATGTCGGCTGGGGTACGCGGCTGCGTGAACTCGTCGGCCCGTCCGCGGCGGACACCGACCTCCCCGATCCGGTCTTCCAAGCCTGCATCGAGGTCCTCAAGGGCTGGCAGTGGACCGAGCGTCCGGTCGCGGTGGTGGAGGTGCCCTCCGCCACCCGGCCTCAGCTGGTCCATGGTCTGGCGACGAAACTGGCCTCGATCGGACGGCTGGAGTATCTGGGCGCCATCGCCTCGGCGGGGCCGCCGCCGCGTCAGGCGAACAGCGCGCAACGGCTGGCCGACCTGTGGAAACGCCTCAGCCTTCCCGAAGACCTCGCCGCCAGGGTCGCCGCTGTCGAAGGCCCGATCCTGCTGGTCGACGACCTGATCGACACCGGGTGGACGATGACACTGTCCGCGCGCCTGCTGCGCCAGGCCGGTGCCCGCGCGGTGCTGCCGTTCGCTCTCGCCAGCACTTCATGAGCCAGGAGCCGTGCACCGGGGTGCGCGAGACCAGCGTGTAGGCGGTCGAACACCCTCCGGTCACCACGGACTGATCTCGGCATCCGGCAGGTTCTTTCCCGCATCGGGACTTTCTGGCAAGGTTCCGCCCACGCGCGAGTACGGAGGTGCCGATGGCGGACTCAACGACGGAGCGGCTCGGACATCGGCTCCCGGTGAAGAAACTGTTCGCGGCCAGTGTCGGGAACGCGCTGGAGTGGTTCGACTGGACCATCTACGCCACCTTCAGCATCTACTTCGCCAGCGAGTTCTTCCCGAAGGGCAACGAAGCCCTGGCGTTGATCAACACCTTCGCCACGTACGCCCTGGCGTTCTTCTTCCGGCCGCTCGGCGGGATGTTGCTCGGCCGCTTCGCCGACATCAGGGGCCGGAAGCCCGCGATGATCCTGACCATCGTGCTGATGGCGGGCGGTTCGGTGGCCATCGGCCTCCTGCCGACGTTCGACCAGGTCGGCTGGCTGGCCCCGATCCTGTTGCTGCTGGCGAGGGTGGCACAAGGGCTGTCGCTCGGCGGCGAGGTCTCCAACGCGTCGGCGTATCTGGGTGAGATCGCGCCGCCCACCCGGCGCGGGCGGTACTCCGCCTTCTTCTACATCTCGACCGGTTCCGCCGTCCTGCTCGCCTCGATCCTCGGATTCGTGCTCGCGCGGACGATGTCCAAAGCGGACCTGACGGCCTACGGCTGGCGGATCCCGTTCCTGCTCGGCGGGGTTCTCGGCATCATCGGCCTGTGGCTCCGGCGCAGCCTCGCCGAGACCGAGATCTTCGAGGAGAAGAAGTCGACCGCGAAACGGGTCGAGCGGCCGCTGCGCACCACTCTTCGCGAGCACCCGCGCGCCGTCGTCCAGCTCGTGGGCTTCTCGATGCTGTCGACCCTTTGCTACTACACGTTCTTCAGCGCCCTGACCTC
This sequence comes from Amycolatopsis thailandensis, assembly GCF_002234405.1. GTDB lineage: Bacteria > Actinomycetota > Actinomycetes > Mycobacteriales > Pseudonocardiaceae > Amycolatopsis > Amycolatopsis thailandensis. The sequence continues at coordinate 71,348 of NZ_NMQT01000117.1, read as the reverse complement.
GTTCGCGGTCAAGACCCGCAAGGCCGACGACGTCGACGTGTTCCTCGCGCTGTCGATCGCGACGGCGTTGTTCGTCGCGCTGCAATACCCGATGGGTGCCCTTTCGGACCGCTTCGGCCGCAAGCCGCAGCTGCTCGTCTGGTCGGCGGCGACCGCGATCCTCATCGTCCCGCTGTCCACTTTGGTCCGGCCTGGACTCCCGGGGTTGCTGGTCGTGTTCTGCGTCGGCCTCTGCCTGTACACGGCGATGACGTCGATCGCGCCGGCGATCATGAGCGAGCTGTTCCCCACCGAACTGCGCGGCCTGGGCATCGGTGCCTGGTACAACCTGACCGTCGCGCTGTTCGGCGGCACCGCTCCCCTGGTGCTCACGGCGCTGTCCGACGCCGGGCTGTCCACGCTGTTCTTCTGGTACGTGGCCGCCGGAGCGGCGATCGCGTTCTTCGTCATCCGGACCCTGCCGGAGACGAAGGGCAGCGACCTGCGCTGAAACTCCGTCGCCGACGGCACGGCGAGGTGGCTACCCTCGCGCTCCTACGACGAGCGCGAAGGAGGGACACCGTGTTGTTCGGCGATGTGAGCGAGGAATTGGCGCGGCGCGTGATGGAAGCCCTTCGTCACGTCACCGACATCGAGCCGCCGACCGCCTTGGTGCGGGTCTCCTCCCAGAGCGGAGTCGACTACCAGTGCGATCTCGCGATGAGCTTGGGCAAACGCCTCGGCGAGCCGCCGAGGGAGATCGCCGCCGCCATCGCGTCGCACCTCGACGTCGCCGATCTCGCCGAACCACCGGTGGTCGCCGGGCCGGGCTTCCTCAACTTCACGCTGAGCTCGTCCTGGCTGGAAGACCGGACGAGCGCGCTCGGCGATGACCCTCGGCTGGGCGCCGGGGTGACACCGCGGCCGCGGCGGATCGCCATCGACTACAGCAGTCCGAACGTGGCGAAAGAAATGCATGCCGGGCACCTTCGGTCCACCGTCATCGGTGACGCGATCACGCGGCTGCTGCGGTTCGCCGGGCACGACGTCATCCCGCACAACCATCTCGGTGATTGGGGTACGCCGTTCGGCATGCTGATCGAGCATCTGCTCGACGAGCGCCCGTCGGGCCCATACACGATCGGAGATCTCAACGGCTTCTACCGCGCCGCCCGGTCGAAGTTCGACGCCGATGAAGACTTCGCGACCCGGTCACGGGAGCGTGTGGTGCTCTTGCAAAGCGGTGACGAAGAGACCTTGTCGTCGTGGCGGCATCTGGTCGACGAATCGACACGGCATTTCGCGCAGGTGTACGAACTCCTCGGGATCGGCCTGTCGAGCGAGGACGTCTACGGCGAAAGTTTCTACAACCCGTTTCTCGCCACGGTCGTGGACGAGCTGGCCGCGTCCGGGCTGACCGAGATCAGCGACGGCGCGGTCTGCGTCTTTCCTGACGGTTTCCGCAACCGGGAAGGCGAGCCGCTGCCGCTCATCGTCCGCAAGCGGGACGGCGGGTACGGCTACGCGGTCACCGATCTCGCGACCCTGCGCTACTGGACGGGGCAGCGCGGGGTCACCGATCTGCTCTACGTCGTCGGAGCGCCGCAAGCGCAGCATTTCGCGATGGTGTTCGCCGTCTGCCGGGCCGCCGGCTGGCTCCGCGAGGAGCATCGGGCCGAGCACATCGGGTTCGGCACCGTGCTCGGCGAAGACGGCCGCGCCATGAAGACCCGGGCCGGCGAGTCGGTCCGGCTTTCCGATCTGCTCACCGAGGCGATCGCCCACGCCGCCGGCGTGATCGACGGCCGGGACGACCTCTCCCCCGAGATCAGGGAAGAGGTCGCCAGGGCGATCGGGATCGGCGCGATCAAATACGCCGACCTTTCCGGCGATCGCGAACGCGACTACGTCTTCTCCTGGGAGCGGATGCTCTCCAAGAACGGGAACACGTCGGTCTACCTGCAGTACGCCAACGCGCGGATCCGTTCCGTGCTGGCGAAGGCGGATCAGGACCTCGCCGATGCGCGGGTGCTGCTCGGCCATCCCACCGAACGGGCACTGGCGCTCGCGTTGGTCCGCTTCCCCGAGGCTGTCGGCGCGGCGACCGCCGGACATCTCCCCCACAAGCTGTGCACGTACCTCTACGAAACCGCGGCCGTGTTCTCGCGGTTCTACGAACAATGCCCGGTACTGGACGCGAAGGGGCCCGGCGTCCGTGACTCCCGCCTGTTGCTGGCCGAACTCACGTCGAAGACGCTGACGCTGGGGCTGTCCCTGCTGGGCATCTCCACTCCGGCTCGGCTATGAGTCGCCGTGATCGCTGAAGACCTTGCGCTTCAACGGAGGAACGGCCTGGAAGGCGCGGAACATCCCGCGCGCCATCGTCCGGCCCACGCGGTTCTCGGACACGAACTGGCGGGCGCTGCGTTCCGAATCACGCACCGCCGCGAAGCCGTAGTCCCGCATCCGGTGCTCGTAATCGGCGACCGCGGCGCGCACCGCGCCGGTCTTCCGTGCCTCGACGAGGTTGCGGCACAGCAGTCGCGCGTCCCGGAGCGCGGTGTTCGCGCCGATGCCGCGGAACGGGGTCATGCTGTGGATCGCGTCGCCGAGCAGGGTGATGTTGCTCGTCGGCCAGGGCTCGACGGGTTTCGACGTGAAGATCGGCAGCCGGGACACCGATCCCGCGGGCGAGCAGGCGACCAGCTCCTTGAACGCGGGATCCCAGCCGTCGATCAGGTCGAGCACCAGCGCCCGCAGGGCTTCACCGTCCAATGAGGACACGTCGTCCGGGTAGCGCCGGTTGTCCGCCGCGAACGCCCACATGATGTAGCTCGACGTGTTGTCGAACAGGACAGGGTCGTGGTCGGCGGTCTCGTCGTTGACCGAGGAAGCACCGTTCAGTTCGTGCGGCGCGGTGAACAGGCCCGTGCCGGCCCGCGGCATCACCATGCTCGGGCCGTCGGTGAGCCTGGCGGGCAAGAGCTCGCGGGTCTCTTCGGTCAGCGGATGCTTGCCCGCGATCGCGATGATCCCGGTGTCGACCCTGTCGGCGTCGGGAAGGAACTGTTTGCGCACGCGGGAATTGGCGCCGTCGGCACCGATGACCAGATCGGCCTCGACGGTGCTGCCGTCGGCGAACTCGCAGACGACCACCTCCCCCTCACGGCGGTAGCCGACGAACTCCTTGTCATGGCGCAGAACTCCGTCGAGCCCGTCCGACAGCACCTGATGCAGGCTGATCCGGCTGACCGAGTGGTGGTTCGACGCGGGATCGGGGCCCGACGTGAGCTCGCTGTCGATCACCATCAGGTCCCGCAACCGCTCGGTCACGAACGTGAACGGACCGCTCGTGGTGCCGGTGGTGGCCAGGAACCGTTGCCAGAGCCCGGGCGGCAGGCACTCGTGCAGCGCGGCCGCACCGTGCGGGTTGATGTGCACGCGATAGCCCTGCAGACGTTCGGTCCGGGTGCGGCTGCGCTCGTGGACGGACACGTCGATCCCCGCCTTGCGCAGACCTTGCGCCAAGCAGAGCCCGCCCGTTCCGCCGCCGATGATCGCGATTCTCATGGTCATGAGGTCTCCTCTCTCCGTCGCCACTATCAACCAAATGGATAATAAAGTCAACCAAACGTTTGAAAGAGTCAGCGACTAAGGTGATCTCATGTCCGAAGCCGCCCCGCGCAGCCCTCGCCGCGCTCCCGTCGAACGCCAACGCGATCCCGAGCGCACCAAGGCGCAACTCCTGGAGGCGGCGAAGGCCGAGTTCGGCGCGAAGGGTTACGCGGCGGCACGCGTCAGCGAGATCGCCGCCAAGGCGGGCGTGAACAAGCAGCTGATCTCGTACTACTTCGGCGGCAAGGAAGGGCTGTACAACGCGCTGACCGCGACGATGTACGACGACTACGTCGCCGCTACCGACCACGACAAGCCGTTCGCGGAAGTGGTCAAGTACTTCGTCCGGTCGGGGATCCGGGACCACGATCTCGCCAAGCTGTTCCTTTGGGAGAACCTGACCGACGGCGCCCCCGACGCGATCGGCGTCGAAGGCCAGCGCGGTTTCCTCCAGCGGCAGGTGGACTACATCCGCGCCCGTCAGGCCGCGGGCGACTTCCCCGCCGACCTCGATCCGGCGTTCCTGCTGGTGATCTTCATGGCCGCGTCCAGCGCCGCGCTCGCGCTCCCCCGCGTCGTCCGGGCCGTCTCGGGCCAGGAGCCGAACTCGGCCGAGTTCGCGGAGGCCTACGGGGACCAGCTGGCACGCCTCGTCGGTCACCTCGCCGAACCCGGGAAGCGATAGCAAAGGTCCCCCGCTGTCGCTTGAGCCTTTCGGGCCCCCTCCGGACTAGAGAGGGCGAGACGAAGAGGGGGAGTGGCCGGTGAGACAAGCGAGAGAGACCGACTTCAACGAATATTTCGCGGCCCGCGTCCAGCGGTTCCGGCGACTGGCGTTCGGCATGTGCGGCGACTGGCACGGCGCCGAGGACCTGGTGCAGGCCACGTTCATCCAGCTGTACCGGCATTGGCGGCGGATCAGACCGGACACCGTCGACGCCTACGCGCGCCGGATCCTGCTCAACCTCTTCCTGTCCAGGAGACGGAAACACCACCGGGAGCTGGTGACCTCGGCCCCGCCCGACCGGGCCGCCCCGCCAGGTTACGACAGCGATGCCCGGATCGACCTCGAACGCGTGCTCAGTGGCCTGACACCGCGCCAGCGCGCGATGGTCGTCCTCCGCTTCCTTGAAGACCTTTCGGTCGCCGAAGTGGCCTCGTTGCTCGGGGTCGCCGAAGGGACCGTCAAAAGCCAGACCGCCCGCGGGGTCGAGGCGTTGCGCGCCGTCCTGCCCTCCCCGACGAGCAAGGAGTAGTCATGGAAGACCAGGATGTCCGCTCCGCACTGAAGGAGTACGTGACCGAAGCCGAGCCGCCGATCGGCCTCACCGGGGACGGCGTACTCGCCGCGGGCCGCCGTTCGCGGCGTCGCCGGGTGACGACGGTGATCGCGGCGGTCGCGCTGGCCGCGGCGGCATTCCCGGTGGGGGCCGCGCTCATCGCGCCACCGGACCGGAGCGAGCCTGCCGCGACCTCTCCCTGCGGCGAGAAGACGCCCGGAGAGACCTTCCAGGCTGCGACGGCCCGCTTGAACTGCCTGCTCGACAGGGCGATCCGCACCTACGCCACACCTGCGGACCCCCTCAAACTGGAGGCCTATCCGCAGCCAGGCAAGACGCTCTACCTCATGTCGGGCGAACTGGGCGACCGGACGGGTTCGGTCTTCGTGGAACTGATGACCAACGACGGCACGATGCTTTCGACGGGGGTCGCCTGCGAGAGCCAGGACCCGACTCCGACCACGTGCTCGGCGCGTCTGGTCCGCGGCGGAACCCTTGTGGAGACGACGATCAAGAAGCCCGGCAACCCGGGTTTCGTCGCCTACCAGGCCGGTTATCGGACCGCCGAGGCCATCGTCATCATCACGGCCACCAACAGCACCAGGCCGGGAACGGACGAGAAGCCGGACCCGCCGGCACAGCGCGAACTGCCTCTCCTGACCGAGGCTCAGCTCCGCGAAATCGCCCTGACCCCGGGGCTGGTGCCCTAACGGCGAAGCGGGACGAGGTCGTCCGCGTGGACGACCTCGCGACGCTGTTCCGCGGGGAGGTCGTGGCTGGAGCGGCCGATGAGGTCGGGCAGTTCGCCCGAGTCGAAGGCCACGACCCCTCGCGCCACGGTCCGCTGCCGGAGGTCGACCAGGTCGACGACGTCGCCCGCCTGGAAGTCACCGTCGACGCCGGTGATCCCGGCGGCGAGCAGGGAACGGCGGCGACGGACCACGGCCGCGACCGCGCCGTCGTCGAGATGCAGTTTCCCGGACGCGCCTGCCGCGTAGCCCAGCCAGAACCGGCGGGCCGACAGACGGGAGTCCGCCGGGGCGAACGCGGTGCCGACTTCGGCGGTGGTGAGCGCGCGTGCGGCTTCGGAAGCGGCGGCGAGGAGGACCGGGATCCCGGCGCCCGCGGCGGTGCGTGCCGCGGCGAGCTTCGAGACCATGCCGCCGGTGCCGAGCCCGGAGCTCGACATGCCGACGGTGATGCCGTCCACATCGGACTCCCCGGCGACCTCGGCGATCTTGCGGGTCGCGCCGTCACGGGGATCCCCGTCGTACAGACCGTCCACATCGGACAGCAAGACGAGCGCGTCGGCGCCGATCAGGTGGGCCACCAAGGCGGCCAGCCGGTCGTTGTCGCCGAAGCGGATCTCTTCGGTGGCCACGGTGTCGTTCTCGTTGACCACGGGAACCGCGCCGAGGGCCAGCAGCCGGGTGAACGTGTTCTGCGCGTTGCGGTAGTGCGCGCGGCGCACGACATCGTCCGACGTCAGCAGAACCTGGCCCACGGTCAGGGAAAACCGGCCGAACGACTCGGCGTACGCGTGCGCCAGCGCCAGCTGCCCGACGCTGGCCGCGGCCTGCTGGGTGGCGAGGTCACGCGGCCGCTTGCCGAGCGAGAGCGGCGCGAGTCCTGCGCCGATCGCGCCCGAGGACACCAGCACGATCTGCGTGCCGCGAGAGACCCGATCGGCGATCGCGTCCACCAGCGCGTCCAGCCTGGCCACGTCGAGACCGTCGCCGGCGGTGGTCAGTGCGGAGGAACCGACCTTGACGACCACGCGCTTCGCGTCGGCGATCGCCATCCGGGTCGAGCTCACTCGTCCTCCGTCTCGTCTTCGACACCGTCCGGGCCGTCACGGCGGATCCGGCGGGCTTCCTTGCGCTCGGCGGCACCGATCCGGCTGTTGTTCTCCAGCCGCACGTCCGTGCCCCGGCCCGACATGTGCACCGCGACCCCGGCCGGGGTCGACGGCTCCCATTCGAACTGGACGTCGCCGATGGTGACCGGGCTCCCCGGTACGGCTCCCTTGCGGGCCAGCGCTTCTTCGACGCCGAGCCGCTGCAGCCGGTCCGCGAGGTAGCCGACGGCCTCGTCGTTGCCGAAGCTCGTCTGGCGGATCCACCGCTCGGGACGGACACCTCGGACGATGAAGGCGCCTTCCTCCTCCGGGTCGATCTCGACGGTGAAGCCCGCGTCGTTGACGGCCATCGGCCGCAGCACGACCTTCTCCGGCTCCGGTTCCGGCTGCTCGGCGCGGTACTTCTCGACCACGGCCGCGAGCGCGTAGGTCAGCTCCTTCAGCCCCTTGCGGGACGCCGTGGAGATCTCGAACACACTGAGCCCGCGGGCTTCCAGTTCCGGGCGGACGAACTCGGCGAGTTCCGCGGCGTCCGGGACGTCGATCTTGTTGAGCACCACCACTCGCGGCCGGTCGGCGAGGTCGCCGCCGAGGCTCGGGGTGTAGCGGGCCAGTTCCTCTTCGAGAGCGTCCATATCGGACAGTGGGTCGCGTCCGGGCTCGAAGGTGGCGCAGTCGATGACGTGCACCAGCACCGCGCACCGTTCGATGTGGCGCAGGAAGTCGAGGCCGAGGCCCTTGCCCTCGCTGGCGCCGGGGATCAGGCCCGGCACGTCGGCCATGGTGAAGACGGTCGACCCGGCGGTGATCACACCGAGGTTCGGCACCAGGGTGGTGAACGGGTAGTCGGCGATCTTCGGCTTGGCCGCGGACAGCACGGAGATCAGCGAAGACTTGCCCGCGGATGGGAAGCCGAGGAGGCCGACGTCGGCGACCGAACGCAGCTCCAGAACGAGGTTCCGGCTCTCCCCCGGCTCACCCAGCAGCGCGAATCCGGGCGCCTTGCGCGTGTTGGAGGCCAGCGACGCGTTGCCGAGGCCACCCCGGCCGCCTTGTGCGGCGATGAAGGTGGCACCGGTGCCGACCAGGTCGGCCAGGATCTCGCCGTCCTCCGTCATCACCACGGTGCCGGACGGGACGCGCATCTCCAGCGTGTCGCCCGCCGCTCCGGCGCGGTTGCCGCCCTGGCCCATCTTGCCGTTGCCGGCGCGGGCGTGGGGGCGGAAGTGGAAGTCGAGCAGCGTGTGCACGTTGGGGTCGACGATCAGCAGGACGTCGCCGCCGTTGCCGCCGTTGCCGCCGTCCGGGCCGCCGAGCGGCTTGAACTTCTCTCGGTGCACCGAGGCGCAGCCGTTCCCACCGTCACCGGCGGTCAGGTGGATCACCGCACGGTCCACGAAACGGGACGCCATGACTTGCCTCTATTCACTCGCGAGAAGGGATACAAACAAAACAAACGAGGGGTGGGCCCGGATATTCCGGCCCCACCCCTCGTCAGAGGTTCTAACTCGAAGCCGAAATTCAGGCTTCGGACGGCACGATGTTGACCGTCTTGCGGCCACGCTTCTCGCCGAACTGGACCGCACCGGCGGCCAGCGCGAACAGCGTGTCGTCGCCGCCACGGCCGACGTTCACGCCGGGGTGGAACTTGGTGCCACGCTGGCGGATCAGGATCTCGCCCGCGTTGACTTCCTGGCCGCCGTAACGCTTGACGCCCAGTCGCTGCGCGTTCGAATCGCGACCGTTGCGGGAGCTGGACGCGCCCTTCTTGTGAGCCATGGCTCAATCCTCTTTCTGACGAAGATCCGGAGAAAGTCCTACTTGGAGATGCCGGTGACCTCGACGCGGGTCAGCTTCTGCCGGTGACCCTGGCGCTTGTGGTAGCCGGTCTTGTTCTTGAACTTGTGGATCCGGATCTTCGGACCCTTGGTCTGCTCGACGACCTTGCCGGTGACCGAGACCTTCGCCAGCGCGTCGGCGTCCGTGGTGACGTCGCCACCATCCACAAAAAGGACCGCGGGGAAGGTGTGCTCGGTACCCGGCTCGCCTTCGAGCTTCTCGACCTCGACGACGTCGCCGACGGCCACCTTGTACTGCTTGCCGCCAGTCTTGACGATCGCGTACGCCGACACGGAAGTCTCCTGCTTACTCGACAACGGGTGGGGGCTTGCGTGACCGGCCCACCGGGAAGTCTCGGTGGTCCAGGTTCTGCGCAAGGTGCCCGCCGCTAGGTGGCGGGCCGTTCTATAGGTTACGTGGGGCTCCCCGATGCGATCACACCGGGGTGCCCCACGGCGTTCACTAACTCTTTTCCGACGCCTCGACCGGCGGACCGGCCGGCCGCGAGGCCGCCCGTCGCGGACGACGGCGGGTGGTGGACCGCACGGCCGGAGCCGGGACGTCCACCTCGGGCTCGTTCTCTTCCTGAGCCGCCGGGACCTCGGGTTCGGAAACCTCTTCCGTCACAACGGCCTCAGGAGTCACCGGAACCTCGGGAGCTTCCGGCTCCGGGCCCGTTTCCCCGACGACGGCGATCTCTTCTTCGCGCGCGGCCGGAGCCTCGTCGTCCGAAGTCGTCACCGGTTCACCGGCGATCTCGGTCGCGGGCGCCTCGGCGACCTGCTCCGAAACCGGCTCAGCGGCCGCCTCGGCGGCCTGTTCGACGGTCGCCTCGGCGACGGTCTGCGGAGCGTCCTTCACCGGCTCAGCGGGCTGCTGGGCGTGCCCGTTGAGCGCGGCGCCCTCGACGTTCTCGGTGACCTCGTGCGAGTGCTCGCCCTTGGCCGCCTTCGTGGCGTTGGCCACGGCCTGGACCGCCGAAACCACCGACTCACGCTGACCGGACGCCTGCGGCACCTCGGCCTTGGCCGCCGCGGGCTCGTTCTGGCTCTGCTCCTCGCCCTTGCCACGGCCGCGGGACCGGCGGGAGCCCTGCTGCTGCTCCTTGCCGCCGTTGCCACCACCGCCGTGGTTGTGGCCGTTGCCGCCGCCACCGGTGCGCTGCGGCTCGGTCGAGACGACCACGCCGCGGCCCTTGCAGTGCTCACACGGCGTCGAGAACGCCTCGAGCAGCCCGGTGCCGATCTTCTTGCGGGTCATCTGCACCAGGCCGAGCGAGGTGACCTCGGCGACCTGGTGGCGGGTGCGGTCACGGCCGAGACATTCGGTCAGCCGCCGCAACACCAGCTCACGGTTGGATTCGAGCACCATGTCGATGAAGTCGATGACGATGATGCCGCCGATGTCCCGGAGCCGGAGCTGGCGGACGATCTCCTCCGCCGACTCCAGGTTGTTCCTGGTCACCGTCTCTTCGAGGTTGCCACCCGATCCGGTGAACTTGCCGGTGTTGACGTCGATGACCGTCATCGCTTCGGTGCGGTCGATGACCAGGTAGCCACCCGAGGGCAGCCAGACCTTGCGGTCCAGCGCCTTGGTGATCTGCTCGTCGATCCGGTGGTCGGCGAAGGCCGAACCGGTGCCCGTGTACCGCTTGACCCGGTCCGCCAGGTCCGGCGCCACGTGCTGCACGTAGTTGTAGATGGTGTCCCAGGCCTTGTCGCCCTGGATCTCCAGCTTGGCGAAGTCCTCGGTGAACAGGTCGCGCACGACCTTGACCAGCAGGTCCGGCTCTTCGTAGAGCATGACCGGGGCGCTGTTCTTCTTGCCGCCGTTGCCGGCTTCGGCCTTCTCCTTGATGACGTCCCACTGCGCCTTGAGGCGGCGGACGTCCCGGTCCAGCTCCTCTTCGCTGATGCCTTCGGACGCGGTGCGGATGATCACACCGGCGTCCTCGGGGACGATGCGCTTGAGGATGTCCTTCAGGCGGCGGCGCTCGTTCTCCGGGAGCTTCCGGGAGATACCGGTGGCGCCACCCGCGGGCACGTAGACCAGGAAGCGGCCCGGCAGCGAGATCTGCGTGGTCAGCCGGGCGCCCTTGTGCCCGACCGGGTCCTTGGTGACCTGGACCAGCACGGAGTCGCCGGTGGAGAGCGCCTGCTCGATCTTGCGGGCCTTGCCCTCGAGACCGGCGGCGTCCCAGTCGACCTCACCGGCGTAGAGCACGGCGTTGCGGCCGCGGCCGATGTCGATGAAGGCGGCCTCCATCGACGGCAGCACGTTCTGCACGCGGCCGAGGTACACGTTGCCGACGATCGAACCGGTGCCCGACGAGGTCACGAAGTGCTCGCACAGGACGCCGTCCTCGAGCACGCCGATCTGCGTCGACTCGCCCTTTTCGGCGACGACCATGGTGCGCTCGACCGACTCGCGGCGGGCGAGGAACTCGGCCTCGGACAGGATCGGCGCGCGGCGGCGGCCCGCCTCGCGGCCGTCACGGCGGCGCTGGCGCTTGGCTTCGAGCCTGGTCGAGCCGCGCACGCTGCGGACCTCGTCCCGCGCGGGACGCTCGGTCTCGGCGGCCTTGGCCTGCCGCACGTGGGTGACCGTGTTGGGCGGGTCGTCGCTGGTGGACTCGGCGCTGTCGTCGTCCCCGCCCTTGCGGCGGCGACGGCGTCGGCGGCGCTTGCTGCCGTTGTCCGAATCAGCATCATTGTCCGAATCGGACTCCGCTGAGTCAGACGCGGCGGACGCCTCTTCGGTGGACTCGGTCTCGGCCTCTTCGGCGTCCTTGTCCTTCGCGCGCTGCTGACGGCCGCGCGGGGCTCGCGGCTCTTCGGGCTGCTCGTCTTCGTTCTCGGACTCGGCCGAGTTCTCGTCGCCGCCCTTGCCCCGGCCGCGACCACGGCGTCCGCGACGACGGCGGCGACGGCCGTTGGCGTCGTCACCGTCGTCGTCGGTGCCGTGGCCCTCGCCCTGCTCGGTCTGCGTCTCGTCCTCTTCCGAGGCGGTCTCTTCGGTCGGGGTGAAGGCCGGCTCCGGCTTGCGGACCGGCTTCGCCGCGACGGGCTCCGGCGGCAGGAACACCGGCGACGGCGCGGCGAACACCGGGACGTGCACGGCGGCCTTCGCGGGCCTGGTCGTCGCCTGCGGCGGCTCCGGGGTCACCGGGGCGGCCAGCGCGGGCGGGACACGCCGCGAAGGCGCTTCCACCTGCGGAGCGGGCTCCGGCTCGGGCTGAGGTTTCGGCTCGGCCTCGACCTCGGGCTCGGCGGCCTTCGGGGTCTCGACGACAGGCGCTTCGGCCGCCGGGGCCGCTTCAGCGGTCTCGACGGCTTCGGGCTCGTCTCCGCTGGTGAGGGCTTCGGCGAGCTTGAGGGCCACATCCCGGGTGACGCTGGACTGCGCGCTGCGGACGGTCTCGCCGAGCTCACCGAGCTTGGCCATCAGTTCACGGCTGTTGGATCCCAGGAGCTTCGCCAGCGCGTGCACCCGGATCCGGGGCGGCAGTTCGGCCAGCTGGCCTGCGATGGGTGTGGCGGTATTCCCGCCGGTGACGGCGGGTGTGTCCGCGTTCGACATATATCTCCTCCGCCCCCGGGCGCGTCGGCTGGCTCACACCGGCTCGACGCGGCCGCGCAGGGGCCCCTTTCTGTTCGTTCCGCCGTGGTGGTCACCAGCAGCGGGAATCCTTGCCCGGCACCGCGACGGCGCCGGGATTGTCCGGGCGCCGCGTACGGCAAAAGGTCTGCTCGGCGGAGCGCTGGCCACGTTCGCGACATCGGGCCGCCCGCCACGTCGTCGAGCCGCATGCAGCGGCGACGCGTGTGGAGGATGTGCAGCACACCACCGGGCCACAAGACCGCGAGCGCCACCTCTCACGTGTGCCCGTCGGCCAGCGGCCACCGCGAGTATCCCACACCCCGGCCCCACTACGGTGTACTCGGTGCCACAGACCTGGCTCCCGGGCGCGCCGCGGTCACCGGCCGAGGGAACTTCGCGGGAGAGCTTGTCGACCCGGCCGAGGGTGGCTAGCGTGCCGCTCGAGGGTGCCGGAATCCAGCCCAGCCCAGGCCGCGACACCCTCGTTGCCCCTGTCGTCCGGTGGGAGGTCCGGTGTCCCTGCTGGGACGGTCCCTGCGAGCGGCCGTATGCGCCTTCATGGTGCTCTGCGGCTCGGTCGCCGCTGTCGCGACGGCCGACGCGGACCCATCGTGCCATCCCGAGGGCCGGGCGCTGCGCTACGTCGTCGCCTTCGACCGGGGTACTTCCGAGGCCGAGGCCAGGGCGGCCGTCACCGGTGGTTGCGGCAGCACGACGATCTACTACCCGCAGATCGCGGTGGCCGTCGCGACCTCGGCCGACCGGGATTTCGCCGAACTGGTCCGGCCCGCCGCCGCGTTCAGCGCGCAGGCCGAACGGCTCGCGGTGCAGCGGGCCAACGGCGCGCGATCCACCAGGACCCAGCCGACCAAGGCCGCGCCCGCGCGCGCCGGACTCGAATCGACGGATCCGGCGAAGGTGCCCTCCGCCGACCGCACCGACGAACAGTGGGACATGCGCGCGATCGGCGCCGACCGGGCGCACAAGATCGAACCGGGGAGCCCGGACGTCGTCGTCGGCGTTCTCGACTCGGGTGTCGACGCCACCCACCCCGACCTGACGTCCGCCCTCGACCCCGGCAAATCCGCGGGCTGCCTGACCGGCGCGCCCGACCGGAACTGGGCCGCGACGACGTCGGCGCACGGCACCCATGTCGCGGGGATCATCGCCGCGGCCGACGACGGCAAAGGGGTCACCGGGGTGGCGCCCGGTGTGCGGATCGCGTCGGTGAAGGTGATCGACGACCGCGGGTACGCCGACCCCGAGGCCGCCGTCTGCGGGCTGATGTGGGCCGTTTCACAACGGATGGCCGTGACGAACAGCAGCTACTACGTCGAGCCGTGGTCGCTCTCGTGCTCCCATGCCGACGAACGGGGCGTGGTGAACGAGGTCATGGCCCGTGCCGTCGAGTACGCGACCTCGGCGGGCACGCTCAACATCGCGGCGGCGACCAACGAAGCCGTCGGGCTCGTACCGTCGGCGCACTCCGGCGCCAAGACCCAGGCCGAAGGCTGCCAGGCCTTGCCCGCCGGCTTGCGGGACGTCGTCGCGGTGTCTTCCGTGAGCGCGGAGCGGGTGAAGGCCGGTTACAGCTCGTACGGGCTGGGCGTGATCGACGTGACCGCTCCCGGCGGCGAGACCGGTGAGTGCGTGCTGTCGACCGTTCCCGGCGGGTACGCGCCGCTGTGCGGGACGTCGATGGCGGCGCCGCACGTCGCCGGTGTCGTGGCGTTGCTCGCCTCGAAACACCCCGGCTACGGCGCTCGCCAGCTGAGGCGTTCGCTGGACGCCCAGGCGACCCCGATGGCGTGTCCCGCCGACTACGACCTGACCGGCGACGGCACTCAGGACGCCTACTGCGCCGGGTACGCCGGGTTCAACGGCTTCTACGGGCACGGGATGGTCGACGCGCTGGCCGCGGTGGCGCCCCGGCGGACGGGCCCGAACCCGGCCCGGTGAGCCGGGGGTCAGCGCAGCAGGAGTTTGCCGAAGCGCTTCGACGACGCGTAGATCCCGACAGCCGCCAGTGCCAGCAGGTACGCCACGTTCCCGACCATGCTCCACGACAGGACCCCGATCGAGAGCCCGCGCATCAGCTCGATGCCGTGGTACAGCGGGAAGATCTGCACGATCCACTGGATCGCCGCGGGGTAGACCGAAAGCGGGTAGAACGTCGTGGAGAACAGGAACAGCGGCATCAGCACGAGGTTGATGTAGTCGAACTGCGAGACCGACCGCAGGAAGGTCACCAGCACGATCCCGATGGCCGAGAACGCCATCGCGACCAGCAACGCCGCCGGGATCATCAGCACGGCCCACCAGGATCCGGGCAGTCCCATCGCGGTCATCACGCCTAGGAAGGTCACCGAGTAGACCCCGCCGCGCAGCACCGACCAGCCGACCTCGCCGAGCGCGATGTCCAGCGGCCCGATCGGGGTGGCGAGCATGGCGTCGTACAGCTTGGCGTACTTCAGTTTGAAGAACAGGTTGTACGTCGAGTCGAGGATCGCGCCGTTCATCGCCGACGCCGCGAGCAAGCCGGGCGCGACGAAGGCGACGTAGCTCATCACCTGGCCGCCGGGACCGACGACCTCGCCGACGAGTTTGCCGAAGCCCAGCTGGAACGCCATCAGGTAGAACAGCGGCTCGAACGCTCCGGATACGAACAGCATCCAGACGTGCGAGTACGTCAGGAAAGTGCGTTCCAGCACCGCCTTCGACCGGCCGCTGTACAGCGCGGACGGCAGGACGCGCAGCAGCACCCCACGCCGCGGGACTTCGGTGAGGACCGCCATTTCAGACCACCAGCCGTCGGTAGAAGTACTTGTGCGCCAGCGCCCAGCCCGCCCCGGCCAGTACGACCAGGAAGGCGAGGTGCCCCAGCGTGGCGAGTGGCCCGACGGTGCCGAGGCTGACCGCCCTCGCGGCCTCGTTTCCGTGCCACAGCGGGGAAAGCCAGGCGATCCACATCAGCGGCGCCGGCAGTTCGGTGATCGGGAAGAACGTGCCGGAGAACAACGTCATCGGGATCAGGACGAAGCGGAACACCAGGCCGAACCGGGAGCCTTCGTCGTAGGTGGTCGCGGCGAGCGCCATCACCGGGGTGCCGCAGGCGATGCCGGTGAGCGTGCCGATCAGGATGACCACGAGCACGCCGAAACTCGTCCAGGATCCGAAGAGCGCCGCGATGACGGCGTAGATCGTGCCGGCGAGGGTCAGCCGGAGGCTCACCCACATGATCTGGCTGCCGAGCACCTGCCCCGGTGTGATCGGGGTGGCGGTGACGGCGAGATAGTCCTGCTGCCATTTGAAACCCGACAGCACCGGATAGCTCGATTCGCCCACCGCCAGCTGCGCCGCGCCGGCGACGAGCAGCGCGGGGGCGACGTACTCCAGATACGAGAACCCGCCTGTCGCCGCGCCCGCCTGGACCTGCGAACCGAATCCGAGCCCCATCGCGGCCAGGAACAGCACCGGCTGGAGGCCCGTCGAGTACAGGGTGGACACCCAGTACCGGCGGTACCACATCCAATGGCCTTCGACCCGCAGCCAGGCTCCCGCCCAGCGCGAGACCACGCGGCCCGTCGACGGCTTCGTCTGCGCTGTGGTCATCAGTCGACCAGCGTCCGGCCGGTGAGGCGGAGGAAGACGTCCTCCAGCGAGCTTCGGCGGACCAGGCTCGACAGCGGACGCAGCCCGCGCGCGTGGGCCTGTTCGAGGGTGGCCTCGCCGGTCATCGTGTAGAGCAGGACACGGTCCGGCAGCACCTCGACGCGTTCGGCGAGGCCCTCGATCTGCTTCGCGGCCGACTCCTGCTCGCCGTTCGGGAAGCGCAGCTCGACGACCTCGCGGGTGGAATACCGGCTGATCAGGTCGGCGGGCGAGCCTTCGGCGGCGATGCGGCCGTTGTCCATCACGACCAGCCTGTCGCAGAGCTGCTCGGCTTCGTCCATGTAGTGCGTGGTGATGATCAGCGTCGTCCCGCCTGCCTTGAGCCGGAACAGCCTGTCCCACAGCAGGTGGCGGGCCTGCGGGTCCAGCCCCGTGGTCGGCTCGTCGAGCAGGAGCAGTTCCGGGTCGTTGACCAGGGACCGCGCGATGGTCAGCCGCCGTTTCATGCCGCCGGAGAGCGAATCGACCTCGGCGTTCGCGCGATCGGTGAGCTGGGCGAACTCCATCAGCTCCTCGGCCTTGCTCCGCACGTGAGCGCGGGAGAGCCCGAAGTAGCGACCGTAGATCTGGAGGTTCTGCCGGACGGTCAGCTCGGTGTCCAGGTTGTCCTGCTGCGGCACCACGCCGAGCCGGGCGCGGATCCTCGGCCCCTCGACGTCCGGATCCATCCCGAGGACCCGCAGGTCGCCGTCGGTGCGCGGGGACACGCTCGCGATCATCCGCATGGTGGAGGATTTGCCCGCGCCGTTGGGCCCGAGGAAGCCGAACGCCTCCCCCGGGCGGACCTCGACGTCGATCCCTCGCACGGCCTCGAAGTCGCCGAAACGCTTGACCAACGCCTTCGCCTGGACCATCGCCGATTCGTGCTCTGAGTCACCCACGGTAGGCACCCTAGAACCTGCCACCGACAAAATTCGACCGGTTTATCCGGCCCCTTGTCGGTCGCTCCCCGCTCGTCGATACTCACCGTCCATGAGTCACAAGTCCAGAATCGCCCTGTTGTCCGTTTTTGTCAGCGCCGGGCTGCTGGTGGCCCCGGCCGCGCAGGCGGCCGAGACCACTGTGGACGGTCGGACCGTCGACCCGCGGCCCTCCACCGCCAAGCTGGCCTTCGAACTGCACAAGCTGGCCGTGCTCAGCCACGGCAAGATCCAGGTGGACAAGATCGGCCGCAGCAACGAAGGCCGCCCGGTGTGGGCGGCCAGGGTCGGCCACGGCAAGACCCGGATCCAGTACGTCACCCAGCAGCACGGCGACGAGCCGCTCGGCACCCCCGCCGCGCTCGAGTTCCTGCGCGAGGTCGGCGTGGAGCACAGCGCGTGGGCCCGGAAACTGCTGTCGAAGGTGACCGTCGACATCGTCGTGCGCGCCAACCCCGACGGCCACGAACGCGACTGGCGCTACAACTACGACCCGGCCGCCACTCCCGAGTACGGCGAGAAGGGCAAGGGTTACGACATCAACCGCTACCACGATCCGGCCGTGGCGCCGAAGGACAACCCGGCGACCGAGGCGGGCCTGATCCAGCGGCGGAACGCGTCGTTCAAGCCGGACATCATGGTCGACTACCACATGCAGGGCCGGTATCGGGACGCGGAAGGCAAGGAGATCACCGCTTCCACGCTGTGGCCGACGAACGCGGGCGTCGAACCGTCCGATGTGGACTTCGCGAAGCAGATCGCGGTCGTGGTGCAACGGTCGATCGACGGCAACGGCGGCTACGTCTCGCAGTACCCCGGCGGTGACTACCAGGGCATCGCGCGCAACGGGTACGGGCTGCTCGGCAACGGCAGCGTTCTGATCGAACTCAGCCTCATCCCGGAGCGGGAGCAGCAGCAGATCCAGGACGCACTGGCCTCGATGCTCGCGATCGCGCGGAGCGCGGCCGACGGTTCGGTGCGGAAGGTCGACCCGGCCGCCGCGGACGCGATCCCGCCGCGGGGTCCGGCGCTGCCCGGGTCGGTGGAAGAGGCGCACGAGGCCGCCTGACGCTCGTGGGCTGGGGCCCTTCGGTACAGGGGGCGGCGAAGTCCGTGAAGGCCTCCTTCCCTACTTTCAGGGTAGGGAAGGAGGCCTTCACGGCCTGGGGTAGGTCATTACCTTCCGCAGGGTGTGGCCCCGGCTGGAGTGCGTTGCGAAAGCCTCTTTCGCAACCTTCACCGTTGTGAAAGTGGCTTTCGCAACGCTGGGCGCCGGACAGTACTGGGGCGCACGGAGGCCGTTCGCGAGCCGCCGGTCGACTTCCCCGTTCCCAATGTCGCATTCGAGACGCTGAGCGTCTCGGATGCGACATTGGGAACACCGCCGCCGAGACCACGCCACCTTCGCCGTTCCCCAATAGCGCGTGGGTTCAGCGGACGGTGACGGACAAGCTCTTCGTCACGCCGTTGACGGTGACCGAAAGATTCGCCACCCCCGGCCGCAGCGCGGTCAGCACCCCGGTCGCCGGGTCGAAGGACGCGACGTCCCACGGCATAGCGGGCAGGAAACCGTCGGTGACGTGCGTGCCCCAGCCACCCTTCCAGTCCGCGCTGACCGGGTACGAGACCGGCACCTGACGTGCGCCCTGCGTCGCCACGGCCCGGATGTCCGCCTTCTTCCCGCGCGCCAGCGACGAGGGACCGGACAGCGTCAGCGAGTCGACGTTCGGCCGCGTCTCGAACCGCACCGGCTGGGCCCGGTCCCCCGGCTCGAACCGGACCATCGTCCAGCCGACGAACCCGCCGTCACCGGGCGCCGCCGCGGGCGACTTCCCGGAGTTGCCGTTCACCAGGTACGGCACGCCATCGACGCGCGACAGGTCGAACACGCCCGCGTGCGAGGCGAGCGCGGCCGCCTGCTTGCCGGATTCGCGTTCGAAGGCGGTCAGCCAGCCGGTCAGCATGGCGGCCTCCTTGCGGTCGGCCAGCTGCGAATTCCCGGTCGGGCTGGGGTCCTTGACCGGATGGTGCATCGCGACGACCACCCCGCGGATCCGCCTGTCCGCCTTCGCTCCGTCCAGCGCGTCGCGCAGCATCCGGATCTGGTCGAATCCGCCCGCGCGCAGCGAACCGCGCGAGGAATCCATCAGCACCAGCCTGATCCCGGCGACGTCGACGACGCGGTGGGTCTGCCCGAACGCCGCCTGGAACTCCGAGATCCCGTGTCCGCCGTCGGCCTCGTGATTGCCCGGAACGTAGTACCAGGGCACCTTGCCGACCAGTTCCTGATCGATGACCGCACGAGCCAGCGCGAAATCGGCGGCCGTACCGCGATCGACGAAGTCGCCGTTGATCAGCACGAGATCCGGTTTCGCCGCGACAGCCTCGCGCAGCGCGCGACGGGCCTGGGCGACCAGCGGGCCGTCCGGCTGATCGGCGGTGAACTGCGCGTCGCTGACCACGGCGATCCGCAGGCCGCCGGTCGCGACGCCGTCGGTGATCAGCGCGGGATCACGCGGCGCCGGATCGGCCGGGACGGCGGCCGCGGGCGCGACCTCGAAGGTGAGGTCGTCGAAGACCAGCCGTCCTTCGTACTGCTGGTCCGGGACGTTCTCGACGGCGTAGAACTTCGTCAGCCGCTGCCCGTCGGGGAGCCCGGCCGGGATCGCCGCGCGGACGTAGCGCCAGCCCGTCCAGTCGACGCTCAGCGACAAGTCCACAATGGACGGAACGTTGGCGGCGTCGCGGAGTTCCGCCCTCAACCAGGCGCCCTTCGCGTCGCCGTTGACCCACAGGCCGACGCGCTGGGTGCCGGGCGGCAGCGCGATCGGCGCCGCCGAGTTGACGTAGGCCGCGCGCGTGGCGTTGGTCCCGTTCAGCCGGTAGTCCAGCGCGAGCCCGCGTCCGCCGTCACGGCCGGTCGCCTCGGAAAGCGCGGCGCCGACGACGGCCGGGAAGACGCTGGCGGACCAGCCCGCCGGGCCGTCCAACGACGCCGCCACGCGGGATTCCGTGCCGACGGACGCCGCCAGATGCGTCACCTTCCCGCCGGCGGTGGCGGTGATCGCCGAAGCGCCCGAGGCCTTCAGCGCGGTGACCGCGAACCCGTCGCCGGACGGCTCGATCCGCACCACGGCGGGGTCGTAGTCGAGTTTGACGTCGTCCGGCTCGATCCACGTGCCGTAACCGTCGGCGTCGTAGCCGAACACCTTGAAGGTGCTCTTCGCGCCTTCGCCGGACAGCGCGACCTGTTCGGTGCTGGTGCCCAGCCGGACCGGCGAGCCGAGGACGTTCAGCGTCGTCTTGCCCAGGACACCACCGCGCCTCGCCAGGACCTCGACGTCCGCGGGCGCGTCCGGCCGGAACCGGTCGGCGTGCGCGGTGAAGACACCGTTCGTCACGGTGCCGCGGAAGGGATTCGTGCTGATCCATTGGGCCTTGCCGTCGACGGCGGCGCCGGTCTCGTCGTGGCCCCCGGCGACGAGTTTCCGCGTCAGCCCGGACAGCACGCGCGTCGCGTCGGTGGTGTCCTGCGCGGGGCGGGGCGAGAACCCGGTCAAGCGGCCACTGCCGGGCACGGTGGCGACGCCGAGTCCGTTGGGCACCAGGCGTTCCCCGCCGTCCGACGGCGAGTTGCGCACCAGCGGCGACTTCTCGCCCTCCTCACGGGCGAGCATGGTCGAGGAGCCGCCGCCGTCGAGGTTGATGGCGTCGTCCGCGCCGAGCGACTTCATGTGCCGGGCGAGTTCGAGTTCGGTCATGCCGCGGCTGTCCGCCTGGCGGCCGTCGACCGTGGCCAGCCACATCTTCGTGCCGTCGGCGGAGAACCCGACCGCGGTCCGCGGGTGCATGGCGACGTTGTCGACCGGCTGGATCGCGCCGTCGCGCAGCAGGACGATGTTCCCGCCGACGGAGACGGACAGCTTCCCGGCGTCGCTCTTCGGCGCGTACGCGACACCCACCCGATCGCCGGTCTTCAAGGCGGACAACGCGTCCACGCCGCCGTCACGGGCGAGCAGGACCGTGCTTCCGGCGGCGATCGGGCCGTCCACGGGCTGCGGCCGCACCTGTGTGACGACCCCGTCCCGGAGTTCGATCTCGACGACGCGCTGCGCGCCCGCGACCGAGGTCCGCCGCGAAGCCGCGCCCCACAGCGGGGTGTAGACGCCGATCGCGCCTCCGCTCAGCACGGGGCTGTTGAAGTTCGACGCGGGCACGACCTTGCCGTCGGGCAACGTGATCGACGCGTCGAGGAAGACCTCCGCGAGGCGCGCCTTGCCTTCTTCGGTGATCGACGCGGTCAGGTTGTGGCCGCGGGCGGGCGCCGTCTGGAGTTTCCCGGCGTCGACGCCGACGCCGATCGGCGCGCCGCTGGCGTTGATGTCGAAGAAGTCCCCGTTGACCCCGGCGACCGCGCCCGCCCTGGCGACCTGCTGCGAAAGCGGTGTCCGCGCGGAAACCGTGCCGGGACTGAGGTACGTCGGCTTCAGCGTCTTGCTGGTCAGGTCGACGGCGAGGGTGTCGCCGCGGATCCAGCCCGCCGGGTCGTACCGGTCGAACTCGGTCAGGCTCAGGCCCGGTGCCACGCGCGAAGTCGCGCTGGTGGTGACGAGACCGTCGTCGGGCGCGGCCACGGCGTACGCGGACGGGCCTTCCTTCGCCGAAGATGCCGCGGGGGCGGCTTCGACGGGCGCCGGACCGAGCGGAGCGGTCAGCGGGTCGGCGTGCACCGGTGCGGCGACGAGCGATCCGGGCAGCAGGGCAGCGAGCAACAACAGGCGTGATCTTCTCACGAAAAACCCCACGATCGAGTGACAGACGGCTCAGCTCAGCACAGCGGACGCGAACCGCCAGGAGAAGACCCCGAGGTGAACGTGAACCGAACGGCGTAGGGCGCCGAAGCTCAAGGAGTGAAGGGTCCAGCGAGGAAGGTTTCCGCGGCGGCGACGTCACCGGTGATCTTCAAACCCGACTCGTCGAGGCCGACCCGTTGCCACAGCAGCAAGTCCAGCCCCTCCGCCGAGCCTTCGACGACGGCGCCGGCCGCTTCGGCGGGGTCTGCCTGCCTTGAGCCGGGAATGCCGTTTTCGCCCGGCGGTGTGATCAACCAGGCGTGTCCGGTGTCGGATGTCTTCAGCAGCAACGGAACGGTGACCACGGGCGGGGTGTGCCAGCGCTTCACCTTCGGCAGCATGCCGATGAGGACCTCGTCCGCGCCGTCGGCGGCGACGAACGGGTCGAGGGTGTATTCGGTGCCCGCCGCGCGATGCGCGTCGAGCAGGTGCACCGCGGTCTCGTGGACCTGGCGGCGGAACCAGAAAGCCTTGGTCTTGGGGGCGGCGGTGAAGTTCCAGGCGCCGTCCTCCGGGGAGGCCGCGCGCATCGTCTCGACGAGGCCGTCCGCGCATTCGGCGTACCAGGCGGCGAGATCCGCGCCCGGTTCGACGGCGAAATCCTGCGGGGCGGGCTCGCCGGTGCGGACGATCTCCGTCGCCCAGCGGTGGACGTTGCCGAGGTGGACGACCAGGTCACGCAGGAGCCAGTCCCCGCAGCACGGGACGGGCGCGGCGTGATCACCGGTGCGCGCCACCTGCGCGAAACCGGTGGTGAGTTCCCGCAGTCGTTCCAGGTGCTCGTCCGGTGTCATCGACAACCCCCCAGGTCCGTGGATGGCGCGGTTTTCCCGCGCCACCCACGAGTGTGTCAGACCTCGGGGAACCAGAGCTTGAGCTCGCGCTCGGCCGACTCCGGGGAGTCCGAACCGTGCACCAGGTTGTACTGGGTCTCCAGCGCGAAGTCGCCGCGCAGGGTGCCCGGGGTGGCCTTCTCGACCGGGTCGGTGCCGCCGGCGAGCTGACGGAAGGCGGCGATGGCGCGCGGGCCCTCGACGGCGATCGCGACCAGCGGGCCCGAGGTGATGAACTCGAGGAGGTCGCCGAAGAACGGGCGCTCCTTGTGCTCGGCGTAGTGCTCCTCGGCGACCGAGCGTTCGACGGTGCGCAGTTCGAGGGCGGCGAGCTTCAGGCCCTTGCGCTCGATGCGAGCGATGACCTCGCCGACGAGGCCGCGCGCGACGCCATCGGGCTTGACGAGGACCAGCGTGCGTTCAGTCACGGCGGTATTTCTCCTTGGGTGGGTTTCGTGCTATTCGCCCGGAGCCTACTGGGTGCTTCGGCGCTCACTTCACGTCGGACCAGGGAATGGCCTCGATCCGCTCCATGTGCTCCTCGCCCCACGCCCCGAGCGCGGCCATCGCGGTGTTCAGCGAATCCCCGAACCCGGTCAGCGAGTACTCCACTTTCGGCGGGACCTGGTGATACACCTCGCGATGCAGCAGTCCGGTGGCTTCCATCTCGCGCAATTGCAGGATCAGCACCCGTTCGCTGATGCCGGGCACCGCGCGCCGCAGCTCCCCGAAACGCACCGGCCCGTCCTGGAGCGCGAACAGGATGAGCCCTTTCCATTTGCCGCCCATGACGGCGATCGCGGCGTCGAGTCCGCAGGTGAACGTCCGGTTCTTGGTCATCGCCACACTTACCTCTTTGTCAGTACCCGGCAAAATAGTAGGTACTTGATCAAAGGTACGCGACGTCCCAGCATGGAGTCATCCCGAAGATTTCCTTTGACTGGAGCGAAAAATGCCGAAAACACCGGTGACCGTCCTCGGCCTCGGTTCGATGGGTTCGGCCTTGGCGGGCGCTTTCCTCGCGGCCGGGCATCCGGCCACGGTGTGGAACAGGACGGCTTCGAAGGCCGATCCCCTTGTCGCCCGCGGAGCACACCGAGCCGGGACGATCGAGGACGCCGTGCGCGAGAGCCCGTTGATCGTCGCCTGCCTGACCACCTATGAGGACACCCGCGCGGTACTGGAACCGGCTTCACTCGCGGGCCGTGCCCTGGTCGCCTTGAACAGCGGTTCCCCGGCGGGAGCGCGCCGGATGGCCGATTGGGCGGCGGAGCGCGGCGCGCGGTTCCTCGACGGCGCGGTCAAGAACATCCCGTCGGCGGTCGGCGCGCCGGACACCCTGCTGTACTACGGCGGCGACAAGGCGGTCTTCGACGAACACGTGGACACACTGCGGGTACTGGGCGGCGACACCGTCCACCTCGGCGAGGAGGCCGATCTCGCCGCGCTGTACGAAACGGCCGTCGGCGGCACCCTGTTGCCCGCGCTGGTCGGGTTCTTCCAGGGTGCCGCCGCGCTGCGGTCGCGCGGACTCGAAGCCGAAACGCTCCTGCCGTACGCGACCAAGTGGTTCGAGATGATCATCTCGGTGCTTCCGATGTACGCCAAGGAAATCGACACCGGCGACTACTCGGATCCGGCGGCCTCGGTGGGGATCTTCCACGCCGGCGCCGCCGCCGACCTCGAACTGGCCGAGGAAGGCGTCGACGTCGACTGGCAACGTCCGCTGCACGATCTCGTACGGCGGGCGGCCGAGGCGGGGCACGGCGACCGCAGCATCGCGGTCCTGACCGAGTTGCTCAGCGTTGGGGCTGAAGGGTCTTCGACCACAGCGAAGCGCCGGTAGCGTCCCTCAGGTCGACCGTGAGCGCGCCGCTCCGGCCGTCGATGTTCACCTCGCCGAAGTGCTGGAAGCCGTCGGCGGGCGAAGTGTTCGCGGCGGGCGGGGCGTGCACGAACACCGCTTCCGGCCCGAAGGTCGGGTCGAGGATGTTCGGGCCGAACGCGCCGGCGTTGAGCGGACCGGAGACGAACTCCCAGAACGGGTCGAAGTCGGTGAAGGAAGCGCGATCCGGCGAGTAGTGGTGCGCCGCGGTGTAGTGCACGTCGGCGGTCAGCCAGACGACGTTGCGCACCCGGCGCCGCGCGATCTCCCGCAGCACCCAGGCGAGTTCGGTCTCACGACCGCCGGGCGCGCCGGGCAGGCCGTTGGCGACACCCTCGATGCCCTTGCCGTCCGGGACGGTGAGACCGATCGGGAGGTCGGCCTGGACGATCTTCCACGTGGCGGTGCTGCGGTCGAGGGCGTCGACGAGCCAGCGTGCCTGACGGTCGCCGAGGATGCGGCCCGGCTTGGTCTGGTCCGCGGTGTTGGCGTCCTTGTAGGTCCGCATGTCCAGCACGAAGACCTCGGCGCGGGAACCGTGCCGGAAGTTGCGGTACACGCGGCCGTCGACGGCCTGGCGGCGGTCGATCGGGTGCCATTCGTGGAAAGCCTGGAACGCGCGGGCGGCGAGCACGTCGACGCGCTTCTCGGTGTATTCGGGACGGTCGTTGAGGATCTCACCCGGGTACCAGTTATTGACGACTTCGTGATCGTCCCACTGGACGTAGGCGGGCACGTTCGCGGTGAAGCGCTTGAGGTTGTCGTCGAGCAGGTTGTAGGCGAACTGGCCGCGGTACTCGTCGAGCGTCTCGGCGACCTTCGACTTCTCCGGGGTGACGATGTTGCGCCACACGCGGCCGCCGGGCAGCGCGACGGTCTCGGTGAGCGGCGCGTCGGCGTACACCGTGTCTCCACAATGGAGGAACAGGTCCGGACGGCGGTCGGCCATCGCGCGGTAGATCGTCATGCCGCCGCGTTCGGGGTTGATGCCCCAGTTCTGCCCGGCGACGTCACCGGACCACAGCAGCCGGACGTCCGAGCGGCCGATCGGCGCGGTGGCGAACCGGCCGGTGACGGCCTCGCTGCACGTGCGGCCGTCGAGGGACTCGGCGGTCACGCGGTAGTGGACCTCGGTCCCGGGCAGCAGGCCGGCGACGCGGACCTTGCCGGTGCCGCCGGTCTCCGGGCTCATCACCGGCCCGCGCACGCGGCGAGCGCGCCGGAACGAGGGATCCCGCGAGACCTCCACGATCAGCCGGGAGGGCCGGTCGGCGCGCGACCAGACGATGCCGGAACCGGTGGTGACGTCGCCGGACTGGACACCGTGGGTGAGCACGGGGCGGTCGCGGCGGAGCAGCGGGACGGGGTCCGCGGTCGCGGTTCCGGTCGTGGTCGCGGTCGCGGTTCCGGGGAGGAGCAGGCCGCCCGCGACGGCTCCGGCGCCGGTGAGACCGGCCTTGAGCAGCGTGCGGCGATTGTGGTGGGAAGCGGTCATGGCGCGGTTCTATCCCGCGGCCACGGCCGGTGGGCCAACGGCGGTTGACCTGGTGATGAACGAACACGGCGTCCGCTCACCACCACTCAGTGTGGGGTGCCGAGTCCGTGAAGGGATCCTTTCCCACGGTGCATGCGGGGAAAGACCCCTTCCCCTCGCGGCTGCTGGTTTACGGGCGCCGCGGGTGAGGTGTCGGTCGGGTGGTCGTGAGTGGTAAGTGGGGTTAGAACGCGACTTGCCACTCACGACCACCCCGACCCAGCGCGGCCTGGCGGGTCGGAGTGTTGCGAAAGTGGCTTTCACGACATCCGAAGCCGGAACGCCGGTGAGCGAGCAGGGCACCTCTGCCTTGCCCTCGGCCAACCGTCCCAGCCACTCACGAGGCCTACTGAGGTTGCTGCTGCTGGCTCGGCAGGGTCCCGGCCGCCATCCGCCGCGCCACATCGCGCCGCAACCACAGCAGCCACAGCCAGATCCCGAGGAAGATCACCCCGAGGATCGCCACGGCGGGCAGCGCGACGAAGAACGCGATCAGCGCGACCTGCAAGGCGAGCACCGCGGGCACCGCCCACGGCTTCTTCAGGAAACCGCACAGCACGATCAGCGCGACCGCGATCACGATCACCGACCAGCCGGTGAGCGAGCCGACCCCGCCGCCGAGTTTCGCCACCACCGGCAGCGCGAGCGCGACGGTGATGCCCTCCATGATCAGGGAACCGGCCATCACGCCGCGGAAGGACTTCATCGGGTCCTTGGCGGGCGGCTTCGGGGTCTCGTCGGTCACGCAGGCTCCTTACCGAACAGGGTCCTGGCCTCGCCCGCGGTGACGACCGAGCCGGTGACCAGCACGCCTCCGCCCGCGAGGGGCTCCTCGGGGTCGTCGCTCTGCTCGACGAGGCCGATGGCGGTCTCGATCGCGGCGTCCAGGCTGGGCTCGGCCACGACGCGGTCTTCGCCGAAGATCGAGATGGCGATGTCGTTGAGTTCGTCGAGCGGCATCGCGCGCGGGGACGAGTTCTTGGTGACGACGATCTCGGTGACGACGGGTTCGAGGGCGTCCAGGATGCCCCGCGCGTCCTTCTCGGCCATCACGCCGACCACGGCGGCGAGGCGCCGGAAGGCGAACTCCTCGGCGACGGTGGTGGCGAGCGCCTTCGCGCCGTGCGGGTTGTGGGCCGCGTCGAGCAGCACTGTCGGTGCGGCGCGGACGCGCTCCAGCCTGCCCGGGGTCTCCACCTCGGCGAAGGCCTCGCGGACGGCTTCGACGACCAGCTGCTTGTCCTTGCCCGCGCCGAAGAAGGCTTCGACGGCGGCCAGCGCGAGCGCGGCGTTGGCCGCCTGGTGCGCGCCGTGCAGGGGCAGGAAGATCTCGTCGTAGACCCCGCCGAGGCCTTGCAGCTTCAGCATCTGCCCGCCGACGGCGACCTCGCGTTCCAGGACGCCGAACTCGCTGCCCGCGCGGGCGACGCTCGCGTCGACCTCGACGGCGCGTTCCAGCAGGATCTTCTGCACCTCGGGGCTCTGCTCGGCGATGACCGCGACGCTGCCGGGCTTGATGATCCCGGCCTTCTCCACCGCGGCCTTGGCCGGATCGCCGCCGAAGTACTCGACGTGGTCGACGCCGATCGGCGTGATGACGGCGACGTCACCGTCCACGACGTTGGTGGCGTCCCAGGAGCCTCCGAGACCGGTTTCGACGACGGCGGCCTCGACGGGCGCGTCGGCGAAGGCGGCGAAAGCCATCCCGGTGAGCACCTCGAACTTGCTCATCGGCACCGCGTCGGGCCCGCCCGCGTTGTCGACCATGGTCACGTACGGCGCGACGTCGCGGTACAGGTCGACGTACGCGGCGGCGGAGACGGGGACGCCGTCCAACGCGATCCGCTCGGTGACCAGCTGGAGGTGGGGGCTCGTGTACCGGCCGACGCGCAGGCCCATGCGGGTCAGCAGCGCGTCGATCATCCGGGTGGTCGAGCCCTTGCCGTTGGTCCCGGCGACGTGCAGCACCGGGTAGCCGCGGTGCGGTTCACCCATGAGGTTGACCAGGGCCGCGATCCGGGCGAGGGACGGCTCGATCTTGGTCTCGGGCCAGCGCTGGTTCAGCTCGGCCTCGACGGCGAGCAGTTCGCGGCGTGCCTGCTGCCCGTTCGGGTCACTCGGGGCGAGCTCGTCGCCCTGATCGTCCAGTTCGTGCAGTTCCACGTCCTCCGGGGCGACGAGGTCCGGTACGGGCCCGAGCGCGAGGTTGTCCCCCAGCTGCCCGATCCCGCCGATCCCGCCGCCGGCGCCCCCGCCCACCTGGTACGCGGCGTCGGGTGCGTCCAGATCCGGGTCGGTGTCGTCGGACGGATCGTGGGCGCGTGCCCCCAATTCGTCGACGCCGGCGAAACTGTCCAGATCTGCCAGGTCCGGGGATTCCGCGAAATCTTCGGAATCCCGGCCGTCACCACGCGGCACGAACTCTCCTCTTAGCCTTGCTCCCTGTCGGACCGAGTCTACGTGCGGCTTTTGCTGGCACTCTCGACGCATGGGGTTCAACCACAACGACCACTACCACCCGCTGCTGCTCGACCAGCTGCCTCCCGGCCCGGGGGTGGCGCTGGACGTGGGCTGCGGCAGTGGACGGTTCGCCCGGCGGCTCGCGGCGACCGGGATGCACGTCGAGGCGATCGACCGGTCCGGTCCGATGATCGACCTGGCCGGTGCCGCCGGTTCGCCGGGCCCCGGCACGATCTCGTACCGGCGGGCCGACGTCGCCACCGAGAAGCTGCCGGAGGGGGCGTACGACTTCATCTCCTGCCTCGCGTCGCTCCATCACGTGCCGTTCGACACGGTCACGAGGCTGCGGGACGCGCTCGTGCCCGGCGGGGTGCTGGCCGTGCTCGGTCTCGGCAGGCCCAGCACTCCCGCCGACTACGTCCGCGCGCTCGTGGCCTCCCCGGTCAACGCGCTGGCCAGGGTGGTCGTCCACGCGGGCGACCGGCTCAACGGCGGGGTCGATCCGCTGCCCGCGGCGCCCGTCGTCGAGACCTTCCCGCCGATGAACCGGATCCGGCGCGACGCGGCCCGGCTGCTGCCGGGGAGCAAGCTCCGGAACCTGCTCTTCTACCGCTATCTCCTCGTCTACCGCAGACCGGAGGACGACCACTCGATGTGACACCCCAAGCGGGTGAAACCAGTGCTCGACCACCCGATCGGCGGCGCCGACCGGTGCGGATGCGGTTCATTTTTGAGAGGCCATGCAGTCCGGAGATCGGGGTCCCAATGCGCTTCAGACGCGTCCTGTTCGCGGCCGTATCGACCGTCGTCCTGCTGATCGCCTCCACCACGGCGGCCACCGCCGCGACGCGGTCCTACCGGAACTACGTCGCGCTGGGTGATTCCTACACGTCCGGGCCACTCATCCCGCTCCCCCGGCTCGTCCCGCTCTTCTGCGGCAAGTCCACGCAGAACTACCCGTCGATGCTCGCCGCGGCGCTGCGGGTCCGTTCCTTCACCGACATCAGCTGCGGCGGCGCCGACACCGGCGACATGACGGAGCGGCAGAGCGTGACCCTCGGCAGCAACCCGCCTCAGTTCAGCGCCCTGCGCGCGAACACCGACCTGGTGACGGTCGGTATCGGCGGCAACGACTACGGCGTCTTCGGCACGCTCGTCGGCACCTGCCCGTCCCTGCGCGCGAGCGATCCCACCGGGAACCCGTGCCAGGACAGGTTCACCGTCGGCGGCGTCGACACCATCAAGGCCAAGATCGCCGAAACCGGCAAGCGCGTCGAGCGGGTGCTGGCCGGGATCCACGCCCGCTCGCCGCGCGCCGACGTGCTCGTCATCGGCTACCCGCGGATCGCGCCGGAGTCCGGCTACTGCCCGAAGATCCTGCCGTTCGCCGAAGGTGACTACGCCTGGCTGAACGACGTCGAGAGGGCGTTGAACTCGGCGATCGAGAAGGCCGTCGCCGCCGACGGGAACTCGTCCTTCGTGGACACGTTCGGCCCCTCCGCCGGCCACGACGCCTGCGCGCCGAACGGGGCCGCGTGGATCAACGGGCAGCACACGAAGCTGCTCGCCGCGGCGGCTTACCACCCGTATCGCACGGGGATGGCCGGTGTGACCGGAGTGGTCCTCCGTCACCTTCGCTGAGTGTCCCCGGGCGTGCAATGAAGGAGCCTTTCATAGCAAATTTTGCTATGAAAGGCCCCTTCATTGCAGTCGTCAGGAGGCGGGAAGCGTCGCCAACCGGGCGTTGATGCGCTCGATGTCCGCGACCGCGGTCTCCTTGCGGGCCCGGATCTTGCCGATCACCGGCTCCGGCGCCTTGTCGATGAAGGCCTGGTTGCCGAGTTTGGCCTCGGCCTGCGCCAGTTCCTTCTCCGCCGCGCCGAGATCCTTCTGCAAACGCTTGCGCTCCGCGGCGACGTCGATCGTGCCGGACAGGTCCAGCTCGACGGTGACGACACCGGCCGACAGCCCGACCTCGAGCGACGCGCTCGGCGCGAAGCCGTCCTCGGGCTGCGTGAGCCGGACCAGCGAGCGGATCGGCTCGTCGTGCCCGGTGATCTCGGCGAACCCGTCGCCGGACAGCCGCGCGGCCACCTTCTGGCTGGGCTTGAGGCCCTGATCGGCCCGGAACCGGCGGACCTCGGTGACCAGCTTCTGCACGTCCGCGATCCGCTTGTCGGCGACTCCGTCGGCGTAGGAGCCGTCCGCCACCGGCCACGGGGCGATCACCAGCGACTCGCGGCCGGTCAGCGCCGTCCACAGCTTCTCGGTGATGAACGGGATGAACGGGTGCAGCAGCTTCAGCACGGTGTCGAACACGTGCCCCAGCACCGCGCGCGTCGCCGTCACGCGGGCCTCGTCGCCCTGGAAGACCTGGACCTTCGACAGCTCCAGGTACCAGTCGCACAGCTCGGTCCAGGTGAACTGGTAGAGCGTG
Organism: Amycolatopsis thailandensis; assembly: GCF_002234405.1. Lineage (GTDB taxonomy): Bacteria > Actinomycetota > Actinomycetes > Mycobacteriales > Pseudonocardiaceae > Amycolatopsis > Amycolatopsis thailandensis. The sequence goes on along the minus strand of NZ_NMQT01000117.1, from coordinate 40,583 downwards.
TCCGTGGCCTTGGCGAACTGGTAGTCCGCCAGGTAGCCGGTGACCTCGGTGACGACGCCGTCGAGCCTGCCGAGGATCCAGCGGTCGGCCTCGGTGAGCTCGGCCGCGGCGGGCAGCGGGGCGTTCGCGTCCGCGCCGTTCATCATGGCGAACTTGGTGGCGTTCCAGAGCTTCGTGGTGAAGTTCCGGGAACCCGCGACCCACTCCTCGCCGATCGGCACGTCGGTGCCCGGGTTGGCGCCACGCGTGAGGGTGAACCGCAGCGCGTCGGTGCCGTAGCGGTCCATCCACTCGATGGGGTCGACGCCGTTGCCCGCGGTCTTCGACATCTTCTTGCCGAACTGGTCGCGGACCATGCCGTGCAGCGCGATGGTCTTGAACGGCGCCTCGCCGGTGGCGTAGAGGCCGAACATCATCATCCGCACGACCCAGAAGAACAGGATGTCGTAGCCGGTGACCAGCACCGACGTCGGATAGAACTTGTTCAGGTCCGGCGTCTTCTCCGGCCAGCCGAGGGTGGAGAACGGCCACAGGCCCGAGGAGAACCAGGTGTCGAGGACGTCCGGGTCCTGGGTCCAGCCCTCGCCCGAGGGCGGTTCCTCGTCCGGTCCGACGCAGACGACCTCGTCGTTCGGGCCGTACCAGACCGGGATGCGGTGGCCCCACCACAGCTGACGCGAGATGCACCAGTCGTGCAGGTTGTCGACCCAGTCGAAGTAGCGCTTCTCCATCTCCGGCGGGTGGACGTCCACCCGTCCGTCGCGCACCGCGTCGCCGGCGGCCTTCGCGAGCGGGCCGACCTTGACGAACCACTGCAGCGACAGGCGCGGCTCGATCGGCTCCTTCGAGCGCTCGGAGTGTCCGACGCTGTGCAGGTACGGACGCTTTTCCGCGACGATGCGACCTTGTTCGCGCAGCTTCTCCCGCACCGCGACCCGGGCCTCGAAGCGGTCCATGCCGTCGAACTCGGTGCCGGTGCCGTCGATCCGGCCCTGCTCGTCCATGATCGTGATCATCGGCAGGTCGTGCCGCTGGCCGATCTCGAAGTCGTTCGGGTCGTGCGCGGGGGTCACCTTGACCGCGCCGGTGCCGAACTCCGGGTCGACGTGCTTGTCCGCGACGATCGGGATCTTGCGCCCGGTCAGCGGCAGCTCGACCTCGGTGCCGATGAGGTGCGTGTAGCGCTCGTCGTCCGGGTGGACCGCGACGGCGGTGTCGCCGAGCATCGTCTCCATCCGGGTGGTGGCCACGACGATCGCGTTCTCGCCGTCGCCGTAGCGCATCGAGACGAGTTCGCCCTCGACCTCTTCGTGCTTCACCTCGGCGTCGGACAGCACCGACCGCAGCTCCGGCGACCAGTTGACCAGCCGCTCGGCGCGGTAGATCAGGCCGTCGTCGAACAGCTTCTTGAAGATCGTGTTGACGGCCTTGGACAGGCCGTCGTCCATGGTGAACCGCTCGCGGGTCCAGTCGACGCCTTCGCCGAGGCGCTTCATCTGGGCGAGGATCTTGCCGCCGTGCTCGTTCTTCCACTGCCAGACGCGCTCGACGAAGGCCTCGCGGCCCAGTTCGCGGCGGCTGGTGCCCTCGGCGCGGAGCTGCTTCTCGACCAGGGCGTGGACCGCGATGCTCGCGTGGTCCATGCCCGGCAGGTACAGCGTCTCGTCGCCGAGCATGCGGTGGTAGCGGGTGATGGCGTCGATCAGGGTGTGCTCGAACGCGTGCCCGATGTGCAGCGAACCGGTCACGTTCGGGGGCGGGATGACTACCGTGAACGGCGGCTTGTCCGACGTGGGGTCGGCCGTGAAGTAGCCAGCGTCTACCCAACGCTGGTAGAGCGAGGCTTCTTCGTCGGCCGGGTTCCAGGTACCCGGAAGGTCGGTCTGCTGCGGCTGGGCGTTCTCGGTCACATTGTCAAGTCTACGAACCCCCTCCACCGCTTTGCTCACCGGCCGTAACGCTCGCCGTTCCCCGTCGATGATCGTTGTCGTAACACACTGGGGAGGGCGGGAATCCGTGGAAGACCGGCGGCTGGAAACACATCCGGATCTGATGAATCCGAATTGGCGCGAGCACGCCGAACGCGACACCTGGCTCGGCGCGGAAAACGACCTCAAGAAGCGACGGCGCCGCGGTTTCCGGGTGGCAGGCGGTCCCGTCCTGGTCCTGGCGCTGATCGCGCTCGTGACCACGGCGGTCGTCGTGCACCGGGTGCAAGGGCGCGGCGTCAACGACGTCACCGACTTCGGCCAGCCTCCGAAGGCCGCTCCGTTATCCGGCGGGATCGACCTCAACCGGCCTTTCGACGGCACTCCCGCCGCGACGTGGGCAGACGGGGTCGTCGGGATCGCCGCAGCGCCGCCGCAGGCCGTCGGCGACTTCACCGCGCAAGAGGTCGACGTGGCGTATCGGACGGTGCGGGAGGCCATCGCGGCAGCGCGGCTCGGCTCCCGGGCCCTGCAGGACCACGACGGCTCGGAACTGCTCGCCATGCTGACTCCGAACGAACGCGTCCGGCTCGAACCGACGCTCAAGAGTGCGCTCACCGTCGAAAAGGGCAAGTACCTGACCCTCATCGGCCCGAACCGTCTGCTGCAGGTCCGTCCGCGGATGACCGGCTCCCTCACCGCGAAGCCCGGCGACAAGGGTGAGCTGATCGTCCACGCGAGTTACGCGACCGCCTACGCCTTCGACGCACTTCCGAGTGAGGCTCGGTCACCGGCCGACATCGTCCCGTTCCTCCGCGACGAGCAGGACTACGTGATCCGCAAGGCACCGCCGTTCGCAAACGCCGACGCAGGGCTCAGCTTCGGCGAAGGCGCGGGCTACCACTCGAACATGGCGTGCGACGCGATCAAGACCGGCATCCTCGCGCCCCAGTACGCTGACAAGAGCAAACCCGTCGACGGCGCGATCGTGGTCGACGAAGTCGACACCTACGACCCGACGAAACCCCTGCCGTCGACGGGCAACTGCGGGTAACCCTGGGGAAGAGGACCGAGATGGACGAAGAGGACCGGCGGATCGAGACCCATCCGGATCTGATGAATCCGGACTGGCAGCAGCACGCCGAACGCGACGCCTGGCTGGGTGCCAAGAAGGAACTCAAGAAGAAGCGGCGCAAGCAGCAGAAGGCGGCCACGGCGTCGGGTGGCGGCTATCGCTCGCCCGGGTCGAGCCGGTGGCCCGGGGTCGCCGCGATCGTCGGCCTGGTCGTGCTGGTCGTCGCCGCGGTGACGGTGAACGCGGTGCAGGAACGCGGCGTCAACGAGACGCCCTGGTTCCCGCTGGACGAATCGCAGATCACCCGCCTGGACATGGGCGCCTGAGGGCACGCGGGCCGGGCATCGCTAACCCGGCTGCGAGATCGGCCGACGCGAGTAGGTGCCCCCGGCGGCTCGGGCGCTGGCGCCGGTCCGTGAAGGGCTCCTTCCTACCTTGCGGGTCAGGTCTCGGCGAAGGCGCCTCTCCGCTGGTCAAGGAGGTTGTGAAAGCCACTTTCGCAACGGTGAAGGTTGCGAAAGTGGCTTTCACAACACCCCCCACGCGCAGGTCGGTCCAGGTGTTCGTGAGTGGCGTTTCGGGTTAGAGCGGACCGGTGTTCACCTACCTGCGCCTGGCTGGGTGTGAGTGGTGGTTCCGTGGCTGCCAGGGCGCGACGATGAAGGAATTGGGACGTTCAACGTCCCAATTCCTTCATCGTCGCCGAGGACGCCCGAAATCCTCCCCCGTCGACCACACCGGCCCCCAGCACCGGCATCACTCGACCGCCAATCACACCAGTGGGTAGGCAAATACGAGTCCGCCAGAAGCCGAAACGCCACTCACGACCCGCTTACGCGACTTCGCCGGAACCCTGACTCGCAAGGTAGGGAAGGAGGCCTTCACAACCCAGCGCGAGCAGGTGCCCAACGGCGTGGCCGGCCACCCCTCGGTCGCGCGCGCGAGCGGCAAGGCGCACGATGGGGTCATGACCCGCGAAGCACCCGCGAACGACGTTGACGAGACCGAGCTCGAGGTCGGGAAACCGAAGAGCTGGGCGGCCGGGATCCCCGGGGTCGCTGTCTCCCTGATGCGCGGCATGGAGCAGATGGGCGCCGCGCGCACGGTGAAGACGCTGCGCCTGCTGAACCAGCGCGACGGCTTCGACTGTCCCGGCTGCGCCTGGCCGGAGCCGCGCGAGGTCGACGGCGAGCACCGCAAGCTGGCCGAGTTCTGCGAGAACGGCGCGAAGGCCGTCGCCGAGGAGGCCACGAAACGCCGGGTCGGCCGCGAGTTCTTCGCCGAGCACTCCATCCAGGAGCTGGCGGACAAGACGGACTATTGGCTCGGCCAGCAGGGCCGGATCACCGAGCCGTTCGTGCTGCGCGAGGGCGCGTCGCACTACGAGCCGATCTCCTGGGACGACGCGTTCACCCTGGTCGCGGACGAACTGCGGGCACTGAGCGATCCGAACGAGGCGATCTTCTACACCTCCGGCCGCACCAGCAACGAGGCCGCGTTCCTCTACCAGCTCCTCGTGCGCTCCTACGGCACCAACAACCTCCCGGACTGCTCCAACATGTGCCACGAGTCCTCCGGGGCGGCGCTCGCGGCGACGACCGGGATCGGCAAGGGCTCGGTGACGCTCGCCGACATCCACAAGGCGGACCTGATCGTGGTGGTCGGCCAGAATCCCGGCACCAATCACCCGCGCATGCTGTCCGCGCTGGAAGAGGCCAAGGGCAACGGCGCGAAGATCATGGCGGTCAACCCGCTGCCCGAAGCCGGTCTGATGCGGTTCAAGAACCCGCAGAACGTCCGGGGCGTGGTCGGCAAGGGCACCCCGCTGGCCGACGAGTTCGCGCAGATCCGCCTCGGCGGCGACCTCGCGCTGTTCCAGGCGATCGGGCATCTCCTGTTGCGGTGGGAGCAGGAGACGCCCGGCACGATCGTCGACCGCGCGTTCGTCGAGTCGTCTTCCGAGGGGTTCGAGGACTACGCGAAGCATCTGCGGGAGATCGACTGGACCGAGGTCGCCGCGGCGACCGGGCTGCCGCGTGAGCAGATCGAGCGGCTGGCGCGGATGATCGCGACGTCGAAGCGGACCATCTACTGCTGGGCGATGGGCCTGACCCAGCACAAGCACGCGGTGCAGACGATCTCCGAGGTCGCGAACCTGGCGCTGATGCGCGGCATGATCGGCGAGCCGGGCGCGGGCCTGTGCCCGGTGCGCGGGCATTCCAACGTCCAGGGCGACCGGACGATGGGCATCTGGGAGAAGATGCCGGAGTCCTTCATGGACAGTCTCGACGACGAGTTCGGCATCAAGGTGCCGCGAGACCACGGTTATGACACCGTCGCCGCGATCCGCGCGATGCGGGACGGGAAGGGCAAGGTCTTCTTCGCCGTCGGCGGCAACTTCGCTTCCGCCACCCCGGACACGGAACTGACCGAGAAGGCGCTCAAGTCCTGCTCGCTGACGGCGCACGTGTCGACGAAGCTCAACCGCTCGCACGTCGTCCCCGGCAAGACCGCGCTGATCCTGCCCACCCTCGGCCGCACCGAACGCGACACCCAGGCCGCCGGCGAGCAGTTCGTCACCGTCGAGGACTCGATGTCGCAGGTGCACACCTCGCGCGGCAGGCTGGCCCCGGCCAGTGAGCACCTGCTGTCCGAGGTCGCGATCATCTGTCATCTCGCGGAAGCGCTGCTCGGCGCCGGGCATCCCGTGCCGTGGCGGGACTTCCACGGTGACTACGACCTCGTCCGCGACCGGATCGCGCGCGTCGTCCCCGGCTGCCACGACTACAACGCCCGGGTCCGCGAACCGGACGGATTCGTCCTCCCGAACGCGCCGCGTGATTCCCGGCAGTTCAACGGAACCGCGAACGGCAAGGCGAACTTCACCGTCTCCGAACTCGAATACCCGCAGGTGCCCGAAGGCAGGCTGCTGTTGCAGACGATGCGCAGCCACGACCAGTACAACACCACGATCTACGGGCTTTCCGACCGTTACCGCGGTATCGAGGACGCCCGGCGTGTGGTGCTGGTCAACCCCGACGACCTGGTCTCGCTCGGACTGGCCGACGGCGCGATGGTCGACCTGGTCTCGGAATGGCGGGACGGCGACCGCCGGGCCCCGAGCTTCCGCGTCGTCTCGTATCCGACGGCGCGAGGGTGTGCGGCGGCGTACTTCCCCGAGGCGAACGCCTTGGTGCCGCTGGATTCGGTGGCGGACAAGTCGAACACGCCGGTGTCGAAGGCGATCGTGGTCCGGCTGGAGCCGCTGGGCTGAGCGGCCCCGGCCGGACCACCATCGGCTAGCCCTCGGCGCGCAGGATCACCGGCGTGGACGAATTGGTCTGGACATACGCCCAGATCACCCCGCCGGACCGGCTCGTGGCGACCACGCCGCCGTTGCCGGCGAGCGACTGGTCGGCCACCGGGACGTCGGTCCAGCCGGTCCCGTTCCAGACCCCGAACAGCGGCCTGCTGACCCCGGCACCGGAGTCGTACTTCGCGCTGGTGACCCACGCCTTGCCGTTGTCGTCGGCGCTGAGCGAGCCGTACCTCGCTGTCGGCATCCGCAGGTCCACGGGCAGCTCCGGACCGCGTTCGAAGGCGGAACCGGTCCACCGCTGGATCAGCTGGTCGACGTCGGCCTGCCCGGCCAGCCACACCTCACCGGGCGCGCCGACGGCGATCCGGTTGGCGAAGCGCAGGAAGTCCTCGGGCGCGCCGGGTTCGGGCGCCGTGGGCACGATCGTCCACTGTGTACCGTCGAAACGCTCCACGAGCGCGCGATACCGTTCCTGGCCGTCGTCGAGGCGGACGTAGGCGTAGCCCGACACCCACACCTCCTGGCCGCGCACCGCGACGGAGGACAGCGCCGAGTACCGGGTGCCGGCGGGCACCGGTACCGCGACCTCCTGCCAGGCGGAACCGTTCCAGCGCACCACGAACGGCCGGGAATCGGGGTTGGGCTGCTGGGAGCCGTCGACGCCGGCCGAACCCACCGCCCAGACGTTGTCCGCGCCCGACGCGGCCACGTCGTTCAGCCGGGCGATCTTCTCCGGGACCTCCGGGATCGCCGTCTGGGTCCAGGTCGTGCCGTCGCCGTGGAGTGCCACCGGCCTGCCGCCGCTGCCCGCGTCGTAGTTCGTCCCCACGGCCCAGACGTTCGTGTCGCCCACCGCGACCGCGCCGGAGAAACCACCGCTGAACTGGGGTGTCTGCTCCTCCTGCCACGCCGCGCCGTCCCAGCGCGCGATCCCCGCGGACCACCAGCCGGAGCCGACGGCCCACGCCTTCCCGGTTTCCGTCGTCGCGAAAGCGCTTACCGACCGAAGAGAGGTCAGCGCGCCTGTCGGGGTGGTGACGAACTCCTGGCCGGGTACCGCCTGCGCGGCCGGAGCCGTCGCGAGTACCACCCCGGCCACCAACGCGGCGCTCAGGACCGTTCTTCGGGCATGACGAATCGATGCGGACATCGGCAACTCCCCAGTCACTCAAGTCGATCAAACTCGGTCCGCCCAACCTAGCCTCCGCCGAGCCCGCTCCGGTAGACCCGAAAGGGTCCGGCCGACGCCAGGTTGATCACAGGGACATCTTTGCCTCGCCGCACCTTTGGCTGCCCCCTTGGCGGTGCCGGGCGAGGCCGGACCGGGTCCACCGTGAAACGCGACCCGCTCACGGAAAGGCCTCGCCATGTCACGAAGATCGACCCTGCGCGGTTTCGCCGCCTCGGCCTCGCTCATGCTCGTCGCCGTCCTGCCCGGCGCGGCCACGGCCGCTCCGGCCGTACCACCGCCACTCCCCTTCGTCTCCCAGCTCGACCTGTCCTGCTATCGGACCGAGGGCTACAAACCGCCACCGACGGCTGTCACCTTGCAGCACCTGAATCCCGTGCTCGCCGAGCTGCCGCCGGAGACGGTCGAACTGGGGGCGCGCGAGCAACTCTGCGTGCCGGTCGCGAAGAACGGCGCCATCCCGCCGCCCGGGATCCTCGACTACGCCCGCTGGGTGGACTTGGCCTGCTACCGGATCGAAGGCGGCGCCAGGAACTTCCCGCTGACGCTCAGCCAGCTGAACCCGGTCGTGCAAAGGCTCGGGATCCAGGACGCCCCCGTGACCATGCTGTCGCCGGAACAACTGTGTGTCCCGGTCGCGAAGAACGGCGAGCTGCCGCCGCCGGAGATCCTGTCGTTCGTCCGGCACATCGACCTCGAGTGCTACGCCCTGCGTGTCCTCGGGATCCCCGGCCGTCCCTTCCCGTTGACGCTGGGACATCTCAACCCGGTGCTGGCCGACCGGCCGAAGACGGAGGTGAGGGTCGGCGACGCACGGCAGTTGTGCGTCCCGGTGGCCAAACGCGGTGACGAGATCCCCCGGGAGGTGCTCGGCACGGTGCGGTGGCTGGATCTGGCGAAGTACGACGTCGCCACCGGGCCGAGTGTCATCGGGCCGGTCGCGCTGAAACTGACCCACCTCGACCCGGTGCTGGCGCACCTTCCCGGCGAGGAGGTCATCCTCACCGAACCGGCCCAGCTCGGCCTTCCGGTCGCCAAGAACGGCAGGATCCCGCCGAGGGATTGACCTCGCTCAGTCGATGCAGCCGGTGTCGTCGGAAGTGATCGGCTGGTCGGTCCGGGCCCCGGCCGACCCGCCCCCCGCGGACACGCCCGGTCCCTTGTAGACCTGTCCGAGGACGACCTGCACGTGGCCCGCCGCGACGGAATCGGCCTTCTGGGTTTCCAGCCCGCCGAGCAGCTTCGCGATCTCCGCGGCGGGCCCGGACGCGTCGCTGAACCGGACGACGGAGGTCCGCCGTCCGGTGTCGGCCGTCGTGTCGCCCTTGCCGAATCCCTTCTCCACCAGGAGATCCGAGACGCGGGCGGCGAGGCCGTCCTTGCCGCTCGCGTTGACGACGTCGACCTTGGGGCCGGCGGGGGTCTGCGGTGTCGAGGGCTGGGCACCGATCAGGGACGCGGCGAAAGCCCTCACCTGTGCGGGGTCCACCTGCACGGCGGTCCAGGTCGGCTGCTTGGGGTTGTAGCGGTAGTCGGGGTTGACCACCGGGATCGTTTCGAAGGCGATACCGCCGCCGGAGACACCCTGCATCTGCTTCACGAAGTCGAGCAGGTCCCATGAGCCGTCGAGGACGACCGACCGTTTCACCGCGTCGATCAGGTCGGAGACCTTGGCCGGGTTGGCGAGTGTCCCCGCGGAGAGCACCTGTTTCGCCAGGCCGGCGAGGAACACCTGCTGGCGGCGTACGCGGTCGAGGTCGCTGCGAGGCAGATCCTCACGCTGGCGGACGAAGGCCAGCGCGTCGGCACCCTGGATCGTCTGCTTCCCCGCCTTGAAGTTCGCGCCGGATTTGACGTCCTTGGTGTCCCGTTTCAGGCACACCTCGACCCCGCCGACGGCGTTGCTGATGTCGTAGAAGCTCTGCAGGTTGACCTCGGCGAAGTGATCGATCTTGACGCCGGTGAGGTCCTCGACCGCCTTCAGGGTCGCCTTCCGGGCGGCCGTGATCGCCACCTTCTCGATCTCCGCCTTGTCGGTCTTGCCCGCCTTGCGCTGCTCGCTCGCCGAGGCGAACTTGGCGTGGCCGAAGATCCCGTTGATCTTGGTCTTGTCCTTCGTCCCCGGCTCCGCGACAAAGGAGTCACGCGGGATCGAGAAGGCTTTGACCGCCTTCTGGCCGTTGGGGATGCGGAGCACGATGAGCGTGTCGGTCAGGTCGTCGCCGTTCGCCCCCACCCGCAGCTCGCGCAGCATCGCCGGGTCCAGCGGCTCGCCCTGCTGGTTGGTCCGCGAATCGCGCCCGACCAGCAGGATGTCCAGCGACCCGTCGGCGGGCCGCTCCCCCGGCTCCGGTGCCTCGATCACGTCTTCGCGGGTGATGCCGTCGAGCGACTCCAGCGTCGTGTATCCGTACGCGGTCCCGCCGAACACCGCCACCGCCAGCCCGGCGACCAGGACCTTCCCCAGCTTGTGCACTTCCTTAGGACGCGCGGGACGCCGTCACTGCTGCATAGGTGATCCACTTCACATCCGCAGATGCGACGCGCCGTTCAGGTCGAGGATCGCGCCGGACGCCCAAGCCGCCTCACCGGAAGCCAGGTAGAGCACCGCGGCGGCGACCTCCTCCGGCGTGCCGACCCGGCCGAACGGGCTCTGCCCGCGCAGGACCTCGCCGCTCGCGCCTTCGAGCTTCGTCGCGACCCTGTCGGTGGCCGTGAAACCGGGCGCGACCGAGGTCACCGCGATGCCGTGCGGGGCGAGGGCCACGGCGAGCGACTGCCCGAGCGAGTGCAGCGCGGCCTTGCTCGCGCCGTATGCGGGGAACTCGGGCTCGCCCTTGAAGGCGCCCCGCGAGCCGATGTTGACCACGCGGCCGGGCACGCCACGCTCGATCATGTGCCGCGCCACGCAGTAGGTCACGTTCGCCGTGCCGAGCACGTTGACGTCGACCATGCGCCGCCAGATCCGCTGCCAGTCCGCATAGGACACTTCCGCGACAGGATGCGCCGACGCGGCGGACGGCGCGAACGCGGCGTTGTTCACCAGGACGTCGACGCCGTCCACGGCCGACTCGGCTTCGTCGGCGACCCGTTGCGCCACCTCGGGATCCGAGAGATCGCCCTGGACCAGCCCGTGCCCGGAACCGGGCAGCCCGGCGAGTGTCCGCTCGGCGTCCTCCCGCTTCGAGGCGTAGTGGACGGCGACCCGGTCGCCCTTTTCCGCGAAGGCCCGCGCGATCGCCCGGCCGATGCCGCGCGACGCCCCGGTCACCAGAACTCCCATGGCTCCGACCTTAGTCAGCCGCCGAAGAGCTGGACCACCTTGCGGAACAGTTCGTAGACGCCGTAGGCGAACGGGAGCGCGACCCACAGCCACGCGAACACCATCAGCCCGGTGCGGCGGGGCTCGGGAGCCTGTTCGGTCATCGGGCCTCACTCCTCGCGGCCTCGCCGGACGACGCCGGCTCGTGGAACTTCGGGTTGACCGGCCGCACCAGTTCGTTGGCGACGAAGCCGACGACCAGCAGGCCGATCATGATGAACAGCGACGTCGTGTAGAGGTCGGGGCCGACCTTGCCCGCCGACTTCTGGCTGTCGGCGATGGCGTTGACGATCAGCGGCCCGAGCACCCCCGCCATCGACCACGCGGTCAGGAGCCTGCCGTGGATCGCGCCGACCTGGTAGGTGCCGAAAAGGTCCTTCAGGTACGCCGGGACGGTCGCGAAACCGCCGCCGTAGAAGGACAGGATCAGCATCGCGCACAGGACGAACACGAGCTTCGAGGCGTTGGTGGTCAACGCGATCACGAGGTACAGCAGGGCGCCCGCGCCGAGGTAGAGCCGGTAGATGTTCTTGCGGCCCACCAGGTCCGAAGTGGACGACCAGACGAACCGGCCGAGCATGTTGGTCAGCGACAGCAACGCGACGAACCCGGCCGCGGCGGCGGTGCCGACCGGCGCCGAGGTCTCGCGGAAGAAGTCCGCGATCATCGGCGCCGCCTTCTCCAGGATGCCGATGCCCGCCGTCACGTTGAAGCACAGCACCACCCAGAGGAGCCAGAACTGCGGCGTCTTGATGGCGTTGCGCGCCGAAACGTTCGCGGTGGTGATCATCGCGTTGCCGTTCGCGGCCTTCGGTTCCCAGCTCTTCGGCTTCCAGTCGTCGGCGGGCACCCGGATCAGCAGGATGCCGAGGCTCATGAAGACCGCGTAGACCAGGCCGTGCACGAGGAACGCCGTCGCGACCGTCCCGATCGTCCACGGCGCCGCGCCCAGCATCTGCGACGACCACGGGGAGGCGATCAGCGCGCCGCCGCCGAAGCCCATGATCGCGATGCCGGTGGCCATTCCCGGCCGGTCCGGGAACCATTTGATCAGCGTCGACACCGGCGAGATGTAGCCGATGCCGAGCCCGATGCCGCCGATCCCGCCCCAGCCGAGGACGACGAGCCAGTACTGCGACGTCGCCACCCCGAGCGCGGCGAGCAGGAAGCCCGAGCTGAAGCAGACCATCGAGACGAACATCGCCCAGCGCGGCCCGTTGCGCTCGACCAGCGTCCCGCCGAACGCCGCCGAAAGCCCGAGCATCACGATGCCGAGCTGGAACGGCAGAGCGCTCTCCGTGCCGCTGAGTCCGAGCGTCTTTTCCAGCGGCGGTTTGAAGACGCTCCACGCGTACGCCTGCCCGATCGACAGATGGACGGCCAGCGCGGCGGGCGGCACCAGCCAGCGGCTCCAGCCCGGTGATGCGACGATGCGGGAACGGTCCAGGAAGCCGACAGCCATCCGGCGCCTCCGTACTCTGAGGATGTGCACTGGGAATGTATTACTTAATTCCCGGCGTTGCAGTACACGACTGTCGAATGACCGGCCAGAAAGGTGGACAAGTGGGCAGGGTGACGGTGCGCCGTCCGGTGCGGAAGATCTCCGCGACCAGGGACGTGCGACGGCCCGACGCGCTCGCGGCCGAAGAACCGCTGGAGATCCGCGTCGGCGGCAAGGCACTCGCGGTCACCATGCGGACACCCGGCAACGACGTCGAGCTCACGCACGGCTTCCTGCTGTCCGAGGGCGTGCTCACCTCGCGCGAGGACGTCGCGGTCGCCCGGTACTGCGACGGCGTCGACGACCAGGGCCGCAACACCTACAACGTCCTGGACATCGCCCTGGCCGAAGGGGTCGCGCCGCCGGAGACGGGCGTCGAGCGGAACTTCTACACCACGTCCTCGTGCGGCGTCTGCGGCAAGGCCGCGCTCGACGCGGTGAAGCTGCGAAGCCGCTTCTCACCGGAGAAGTCCGAGTTCGCGGTCAGCACCGACGTGCTGGCGAAGCTCCCGGACACGCTGCGCGCGCACCAGAAGGTCTTCTCCAGCACCGGCGGGCTGCACGCGGCCGCCCTGTTCGACGGCGACGGGAACCTCGCCGTCGTCCGGGAGGACGTCGGCAGGCACAACGCCGTCGACAAGGTCCTCGGCTGGGCACTGCAAGAGGGCCGGATCCCCGCCGCGGACACCGGTCTGCTGGTGTCCGGGCGAGCCTCGTTCGAACTGGTGCAGAAGGCCGCCATGGCCGGGATCGGTCTGCTGGCGGCGGTTTCCGCGCCGTCGTCGCTGGCCGCGGAACTGGCCGAGGAGAACGGCATGACCCTCATCGGTTTCCTGCGGGGCGACAGCATGAATCTCTACAGCGGCGAACAGCGGGTGCTGGGTCTCGGGGGCTGAAGGACGCTTTCCCGGCGTCTCATGAAGGGAAAGCGTCCTTCGCCGCGTGGCATGCGGGGAAAGTCCCCTTCAGCCCTCGGTACCGACCCAGTTCCCGTGGAAGCCGTTCGGCACGCGGTCCGGCAGGTGCACGGCTCCGACGGTCTCCAGCGTCCCCGCGTCCAAAATGGTCAGGTCGCTCTTCTGCGTCGCGGGATCGTAGACGAATCCCATCAGCACGCCCTCGTCTTCGCCCGCGTCCACTGAGGACGGAACGAACACGAACTCCCCCACGTGCGCGCCCTCGCCGAATTGCCTCGACGAGACCGAACGCTTCCACAGGTCGTGCTTGAGCAGAGCACCCGACGACGCCGATCCATCCTTTGTGGACACCGAGTAGCCGAAGCGGTGCGGCCGCCCGACCAGTCGCTCGTCGACACGCGGGAACTCCTGGCCCTGGTCGTCGAGGCGTTCCTCGACGACCTTGCCCGCGGCCAGGTCGACGGTCCAGCGGTCCAGGGTCGGCGGCCCCTCGGCAGGCCCCAGCAGCTCGGTGTCGAACATCTTCGGGTGCCGCACGACGTCCAGCACGATGGAGTCGCCGTCGTCGTAGGCGTTCATCGGGTGGAAGACGTAGCAAGGCTCGACCTCGAACCAGCGGATGTCGCCGTCGCCGCCCTCCCGCGGCATGACCCCGATCCGCGCCGGGTACTTCGGGTTCCAGCGGTACGGCAGGCCCGCGTTGCCCGAGATCCGCGAACGCAGCTTCGCGCTGAGCGGGTCCGGCACCTTCACCTTGCCCACCAGCGCGGACACCACGAGCCGCGCGGGCGTGCGCAGGAACGACGGGACCGACGTGGACACGGCCTGCTCGCTCTCGAACGTGACCGGGAGGTCGTAGAAGACGACGTGCTTCTCGGTCAGGGAGAAGTCGTGCATCATCGGCGAACCGGTGACCTCGACGTCGACCGTGCGCTTGGCGCGGCCCTGCGCGTCGATCACCGAGTACTGCACCTTGTTGCCCCAGCCGAAGAAGTACGACACGGCGTGCAGTTCGCCGGTCTCCGGATCGCGCTTCGGGTGGGCGGTGTAGCCGCCGGGGAGCGTGCCGTCGAAGTCGCAGGCGCCGACGGTGTCGAGCTCGTCGGTCAGCTCGAAGCTCGTGGCGCCGCCCTCGATCAACGCGAGGGTCTTGCCGGCGTGGCCGATCACGTTCGTGTTGGCCCCCATGGAGGCGAGGCCGGGAACGGACCCGCCTTCCCAGCGCTCGCCGAGTTCCCGCGAGAGCCGGGGATTGCGCACCCACCGGTTGCGGTACCACTCGGCGCGGCCGTCGCGCAGCCGGACGCCGTGCACCATGCCGTCGCCCATGAACCAGTGGTAGGTCGCCGGGTCCACTTCGGACAGCGGGTTCGGCCCGTTCCGCAGATAGCGCCCGTCCAGGTATTCCGGGATGTGCCCGGTGACCCGTAGTTCGGTGATCGTGTGCTCGCGGTTGACGGGGGCGAAGTTGCCCTCGAGGAACTTGTTGCCCATCACAGGCCCCCTGATCGATGGCTGAAGCAGCGATATAACGTGGTTATGGCTACATTTATAACAGGGTTATGAGACACTGGCAACCATGTCACCGAAACCCGCCGCCGCCGAGGTCAAGGCCAAACTGATCGAGGCGGCGATCCGGCTGCTCTCCGACGGCGGCCCGGAGGCGCTCCAGGCCCGCAAGCTGGCGGCTGAGATCGGCGCGTCGACCATGGCCGTGTACACCCACTTCGGCGGGATGGGCCCCTTGGTGGACGAAGTCGCGCGTGAGGGATTCCGACGGCTGTCGGCGAATCTCGGCGAGATCGAGGAAACCGACGACCCGGCCGCCGACATCCTCACCTTGGCGCTCGCCTACCGGCGGACCGTGGTGGAGAACCCGCAGCTCTACGCGGTGACGTTCGGCCAGAGCCAGCCCGACGGGCAGAAGGCGGCGCTGGGCGACATGACCAGTGAGGAGAGCCGCCAGAACGCCAGCGAAGAGGGCATCGAGGCCTTCGGCTACCTCGTCCGCGCCGCGAAACGGCTGATCGAGGCGGGCCGGTTCCGTCCCGCCCCGGAGTTCGCCGTCGCCGCGCAGCTCTGGAGTGCCGTGCACGGCTACATCACGCTGGAGGTCGCAGGCCACTTCGGCGACGGCCGGAATGGCGTGGACCACATCCTGATTCCCCTGGCCACCGCGCTCGGCGTGGGCCTCGGCGACACTTACGAGGCCGCGACCAGGTCCGCGCAGATCTCGATCGAGTCCTGGCGCGCGAAAGAGGGAAACATCGGCACCTGATCCGGCGATACCCCGGTCACAGGTCGGTGAATCGTGCAACCTTCCAGCGAGAACGCACGTCTGACCTGGTAGAAGATCAACGGGGGAACGGGGACGGGTGAACGAGGACGACCAGGGGCACGCGACGCTGCCGGGGGTGCATGGCGCCCGCCGCTGGCTGAGCCGTCGTTCCGTGCTGATCGCCGGGGCGTCCGGCCTCGGCGTCGCGGGGCTCGCCGCCGGAACGGCGACCGGGGCCCTGCCGTTCAGCGAAGCGCTTCAGCGGGCGCTCGGCGTCGCGTCGCCGACCCCCGCCACTCAACTCGGCAGCCCCCGCGTCGAACGCGTCTACTCCGAAGCCCGCGGGCGCGAGGTCGACCTCGTCCTGATGCTGCCGACCAAGGCCCCGCCCAAGGGCCTGCCGATGTCGCTGATGCTGCACGGTCTCCACGGCACCGCGCGGCACGCCGCCCCGACGGGGCTGCTCAAGCAGCTCGGCAGCGACGTCGCCCGCAAGGCGGTCCCCCCGTTCGGGTTCGTCGCGGTCGACGGTGGCGACCACTACTGGCACGAGAACCAGCCCGGCGACAACCCGATGGCGATGTTGCTCGAAGAGGTCCCCCGCTGGCTCGCCGCCCGCGGCCTCGGCGGCCGGGACGGGCTGCCGTTCGCCGCCACCGGGCTCTCGATGGGCGGCTTCGGCGCGCTGCTCTACACCCGGCGCCGCCTGGAACGCCGTCGCCCGCCCGCCGCGGTCGCGGCCCTCGCGCCCGCCCTGATCACCTCGTGGCCGGAGATGAGCAAGCGGCGCGCGTTCCGCGACGCCGCCGACTGGGGCTCGCTGGACCCGTTGCGCCACATCGATGTCACCAAGAGTGTGCCGACCGGGATCTGGTGCGGCACCGAGGATCCGTTCATCGGCGGAGTGCGGAAGTTCATCTCCGAAGCGCGGCCCACGGTCGCGCACACCGCGCGCGGCAAACACGGCGACGCGTTCAACCGCACCGTCGTGCCGAGCCTGGTCGCGTTCCTCGGCAAGCACGTGCCGAAGAACGCTTAGGCGCTGTCCTGTAAGTCCGTTCGATGGGCTTCGTGATCCAGGTGGTCTCTGGCGGTGCGGGCGATTCAGTCTCGTACCGGGTTGTACTCGGCTGGATCGCCCGTGCCGTCAGAGGCCGCCTGGGCGCGAAGACCGCGGACGGACTTACAGGACAGCGCCTAGGGGCGGAAGTAGATCCGGGTCACGGTCGAGCCCGGTCTGAGGTACTGCCGGACCAGGTCGGCGACCTGGTTCACCAGCACCAGACCGCGTCCGCCGATCTGCCCCGGCGGAGCCGGCCGCCGTCCGGCCAGCGGATCGCTCAGCGTGCCTTCGTCGACGACCTCGCAGAGCACGTGGTCCTCGTCGCGCCAGACGCGGACCACACCGTGCCCCGAACCGTGCAGCACGCTGTTGGCGGACAGTTCCGCCACGGCCAGGACGAGGTCCTCCACCCGGTCCGGGGCGAGCCCGCTCTCCTCCGCTCTCTCCCGCGCGAAATTGCGCACGGCGGAAAGCCTGGCGATGTCGAAGCGGAACGCCTCCGCCGCCTTCGGTTCGGGCAGCGGCAGGTTGTACTTCTCGACGACAGCATCGGGGGCGTACTCCCCGCTCGGACGATCGCCGTCGGCGCCGGAGAGAGTCGGGTGGGTCCGCCCGACGTCGGCGAGGACGTCGCCCTTCAGGCGGGTCCGGTCGTACGGGCACAGCATGCGGAGTTCGCGGTCGCCGAAAGCGAAGTTGATCAATGCCTCGTGCTGCGCGCACGCCGGGTACTCGACGGCCGAGCGCCCGGCCCAGACCGGCTCGCCGACGATCCGGACCGGACCCGGCCGGTTGTCCGCGAACGCGAGCAGGACGCCGGGGAGGATACGGCCCGGGTTTCGGCCCGCTTCGGTCATGTCGATGAGTTCGACGTCGGCGGCGGAATCACCCAAGGCCGCTTCGATCAAGGTCAGATTCCGGCCGGGGACGGCCACCGCGACGGGCTCGGCGAGCTTCAGGCCTTCGAGGATGTACGGAACCGTACCGTTCAGGTACTCGGTGTCACCGGAGTAGAGCAGACCCACGTGAGAGAAGGGGCCCGCGGTGACTGTCACGGACTCGTCTTACCTCGTGGAAGCCATTCTGAAACCCTGCTAACGGAGGGAAATGCGAAAACCTTCGGCGAGGCTGTTCAGCCGAGCCAGCGTCCCGCCATCGAGATCAGCCAGAATCCGGCGAGCGTCGCACCGGTGAACAGTCCGGTCCAGACGACGAGCGACTGGTTCGATCCCGCGGCGCGCGCGGCCTTGATCCGGACGAGCGCGTACGCGGAGCCGGCGAACAGCGGCAGCGGGATCAGCGGCAAGGGCGACAACCGGACGACACCGGCCACCAGGCAGGTCACCACCAGCACGCCCAGCGCGATCGTCAGCGCGCGCGGGATCCACGGGTGCTGACGATAGGCCCCGATGACGATGCGTTCGGTGAGTTCGACGAGTCCTCTGACCTCGCGTGGACTCGCGGCTGCCAGCTCGGGAGCCTCGTTCTCGTCCTTCGTGGAAGTCAGCGGCACCCTCGCATCCTATCCCGGTCCGGTCACCGGCCGGACCGGGCCGGAGAAACAGATGCCCCGGCCGGGTCGGACCCGGCCGGGGCATCGATGACGAAGATCGCCGCTCAGGCGGACTTCTCGCCGCGCTCGCTGCTGCGACGGCGTGACGGCTGACGCGCCACGATCGTCGGGTTCACGTTCTCGCGGACCGTCTGCTCGGTGATGACGACCTTCGCGACGTCGTCGCGGCTGGGGATGTCGTACATGACCGGCTGCAGGACCTCTTCCATGATCGCGCGCAGGCCACGGGCGCCGGTGCCGCGGAGCACGGCCTGGTCGGCGATGGCTTCGAGCGCGGTCTTGGTGAACTCCAGCTCGACGTTGTCCATCTCGAAGAGCTTCTTGTACTGCTTCACCAGCGCGTTGCGCGGCGTGGTCAGGATGCTGACCAGTGAGTCCTTGTCCAGGTGGGTCACCGTCGCCACGACCGGGAGGCGGCCGATGAACTCCGGGATGAGCCCGAACTTGATCAGGTCCTCCGGCATGGTGTCGGAGAAGATGTCGCTCTCGTCGATCTCGGCCTTGGTGCGGATCTCCGCGCCGAAACCGAGGCCGCGCTTGCCGACCCGCTCGTTGATGATCTTCTCCAGTCCGGCGAACGCGCCGGCCACGATGAACAGCACGTTCGTCGTGTCGATCTGGATGAACTCCTGGTGCGGGTGCTTGCGGCCGCCCTGCGGCGGCACCGAGGCCGTGGTGCCCTCGAGGATCTTCAGCAGCGCCTGCTGCACGCCCTCGCCGGACACGTCGCGGGTGATCGACGGGTTCTCCGACTTCCGGGCGATCTTGTCGACCTCGTCGATGTAGATGATGCCCGTCTCGGCCCGCTTGACGTCGTAATCCGCCGCCTGGATCAGCTTGAGCAGGATGTTCTCGACGTCCTCGCCCACGTACCCGGCTTCGGTGAGCGCCGTCGCGTCCGCGATCGCGAACGGGACGTTCAGCATCTTCGCCAGGGTCTGGGCCAGATAGGTCTTGCCGCAGCCCGTCGGCCCGAGCATCAGGATGTTGGACTTCGCCAGTTCGACGGTCTCGTCCTTGGAATCCTTCGGCCCGGCCTTGTCGTCGGACTGCACACGCTTGTAGTGGTTGTACACCGCCACGGCCAGCGAACGCTTCGCGTCGTCCTGGCCGATGATGTACTGCTCGAGGAACTCGTGGATCTCGGCGGGCTTGGGCAGCTCGTCGAGCTTGACCTCACCGGCCTCGGCCAGTTCCTCTTCGATGATCTCGTTGCAGAGATCGATGCACTCATCGCAGATGTAGACCCCGGGGCCGGCAATGAGCTTCTTCACCTGCTTTTGGCTCTTGCCGCAGAAAGAACATTTCAGCAGGTCGCCGCCGTCACCGATCCGTGCCATGGCCGTTGACCTCGTCCCCTCCGGCGCTTCCATCGCGCCTGCACTGTCGTGCCTGACTGTCGTACCCCGGTCACGGATGACCTCTCGGAGCCTCACACATTGCCACTGACGGTACCCGTCCGATGCCGTCGGCGGGAGAACCAACGTCACATCTGAGCACGCCAGAAGCTGACCTTAGACCAGGGATCCGGTGCGTGTCGTCTCCCGACACGCACCGGGTCCCGGCACGATCAGCTGCTCGAGGCCTTGCGGTACTCGAGCACCTCGTCGACGATCCCGTAGGCCTTGGCTTCGTCGGCCGTCAGGATCTTGTCGCGCTCGATGTCCTTCTTGACCTCGTCGGCGTCCTTGTTCGTGTGCTTCGCCAGGATGACCTCCATCTGGCGCCGCACCCGCTGGATCTCGTTGGCCTGGATCTCCAGGTCCGACACCTGGCCATAGGTGCCCTCGGTGGCGGGCTGGTGGATCAGCACGCGCGAGTTCGGCAGCGTGAACCGCTTGCCGGGGGTACCGGCCGCCAGGAGCACCGCGGCGGCCGAAGCGGCCTGGCCGATGCACATGGTGACGATGTCGGGGCGGACGTACTGCATCGTGTCGTAGATCGCCATCAGCGCGGTGAACGAGCCACCGGGCGAGTTGATCAGGATCATGATGTCGCGGTCCGGGTCCTCGTGCTCGAGGTGCAGCAGCTGGACCATCACGTCGTTGGCCGACGCGTCGTCGATCTGCACGCCGAGCATGATCTGACGCTCTTCGTACAGCTTGTTGTACGGGTTCGATTCCTTGATGCCGTAGCTCGTGCGCTCGACGTACGAGGGCAGGACGTACCGCGACTGCGGCAGCTGGAGCCGCGACTGCATCCCCGGCGCCTGCGACCCGATCGGAAGCTGGAAGTTGCTCATTGAAATTCTCCTGTGTGCCGGCGCGGATCAGCTGTTGGGAAGCGGGTTCTCGCGCGTGAGGACCTGGTCCACGAAGCCGTAGTCCTTCGCCTCCTGCGCGGTGAACCAGCGGTCGCGGTCACCGTCCTTGACGATCTGCTCGACCGTCTGACCGGTCTGCTCGGCGGTGATCCGGGCCAGCTCCTGCTTCCACTTGCCGAACACCTCGGCCTGGATGGCGATGTCGGAGGCCGTGCCGCCGACGCCCGCCGAGGGCTGGTGCATGAGGATGCGCGCGTGCTGCAGCGCGTACCGCTTGCCGGGCGTGCCGGACGAGAGCAGGAACTGCCCCATCGACGCGGCCAGGCCCATCGCGTAGGTCGCGACGTCCGGGCGGATCAGCTGCATGGTGTCGTAGATCGCGAAACCCGCGGTGACCGAGCCACCGGGCGAGTTGATGTAGAAGCGGATGTCCGACTCGGAGTCGTCTGCGTCGAGCAGCAACAACTGGGCGGTGATCCGGTTCGCGACCTCGTCGTTGACCTCGGAGCCGAGGACGACGATGCGCTCCTGGAGCAACCGCTCGAAGACCGAGTCGGTGAGGTTGAGCCCCGCGGTTCCG
Organism: Amycolatopsis thailandensis; assembly: GCF_002234405.1. Classification (GTDB taxonomy): domain Bacteria; phylum Actinomycetota; class Actinomycetes; order Mycobacteriales; family Pseudonocardiaceae; genus Amycolatopsis; species Amycolatopsis thailandensis. Next base: position 19,575 of record NZ_NMQT01000117.1, on the reverse strand, counting down.
GTCCGCGCCTCGGGCATGTGCTGCGTCACGTCTGCCTGCCTTTTCGCCGACGGCGGCCAGCCGTGCCTCGGCCGCCGCTGTATGTCCAGATGCTGTGTCCAGGTGCTGAGGATCTTGCAACCGACCCTAACGAACTTGGGCGGTGCAGAATGCCTGACACCGCCCAAGTTCGCTTACAGCTTTACGGTCCGTTTCGACCGGACCGGATATTCCCTACTCGGCCGCAGTCTTCGCGGTCTCCTCGGTGACCTGCGTCTCCTCGGCTGCGGGGCCGAAGAGCTCTTCGAGGTCGACCTCGGCGCCGGAGGCGTCGGTCACGGTGGTCTTGCGGACCACCGAGGCCAGCGCCTTGCCGCGCCGGACGTCGGCGTAGATCGCGGTCAGCTGACCGGACTGCTGCGCCCGCTGGACGTACTCGTCCGGGCTGACGCCGAAGCGCTGCGCCTGGTAGATGATCCGCTCGGTGAGCTCACCGTCGTTGACCGACGTCTTCTCGGCGTCGGCGATGCTGTCCAGCAGCAGCTGCGTGCGGACCGCCTTCTCCGACTCCTCGCGCACCTCGGTGTCGAACTCTTCGAGGGTGCGGCCTTCGGCCTCGAGGGCCTTGGCGAACTGCGCCTCGTCGTGGTCGAACGGGTGGATCGCGTCGTGCTTGCGGTTCTCGATCTCGGCCTCGAGGACCTTCTCCGGGATCGCGATCTCGGTGCGCTCGAGCAGCTCCTCGAGGACCTTGTCGCGGGCCTGGACGCCCTGCTGCATCTTCTTGACGCGGCCGAGGCGCTCGCGAAGGTCGCCCTTCAGCTCGTCGATCGAGTCGAACTCGCTCGCCATCTGGGCGAACTCGTCGTCCGCCTCGGGCAGCTCGCGCTGCTTGATGGTCTGCACGGTGACGGTGACGTCGGCGTCCTTGCCGGTGTGCTCGCCGGCGACCAGCTTCGTGGTGAAGGTCTTGGTCTCGCCCGCGTTCGCGCCGATGATCGCCTCGTCGATGCCGTCGACGAGCTGGCCGGAGCCGATCTCGTAGGACAGGCCGGTGGTCGAGGCCTCCTCGACCTCCTGTCCGTCGACGGTGGCCGCGAGGTCGATCGAGACGAAGTCGCCGTTCTCGGCCGCGCGCTCGACACCGGTCAGGGTGCCGAAACGGGCGCGCAGCTCGTCGAGCTGCTCGTCGACCTCGGCGTCGGTCAGTTCGACGTCGTCGACGCTGACCGCGAAGCCTTCGAGGTCGGGCAGCGAGATCTCCGGGCGGATGTCGACTTCGGCGGTGAACTCGAGAACCTCACGGTCCTCCAGCTTGGTCACCTCGAACTCGGGCTGGCCCAGCGTGCGGACCTCGCCCGCGCGCACGGCTTCCATGTACTTGGCCGGAATGACCTCGTTGACGACCTCGTCGAGCACCGGGGCTCGCCCGATCCGGCTTTCCAGCACGCGAGCCGGCGCCTTGCCCGGACGGAAGCCGGGGATGCGCACCTGCTGGGCGATCTTGCGGTAGGCGCGGTCGAAGTTCGGCTTGAGCTCGTCGAACGGCACCTCGACATTGATCTTGACTCGCGTCGGGCTGAGCTGCTCGACGGTGCTCTTCAACGTATTCTCCTCGAGCGGTAAACGATGTGTTTGAGCATCCGCGTGCGTTCGGCAGCGGATGCGCCCTGGCCAGCCTGCAGACCGGGCCGTCCGAGTCTAGGCCGTGTGCTTCATCGCTCCGGGCGCGGGGCCACCGGGCAGCTTCCCCGGGCCGGTCACGGCTTTCGAGAACTGTCCGAGTAACCGGCCCCCGACCACCCGATCGGACCAGTTTTCGGTTCTTCTCTGTTACGAAGCGGCCCTTTCCTGGACACGGATGCGCGCCGCGTCGCACCATCGGGCGCCGTGACGAGGCGTTTCGCCAGTCCGATGAAGTTTACAAACCAGTACTAGTTGTCTACGGTTTGACAGCTTGTCCCGGTAGCATCGACCGAGGGGAACGATCGATGGCCGTCGCCGTAACCCGGTCCGAGGACACGGACGGAATTCCCGCGCAGAAGCTGAGACGCGGGCTGCCCAACCCGCGGATCCCGCTGCCGGTGGTCTCGGTGCCGACGGTCCTGCTGTTCACCGGCGGCCTCATGGTCTGGATCGGGGCCACCTGGCTGGTGGTCAACGACGCCGCGCCGCTCTGGGTGACCATTCCCCTGCACGCGCTCGTCACCTTCACGATGTTCACGGTGCTGCACGAGGCGACGCATCACGCGGCCGGGCAGCTCACCTGGGTCAACGAACTCCTCGGCAGGCTGGCGATGCCGTTCGTCGCCGGTTACGGCTCCTTCCCGCTGGTGCGCTACATCCATCTGGAGCACCACCGCAACACCAACGAGGACGCCCACACCGATCCCGACGCCTGGACCGCGCACGGCCCGTGGTGGCAGTTGCCCCTGCGCTGGCTGACCATCGACTTCTGGTACGCCCGCTTCTACGTGGCGCGGCAGCGCTCCCGGCCGCGGTCGGAGCGGATCGAGACCGCGGCCGTCGTCGCGCTGAGCTTCGCCGCGTTCGCCTGGCTGACCGTGAGCGGCCACGGCTGGGAACTGCTGGTGGCGTACCTCGTCCCGCAGCGCGTCGGGCTGGCCGTGCTGGCCTGGTGGTTCGACTGGCTCCCGCATCACGACCTCGGTGAGCAGCGGCAGAACCGGTTCGGCGCCACCCGCGTCCGCGTCGGACTGGAATGGCTGATGACGCCGATCATGCTGTGCCAGAACTACCACCTGGTGCACCATCTCCACCCGGCGATCCCGTTCTACCGGTACCTGCGCGCGTGGCGGGACAACCGCGACGCCTATCTCGCCAGGGACGTCCCGATCGCGACCGCGTGGGGCCGCGAACTGACGTCGTCGGAGTACCGCGAGTGGCGTCAGCTCACCGGCTCGTTCGACGAGGAGCCGCCCGCTCCGCAGCCCCGGCCACCGGGCCGGTTCCATTCGCTGCGGGTCTCCGAGGTCCGGCCGCTGTGCGAAGGCGCCGTCACGGTGACGTTCGACGTGCCGGAGCGGCTGCGGGAGACCTTCCGGTTCACCCCCGGCCAGCACCTCGTCATCCGCGCGGAGGTGGACGGGTTGGAGATGCGGCGCGCCTACTCGATCTGCTCGACGCCGGAGTCCGGCATGCTGCGGATCGCGATCAAGCATCAGCTCGGCGGCGCGTTCTCGACGTTCGCCACCACGGAGCTCGAAGCGGGCGACGTGCTGGAAGTGCTGCCTCCCGACGGGGTGTTCACGCTGACCCCCGCGCGGAACCGCTCCGGCCGTTATGTCGCGCTCGCCGCGGGAAGCGGGATCACGCCGATCCTGTCGATCCTGACCTCGACGTTGCGGAACGAGCCCAACAGCAAGGCGACCTTGCTGTACATCAACACCTCCGGCGCCAGCACGATGTTCGCCGCCGAACTCGGCGCCCTCGCCACCCAGCTGGGCGGGCGGCTGCACGTCGTGCACTACCGCACCGACGAACGCGACCCGGACCTGCGGACACAGCGGCTGGAAAAGCCGTTCGACATCGTCGGCGAGGCGCTGGCGATCTCGCACGAGCGCTACCAGCGCGGCCGTCTCGACAGCACCCGGCTCCGGGCGCTGCTGCAAGCGCGGCTGCACCCGGCGAAGGTGGACGAGTGGTTCCTGTGCGGCCCGCGCGACCTCGTCGACATGGCGCGCCGGACCCTGTCCGACCGGGACGTCCCCGAGGAGAACGTCCACTTCGAGCTGTTCCAAGGCGCGCTGCCCGTCCGGCCTTCGCGGCGGCCCGGCCCCGCGCTGACGGTGACAGCGGGCGGGAAAACCGCCGAAATCCCCGCCACGGTGGGCGAAACCGTCCTCGGCGCCGCGCTGCGGCACGGCGTCGACGCGCCGTACGCGTGCATGGGCGGGGCTTGCGGAACGTGCCGGGCGACCGTGGTGCGGGGCAGCGCGCGGATGGACGTGCGCTACGCGCTCGGGGACGAGGACGTCGCGGCGGGGCGGATCCTTACTTGCCGGGCGGTGGCGACCTCGCCCGAGCTGGACGTGGACTACGACCGCTGAGCGCCTCGTGACGGCAGGCGTGCGATGAAGGGGCCTTTCATAGCAAATTTTGCTATGAAAGGCCCCTTCATTGCAGGCTGCGGGCGGGTCACTGGCCCGGCGGCGTCCCGCCATCGCCGCCGGAGGGCGGCCCCTGGCCCTCCCCTGCCGACTCCCGCACCGACTGCGCGGTCGCGGTCGTGCCGGAAGTCGTGGCGACGACGGTGACCGTGTCACCGGTCGCGACGCCGTTCACCACCGACGAGTCGATCGTGTAGACCTTGCTGTAGCCGTCGTCGCTCACCGCTGTCAGCGACGTCGCGCTCAGTTCGGTCACCTTCCCGGTCTGCGTGAGCTGCGTGGTGTAGCCGCCGTTGCCGTCCGACACGACGTACTCGCCGTGAAGGGCACGGGAACCGCCGGGGCCACCCATGCCCGCCCCGCCGCCCGGGGCACCACCCGGAGCCGCGGACGCGGTGTCGGCCGACGAACCGGCGGCCCAGATCGCCGCACCGCCACCGACGGCGAGCACCGCGGCGGCCGCGCCCGCGACGACTGCTTTGCGTTTCCCGCCTCGCGAAGAAGAAGCACCCCAGTCCGAAGTGGACGGAGAGGCAGGGGTGGCGGGTGTGGCGGAAGTGGTTTCGTTCATGGTCTTCGACTCCTGTGGTCTCGGCGTTGCCCCCACCGTCCGCACCGCGGCTGTGCCGGACCTGTGCCCGCCGTCAGACCTTTCTGTGACACGCACGCGCACAGCGGGCTCACAGGCGGGACACAAGGCGTACATACGACCCCGGCGCACGCTCGGGGGCATGGCAACCGGTTCGGTCCCGACCACCGGCCCGCGCCGGTGGTCCCGGCCCGGGCGGCTTTCCCTGCGCGCCAAGCTGACCGGTTCGATGGTGCTGTTGCTCACCTTCGTCTGCCTGGTGATCGGCGTCGCCAGCGAGATCGCCCTGCGGTCGTTCCTCACCGGCCAGATCGACGGCCAGCTCTCGGCCGCGTCGGCCCGGGCCCACGACTTCGCGAACCGTCCGCCGGAGGACGGCCTCGGGCCCGACCCGCTCAACGCGCCGGGCCAGGCCTCCGGGACGCTCAGCGTCCGCTACTCGGGCGACAGGGTGCTTTACGCGGGAGTCCTCACCGTGCAAGGACTTCCGCAGGGACTGTCGGCCGAGCAGGAGAGCGGCCTGTTCGCGATCCCGGCGGACCGGCCGCCGATGACGATGACGCTCGGCGGTCTCGGCGACTACCGCGTGCAGGCCGCCTCGATCCCCGGCGGCGTGGTCGTCACCGGGCTCCCGCTCGGGCCGATGCAGGACACGTTGTCCACCGTCGGGTGGATCCTGTTCGGGGTCGCGGCCGCAGGTGTCGCCGGTGCCGGGTTCCTCGGCGCGTTCGCGGTCCGGCGCACGCTGCGGCCGCTCGACCGGGTCGCGGCGACCGCCGGCCGGGTGTCGGCGATGCGGCTGGACCGCGGCCAGGTCGCGCTTTCCGTGCGGGTGCCCGAGATCGACACCGATCCGCGCACCGAGGTCGGCCAGGTCGGTTCGGCGCTGAACCTCATGCTCGGACACATCGCGCAGGCGCTGGAAGCCCGCCACGCCAGCGAGACCCGCGTCCGCCGGTTCGTCGCGGACGCTAGCCACGAACTCCGCACCCCGCTCGCGGCGATCCGCGGGTACGCCGAACTCGCCGGCCGTGGCAGCGCGCTGGTCCCACCGGAGGTCGCGCGTTCGCTGTCGCGGATCCAGTCCGAGGCCGCCCGGATGACGACGCTCGTCGAGGACCTCCTCCTGCTGGCGAGACTCGACGCCGGACGACCGCTCGAAGCGGGCCAGGTCGATCTCGTCCGGCTGGCCGCGGACGCCGTCGGCGACGCGCACGTCGCCGGTCCGGAACACCGCTGGGAACTCCGTCTGCCCCGGGTACCCGTGCTCGTCCGCGGCGACGTCCAGCGTCTGCACCAGGCGCTGGCGAACCTGCTGTCCAACGCGCGCACGCACACCCCGCCGGGCACCGTGGTGGTCACCGAGCTGAGCCGTTCCCGCACCGGCGCGGCGGTGCTGACCGTCACCGACGACGGACCCGGTATCGCGCCCGAACTCCTGCCCAGTGTGTTCGAACGCTTCGCCCGCGGCGACACCTCGCGTTCGCGCGCGGCGGGCAGCACCGGGCTCGGGATGGCGATCACGTCGGCCATCGTCGTGGCCCATCACGGCACGATCGAGGTGCACAGCCGTCCGGGGCACACCGAGTTCGCCGTCCATCTGCCGGTGATCGCGCCCTCACAGCGGGTGCACAGCTTCGGCACAACCCCGCCCCAGGTCGAGATCCGACGCTGAGGCCATGACCCTCCTCGCCTCCCGCGACGAAGCCGATCAAGCCGCTCCCCCCGCCCGAGGCAGGCCCGACGGCCCGCGCCGGGTCCGGGCCTCACTGGCCGCGCTTCTGCTCGCGACCGCCGTCCTCTATCTGTGGAACCTCGGGGAATCCGGCTGGGCCAACGCCTTCTACTCGGCGGCCGCCCAGGCGGGATCGCTGAGCTGGAAAGCGCTGTTCTTCGGCTCCAGCGACGCCGCGAACGCGATCACGGTCGACAAGACACCGGCCGCGTTGTGGGTGATGAGCCTTTCCGCGCGCCTGTTCGGCGTCAACGCCTGGAGCATCCTGGTGCCGCAGGCACTGATGGGAATCGGCTCGGTGGCGCTGCTGTTCGCCGCGGTGCGCCGGACGTCCGGCCCGGCCGCGGGGCTGCTGGCGGGCGCCGTCCTGGCCCTCACCCCCGCCGCCGCGCTGATGTTCCGGTTCAACAACCCCGACGCGCTGCTCGTGCTGCTCCTGGTCGCGGGCGCCTACTGCGTCGTCCGCGCGCTGGAGAACGCTAGCCCGCGCTGGCTGGCGCTGGCCGGGGTCGCCGTCGGGTTCGGCTTCCTCGCCAAGATGCTGCAAGCGTTCCTGGTGCTGCCCGCGTTCGCGCTCGCCTACCTGATCGCCGCGCCGGCCTCGCCGGGCAAACGTCTGCTGCACTTGCTCGGGGCTTTGGGCGCGACCATCGTCTCCGCCGGCTGGTATCTCGCCGTCGTCGCGCTGTGGCCCGCCGCCGACCGCCCGTACATCGGCGGCTCGCAGGAGAACAGCCTGTGGGAACTGGTCTTCGGCTACAACGGTTTCGGCCGCATCACCGGCGACGAGGTCGGCAGTGTCGGCGGAAGCCCCGGCGGCGGCTGGGGCGGTACCGGCTGGGCCCGGTTGTTCGGCAGCGAAATGGCGGGTGGGATCGCCTGGCTGCTCCCCGCCGCCGTGCTCGCGCTGGCCGCCGGGCTGTGGTTCACCCGCCGGGCCCCTCGCACCGACCGCGGCCGCGCGGCGCTGATCGTGTGGGGCGGCTGGTTCCTGGTGACCGCCGTGGTGTTCAGCTACATGGGCGGCATCATCCACGCCTACTACATGATCGCGCTCGGCCCCGCGATCGCCGGTCTCGTCGGCATCGCGGGCACGCAGCTGTGGCGCGCCCGGGGGAATCCGGCCGCCGCGGGCGCCTTGAGCGCCGGGATCGGCTTGACCGCGCTGACGACGTACCTCTTGCTGTCACGGCAATCCGACTGGCTTCCCGCACTGGGGATCGCCATTCTCGTGGCGGGTCTCCTCTGCGCGTTCCTGGTGTTCTTCGCCGCACGATTGCCTGACGTGGCAAGGCGTTTGGTCGCCGTCGGCGCACTGGTCACCGTTCTCGCCGGAACCGGCGCGTACACGGTCGCGACAGCGGCGACCCCGCATTCCGGCGCGTTGCCCTCGGCGGGTCCGGCGATCGGCCGCGGCATGGGGCCGGGTGGCGGTGGGATCGTCATCGGCGGGCAAGGCGGGCCTGGCGGGGGTTTGCTCGGGACGAGCCTGCCCGGCGACGAACTGGTCGCGCTGCTCCGGAAAGACAGTGAAAAGTACACCTGGGCGGCGGCGACCGTGGGCTCCAACAACGCGGCGGGCTACCAGCTCGGCGGCGGGTCCCCGGTGATGGCAGTGGGCGGGTTCAACGGCACGGATCCGGCTCCCACCCTGGAACAGTTCCAGGAGTACGTCCGAAATGGACGGATCCACTACTTCCTGGGCGAGGGCATGATGATGCGCGGCGAGACCGGCAGCGACGCCGCCGAGCGGATCGCCGAATGGGTCGCGCAGACCTACGAACCGACCACTGTGGACGGTGTCACCGTCTACGACCTGAGCCGGTGAATCCCGTGGCGGAACACAGCGCCGGCACAGCTTCGGCACAAGCCGGCCTCAGCGCGATGGCCGAGATTGACGATATGACAGCCGCGATCCTCTCCGGCGCCGAAACCGGCCGCCGCCCCGCCATCGCCCCCACCGGCTCCGCCGTTCTCGACGTCGTCATCCCGGTCTACAACGAGGAGACCGACCTCGAACCGTGCATCCGGCGGCTGCACGCGCATCTCGCGGAGCAGTTCCCGTACCCGTTCCGGATCACCGTCGCGGACAACGCCAGCACGGACGGCACCCTGCGCGTCGCCGAACGACTGAGCCGCGAGTTCGAGGACGTCGAAGTCCGCCGTCTCGAGGAGAAAGGTCGCGGCCGGGCGCTGCGCGCGGTTTGGTCCACTTCGGACGCTCCGGTGCTGGCCTACATGGACGTCGACCTCTCGACCGATCTGGCCGCGCTCGGCCCCCTCGTGGCGCCGCTGCTGTCCGGGCACTCCGACCTCGCCATCGGCAGCAGGCTCGCCCGCGGCGCGCGCGTGGTGCGTGGCCCGAAGCGGGAGTTCATTTCCCGCTGCTACAACCTGATCCTGCGCGGCACGCTGGCCGCGAGGTTCAGCGACGCGCAGTGCGGGTTCAAGGCGATCCGCGCCGACGTCGCCGAGCGGCTGCTCCCCCACATCCACGACACCGGCTGGTTCTTCGACACCGAATTGCTGGTGCTGGCCCAGAAAGCCGGGCTGCGGATCCACGAGGTCCCGGTGGACTGGGTCGACGACCCGGATTCGTCGGTGAACATCGTCGCCACCGCGACCGCCGACCTCAAAGGCATCGCGCGGCTGACCAAGGCGACGATGACCGGCCGGATCCCGATCGGTGATCTGCGTGAGCAGCTCGGCCGCGCGCCGATCCAGGTCCAGGCGCCCGGGGTGGCGCCGAGCCTGGTGCGGCAACTGGTGCGGTTCGCCGCCGTCGGCGTCGCCAGCACCATCGCCTATCTCGTGCTGTTCCTGCTGCTGCGGACCTTCACCGGCGCCCAGGTGGCGAACTTCGCCGCGCTGCTGGTGACCGCGGTCGGCAACACCGCGCTCAACCGGCGCCTGACCTTCGGCATCCGCGGCCGGGAAGGCGCCGGAATGCACCAATTCCAGGGCCTCGTCGTGTTCGGCCTCGGGCTCGCGCTCACCAGCGGCGCGCTGGCGCTGCTGCACACGATGACGGCACCGGGACTGCCGCTCGAGATCACCGTCCTCGTGCTCGCGAACCTCGCGGCCACCGTCCTGCGCTTCCTGTTGCTGCGCGGCTGGGTCTTCCGCCGCCGGCCCGCCACCGAGATGGAGAGCTGACCCCATGACCACCGCACTCGCTTCCCGGGTCGAACCCCGCCCTGTCGAGGAAGACGTCGCGAAGCCGCCGGGCCGCTGGGTCCGTCCCGCGGTCTTCGGCCTGCTCGCCGCCACCGCGCTGCTGTACTTCTGGAACCTGACAGCCTCCGGCTACGGCAACTCGTTCTACGCGGCGGCGGTGCAGTCCGGCACGCAGGACTGGAAGGCGTGGCTGTTCGGCTCCCTCGACGCCGGCAACGTGCTGACCGTCGACAAACCCCCGGCCGCGCTCTGGGTCACGACGGCGTTCGCCCGGCTCTTCGGCTTCTCCAGCTTCACGGTCCTGGCCCCGCAGGCGCTGATGGGGGTCGCTTCGGTCGGCCTGCTGTACCTGACGGTGAAGCGGACCTCCGGGCCGGTCGCCGGCCTGTTCGCCGGGGCGGCGTTCGCGCTCACGCCGGTCGCCGCGCTGATGTTCAAGTTCAACAACCCGGACGCGCTGCTGACGCTGCTGCTGATCGCCGGCGCGTACTGCACGATCCGCGCGATCGAGAAGGCGAGCCCGCGTTGGCTGATGTTCGCCGGTGTGGCGATCGGATTCGGCTTCCTGACCAAGATGATGCAGGCGTTCCTGGTGCTGCCCGCGCTCGGCCTCGCCTACCTGATCGCCGCGCCGGCCTCGCTGGGCAAACGCCTGCTGCATTTGGCCGGAGCAGTGGTGTCGGTGGTCGTCTCGGCGGGCTGGTTCATCGCGCTGGTCGATCTGTGGCCGACGGCGTCGCGTCCGTACATCGGTGGTTCGGCCGACGACAGCCTGCTCGAACTGGCGCTGGGCTACAACGGTCTCGGCCGGATCTTCGGCGGGAGCGGCGGTGGCGGGGGCGTCATGGTCGGCGGCCCGGGCGGCGGGATGAGCGGCGGGAACGTCGGCTTCGGCGGCGAGAGCGGCCTGACCCGGATGTTCGGCGCCAGCTTCGGCGGTGAGGTGTCGTGGCTGCTGCCCGCCGCGCTGATCGGGCTGGTCGCGGGGCTGTGGTTCACCAGGCGGGCCGCCGGGACCGACCGGACCAGGGCCGCGCTGGTCGTCTGGGGTGGCTGGATGCTCGTCACCGCGCTGGTGTTCAGCTACATGAGCGGCATCGTGCACCCGTACTACGCCGTCGCGCTGGCGCCGTCGATCGCCGCCGTGGTGGCGATCTCCGGGACCTCGCTCTGGCGCGGCCGGGCGCATCTCGCGCCGCGGGTGTTCCTGTCGCTGATGATCGCGGCCAGCGCCGTCTGGGCGTACATCCTGCTCGACCGCGACGCCGACTGGCTGCCCGTACTGCGCTGGGTCATCGTCGGCCTCGGCCTGGTGACCGCGACCGTCGTGCTGGTGGGTGTCCCGCCGCTGCGCGAACTCGTCGCCGTCGTCGCGACGGCCGCCGTGCTGACCGTCGGCCTCGGCACCGCCGCGTACGCCGTCGAGACCGCTTCGCAGGCGCATTCCGGCTCGATCCCGATCTCCGGTCCGGCCACGGGTGGTGAGCGTGGCATGGGCGGTCCCGGGATGGAGGAGAGCGCGTCTACGGAACTCGGCACCGTACTCGCCGCGACCACGACGAAATGGGCGGCGGCGACGTCGAGTTCGCAGTCGGCGGCGAACCTGGAACTCGCGAGCGGGAAGTCGGTGATCGGCATCGGCGGCTGGAGCGGTTCGGATCCTGCGCCGACGCTGGCGGAGTTCCAGCAGTACGTGGCCGACGGCGAGATCACCTACTACGTCGAGGGCGGCCGAGGCGGTGGCCCCGGCGGCGGCTCGAACGAGATCTCCGAATGGGTGGCGGCGAACTTCACCGCCACCACCGTCGGCGAGCAGACGGTGTATCGCCTGCTCTCCTGAAATGCTTCGGCAAGTGTTGGGGCGCACGGGAATCCTGGACGGCGCGAATCGGCCGTACCGCTGGGACCTCGCGCGCCCCGACCAGCTCGGGACGCTGGTCGAACGCGCCGGTGACGCGGACCTGCTGCGCGACTGGATCTCGCTCGGCTGGCCGGTCTGGCACTACTTCGGTGACGTGCAGGCGAAACTCACCGCCGGAACTCGCGTGATCAGACCCGGATCTCGCGTGCTTGGAGGCGGATCATGCGTGCTTGAAGGCGGAACTCGCGTGATCAGAGGCCGCACTCCTGAGTTCCGCCTCCAAACACGCGAGTCACGTCTTCAAGCACGCGAGTCACGTTTCCAAGCACGGCTGCGTGACCCCGGCGAACGTGACCGACAGCTGTCTTTCACCCTGCCCTCAGCCCCCGCACAGGATCCGGGCGCACTCTGGAGGCAGGCGATCACCCCGGGGTGAGGAGAAGACCATGAGGGAACTTCCACACTGGCACACGGCGAGCGCGCGGGGGCCGCGCGAGCACAACGCGGACGCCGTCGGGGCGTACGCGGCGGCGGGCGGGGCGGGAATCGTGTTCGCACTGGCCGATGGAGTCGGAGATCACCCGAACGCGGCACAAGCGGCGCGGACGGCTGCTTCGGCGGCGGCCCGGAACCCGGTCGGGCAAGGTGCGGTCGCGGCCGTTTTGGCTGCTCAGCGCGCCGTGCTCGCCCTCGGCGGGACCGGTGACTGCGTCCTCGTCGTGGCCGTCCGGACCGACGAGGGGTATGGCATCGCATGGCTCGGGGACGCGCGGGCGTACGCTTGGGACGGTTACACCGTGCGGCAGGTGACGAAGGACCATACGCTCGCGCAGTACTTCCGCGACCACGACCAGCCCGTGACACCGCGGATGGAACACGTCGTCACCACCAGCGTCCGCACGGCCGGTACTCACGAGATCGGCACGGCCACCGTCACGACCGGAGGGCTTCTGCTCACCAGCGACGGCGTGCACAAGACGCTCAGCGGGCCGGCCATGCTCGGCATCCTCGGGATGCCGGACGGGGCGGCGGCGGAGCTGGTACGGACGGCGATCTCGCTCGGTGGCTCCGACAACGCCACCGCGATCGTGGTGGATCCGCCCGGTGCGGATCTCGCCACGGAAAAGTTTCGCGTCGCGGCCTGAACCGGGCGGTCAGGCCGCGACGCGATCCCTCTTGAGTTGCCGATACTCGCGCAGCACCAGCACGACGATCACGACGTCGAGGGCGGCGAAGAACGGCAGCGCGAGCGAGTGCGTGTGGATCGCACGGAAGATCTCGTAGACCACGAAAGCCGAAAGCACCACCGCGGCGACGGGGTAGGCGCGCGTCACCTTGCGCGCCAGCGCCCAGACCAGGCCGAGCTTGATGAGCCCGTGCGCGACGAGGTACACCACGGCGAACGTCCGGCCCTCGACGAAATGACCGGCCGCGAGTTCGAGGTGCCGGGCCAGCGTCCCCTCGGGGTCGCCGAGCAGGTCACGGGTGACCACCGCGTGCGCGAAACCGGTGACGGCCGACGCCGGGACGATCATCAGGACGAGCCCGCCCACCAGCTGTAAAGCGCCGTCGAGCCCCTTCAGGGTGATGGCGATCCGGAACAGCTTCTCGGTGCTCATGGGCGCTCCCTCCGCGTTCACCTCACCTTGGGGGCACTCGGCCGTTCCCGCCCGGGACTTACGCCGTGTAGGTGATCCGGCCGTTCATCACGGTGGCGGTGACCGGGATGTCGCGTAGTCCCTCCGGGGACAGCCTCGACGGATCCACCGCGGTGACGACCAGATCCGCGACGTCCCCGACGGCCACCCCGGTCCGGCCGCCGGACGACGCCGCGAGCGCGGCCTCCAGTGGCATGACCTGCTCGGGATGCCACGGCGGGCGGTGGTCGTCGGTGCGGCTGATCGCCGACGCGATCGCGTCCCACGGGTCCAGCGGCGCGACGGGCGCGTCCGAGCCGAACTCCAGCGTCACCCCGGAGCGATGCAAAGCGCCGTAAGGGAAGGCCCGATCGGTCCAGCCGTGCCAGTGCCGGTCGGCGACGTCGCGGTCGTCCGGCTGATGGGCGGGCTGCACGCTCGCCACGACACCCAGTTCGGCGAAGCGGGCGACGTCCTCGGCGAGCAGCAGCTGCGCGTGCTCGATGCGGCCCGGGCAGCCGACGTTCGCGAAGGCGTCGAGCGCGATCTTGTTGGCGTGGTCGCCGATCGCGTGCACCGCCGGAATGAGCCCGTTCTCGGAAGCCTTGCGCATCAACGATTCCAGCTCCCCGGGCGGCAGTTCGAGCAGCCCGTGGGACTCGGTTCCGGCGTAGTGCCCCACGCAGTACGCGGTGCGGGTGTTGAGCGAACCGTCGACGAACAGCTTGAACGGGCCGACCGTGAGCAGCCCTCCGGTGTCTTCGAGAACGTCTCCGGTGCGATGGCCGCGTTCGACGGCGGTCTCGAGCAGGTGCTTCGCGATCACGCAGGAGACACGGACCGGCAAGGGTTTCCGGGCCAGCCGTCGGCACCAGTCGGTGACGGTGTCGGTGTACTCGTAGTCGACGATCTTGGTGACGCCGCGGGCGGCCGCCGCGGCGAGCGCGTCGGCGACCCAGCCGTCGATGACGTCGTCGGGCGCGACGGGGAGTTCGGCCGTCGCGCTCATGCAGTCGTTCTCCAGCAGCACGCCGGTCGGGTGCTCGCGGCCGATGAGCTTCAGCGCGGCGGGGCTGAGCCACAGCGTGTGGAGGTCGGCGCTGAACAGGGCGACGGGGTGCCCGGGAAGTGCCCTCTGCAACAGGTCCTTGTGCGGGGCGTCGGGCCAGAGGCCGTCGCGGAACCCGGCGCCGAGCACGAGTTCGCCCGGAGGTACGGGACGCGCCAGCAGGTGGGCGAGCACGAGCTCGACCGTGTGCGCGGCGGACGTCGCCTCCCCCAGCGGGATCCGGCGGCGCGCGGCCGACCACTGCGCGGTGTGCACGTGCGCGTCGACGAGACCGGGCAGCAGCGTGCCGCCGTGCCCGTCCAGGCTCTCCGACGCCGCACCCGCTTGCCCCGGGCCCGCGATGGCCGCGATCCGGCCGCCCTTGATCAGTACGTCCGACAGGGAACCCGCCAAGCCGACCCGGACCCGGCGCACCAGAAGATCGTCCACGCTCTCACCTTGCCAGGCCGGCCGCGTTTCGTCCTCTGAATGCGGTCCTTGCACACGCAACTACCGCATTCAGAGGACGAAATGCGGGAAGTCAGGAGCGGGCGAAGGTGAGCTTTCCGAGCGCGGCGACCAAAGGCGCGAGCTCGGGGAGCTCTTCGGCGGCGGCCAGCGCCTCGGTGAGGACGGTGTCGTGCGTCGGCCGCGCGGCCGCGAGCAGTTCCTGCCCCGACGGCGTGACCTCCGTGTAGATCCCCCGCCGGTCGTCCGGGCACAGGTACCGCTGGAGCAGCCCCCTGCTCTCCAGCCGCGTCACCAGCCGCGTCGTCGCCGACTGGCTGAGCACGACGGCGTTCGACAGCTGGTTCATCCGCAGGTGGAATCCGTCCTGACGGGCGAGCACGTCCAGCACGGTGTACTCGGTGACGGACAGTTCGTGCTTCTGCGCCAGCGCGCGTTCGAGCGCGTCCTCGATCCGCGCGTGCAGTGCGGCGAGGGTCCGCCAGCCCTGCGCGCGTGCCTCCACGGCGTCATCGGCCAGTGACACGGTTCACCTCTTCCCCGGTTGCCCGAACTTCGTTGCGTCATGCATCATCAAGCGTGTGCAATATACGGCGCGTGCAACTATTTCGGACGCTTGTAGTTGCCAACGCCAGTTAACACCACTCTACGGGAAGAAGTGAGCTCCCATGCCTGCCGCTCTGCTCGCACTGGCGATCAGCGCCTTCGGTATCGGCACCACCGAGTTCGTGATCATGGGCCTGCTGCCCGAGGTCGCGGGCGACTTCGGCGTCTCGATCCCGTCCGCCGGGCTGCTGATCTCCGGATACGCGCTCGGCGTCGTGGTCGGCGCCCCGCTGCTGACCGCGCTCGCGTCGCGGGTGCCGCGCAAGACGGTCCTGGTCGGCCTGATGGTCCTGTTCATCGCCGGGAACGTCGTCTCGGCGCTGGCCCCCACTTACGGCCTGCTGATGACCGGCCGCGTGGTCGCCGCGCTCTCGCACGGCGCGTTCTTCGGTGTCGGCGCCGTCGTCGCCGCCTCACTGGTCGCGCCCGCCAGACAAGCCAGCGCCATCGCGATGATGTTCACCGGGCTGACCGTCGCCAACGTCCTCGGCGTCCCCGCCGGGACCGCGCTCGGCCAGGCGCTCGGCTGGCGCTCGACGTTCTGGGCGGTCAGCGTCCTCGGCGTGCTCGGCCTGATCGGGATCCTCGCGCTGGTCCCCGCCCAGGCGACGACACAGAGCGCGGGACTGCGCAGCGAACTCGCCGTGTTCCGGCGTCCGCAGGTGTGGCTCGCGCTGGCGATGACCGCGCTCGGCTTCGCCGGGGTGTTCGCGTCGTTCACCTACATCGCCCCGATGATGACCGAGGTCGCGGGCTTCTCCTCCGGCGCGGTGACCTGGCTGCTGGTGCTGTTCGGCGCCGGGCTGTTCGTCGGGAACCTGCTCGGCGGCAAGGCGGCCGACCGGTCGCTGATGCCCAGTCTGTACGTCATCCTCGCAGCGCTCGCGGCCGTGCTGGTCGTGTTCGTCTTCACCGCGCACGCCCAGCTCCCCGCCGCGATCACCATCGCCGTCTTCGGCGCCGCCGGTTTCGCGACCGTCGCGCCGTTGCAGGCCCGCGTCATGGACAAGGCCGAAGGCGCTCCCGCGCTGGCGTCGGCCGCCAACATCGCCGCGTTCAACCTCGGCAACGCCGGGGGCGCGTGGCTCGGCGGCAAGGCCATCGACGCCGGTCTCGGCTACACCGCGCCCAACTGGATCGGCGCCGCGCTCGCGCTCGCCGGGCTGCTGGTCGCGGTCGTGTCAGGCATGCTCGATCACGGGCGGCGAAAGGCTCGTCGCGCCGAACTGGCCCCCGCCGCCTGACCCACGGAAACACCCACGAAAGGAAAGCAAGTGACCGACATTCCCACCGTCAAGCTCACCAACGGGGTGGAGATGCCGCAGCTCGGGTTCGGCGTCTTCCAGGTACCGGACGAGGAGACGACCGCCGCGGTCAAGGCCGCGCTGGACGCGGGCTACCGCAGCATCGACACCGCCGCCGTCTACGGCAACGAAGCGGGCGTCGGCCGGGCCCTCGCCGAGTCCGGGATCGCCCGCGACGAGCTGTTCATCACCACCAAGCTGTGGAACAGCGAACAGGGCTACGACGCCACGCTGAAGGCGTTCGACGCCAGCCTGGCCAAGCTGGGCCTGGAGCAGCTGGACCTCTACCTGATCCACTGGCCCACCCCCGAGCGCGACCTCTACCGCGACACGTGGAAGGCCTTCGAGAAGCTCTACGCCGACGGCCGGGTGCGCGCGATCGGCGTGTCCAACTTCCAGCCCGCCCACCTCGAGCGGCTGCTCGACGCCGGTTCGGTGACCCCGGCGGTCAACCAGGTCGAGGTGCACCCGTACCTGCAGCAGGCCGAGGTGCGCGAGTTCGACGCGAAGCACGGCATCGCGACCGAGGCGTGGAGCCCGCTGGCCAAGGGCGGCGACCTCCTCGGCGAAGACGCGATCAAGGCGCTGGCCTCGAAGCACGGCCGCACTCCGGCGCAGATCGTCCTGCGGTGGCACCTGCAGCTGGGCAACGTCGTGATCCCGAAGTCCGTGACGCCGTCGCGGATCAAGGAGAACCTCGACGTCTTCGGATTCACGCTGTCGGACGAGGACATCGCCTCGCTGTCCGTGCTGGACCGGGGCGAGCGGACCGGGCCGGATCCCGACACCTTCAACGTCGCCTAGCACCAGCCTCGTGAGCGGTAAGGACGGTTGGAACCGTCCTTACCGCTCACGAGGTCTTGGACAGCCGGTTACTATTCGGCCGCACTGACGGCAGTTGTGCGAAAAGAGGTAACCGGACGATGCAGGCCCGAGGACGCGCCGTCCTCGCGACACTTCTGCTCGTGGCGTTCCCACTGGCGGTCGTCGCGGTGGGTGTCGCCAGCGTGCTGGCGGGCCTGCGGATCCCGGGCAAAACGGGCACCTACGTCATGCTCGGCGGGCTGGCGATCATGATCGCGCTCGGCTTCGGGCTGGTGAGCGCGTTGCGGGCCCGGCGTCCCCCGATCGAAGGGCCGCGGCTGGAGCGTGACGCCCATCCCGCGCTGTGGGAGATGATCGACGACCTCGCCGCCCAGGTGAAGACGCGGCCGCCGGACGAGATCGTGCTGATCGGCGAGATCAACGCGGCGGTCAGCGAGGACGCCCGGTTCCTCGGCCTGCGGCCCGGCCGACGCACGATGCTGATCGGGCTGCCGCTACTGGCCGCGATGAGCGTGAGCGAACTACGCTCCGTGCTCGCGCACGAACTCGGTCACTACAGCGGCGGCCACACCCGCCTGCTCGCGCTGACCTACCGCGGCACGCAAACGCTCGCCTTCACCGTCGACAGGCTGGACGGCGGCCCCGCCAGGGCCCTGCTTTCCGCCTACTCGAAGCTGTACCTGCTGGTCGCCCGGTCGGCGAACCGGCGGCAGGAACTCCAGGCCGACGAGGCGTCCGTGCTCGCCGCCGGAAGCCGGACGGCGGCCGCGGCGCTGCGGAAGGCCGCGACGCTGAGCCCGCTCTGGAAGGACTACGCCGAGCGCTACCTCTCGCTCGGCGCGACGGCGCGGCGCACGCCCGCGGTGCTGCTGGGGTTCCGTTCGTACCTCAATCACCCGGTCCAGCGGGACTGGGTGGCCGAGTACGCCGAAGACGTCCTCGACGGCGAAGAGCTGTCGAAGTACGACAGCCATCCGCCCACGAAGCGCCGCATCGCCGCGCTCGCCGGCGTGCCGGACAACCCGGTGAAGCCGGACGCGCGGCCGGGCTGGGCACTGCTGGGCGCGCCGAAGGTCGACGTGCCCGAAGCGGAACTGGACGTGCTGATCCGCGACGTCGGGCCGCGGGCGGACTGGGACGAGGTCATCAAACGCGCGGGGCGCGCTTCGGTCGCGGAGGGCGCGAAGCTGCTGACCTCCGCCGGGATCGAGAGCAGGCTGGCGCCACGCGGCACGATCGGCGAGGTCGTGCGGGTCCTGCGCGACGGTGACGCCGACGCGCTCGCCAAACCCCTGCGGGCCCCGTCCCGAGAAGAGGGCCGCGAACTGCTGGCCGAGTTGTTCGCCGACACCGTCACCGCCGCGATGATCGACAACGGGGTCGCCGCGCACCGCCTGAATTGGGGCGGCGGCTGGGAACTGTGCCTGGGCGACGGCGAGCCGTTCGACGTCGTCGAACTGGTCGCCCCGGCGGTGCGGAGCCCCCGCGCGGTCGACGAACTGGTCCACAACCTGCAACTGCTGAACGTGCCAGCCGGATACTTCTGCAAGCAAGAACCCCAGCGGGAGCCGGATCCGGCCGAGGCCCGGATGCTCGGCGTGTTCACCGCGCTGAAGGCCAAGCGGAGCCTCTACGACCTGATCGTCTGCGACTCGGAAGTGGTTCTCCTGCCGATGTCGCGAGCGGTGCTCCTCCGCCGTGGCCTCGCCGGGCTGATCGGGGCGCGCGGCGTTTCGGATCGCAAGCGGATCCGGAAGCTGCGGGAGCGCGGCCTCGACGATCTGCGTGCCGAACCGGGCGCGCGGCGGATCCCGTTCACGGACATCGTCGCGGGCGGTTTCTCCCGCCGGAAGCTGACCGAGTACCTGACGCTGGAACTGTCCGACGGCGAGACGCTGGAACTCGCGATGACCGGCAACACCGAGGACTTCGGGACCGCTCATGACGAACTGGCGGCGTTCTTCAAGTCACTGAAGGCTTGACGCGGGTTTGTCGTGAGTGGCGATTCGGGTTTTGTTGGGCGGTAAGGCAAAGGTCGCGAGTTCGTGGTCTCGGCGGGGGGTCCCAATGTCGCATTCGTGTCGCTGAGCGTCTCGAATGCGACATTGGGAACAAGTACCGGGAACCGCCACCGCCCGGCCTCGTGCCTTGGCTCGGCGCGATCTGGCGGGTCGGGAGGTGTTGCGAAAGCCACGTTCGCAACGTTCAAGGTTGCG
>NZ_NMQT01000116.1 GCF_002234405.1 Amycolatopsis thailandensis | reverse complement strand
CGTGAAGGCCTTCTCGCGGGACCCCGAATCCCTCGAGAAGGCCTTCACGGACTTCGCCTGCTGGGCCGCCCCCTGACGACGGTCCAGTCGGCCGGGTCAGCCGACGATCTGCTCGACGATCTTCTTCGCGTCGTTGATGGGGATCGCGAACCCGATACCGATGCTGCCGGTCGAGGTCGGGTTGTAGAGCGCCGAGTTGATGCCGATGACGTTCCCCTGCGCGTCCACCAGCGCCCCGCCCGAGTTGCCCTGGTTGATCGGGGCGTCGGTCTGGATCGCGGTGTAGCTCGGCCCGGCTTCGTTCGTGGTCCGGCTGTACGGCGAACGCCGCTCCTGGCCGCTGCTGAGCTCGTCGAGCTTGCGGTTCAGCGCGCTCACGATGCCGGTGGTCACGGTGTTCTGGAGCCCGCCGGGCGAGCCGATCGCGACGACCTGCTGGCCGACGGCGAGTTTGCCGGAGTCGCCGAGCGAAGCCGGTGTCAGCCCGCTCGCCCCCTTCAGCTGGACAACGGCGATGTCGGCCTTCGTGTCGGCGCCGACCACGCTCGCCTTGTACTGCTTGCCGTCCGACAGGGTGACGGTGACGTCGCCTTGGGCGTCGGCGACGACGTGGGCGTTGGTGAGGACGCGCCCGTCCGCCGTCAGGATGACGCCGGAGCCGACGGCCTCACCCTGCGCGGTGGTCACGTTCACCTGGACGACGCTCGGCGTCACCTTCGCGGCGACCCCGCTGACGTCACCCGAAGTGGTGTTCCCGACCAGTTGCCCGTTGGCGACCGCGGACGAACCCGGGCCGGACGCCGAAGACGTGGATCCGAGACCCATGAGCGCCGCTCCGCCGGCCCCGCCGACGAGTGCGGCGGCGAGCGCCGTCGCGCTGACGAGGACGGCGACCCGGCCGCCTTTCTTGCGCGGCGGCGGAACGGGCGTCTGGGCTTGCTGCGGAGTGAAGAGCGGATTCGGCGCGGCCTGCCAAGGGGTGTAACCGGGGTACTGCTGCTGGTGCGGCGGCTGGTGCCCACCGGTGGAGGCGGGGCCGGGCCGACTCTCGTTCTCGGTCATGGACCAAGATTCGCGCTCTTACTTGTGAACCTCCTGTGGAAAACCCCTGTGCTTTCCTGAGAAGAATCAGCTGAGAAATCTCAGCGTTTCCTCAGTCGAAGAAACGGGGGACGTCCAACGCCCCGCCCGATGCCTCGAACTCCTCGTGCACCGCGGCGCGGAGTTTCGCGTCGGCCAGGTAATCGACGGCGGTCAGCGCCAGCCCCAGCGCGCCGTCGACGACCGCGCGATCACCGTCCGGGGAACCGGCCGCGGCCGCGAACTCCTTGGTGTGCAAGGCGGTCGTCGGTCCCGCGATGGCGATCATCGGGTGGATCGCGGGCATCCGGTAGGAGAGATTGCCAAGATCGGTCGAACCGGTGAGGAATTCGGGCACGATCCCCGGCGGCAGCGGTTTGCGGCCGGCGTCGACCTGATGCACCGACCAGCGTCCGGCGAGCGTGGTGTTGAAGCGGATCGGCAGGTACGCGGGCTGGGCGTCCCACAGCAGTTCGACGCCGCAGCCGGTCATCTCCGCCGCGCCCCGCGCGATCGCGGAAACCCGGTCGGCGAGGTCGCGCAACGTGTCCGGTTGCGCGGAGCGCAGATAGAACAGCAGAGCCGCGCGTTCGGGAACGACGTTCGGCCGCGCGCCACCGTCGGTGAAGACGCCGTGGACACGGTCGCTGGACGGCAGATGCTGCCGAAGCGCCGCGACACCCTGGTACGCGGCGACGGCGGCGTCGAGCGCGTTGCGTCCCATGAACGGCTGCGCCGAAGCGTGCGCGCCGACACCGTGGAACACCATTTCCAGCTGCCGCCTGCCGAGGAACGGATGCATGGCGATGTCATGGCTGAACGGGTGCAGCATGACCACGGCGTCGACGTCGTCGAAAACCCCGGCGCGGGCCATGGTCTCCTTGCCGCCACCGCCTTCTTCCGCCGGCGTGCCGATCAAGGAGACCCGGCCGCCCAGCCGCTCGGCGACCGCCGCCGCGCCGAGGAAACCGCCCGCGCCCGCGGTGCAGATGACGTTGTGCCCGCAGCCGTGGCCGAGTCCGGGAAGGGCGTCGTACTCGGAGAGGACCGCGATGTGCGGGCCGCTTCCGGGAGTGCTCGCGACCAAGGCGGTGTCCAGCCCGCCCGCGCCGATCGTCACTTCGTGACCGTGCCGTTCGAGCAGCTCCCCGAGCGCGTGGACCGAGCGGTGCTCGGCGAACCCCTCTTCGGGATGAGCGTGCAGGTCTTGGCTCAGCTCCACCAATTCCGCGGTCAGCGCACGGATCCCGGCGCTGACCGCGTCGCGGGTGGCCGGGTCCGCGCCCTCGTGCGGCGAGCCGAGCGGTTCGGCCGCGGCGACGGCGTCCGCGGTCGCGTCGACCAGGGAACGGAGGTAGCTGTCGTCGGGGGGAGTCGGCGAAGCGTGCTCAGAGCGGATCATTTCCGGATGTTAACCGGTAGCTCCCCGGTGACGATCTGCGTGACACCGGAGTACCGCTCGCCGACGCGGTCGAATCCGCGCCGGAACAGCTTCAGCGCGATCTCGCCGCGGTCGAACATCCGCTGTCCGCTCAGCCTGCCGAGGAAGGTGTCCGCCAGCCGCATCGGCTGATCACTGTGCCGGGCGCTGGTCAGCAGCACCAGCGAGCCGCCGGGTTTCAGCACGCGGGTGAACGAATCCAGTGCCGCGTCGGGGTCGGCGAACATGTGCAGCGCGGCGAAACAGCAGACGGCGTCCACAGTGGAATCGCCGAGCGGCAGGTCGACGGCGTCGGCGCGCAGATAGGTCACCGCCGCCGGATTGGGCGCGGCGAGCGCCTTCTCCAGCATGGTGACCGAACCGTCGAGACCGATGGACAGGCCGTCCGGGCCGACCGCTTCGCCGAACGCGCGGGTGAACCGGCCGGTGCCGCACGCGACGTCCAGTGCGACCTGGCCCGGAACGAGGCGGAGCGCTTCGATCGCGATCCGGATCTCGTCCGCCATGGTCGGGCCGTTCAGTCCTTTCGCGACCCTGCCCAGCGTCGGGCGCCAGTACCGCTCGTAGATCATCGGCACGGCGGAGGTGCGCATCAGCCGCTGAGCCAGCCCGGTCGGCGGCCCGGCTTGCGGGATTTCTCCCAGCAGATCGAGAAAACCCTTGTCCGGCCCGGAGGTAGTGGTGCCCGGCCGAAGCAGGCTCGAAAGATGTTCGCGATGGTCCGGCATGGCTGCTCCCTTCACGGTGGTCACCGAGAATCTGTCATGACCGGCCCGTTCGCGACATCCCCGCCGCCGCGGCCCGAAACTGTCGGTGGCCGTCTCTAACGTCGGAGGAAGTCGCCGTTCCCCAGCCGAAGAGGAGCCCGAAAATGACCGGCTCGATCCTCCAGCACACCGCCTCGACCACGCTGCGCATCCCGGTGCGCGGCCCGTTCGACCTCGACAAGTCCATCCGGTTCCTGACCGACTTCCCGCCCGCGTGCCGCACCGACGCCGCCGCCGAACCCGGCACCCTGCGCCTCGCCTTCCCGGCGGAAGCGGGCTGGGAACACGTCGGCGCGGCCGTCAGACAGAGATCACCCGGCTCGATCGAGGTGGAGGTCTTCGCCGGAGAAGGGCTCGCCGTCGAGGTCGGTGCCCAGGTGCGGCGGATCCTTTCGGCGGATGTCGACGGCGTCGGCTTCACCAAGATCGGCACCGCGGATCCCGTGGTGCGCCGACTCCAGCAGGCGCTCCCCGGGCTGCGGCCCGTGCTGTTCCATTCGCCGTACGAGGCGGCCTGCTGGGCGATCCTGAGTCACCGGACGCGGATGTCGCAGGCCGCCACGGTGAAACGACGGCTCGCCGAGGAGTTCGGCAGGCCGGTGGACGTCGGCGGGAAGATCCTCATGTCGTTCCCGGCGCCGGACGTCCTGGCCGGGCCGGATGCCCGGCGCGGACTGCCGGAGGTGAAGGCCGAGCGGCTGCGCGCGGTGGCCAACGCCGCCAAGGACGGTCTGCTCGACGCCGCCTATCTGCGCGCGATGCCGGTCCCGGACGCGTTGAGCTGGCTGCAGCGCTTGCCGGGGATCGGCCCGTTCTCGGCGCAGCTGATCCTGATCCGGGGCGCCGGGCACCCGGACGTCTTCCCGGCGGACGAGCCCCGGGTGCAGGAGGCCATGCGAGTCGCGTACGACCTGCCGGAGGCGCCGCTCGAGGAGCTGGAGGAGCTGTCCACGGTGTGGCGGCCGTTCCGCAGTTGGGTGGCCTTCGCCCTGCGAAACGACCCGAGTTTCGCACGCGCGGGAATGGAGGTTCGATGACCGCCTGACACCGGGCATATCCGGCTTGTGGTGAGCTGGTGAGGTGAGCTCGTCTCCCGCCGAAACGGTTTCCGACATCGCCCAGTCCACCCCGCCCGGCACGATCACCCTCGTCACCGGTGGTCTCGCACTGCTCGTGGTGCTGTCAGGCAGGCCGTGGCGGATCGCCCGCAACCTGATCACGCTCGTCCACGAGGCAGGTCACGCGCTCGCGGCGGTGCTGGTCGGCCGTCGCCTGCAAGGCATCAAGCTGCACTCGGACACCTCCGGTGTCACCGTCTCCCGTGGCAAGCCGGAGGGGCCGGGGATGGCGTTCACCGCGCTGGCCGGGTACCCGGCCGCCGCGGTGCTCGGCCTGGTGTTCGCGGGACTGCTCTCGTCGGACCTGATCACCGTCGTGCTGATCGTGATGGCGCTGATGCTGCTGGGCGTGCTGGTGATGGTGCGCAACACCTACGGCGTGTTCACCGTGATCGCCACCTCGGTGGTGCTCGGGCTGGTCGCGCTGGTGGCGCCGTCGTGGTTCCAGGCGATCTTCGTCTACCTGCTGACCTGGTTCCTGCTGTTCGGCGGCGTCCGGCCGGTGGTCGAGCTCCAGATCAAGCGGCACCGGGGAGCGGCGAGGGATTCCGACGCCGATCAGCTCGGCAGGCTCACCGCGATGCCCGCGGTGCTGTGGGTGCTGGTGATGGCCGTGCTGACGGTGAGCTGTCTCTTCGCGGGCGGGTTGTGGCTGCTGGAGCCGACCGTCGCCTGACCGGGGCGGTACGGCACACTGATGGCTCGTTCCGCGCGGAAGGAGTCGGAGATGGACGAGGTCGCCAAGGCCGTCGAGGAATGCGCTCGCTCGGCGAAACGGGCCGCGCCGTCGCTGGCCGCCGCCTCCCCGGAGGCGATCGACGCCGCGCTGAACGCCATGGCGGACAAGCTGGTCGAGCACGCCGACGTCGTGCTCGAGGCGAACCAGGCCGACATCGCCAAGGCACGCGAGGACGGCATGAGCGCGGGCCTGCTCGACAGGCTCACCATCACCCCCGAGCGCTTGACCGGCATGGCCGACCAGCTCCGTCTCCTGGCCGGCGCGCCGCACCAGGAGCGGTCCGTCGACGTGTCCACTTTGGACGGAGGACTGCGGCTGGTGGAGCGCCGCCGTCCGGTCGGCGTGATCGGCGCGAACTACGAGGCGCGCCCGAACGTCACGGTCGACGTCGCTTCGCAGCTGGTGAAGTCGCGCAACGGCGGTGTGCTCCGCACGGGTTCCGCCGCGCTCGGCTCGGCCCAGCGCCTGCGCGAGTCCGTGATCGCCCCCGCGCTCGCCGAAGCGGGCATCGACCCGGACGTCGTCCAGCTGGTGCCGCGCGCCGAGCGCGAGGCGGCTTCCGCGCTGGTCCGGTTCCCCGAGCTCGTGCCGCTGGTCATCCTGCGCGGCAGCGGTGACAGCACCCGGGCGCTGGCCACCGAGGCGGCCGTCCACGGTGTCCGCACGCTGGCTCACGCCGACGGCGGCGGAGTGCTGTACGTCGACGAAGCGGCCGACACCGACAAGGTGCGCGACCTGGTCTTCAACAGCCTCGACAGGCTCGGCGTCTGCAACCGGCTGAACCTGCTGCTGATCCACGAGGCCGCCCACGACCGCGTCTGGCCCGGCATCTCCGGCGCGCTGGCCGAACGCGGCGTCACGCCGTCGCTCGCCCCGCACGAGCACGCCATCGGCTACGAATGGGCGCTCGACTCGGACCGCGAAGCGACCGTCACCGTCGCGAAGGTCACGGGCCTGCCCGAAGCGGCCGAGATCGCCAACGAGCGCACCTCGGGCCTGGCCGCCGGCATCGCCACCGAAAGCAGCGAAGCCGCCGACGCGTTCTTCGACGCGTACACCGGCACCGGTGTCTTCTGGAACGCCCCCACCCGGCTGCTCGACGGCTTCAAGCTCCTCGCCGTCCCCGAGACCGGCATCAACCTGGACAAGGTGCCCGGTCCGCGCGGTCCGGTCACCTACACCGACCTCTATGTGCGGCAGTACGCCGTGCTCCCCGGCTGACCTAGCCCCGCGCTTCACCCTTTCTCGCGGATGTCATGAAAGGGTCGTTCAGGACGAAAAACGTCTTGAACGACCCTTTCATGACACCCGGGCCTCTCAAGATCCCGAGGGCGCCGACCGGCCGGCGGCGATAGCAAAGGTCCCTTGCTCTCCCGGCGGAGCAGCCAGCCCGGTCAGCGGCGGCGGCGCCGCTTCGGCCGTGGCGGCAAGGAGTCCGCGGTGGCGTCCTCGACCTCGTCCTCGACGGGGTCGGGAGCAGGAGCGGTGTCACCCAACCCCAGCATCTCCGCGGCGAGCTGCTGCGAAGAGGCGAACATGCCCGAAGGCCGGTCTTTCGCCCGGCGAAGCGAAGAAGGCCGCAGCCGGTTGTACCCCCGCACCGAAACCGGTCGCCGCGTACGCACTTCGTACTGCGGGAACGGCAGGAGTTCGGTGGCGAGTTCCTTGTCCACCAGGATGGTGCCCGGCCGCGCGGTCGAGGTGAGGCGGGCGGCGAGGTTCACGACCGAGCCGTAGACGTCGCCGAACCGGCTGAGGATCCGGCCCGACGCCAGACCGGCACGCACGGAGGGCAGGGTCTCGTCGGCGTCGGCGCGTTCGGAGAGCGCGAGGGCGATTTCGGCGCCGTCGACGGCGGAATCGGCGACGAACAGGACCTCGTCGCCGATCATCTTCACGATCCGTCCGTGGTGATCGGCGACCACTTCGGTGGCCAAGGATTCGAACCGGTCCAGGATGTCGGTCAGCTCGTCCTCGCCGACCTGCCTGGTCAGCCGGGTGTAGCCGACCATGTCGACGAACCCGACCACCTCGGTCCTCGCTTCGAGGTCCTCCTCCGGCATGGCCAGTGCGCGGCCCGCGTAGGCGGCGAGGTGGCGGCGCCAGACGAAGTCCTGCACCTTCTGCAGTTCGGGCAGCAGCCTCTCGACGAGCCGCCCGATCTGGCGTTCGCTGCTGCCGATCTCCTTGTTCTCGGTGATCATCGTCCACAGCATGTGGACCTGCCATTCCGCGAGCCGCGAAAGGTGCTGGCCCAGCGCGCGCGTCACCGCCAGCTCGATGCTCGGGTCGATCAGCCCCGAGTTCATCAGCTGGTCGGCCGTCCGGATCGCCTCGATGTCGGCGTCGGTGAAGACGACCTCGTCGTCTTCGACGGTCGCGAAACCCAGCGCACGCCAAAGTCGCCGAGAGCGTTCTTCGGGAACGCCTGCCTTCTCGGCGACTTCGAGCCGGGTGTACTTGCGCTTTCCGCCGAGCAGGATCCGTTCGAGGCGCTGTTGCAGCGCGTCGGGCGAGATCTCGCCGGGTTCGGGCATCAGGTGGTGTGGACGATGAGCACGTCCACCCCGGACTTCCGCGCGACCTCGGACGGCACGGAGCCCAGGATGCGGCCCGCGAGCGTGTTCAGCCCGCGGTTGCCGACCACCAGCAGGTCCGCGGAACGGTCGGCGACGACCTTGCGCAGTGAGTCGACCGGGTCACCGACGACAGCGGCGGTCTCGATGTTCTTCGCGCCGGCCTTCGCCGCCCTGTCACGGGCGGACAGGAGGGTGTCCTCGGCCGGTGCCGAGCCCACCACCTGGTACGCCTCGTCACCGAGGACGTCCTGCGCCTTCTCCACATCGCCCTTGTTGGCGGGGTAGTAGGCGCACACGATGACCAGGGTCGCTCCGGAGTCCCCGGCGACACCCGCCGCCCGGTCGACCGCGGCGAACGAAGAATCCGATCCGTCCGTGCCCACGACCACGGTCCGATATGCAGCCATCCGCAACCTCCACCGATCTGACAGCCCGCACCTGCGCGCGAGCAGCGACGATAACCGCTCGGCGACGGGCCCGCAGGCCGTCGTGAGCCCGGTCGGGTGAGAAGGTTACTCGCCAGTCGGTTTCTGCGCTGCCGCAGGTCGCGGTGAAGGCTTCGCGCCGGATGTGGCCTTCGGCACATCGGCCGTCCGGAGCTGCACGGTGGCCTCCGAGTCGGGCGACGGCTTCGCCTTCAGGTCGGCCGGGACGTGCGGCTCGTCGCCGAGCACGTGCGTCGCCTCGGCGAGCGCGGTCCGCGCGGTGCGGACCTGCTCGGCCAGGCTGGAGCGCACCTTGCGCAGCGCTTCCACCCGTTCGGTGGCCTGCGTGATCCGCCGGTTGGACTCCTCGGTGGCCTGCCGGACGCGACGGCGTGCCTCGTCGGCCGCTTCGGCGAGCCGGGCGTTGGCCTCGGTGATCGAGTCCTGTTTGCGCTTGTTCGCGTCGGCGACCGACTCCCGCTGGCGGCGCTCGATGTCGGCCTTGGCCGTCGTCTCCTCTTCGAGCACCTTCGCGCGGATGGCGGCGGCGTCCTCGGTGGCCTCGCGGACGCGGCGGGCGGCCTCGGCCTTGCTCGCGGCCTCCTGCTCGGCCAGCGCGTGCATGGCTTCGGTGCGCCGCGACGCCATCGCGATCTCGAAGTCCTCTTCGACCTGAGTACGACGCTGCTGCGACTCGGCGTCGAGCTTGTCGCGCTCGGCCTTCGCCTTGTCGGTGATGTCCTTCGCCTCGGCGCGCGCCGTCTCCAGCACCCCGCGGTGCTCGGCCTCCATCTCCTTGCGACGGAGGTCGAGCTCGTTGAGCAGCTGCTCGTAGCGGGCCCGCATGGCGCTCGCGTCGGTCTCGGCCTTGGCGCGGATGTGCCCGGCTTCGGCTTCCGCGCGCGCCTTGGTGTCGGCGGCCTCGTCCTGCGCGAGCCGCAGCATGCGCTGTAGCCGCTCTGACAGGCCTTCGACGCTCGTCGGCGGCTGGGCGAGCCTGTCGACCTGCCCGCGCAGGTCCGCGATCTCGCCGCGCGCGATCTCCAGCTGCCGTGCCAGGTCGCCCGCTTGCCCGATGGCGGCATCGCGATCGGCGGTGAGCATCTTCAGATCGGCGTCAAGCCGTTCGAGATGTTCGTCGACCTGCGCACGGCTGTAACCGCGCTTCGCCACGTCGAAGCCGGCTCCCAGCGGCACTAGCTCCCGTTCCTCGCCAAGGCTCATCCTTCTACCGTAGTCGAGCAGCGGTCACGGAAGGGTGAGCACCCACGCAACGCGCGGCGAAAGCGCGTTCTGGCGCGCTAAACGTTCCGGAACGCGTTGATCCCGTCGATGTGCTTCGCGCGCAGCTCGTGGTTCCGGACGCCCAGACCTTCTTCGGGGGCGAGGGCGAGCACGCCGACCTTTCCCTGGTGGGCGTTGCGGTGCACGTCCAGCGCGGCCTGTCCGGTGTCTTCCAGCGCGTAGGTCTTCGACAGCGTCGGGTGGATCAGACCTTTCGAGATCAGCCGGTTCGCTTCCCACGATTCGCGGTAGTTGGCGAAGTGGCTGCCGATGATCCGCTTGAGGTTCATCCACAGATAGCGGTTGTCGTACTGGTGCATGAACCCTGACGTCGACGCGCACGTGACGATCGTCCCGCCCTTGCGCGCGGCGTAGACCGAAGCGCCGAAGGTTTCGCGGCCCGGGTGCTCGAAGACGATGTCCGGGTCCTCGCCACCGGTCAGCTCGCGGATCTTCTTGCCGAACCGCTGCCACTCCTTCGGGTCCTGGTTGTCGTCGTCCTTCCAGAACTTGTAGCCCTCCGCGTTGCGGTCGATGATCAGCTCCGCGCCCAGTTTCCGGCAGATCTCCGCCTTTTCGGGGCTGGAGACCACGCACACCGGGATCGCGCCGCCGTTGAGCGCGTACTGCGTCGCGTAGGAGCCGAGGCCGCCCGAAGCGCCCCAGATCAGCACGACGTCGCCCTGCTTCATGTCCGCGCCGTTGCGCGAGACGAGCTGGCGGTAGGCGGTGGAGTTCACCAGGCCGGGAGACGCGGCCTCTTCCCAGGTGAGGTGGTCCGGCTTCGGCATCAGCTGGTTCGCCTTGACCAGCGCGACTTCGGCGAGGCCGCCGAAGTTCGTTTCGAAGCCCCAGATCCGCTGCTCGGTGTCGAGCATCGTGTCGTTGTGCCCGTCCGGGCCCTCGAGTTCGACGTTGAGGCAGTGCGCGACGACCTCGTCGCCCGGCTTCCAGTTGTGCACGCCGACGCCGGTCCGCAGCACGACACCGGAAAGATCCGAGCCGACGACGTGGTACGGCAGGTCGTGGCGCTTCGAAAGCGGCGAAAGCCGTCCGTAGCGCTCCAGGAACTTGAAGGTCGAGACCGGTTCGAAGATCGAGGTCCAGACGGTGTTGTAGTTGATCGCGCTCGCCATGACCGCGACCAGCGCCTCGCCGGGGCCGAGTTCCGGCGTCGGGACGTCGTCCACGTGCAGAGACTTGCGCGGATCCTTGTCCCGGCTTTCGAGGCCCTCGAACATGCCGGCCTCGTCCTTGTGCACAGTGACGCCGCGGTAGGACTCCGGCACGTCGAGCGACGCCACGGCGCCGAGGTCATCGTTCAGAATGGCCTGCTGGATCTCGCCGAGCTGCGACATCGGAACCTCCGCGAAAGGGGTGACGGCGTTGTGGCGACTCAAATTACTCACCGGTAACCAAGACCACAACCGTACGAGACGTGGAGCACTTCCACATCCTGAAGTGTTATCGACCGGTCTTGACCGGCTGGCCAACCAAGCGGACGATGGGCGGTGGAGATCTCTCCGACCTGCAGGTTCAGCCGAATTTCGGAGGTGAGCACGCATGAACGAACCCACGACGCGCCCTTGGACCCGCCCCCATGACTGGGCGGAGGTGGTCATCGGTGTCGTGGTCGCTCTTTCACCCCTCTGGATGACCACGGACAGCACCGCCATGTGGTCGCTCGTCATCCTCGGCGCGCTGATCGCCCTCGACGGCCTCGCGTCGCTCGCGATGCCTGGCATGGTCTACGGCGAAGGCATTCAGATCGTCCTGGGCGCGCTGCTGTTCATATCGCCCTGGGTGATGGGATTCGCCGTCTTCATGGGCGCGTCTTGGACGGCTTGGGTCGGTGGCGTTCTGACCGTGGTGGCCGGGGCGGCCGCGATGCCGATCGCCCAGGCGACGCACAAGACGGCGGGACAGCACTGACACGAGAGGAAACGGCGTGAAAGAGGATTCGGCGAAACAGCGCATCCTGCGGGCCGCGGAGGCGCTGTTCGCCGAATCCGGTTTCGACGCCACGCCCACGTCACGGATCGCCGAGCGGGCAGGCGTGCCCAAGGGCCTCGTGCACTACTACTTCCGGCGTAAGTCGGATCTGCTGGCCGCGCTGGTCGCCGAACTGCCCGACGCGCGGATCGAACCGGCTGTCGTGGTGGTGCCCGGCGATCTCGCGGGCAGCCTGCGCGGCCTCGTCGTGGAACTGGACAGGCGGTTCAACCGGTCCTTGGCGCTGTCACACCTGCTGTGGCGCGAGGCCGACACGCACCGCGCGGTCCGCGACGCGCTGGCCGAACGGTTCCAGCAACTCGTCCGGCAGGTGAAGGCGGTGATCGTGGCCGCGACCGGCGGCAACCTCGCGATCGCCGACGTCGATTCGGCGTCCGGGCTGCTGGCGCGGGCGGTCAGTCATCGTCACGCGACGGCGCGGCACAACGAGGACGGCGACCCCGCCGAGATCGATCGCGAGGTCGCCTTTATCGCCGAAGCCCTGACCCGGGGTCAGTGACCGTCTTTCGCCGGCTCGACCAGTTCCACCAGCACGCCACCGGCGTCCTTGGGGTGCACGAAGTTCACCCGGCTGTTGGACGTTCCGCGCTTCGCCTCGTCGTAGAGCAGCCGGAGCCCCTGCGCGCGCAGGGCCGCGGCGGCGGCGTCCACATCGGACACTCGGTACGCCAGCTGCTGCAACCCGGGGCCGCTCTTCGCGAGGAACTTGCCGATCGCGGAATCGTCGCGCAGCGGCGCGAGGAGCTGGATCGCGGTCTCCGTCCCGGCCGTGCCCGGCGCGCGGAGCATCGCCTCGCGGACACCCTGCTCCTCGTTGACCTCCTCGTGCGCGACCTCCAGGCCGAAGTGCTCGGCGTGGAAGGCGATCGCGGCGTCGAGGTCGGGCACCGCGATGCCGACGTGGTCGATGGCGGTCACGAACGGTTTCAGCGCCTGGTTCATGCAGAGCAGGATAGGTCCGCGGGCGGGCGAACCGGCGTGCGCCGCCTCACACTGGCTCCATCAAGACGCCCGTGACCCGGGTATGGTCGCGAAGACCCCCTTTGCCCTTGCGCCGATGCTTGGAGGACGCCGTGTCCGGTTCCGTGATCCTGGGTGCCGCCCGTACACCGATCGGGCGACTGCTCGGTTCCCTGAAGGACTTCTCGGGCGCGCAACTCGGCGGATTCGCCATCAAGGCGGCGCTGGAGCAGGCCGGGGTCTCCCCGGACGCGGTCCAGTACACGATCATGGGCCAGGTGCTCACCGCCGGCGCGGGCCAGATCCCGGCCCGCCAGGCCGCGGTCGCCGGCGGCATCCCGATGACCGTCCCGGCGCTGACCATCAACAAGGTCTGCCTCTCCGGTCTCGACGCCATCGCGCTCGCCGACCAGCTCATCCGCGCGGGCGAGTTCGACCTGATCGTGGCGGGCGGCCAGGAGTCGATGACCCAGTCGCCGCACCTGCTGCCGAAGTCCCGCGCGGGCTTCAAGTACGGCGACACCACGCTCGTCGACCACATGGCCTACGACGGTCTGTTCTGCGCCTTCGACCAGGTCGCGATGGGTGCTTCGACGGAGAAGTACAACAGCCGCTACGGGCTCACCCGTGAGCAGCAGGACGAGTTCTCCGCGCGTTCGCACCAGCGCGCCGCCGCCGCCATCGAGGCGGGCCGGTTCGACGCCGAGATCGCGCCGGTGTCGATCCCGCAGCGCAAGGGCGACCCGGTCGTCTTCTCGAAGGACGAAGGCGTCCGCGCCGACACCACCGCCGAAGGTCTCGCGAAGCTGCGCCCGGCCTTCGCCTCCGACGGCACCATCACCGCCGGCTCGGCCTCGCAGATCTCCGACGGCGCGGCCGCGGTCATCGTCGCGAGCAAGGCCAAGGCCGAGGAACTGGGCCTGACCCCGCTCGCCGAGATCGGCGCGCACGGCGTGGTCTCCGGCCCGGACGCCAGCCTGCACGAGCAGCCGTCGAACGCGATCCTGGCCGCGCTGGCCAAGGAGAAGCTGACCGCCGACGCGCTCGACCTCGTCGAGATCAACGAGGCGTTCGCCGCCGTCGGCCTGGTTTCGGCCGAAAAGCTCGGCCTCGACCCGGAGAAGGTCAACGTCGACGGTGGCGCCATCGCCCTCGGTCACCCGATCGGCGCGTCCGGCGCGCGGCTCGCCGTGCACCTGATCCACGAACTCCGCCGTCGCGGGGGTGGCCTCGGCGCGGCCGCCCTCTGCGGTGGTGGTGGCCAGGGCGACGCGCTGCTGCTCCGCGTCCCGTAAAGCCCTTGCCGGTACAGCTGGACATCGACGAACTGGTCGGTCGCGCGCGGGACGGCGTCCCCCGCGCGATCGCCCGGTTGCTGTCGCTGGTCGAGGACGCCCATCCGCGGTTGCCCGAGGTCGCGGCGAAGCTGACGCCGCACACCGGTAACGCGCGGGTGGTCGGGCTGACCGGTCCGCCCGGTGTCGGCAAGTCGACATCGACGTCCGCGCTGCTCACGGCCTTGCGGGCGCAGGGCCTGCGGGTCGGGGTGCTGGCGATCGACCCGTCGTCGCCGTTCTCCGGCGGGGCCTTGCTCGGCGACCGGATCCGGATGACCGAACACGCCACCGATCCCGGCGTGTTCATCCGTTCGATGGCCACGCGCGGGCATCTCGGCGGGCTTTCGTGGGCGACGCCGCAAGCGGTCCGTGTGCTCGACGCGGCCGGGTTCGACGTCGTGCTGATCGAGACCGTCGGGGTCGGGCAGTCCGAAGTGGACGTCGTGAAACTGGCCGACACCACGGTGGTCCTGCTCGCGCCCGGGATGGGTGACGGGATCCAGGCGGCGAAGGCGGGCGTGCTGGAGATCGCGGACGTGTTCGTGGTCAACAAGGCGGACCGGGAGGGCGCGGACGCGACCGTCCACGACCTCAAGCAGATGATCTCCTTGGTGCGCCGGGAGATCCGCGGCCCGAGCTGGCGTCAGCCGATCGTGCGAACGGTGGCCTCACGCGGGGAGGGGGTCGACGACGTCGTCCGCGCGCTGGGCGAGCACCACGACTGGCTGGTCCAGCGCGACGAATTGCCCCGGCGCCGCGCGGCACGGGCCCGTGACGAAGTCGAGGCGATCGCCGTGCAGCGGTTGCGCGCGGAGATCGTCGACCTGCGCTCCGGCGACAGGCTCGCCGAACTGGCCGAACGCGTGGTGGCACGGAAGCTCGATCCGTTCGCGGCGGCCGAAGAATTGATCAGAGATCTTCGCGGCTCGTGAGTGGTAAGGACGGTTATTGGGATGTAGGTCAAAGGTGGCGTGTTCAGTCGCTCGCCCGCACGGTCGGCCTCGGGGTGTTGCGAAAGCCACTTTCGCAACCTTCAACGTTGCGAAAGTGGCTTTCGCAACGCGTCCGGGACCCCGCCTGGCCCCACGAGGACCGCAAGACCTGAGGTGAAGGGGACTTTGGGCTCGTGCGATGAGGGGAAAGTCCCCTTCACCCCGCTGACCACCGCCGGACACCGGTCCGCGAAGGCCTTTAGAGGATTTCGATGACGCGGACCTTCGGCGGACGATTCGGGAAACTGATGTCGGTCCACCGGTTGATTCTGACGTCGGAACCATTGCTGTCGTAATAGATGAGGTCGTTGTTGCCGGTGTAGATCCGGTCGATCCACCAGCCGCCGAAGCTGATCCTGCCCCGGTTGGCGTAGCAGTCGACGCTGGAACTCCCGCCGAGATGCGACCAGATCTTCAGGAAGTTCTCGCCGTCCCGGCACGGGATGTGATCGATGGCGAACGAGGTCCCGGTCGGCACGAGCAGGCTGAACGCGGCGGCAGCGGCGGCCGCCACGGCCAGGACGCGTTTCTTGAGCGAGGGCACGGAATTCTCCTTCAGTCGTGGAAAGGAGGCTGTGCTTCGAGCATCCCGATCACCGGAGGAGCATGTCAATTTCCCGGTACGCCGGGACAGGCAACTCTGGTCTTACGGGCAGCGGTCAGAATTCGACGTACATCTTGATGTCGCCGAAGTCGCTGTCGAGGTTGTCCAAATGGCTGACCGCGTCCTCTTTCCAGACCTCGAGCTGGTTGGTCTCGCCGTAGGTGAGCTCTTCGCCGGCGGCGACCTTGTTGGCGTAGTTCGTGATCGTGACGGTCTGCCCCCGGCAGAACTCGACGCGTTCCAGGAACCTGTCGGCCATGTCGGGGTCGAAGACGCGGCCCATCCGGACGTAGCCGTTGTTGATGTGCTCCTCGCAGTAGAAGTGCGCCGCGGCGGAGGCGACCCACTCGGTCAGCGACGGCTCGCGAGGCGGCCACTTCTCGCGGACGTGCGACTTGATCTCCCTGGCGAGCCGGACGACGCGGCGCCGTTCGAGGTCGGTCAGCCCGTCCTCCCGGCGGAAGTCGAGGATCATGTCGTCGACGACCTTGGCGAGCCTGAGCATGCGCGGTTTGTCGAGTTCGGCCGGTTTCTCCGGCGACAGCCCCGCCATGACCCTCTCGTGCACCAGGACGTACTGCGTGTACGCGTAGAGGAAGGTCAACGCGTTCAGCTGCCATTGGTGTCGTTCGGCGATCTCCACGGCTCCGACCCTAACCGCGCACCTACTTCCGGACCTGTGTGAGCGGCGGGGATTCACCCTATGCTCTCCTCTTCGTCCACGGCTGGGAGGCAGGAACCGTGCAGAGGATCGCGAAAGTCTTTGTCGCAGTGCTGGGCGCCGGGCTGATGCTCGCGGCCGGTACCGGAACGGCGTCCGCGGAGGGGACGCCGCCGAAGGTCACGAAGGGGCCATGCCAGTACACGGCGACACCGGACGACCCGGCCGTACGCCCGGTCCCGCTGCCGCCGGACCCTCGTCGCACGCCGAGCCGGGGCAAGGTGCCGGTGCAGGTGAAGACGAACCAGGGCAAGATCGACCTGACCCTCGATCGGGCGAAAGCGCCCTGCACGGTGCAGAGCTTCCTGCACCTGGCGACGCACCGGTTCTACGACCGCACGACGTGCCACCGGCTGACGTCGTATCCGACGTTGAAGGTGCTGCAGTGCGGTGACCCGAGCGGCACCGGCGAGGGCGGCCCGGGCTACAAGTACAAGGACGAACTGCCCGTCGGCCTGCCGCCCGCGCCGACCGACCCGACCGGCGAGCGCAAGGTGTACTCGCGTGGCGTCCTCGCGATGGCCAACGCGGGCCCGGCGACGAACGGGAGCCAGTTCTTCGTCGTGTACGGCGACTCCGCGCTGCGCCCGAACTACACGATCTTCGGCACCGTCGGTCACGAAGGCCTCGAAACCCTCGACGACGTCGCCGCCGGCGGGATCAAGCCGACCCCGGAGAACCCCGCGCCGGTGGACGGCGCCCCCGTCCTGAAGACCGACATCCTGCGGGCGCGCCCCTGGTTCTGCTAGGCGAACCCCTCGCAAGTACCGCATCCAGAGGACGAAACGCGGGAGTCAGGTAACCTCGAAGATGGCCTCGCGCAAGGCCTGGGTGGCGCCGCCGAAAGCGTGCTTCGCGGCGGCGCCGTACCCGATGATGAGCCCTTCGCGCCGGGGCTCGCCGATCCAGTAGCCGCTGAGGCCTTCCAGTCCGATCGCGCGACGGCGGCAGGCGGCGATCACCTCCATTTCCCGGGGGAGCTCGTCGGGGAACTGGAGTACCAGGTGCAGGCCGGCGGAGATCCCCTGCGGCAGCACGGAATCCGGCAACGCCGCGAGCAGCCGGTCCCGCCGGGAGCGGTACTCGATGCAGCAGCGGCGGATGTGCTGGTCGTAGGCGCCGGAGTCGATCAGCTCGGCCATCGCCAGCTGGTCCAGCAGCGCGGGCCGGGCGCCGCTCGCGGCCATCTCCGCGCGCACCGGCTCGACCAGGAACCGCGGCAGCACCATCCACCCCAGGCGCAGCGACGGCGCGAGCGTCTTGCTCGTCGTCCCCACGTAGACGACCCGTTCGGGTGCCAGCGCCTGGAGCGCGCCGACCTGCTGGTGATCGAACCGGAACTCGCCGTCGTAGTCGTCCTCGATGACGACGGCGCCGGTCTCCTCCGCCCATCGGGTGAGTTCCGCGCGTCGTCGAGGGGCGAGCGTGACACCCAGCGGGTACTGGTGCGCCGGGGTGACGACGACCGCCGGACTGTCCAAAGCGGACACCGTGATCCCGTGGTCGTCGACCGGGACGCCGACCACCCGGGGACCGTTGGCGGCGGCGATGTTCCGGTAGATGTGCAGCGACGGGTTCTCGAAGGCGATCTCGTCCGCGCCGCGCGCGTGAAGGACCCGCGCCAGGATCGCGATCGCGTGCGAGAACCCGGAGCACACCAGGATGCGCTCGGGGTCGGCGACCACGCCGCGGCTTCTCGCGAGGTACGCGGCGAGCGTCTCCCGCAGCTCCGTCGCACCGGACTCGGCCGTGTAGTCGAACGCCGACATCGGCGCCCGGTGCAGGGCCCGGCGGGTCGCCGCGAGCCAGGCCGACCGGGGGAAAGTGGACAGGTTCGGCCTGCCGGGGCGCAGATCCCAGCGGGGTGCCGGGTCGCGGGGGACCGGTCTCGGCGGTGACGCGGGCAGCGCGCCCGCCGTCGCGACGCGGGTCGGGGCGCCCTGCGCGGTCCGCAAGTACCCCTCGGCCGCGAGATCGGCGTAGACGCGGGTGACCGTTCCCCTCGCGACCCCGAGGTCCTGCGCCAGCGCCCTGGTCGAGGGCACCGCGGCGCCCGCCTGCCAGCGTCCTTCCCGGATGGCCGCGCGGATCGCCGTGGCGAGCCCGGTCCGGCCGCTTTCGGGCCGCCAGTCCAGATGGACGTCTATTCCCGAACTGGACCAAGATTCTGCCATGTGACTGGACCATACTCGTGGGCCAGTCGCCGCTAGATTCGCAGGTATGACCGAGCGAATCCACCTGGGCAAGCGAGTGCCCGAGATCTACCAGGCCATGTCGAAACTGCAGGCCGAAGTCGAAAAGGCCGCCGCCAACGCCGGTGTCGACCAGAAGATCCTCGAACTGGTGAAGATGCGCGCCTCGCAGATCAACCACTGCGCCTTCTGCCTCGACATGCACTCCCACGAAGCGGTGCAGCAGGGCGAGTCGCCGCGGCGGCTGTACGTGCTGCAGGGCTGGCGCGAGACCGAACTCTTCACCGAGCAGGAGCGCGCCGCGCTGGCGCTCACCGAGGCGATGACCAACGTCGCCACCCTCCACGACGTCCCGGACGACGTCTACGAAGAGGCCACCCGGGTCTTCGACGAGGCGCAGTACCGCGCGGTCGCGTGGGAGGTCATCGCGATCAACAGCTGGAACCGGATGTGCGTGACCAGCCACGCGCCGCTGCCCGAGCGCGCCGAATGACCGCCGCGCGGCTGCGGGAACTGCACGTCGCCGGCGAGCCGCTCCTCCTGCCGAACGCTTGGGACGCCGACAGCGCGCGTCTCGTGGAGGCCGCCGGTTTCCCCGTCGTGGCGACGAGTTCGCACGCCGTCGCCAAGGCCCTCGGGTACGACGACGGGGAGAACGCGCCCATCGACGAGATGTTCGCCGTGGCGGCGAGGATCGCGCGGGCGGTCTCGGTCCCGGTGACCGTCGACGCGGAAGGCGGGTACGGGCTCGAAGCGGGAGAACTCGCGACGAGGCTGGCCGAGGCGGGTGCCGTCGGCTGCAACTACGAGGACACCGATCACGCGAACGGGGGGCTTCGGCCGTTGGACGCGCAGGCGGACCTGATCGCGGAACTGCGCGAGGCCGCCGGTGACGCGCTGGTGATCAACGCCCGCGTCGACGTCTTCTTCGGTGCGGCCGACGAGCAGGCCGTGCTGGAGGACGGGATCGCGCGGGCCAAGGCGTACTTCGAGGCCGGGGCGGACTGCGTGTACCCGATCCTGGTGAAGTCGCCGGACGTGCTCGGCGAGTTCGTGAAGGCTGTCGCGCCGGGGGCGGTCAACGCCGCGCCGATGCCGGGAGGCCCCGACCTCTCCGCGCTCGCCACCCTGGGGGTGGCGCGGATCTCGCTGGGCACCGGGCTGTGGCAGTCGGTCCGCGCCGACCTCCGGGCGAAACTCACCGGACTCGCGGCGGGGGAACTGCCTTACTAGGGGAAGTGGGAACCGGGACGGTGCGGCCGGGGGCGTCGGATGCCGGTCGCACCGTCCCGGCGATCAGTGGGCGACGGCCTTTTCGGCGCCCGCGCCGGTCAGCGACCGGACTTCCATCTCGGCGTACTTCTTCTGGTTGTGCTCCTTCGACAGCACGGTGCCGAGCCAGCCGAGGAAGAAGGCGACCGGGATCGAGACGATGCCGGGGTTGTCGAGCGGGAACCAGTGGAAGTCGACGCCCTGGATCATCGAGGCGCTCTTCCCGGTCTTCGGGTCGACGGGCTTACCCGAAACCGCCGGCGAGAAGACGATCAAGAGGATGCAGACCGCGAGCCCGCCGTAGATGCTCCACAGCGCGCCCTGGGTGTTGAATCGCTTCCAGAACAGCGAGTAGAGGATGGTCGGCAGGTTCGCCGACGCCGCCACCGCGAACGCCAGCGCCACGAGGAACGCGATGTTCTGCCCGTTGGCGAGGATGCCGCCCAGGATCGCGACCGCCCCGATCACCAGCGCGGTGATCCGGGCGACCTTCACCTCCGAAGCCGGTGTCGCCTTGCCCTTCTTGATCACGTTGGCATAGACGTCGTGCGCGAAGGACGCCGACGCCGTGATCGTCAGCCCGGCGACCACCGCGAGGATCGTCGCGAAGGCGATCGCCGCGATCAGGCCGAGCAGGATCGGGCCGCCGAGTTCCAGCGCCAGCAACGGCGCCGCCGAGTTCACGCCACCGGGCGCGGCCTTGATCTTGTCCGCGCCGACCAGCGCGCCGGCGCCGTAGCCGAGTACCAGGGTGAACAGGTAGAAGACACCGATCAGGCCGATCGCCCAGACTACGGAGCGACGGGCTTCCTTCGCCGTCGGCACGGTGTAGAAGCGCATCAGGACGTGCGGCAGGCCCGCGGTGCCGAGCACCAGCGCGATGCCGAGCGAAAGGAAGTCCAGCTTGGTGGTGCCGGTCTTGCCGTACTGGTTGCCCGGTCCGAGCAGGGCTTCACCGGCCTTGCCCGCCTTGTCCACGGCGCCTTGCAGCAGCGAGGAAAGGTTGAAGCCGTACATGCCGAGCACCCACAGCGTCATCGCCAGCGCGCCGACGATGAGCAGCGCCGCCTTGATGATCTGGACCCAGGTGGTGCCCTTCATGCCGCCGATGAGCACGTAGGCGATCATGATGATGCCGACGATCACGATGATCACGGCCTGCCCG
Source organism: Amycolatopsis thailandensis (assembly GCF_002234405.1). Taxonomy (GTDB): domain Bacteria; phylum Actinomycetota; class Actinomycetes; order Mycobacteriales; family Pseudonocardiaceae; genus Amycolatopsis; species Amycolatopsis thailandensis. The sequence goes on along the minus strand of NZ_NMQT01000116.1, from coordinate 13,586 downwards.
GCCTTGCTTTCGATCCCGAGCAGCAGCGCGACGAGGCCACCGGCACCCGCCATCTGCGCCAGCAGGTAGAAGAACGAGACGGCCAGGGTGGACGTCGCCGCCGCGGCCCGCACCGGGCGCTGCTTCATCCGGAAGGCCAGGACGTCGCCCATGGTGAACTTGCCGGTGTTGCGCAGCAGTTCCGCGACCAGCAGCAACGCGACCAGCCACGCCACCAGGAAGCCGATGGAGTAGAGGAAACCGTCGTAGCCGTAGACGGCGATCGCGCCCGCGATCCCGAGGAACGACGCGGCGGACAGGTAGTCGCCCGCGATGGCGACGCCGTTCTGCGGACCGGTGAACGCGCGGCCCGCGGCGTAGTAGTCCGACGCCGTCTTCGTGTTGCGGCTGGCCCGGAACACGACGAACAGCGTCACCACCACGAAGAGGCCGAAGATGGTGATGTTGAGTGCGGGGCTGCTGCCCTCGACTCCGGCGGCGAGGGTCATTTGGCCTCACTCTCGATGTCCGTACGGATCTTTTCCGCGATGGGGTCGAGTTTCTTGTTCGCGTAGCGGACGTAGAGCCACGTGATCACGAACGTCGAAACGAACTGCAGCAGACCGAAGACCAGGCCGACGGTGATGTTGCCGACCAGCTTCGTGCTCATGAAGCCGTGCGCGTAGTCGGCGAGCAGCACGTAGAGCAGGTACCAGACGAGGAACAGCGCCGAGACGGGGAACACGAACCGGCGCAGTCGCGAGCGCAGTTCCTTGAACTCGGGGCTGTCGTGGGCCTTGTCCCAGTCCACGTCGGGCGGACCCTGAGTGTCCGTTTCGGTACTCATCGTGTCTCCTCGTGCCGCGAATGTGTTCCGCGACACGTTAAGGAGGGGGAATGGCGACCGGAACCTTCAGCGGTTCAAACGCCTGCCGAGACGACGAACGGTCGACGAACGGTGGTCGGACCACGACGAAGGGGTCTCGGCCGTGCGATCGTCCAGATGCAGCCGCAGCATGGCGGCCGTCGACCAGGCCGGTGGCCTGCCCCGCCAGGAAACCACGATCATTACGCCGAATGCCAGTGGTACCGACCATGGCGCGGGCTGCGACACCAGGATCGCGGGCAGGCCACTCAGTCCGGGGACGAACAGTGCGACGAGGATCGAGCCCGAAGACGCGACGAGTCCGGTGAGGACACCGCTGATCGCGCCCGCCGCGGTGAGCCGGTTCCACCAGATGCCGAGCACCAGCAACGGGCAGAACGTCGACGCGGCCACGGTGAAGCCCCAGGTGACGAGGACGCCCGCGTCCAATCTGGCCGACGGCAGCGCGAGCAGGACCATCACCGCCGCGGCCCCGAGCACCGACCAGCGCAGTCTCCGCAGGCCGCCGGGAGCCAGGTCGTGCGCGATCGCGCCGGAGATCACCAGCAGCAGCCCGAGCGACGTCGCCAGGAACGCGGCGAACGCGCCCGCCGTCAGCAATCCGGTGAACAGCGACCCCGCCCAGCCGTCGTCGACCTGCGCCGGCAGCGCGACGACGACGGTGTCCGTCGCGCCGGAGACGTACAGTTCCGGCACCAGCACCCGGCCGAGGACGCCGTAAACCCCGGGGAACAGGTAGAAAACGCCGAGCAGGGCGACGGTGATCGCCGCCGTCCGGCGGGCGGCGCGGCCGTCCGGGCTGGTGTGGAAGCGCATCAGGACGTGCGGTAGGCCCATGGTGCCGAGCATGGTCGCGATCAGGATCGCCCAGGTGCCCAGCAGCGGATAGCCGTGGTCGCCGAGGTCGAGCAGCGGGCGCTGCCAGTCCGGCCCGCCCAGCGGGGCACCGCCCCGGACGGCGGGAACCGGTGTGCCCGCGGCGAATTCCAATGTCTCGCCGCTCCTGGCCACCAGCTCTCCCGGCGGCACGACATGCTTTTCCGGGGTGAGCAGGGTGGTCGGCTCGCGCAGGGTCAGTGTCACGTCGATCTCGAAGGACAGGTTCGTGTCGCGGGCGAAGTGGGTGAACTCCACCGGACGCACCGACGCCGCTCGTTCCTCCGGGGAGACCTGGGAGACCAGCCAGATCGCGGGAACGAGGAACAGCAGCAGTTTCAGCACGAACTGGAACGCCTGGACGTAGGTCGCCGCGCGCATCCCGCCGAGTGCCAGTGTCGCGCTGACGGCGGTGCCCGCGATGACGACGCCGACCCAGTACGGCGTCCCGCCCACGGCGGTCAGCACGAGCCCCGCGGTGCGGAATTGCGGTACCAGGTAAAGGGTTCCGATCACGAGGACGACGAACGCGGCGAGCCGGCGCAGCGCGGGGGAGGCGAGCCGGGCTTCGGCGAAGTCGGGCACGGTGAGCGCGCCGGAACGCCGCATCGGCGCCGCGACGAGCACCAGCATCGCGATGTACCCGGCGGTGAACCCGACCGGGTACCAGAGCGCGCCGATGCCGTCCTTCACCACCAGCCCCGCGACGCCGAGGAACGACGCCGCGGACAGGTACTCGCCGGAGACCGCGGCGGAGTTGACCAGTGGCGAGATCCGGCGCGAGGCGACGAGGAAGTCCGACGTCGTGCGCATGGCGGCGACGCCGCGCAACCCGATCAAGAGAGTGACCAGCACGACCGGGGCCACCGCGAAGGCCGCGACCATCAGTCGTCCTCGATCTTTTCCGCCCGGCGCAACTGCCACCACGAAAGCAGCGCCATGGCCGGGTACGGGAGGATCGCGATCATCAGCCAGGACAGCGGGATTCCCAGCAGCCGTAACGAATCCAGCCCGGGGAACAGCCCGAACACCAGCGGCAGGCCGAACACCAGCCCGAACATCCCGGCCAGCGCGGGGAGCCCGCGGCGGCGCTGGGCGCGATAGAGCCGGTCCGCGCGTTCGGCGTCGCCCGCCGCCAGCCGGGGGACCCGCCAGCGGCCGCGCGCCCGGCGCCGCGAATGCGCAAGCCGGGTCTGCGGGCTGGTGACGGCGACCCGTTTGACGCGGCTCACGCGCGATTCCCCCGGCCCAGCTCACCGCGCTGCGCGGCGGCGAGCAACCGGTCGCGCAGGTCGCGCGCGTGACGGCGGCTCACCGGGACGTCGCCCGCCTCGGTGTGCGCGAGCAGGCCGCCGGTGGTGTCGCTGCGCAGTTCGAGCACCGCGTCCACGGCCAGCAGGAAACCCCGGTGCACGCGGGTGAATCCCGTTCCCTCCCAATACTCTTCGAGCCGGGAGATGGGCATCCGCGTGACGTGGACGCCGGATTTCGTGTGCAGCCGGACGTAGTCGCCGTGCGCCTCGACGAACTGGACGTCGTCGCGCCGGACGTACCGCGTGCGCCCGCCGGATTCTACCGGCAGCGCGGACATCGCGTCGGGCGCGGGCTTCGGCTCGTCGGGCTGGTTGCCCGCCATCCGGACCACTTTGGACAGTGCCGCGGACAGTCGTTCCGCGCGGACCGGTTTGAGCAGGTAGTCGACGGCGCCGATGCCGTACGCGGCGACGGCGTGCCCGTCGTGCGCGGTGACGAACACGATCACCGGTGGCTCGCTGAGCCGCGCCAGCAGCGACGCGAGTTCGAGCCCGTCGAGACCTGGCATGGAGATGTCGAGGAAGACGGCGTCGAAATGGCTGCCCTGCAACATCTTGAGCGCGGTGAGCGCGTCACCGGCCGCGACGGCCTCGGCGACTTCCGGTGCCTCGCGCAACAGGCTGCACAGCTCGTCGAGGGCGGGCGGGACGTCGTCGACCGCCAGCACCCGCAACCCGTTCGTCACGGCAGCACCCCCGGCTGGAATCGGGGCACGCGCACCACGACCCTGGTGCCCGCGCCGGTCTCGGTTTCGACCGTCAGGCCGTACCAGGGCCCGTAGACGCTGCGCAGTCGTCTGTCCACATTGGCCAATCCGACGCCGCCGTCGTCGCCGCGCCCGGCCAGGATCGCCGCCGCACGAGCGGGGTCCATGCCGAGACCGTCGTCCTCGACGCTGATCACGCAGTCGTTCCCTTCCGCCATTCCCTGGACCTGGATGAACCCGGCCTCCGCACGCGGTTCGATGCCGTGCCGGATCGCGTTCTCCACCAACGGTTCCAGCACGAGATACGGCACCGCGACGGCCAGCACCTCCGGCGCGACGCGCACCTGCACCCGGAGTCGTTCGCCGAGCACCGCGCGCTGCAACGCCAAGTAGGTCTCGACGGCGCGGAACTCCTCGGCGACCATCGTGTACTCGCCGTGCCGGGCGAGGCTGTAGCGGGTGTACTCGGCGAAGTCGAGCATCAGGTCACGGGCGCGGTCCGGATCGGAGCGGACCAGCGACGAGATCACGGTGAGCGCGTTGTAGACGAAATGCGGGGAGATCTCGGCCCGCAGCGCGCGCAGTTCCGCCTCCGCCGCCTGCTCGGCGGACGCTTCCAGCCGACCGCGTTCGAGCGCGTGGACGACGAGTTCGGCGGCCTGTCTCGCGACGGCGTTCGTCCCTTCGGTGACCAGGAGGACCCCGGCCAGTTCGTCGTGGACGTGCAGCGGCAGCGCCAGCAGTCCCGGTTCGGACACCGGCGTCTCGGAATGGAGGACCTCGTCGAGCGCCGAGGCCACGACGTCGTCGGCCGCCGGGCGACCGGACCAGAGGAGCGAGCCGGAAAGGTCGGTGAGCCCGAGGCCGGGGACGCCGAACAGCCGGCGTAGGCCGTGGGTGGCGTGGCGGGCGCGGGGTCCGGCGAGGCCGTCCATGAGATCGTCGGAGACGCGCTGGGCGGCGGCGAGCACCGGCACCGGATCCGCGGTCGCCGCGGGACGCCAGGGCAGGCGAGTGGTCATCCGGCCTCCTCCTCGACGTCGAGGATCGAATCCTAACGTCGCTGCGTGGTTTCGCCGGTTACGCTCCGGGCATGGTCCCCGGTGATGCGGTGGTGCTGCGCCTCGACGTCGTGATGCGTCGGCTCGCGGTGGTCGGTTTCGTGGTCTTCGGCGTGGGCGGCGTGGTGGCCGTCGTCGTGTCCCTGACCAGGTCTTCGTACGGGGTGGTGTTCGGCCTGCTCAGCGTGGCTTTCGCGGGGCTGATCCTGCTCGGCCTGCGGCGTTCGGCCTCGGTGCTGACGCTGTCGGCCTCGGGCTTCGCGGTGCCGGGTGTCTTCGAGGTCCGGTGGACCGAGGTGACGCGGCTGCGGGTCTGGCGCGAGAAGCGCCGGGTGGGGCGGTGGATGCACTGGTGGCACTACCGGCTCTCGTGGTCGGGTGCCGGGCCTTCAGCGCTGCTGGAGGACGGTGAGTACGCGTACGCGCTGGGGCACCTTGGTGGGGGCGCTCGGCTTTATGCGGCTCTGACGCTCTTCGCTCCCGCTGGCGTGGTGGAACTCGCCGAGTGAGCGGGGTCCCGGATGTCATGAGGGGTCCCCATGGGACAAGATCTGTCTCATGGGGACCCCTCATGACACTTGGCGCACGTGAACCGAAAGCGCGTCAGCAGCTCTGCTTGTAGAAGTACTGCGCGTTCGCGTCCATGTTCGCCTTGGTGATGGAGTGCAGCGAAGCGGTCAGGTTGCGCGTCACCGGCTTGCCCTCCAGCGCCGCGATGGCCTGCTGCACGCCCTGCTGCCCGATGGCGGCCGGGTCCTGCGCGATGAGGCCCTGGTACTCGCCCTTCTTCAGGCCCTCGATCTCCGACGGCGACGCGTCGAAGCCGATCAGGTTGACCGCGCCGATCTTGCCCGCGTTCCGCAGGCCGGTCGCGGCGCCCTCACCGGTGTTGAGGTTGGTCGCGAAGATGCCGATCAGGTCCGGGGTGGACGCCAGCGCGGCGGTCACCTTGGACGCGGCCTGGTCGGGCTCGTTCTGGGTGAACTGCACGCCCGCCGACTTCAGGTTCGGGTAGTTCTTCAGCTCGTCCTCGAAACCCTTCGCGCGGGTGTTCGTGGTCGAGGTGCCCGCGATGGTGTCGAGCACCAGCACCGAACCGGTCTTGCCCGCGGCCAGTTCCGACATCGTCTTCGCGGCGAGCTTGCCGCCCTCGGCGTTGTCCGAGGAGATCGACGACTCCGCGACGCCGGTGTCCTTCAACGCGGTGTCGACCTCGATGACCTTCGCGCCGCGGGTCTTGACCTGCTGGATCGGCGCGAGCATCGCCTGCGCGTCGGTCGGTGCGATCAGCAGCGCGGCGGGCGGGTTGGAGCCCAGCGCGTTGACCAGCTGGGTCTGCATGGCCGCGTCGAACTTCTGCGGCGCCTGCGTGGTGATCTCGTAGCCGGACTTCTTGGCCTCGGCCTCGGCGCCGCACTGCATCGAGATGTAGAACGGCTCGGCCTGCACACCCGGGATCAGCGACAGCTTCTTGTTGTTGGTCTTCGCGCCGGAGTCGCCCGACGACGACTCGCCGACGGTTCCACCGCCGCACGCGGTCAGCAGGAGGGCCGCGGAAACGGCGGCACCGGTGACGAGCAGGGTCTTCTTCATGGGAGTAGCACCTCTTTGTGCGTAGGGAGAATCAGCGGGAGTTGCGGCGACGACGGCGCCGCTGGTCGAACCAGACCGCGGCGATCAGCACCGCGCCGACCGCGATCATCTGCCAGAAGTCCTGGACCTGCGTGATGTTGAAGCCCTTCTTCAGCACGGCCGGGATGAACACGCCGATGACCGTGCCCAGCACCGACCCGACACCGCCGAAGAGGCTCGTGCCGCCCATCACCGTGGCGGCGATGGCGTTGAGGTTGTCCGTGGTGTGCGCCGAAATCGTCGTCGACGCGTAGTACGCCAGCGAGAGGAAACCGGCGACACCGGCGAGGAAACCGGTGAGCGTGTACACCTTCAGCAGATGCGCTGTCACCCCGATGCCCGCCCGGCGCGCGCCCTCGGCGTTGGAGCCGACGGCGTAGGTGTAGCGGCCGAATTTGGTGGTGTGCAACAGCCACGCGCCGATCAGCGTGATCACCACGGCCACCAGCACCAGGTTCGGCACCCCGCCGAACGACGTCCCGTAGCCGAGCGTCTTGTTGAGCTCGGTCGGCACGCTGCGCACGTCGGACCCGTTGTTCAGCAAGTACGCGGCGCCGAGCGCGGCACCCATCGTGCCGAGCGTGACGATCAGCGGCGGGATGTTCGCCACCGCGATCAGGAAACCGTTGATCAGGCCCCAGATCGTGCCGGCGACGACGGCGGCGAGCAGGCCGACGAGGATGACGTCCCAGCCGGCCTTGGTCGCGTCGCCGCCCGGGCTCATCGCCTCCATCGTCTTGCCCGCCACCATGCCCGCGAAGATCAGCACGGAACCGACCGACAGGTCGATGCCCGAGGTGATGATCACGAACGTCATGCCGACCGAGAGCACCAGCAGCACCGAGGTCTCGATGAGCAGCGTCTGGAAGGTGAACAGCGTCGCGAACTCGGCGGGCGCGATCGCGGTGAACACGATGATCAGCGCCAGCAGTACCAGCGCGATCCAGAACGTGTTGGCCCCGATCAGCCGCTGCCCGATCGACCGCTTGCCGAAACCGCCGTCCACGGAGGTCTGGATTTCGGGGTCCTTCTTCGTCGGAGTGGACACGGTCACGCCGCCTCCTCTTGTACGAGGGCGCCCGTCATCGCGGCGACCAGGTCTTCCAGTTTCGTGTCGGCGCCGGTGAACCGGGCCACGCGCTTGCCGAGCCGCAGCACCTCGATGCGGTCGGCCACCGACAGCACCTCGGGCATGTTGTGGCTGATCAGCACGACGGCGATGCCCTTGTCCCGCACCTTCTTGATCACGTCGAGCACGCGTTCGCGCTGCACGACGCCGAGCGCGGCCGTCGGCTCGTCCATGAACACGACCTTCGAAGCCCAGACGACCGACCGGGCGACCGCGACGCTTTGCCGCTGCCCGCCCGAAAGCGAGCCGATCGGGACGTCGGTGCTCTGCAGCGTCACGCCGAGCCGCTGGAACTCGTCCACGGCCTGGCGCCGCATTTCCTTCTTGTCCAGCATCCCCAGCTTGCCGAGGATCCCCTTGCGGTGGATCTCCCTGCCGAGGAACAGGTTCGCGGCCGGGTCCAGTTCCGGCGCGACCGCGAGGTCCTGGTACACCGTTTCGATCCCCATCTTCCGGGCCGTGGTGGGGGAGTCCAGGTGTGCCTCGGAGCCGTCGAGCAGGATCTTGCCCGACGTCGGCTGCTCCGCGCCGGACAGGCATTTGACCAAGGTGGACTTCCCGGCGCCGTTGTCGCCGATCAGCGCGGTGACCTCACCGGCGCGGGCCTGGAAGGACGCGCCGCGCAGGGCCTCGACCGAGCCGTACCGCTTCACCAGGTTCTGGGCGTCGAGCAGGAGTTCGCTCACGATCGCTCCCTCTTCTCGGGGGCCGGCGGACGGCAGCGGATGACGGTGACGTCGCCCTCCACGCTTGCCTGACCGGCGTCGTGCGGGACCACGTAGGTCTCGCCCTTGCGCAGCGCGTACTCGCCGCCGTGTTCGGTCCGGAGCGTGCCCGAACCGTCCATGACGACCAGCACCGCGAACGACGGGTCGAGTGACAACGTTGTCGACGTGCCGGAAACAGCGGGACGGAGCTGATCCGCGCGGAAGAACGCGTCACTGCCGTCGGCGAGCAGGTCCACAGTGGACGCTGTGTCGCCCGCGGTGCGTTTCACGATCGAGCCGAGGCGTTCCTCGTCCCAGCCCGAGGTGTCCAGCGTTTCGATGGCGGTTTCGAAGCCGATCCCGAGGTGCGCCTTCTCCGGGTTCGCCAGGAAGTCACGCCATTCCAGGGTCAGCGAGAAGTCGGTCGGCTGCTGGAGTTCGACGACGAACACGCCTTCGCCGATCGCGTGCGGCAGCCCGGCGGGGATGTAGACCGTGTCGCCGGGGGTGACCGCGACGCTGTTCAGCGCTTCGAGCATGGCGGGCGCGTCCTGGCTGCGGGCCCATTCGTTGACCGTCGCTTTGTCGACGGTCTCCTTGAAGCCCGGGTAGACGCGGGGGTCGTCGCCGTAGGTGCCGACCACGATCCACGCCTCGGTCTTGCCGAAGTGCGAGTCGAAATGCCGCCGGGCGAACGAGTCCGACGGGTGGAAGTGCACCGGCAGGCGCTGCCCCGCGTCGAGCAGCTTCACCAGGAGGCCGGTCGAATCGCCGAGTGCCTCGACGTGCTTGGCGCCGAGCCACGCGGAAGGGTTCTCGCGGACGGCGTCGCGCAGCCAGACCCCGCTGGGGAGCTTGGTCAGGCCGTTGGTCTCCTGGCCGAACATCGTGGTGGCCGAGCCGACCCAGTCTTCGGGCCCGAACTTGGACTCGGAGGTGGCGCCCCGCAGCGCGGCGATGGCGTCGCCGCCGCGGTAGAACTGCGGCGGCTGGTTCGCCGGCAGGCGGATCGGTTCGAGGTGACCGCTCATGAAGGGGCGACCTCCCCGGAACCGCGGGCTACGAGATGCACGGGCAGAACTACCTTTCTCGGTGCGGATTGATCTCCCTGGACCCGGGCGAACAGCAGTTCCGCGGCCGCCCGGCCCAGTGCGCTCACGTCGTGCGCGATCACGGAGACCGGCGGATCCAGCAGATCCGCCAGTTCGAAGTCGTCGAAGCTGATCATCGCGGGACGCCGGTCGGCGTGCGCCAGCGCGCGCAGCAGGTGCACGGCGACCCGGTTGTTGCCCGCGATGACGGCGGTGGCCGGGTTCGGCCCGGTGAGCAGCCGGCGCACGGCGTCGCCGACGCTCTCGGCCGTCGGGGTCCGCATCACGACGAGGCTCTCGTCGTACGGGATCCCGTTGCGGACGCAGCCTTCCCGGAACCCGCGCAGGCGTTCGCCCGCGGTGAAGATGTCCGGGCTGTCGGCGAGGAACGCGATCCGGCGGTGCCCGTGTTTCACCAGCTGGGCGACCGCTTCGACGGTGCCGCCGATGTTGTCGACCAGCACCGTGTCGGCCACGATGTCGCCGGCGGGCCGGTCGAGGAACACCACCGGCGTGCCGGCGCGCATCTCGGGGACGAGGTACCCGTGCTGCATCCCGGCCGGGACGACGAGGATCCCGTCGACGCGGCGGGAGCAGAACTCCAGCACCAGTTCGCGTTCGCGGTCGGAGTTCTCCTCCGACGAACCGGTCAGCACCTGGCGGCCGAACGAGGTCGCGATCCGTTCGACGGCACGGTTGAGCTCCGAATAGAAGGGGTTTCCGACGTCTTCGACGATCAGGCCGATCGTCCCGGTCGTCGAGCCGCGCCGGAGGTTCCGCGCGCCGAGGTTGCGCCGGAACCCGAGCTGCTCGATCGCCGCCATGACGCGCTCCGCGGTGTCCGGATGGACGGCGGGCTCGTCGTTCACTACCCGCGAGACGGTCTTGATGCTCACGCCCGCGAGCCGGGCCACGTCGCTCATCGTGGCCCGTCGGCTGGTGGTGCGGTGGACGTTGTCCGGTCCGCTGGAAGACAACGTTGTCATAGTGGCGGGAATTGAAACGCGAGTGAAGTGGTGATGTCAATGCCTGGTTTGCCCTGGAGACGCTTTCCGAGGTTGAACCGTTACGGCCGATGCCTCCGCTCCGCCTTTCGCGTGGTCCTTGTCCGGAATCGGACAGGGTTTGACGGACCTCTTGACCGGGTGGTCTGTTCTTGTCGAAGGTGAGCAGGCAGCGACAACGTTGTCAGGAGGCGGCCTTTCCCATGCCTGCACACACTTCGACCCGCGTCGCCGGGTTGCTCACCGCGCTTGTCGTCCCCGCCGGGCTTTTCACGCCCGTCGCGGCGGCGGCACCCGGTGGCGACCCCGTGGACGCGGTCAACACCTTCATCGGCACCAAGGACGACGGCAACACCTTCCCCGGCGCCTCGGCGCCCTTCGGGATGACGCAGGTCAGCCCGATCTCCTCGCATTACGCCGGATACCGCTACGACGACACCGCGATCCGCGGCTTCGGGCACTTCTTCCTGTCCGGCGCGGGTTGCTGGGAGCAGGGCGGTCTCGTGTCGTCCCTGCCCACCACCGGCGCGGTCGGGCCCGGCGCGGCGTTCGACACCACGAAACCGGACACCTTCGACCACAAGAAGTACGCCTCGCCGTACACGCACGAGGGCGAGGTCGGGAAGCCGGGCTATTACAAGGTCCGGCTCACCGGCTACGGCGGCGTCGACGCGGAGACCACCGCGACCACGCGGACCGGCGTCGAGCGCTACACCTTCTCGAAGTCCGGCGACGCCAACGTGTTCGTCAACGTCGGCCAGGCCAACGACAAGGAACCCGTGACGGCGAGCCAGATCCGCGTCGTCGGGGACCGGACTGTCGAAGGAATGGTCGAGTCGCAGGCTTTCTGCGGCGGGAAACCGTACAAGACCTGGTTCACCACGACGTTCGACAAGCCGTTCAAGTCTTTCGGCACCTGGTCGCCGACGGGTGGCACGCCGGGGAAGAAGGAGTCCGCCGGCGGTGAAGGCCTGCGGGGTGCTTGGCTGACCTTCGGCGGCGGGCAGGTCACCGCGACGACGGCGATCTCCCACGTCGACGCTTTCGGCGCCAAGCTCAATCTGGCGTCAGAGAAGAGCCGCTCGTTCGACGCGGTCCGCGACGGCGCCCAGCGGGCTTGGCGCAAGGAACTGTCCTCAGTGGACATCAAGGGTGCGGCGAAGGACGACCGCACGGTGTTCTACACCTCGCTCTATCACGCGCTTCTGCAGCCGCTGACCGGCAACGACGCCGACGGCCGCTACCGCGGGTTCGACGACGAGATCCACCGCGCGCTGGGCTGGACGTACTACGAGTTCTTCTCGTTGTGGGACACCTATCGCACGCAGAACCAGCTGCTCGCCCTCCTGCGGCCGTCACGGGCCAAGGACGTCGCGAAATCCGTGCTCGCCATCCACGATCAGGGCGGCTGGCTGCCGCGCTGGGCGTACGCGAACCAGGAGACGAACACGATGACCGGCGACCCGGTCACCCCGTTCCTGGTCGACCTGTGGCGTTTCGGCGCGCTGTCCGGCCAGGAGTTCAGGGCGTACCAGGCACTTCTGCAGAACTCGCGGGAGATCCCGCCCGCGTCTTCGCCGTTCCAGGGCCGTTCGGGGAACGCGAGCTACCAGAAGGACGGGTTCGTCCAGTACGACAAGGACTTCCCGAAGAAGGGGCAGGACACCGACCCGAACCATGGCGCTTCGGCCACGTTGGAATACGCGCTCGCGGACTGCTCACTGTCCATCATGGCCGCCGGTCTCGGCAAGAAGGACGACGCGAAAGCCCTGTCCGACAAGGGACGCAGCTACCGGACGCTGTGGGACTCGTCGGTGACCGACCGCGGCTTCACCGGTTTCTACCGCCCCAAGGTCACCGGTGGCGACTGGTTCAGCCCGGCGGGCAAGCCGTACACCCCGCAGAGCCCGGACGGGTTCCACGAAGGCACGTCGTGGCAGTACCAGTGGCTGACCCAGCAGGACGTGCCCGGTCTGGTCGAGCGCATGGGCGGCAAGGAGAACGTGGGCAAACGCCTCGACGACTTCTTCGCCTACTCCGATCTGGTCAAGGACCCGGCTAAGACCGTGCGCGAGGAATGGGTCGTCGGGCCGTACAACTACTACAACCAGTTCCGCTACAACCCGAACAACGAGCCGGATCTGCACTCGCCCTGGATGTACACGCTGACCGGGCAGCCGTGGAAGACCTCGGCCGTCGTCCGCGCGGCGCACACGTTGTTCACCAACGCGCCCAACGGTGTCACCGGTAACGACGACCTCGGGACCATGTCCGCGTGGTACGTCTTCAGCGCGCTGGGGTTGTATCCGGCGGTGCCGGGCACCGGGCAGTTCCTGCTCAACGCGCCGCGCTTCGAGAAGTCGGTGGTGCACTTGGAGAACGGCCGCGACATCACGATCAAGGCCGACGGCGCCGACGCGTCGAAGCTGCAGTACGTCCAAGGGCTGGGATCCGGTTCGCAGCGGGCCTACGTCGGCCTGGAACAGCTGACACGAGGGACCACATTGGACTTCAGGCTCACCGGCGATGAGACGAAGGCCACTTGGGCGACCGGCCCGGATGGCGCGCCGAAATCGCCCTGCGCGGGGTGATCCGAGTGGTTTAGACCGGTTCGCACCGGGGGTCGTGAGCAGCATCACGACCCCCGGTGTTCCGGTGAGGGCCGTCACGCCTCACACTGGTATTACCACGTCCGACAGCGCTGTTGACGTCCCTGGCGAGTCCGCCTTGGACAGTGCTCGTCGGACGTAGTCATGTATGTACACGTAGTGGTGAGACCCCACAGGAGGAGAAAGTGTCCAGCAAGGCCGCTCTAGTATTCCGCGTGGCCGCGGTAGCCGAAGCCCTTTCGTGGGCCGGGCTGCTGGTCGGGATGTTCCTCAAGTACGCCGTCAAGCTCGGCGAAGGCGGCGTTCCCGTCCTCGGCATGGTGCACGGCGTCGTGTTCGTCCTCTACGTGCTGGTCTCCCTGTCCGTGGCGAAGCCGCTCGGCTGGCGCCCGAAGACCCTGATCCTCGCGCTGCTCTCCAGCATCCCGCCGCTGTTCACCTGGCTGTTCGAGTCCTGGGCGCTGCGCAACGGCAAGCTGGACGGCCCGCAGCGGCTGTCGCACGGTGGTGTCGGCCTGTTCACCAGGACCCCGGAACCCGCCGCCGCCTGATCTCCGGCAAGTACGTGAAGGCCCCCTTCACTGCGCTAGGC
>NZ_NMQT01000115.1 GCF_002234405.1 Amycolatopsis thailandensis | reverse complement strand
GCCGGCGCGCTGCGGCTCAAGCTCACCGGGCTGGCCGAATCCGAACAGGAACGCGCGCTGCTCGACCTGGTGCGCGGACAGGCCGCCGCCGTCCTCGGCCACGCCGGGGCGGCCGCGATCGCCCCCGGCCGCGGCTTCCTCGACCTCGGGTTCGACTCGCTCACCGCGGTCGAGTTCCGGACCGCGCTGGCCGCCGCGACCGGTCTCACCCTGCCCACGACGGTCGTCTTCGACTACCCGGCGCCCGACGCGCTGGCCAAGTACCTCCAGACCGAACTCGCCCCCGAGACCGGCGCGGGCGCCGCGGTGACCGAACAGATCACCCGGCTCGAAGCGCTGCTCGACGGGGCCGACCCCGGCGACGCGGAGATTGACGGACGGCTGCGACGGCTGGTTTCCGCCTGGGCGGCGAAACGGCCCGCGCAGGCGGACTTCGAAGCCGCGTCCCCCGACGACCTCCTCGCGCTGATCGACGACGAGTTCGGCCCGCGCTGAGACCCCCATCCATTCAGGAGCCGTGACATGCCTTCGGAAGAGCAGTACGTCGACTACCTCAAGCGGATGGCGGCCGACCTGCGGGAAAGCCGCCGCGAGCTGGCGGACGCGCGGGAGAAGGAGACCGAGCCCATCGCGATCGTCGCGATGAGCTGTCGGTTCCCCGGCGGTGTCCGCACCCCGGAACAGCTGTGGGAACTGGTCGACGGCGGCGGGGACGCGATCTCGCCGTTCCCGGCCGACCGCGGCTGGGACACCGACGCGATCCACGACCTCGACCCGTCCGTCCCCGGCACCAGCTACGTCCGTGAGGGCGGCTTCCTGCACGACGCGGCGGAGTTCGACAACGAGCTGTTCGGCATCTCGCCCCGGGAGGCCGAGGCGACCGACCCGCAGCAGCGGCTCATGCTGGAGACGGCGTGGGAGGCCGTCGAACGGGCCGGGATCGATCCGCTGTCGCTCAAGGGCAGCGCGACCGGGGTGTTCGCGGGTGTCGGGTTCACCGACTACGCGTCGCGGCTGACCGCGCTGCCCGAAGAACACGAGGGCTACCTCGGCATCGGAACCTCCGGCAGCGTGGTGTCCGGCCGCGTCTCCTACGCGCTCGGCCTCGAAGGGCCGTCGGTGTCGATCGACACGGCGTGTTCGTCTTCGCTGGTCGCGGTCCACCTCGCCGCTCGCGCGCTGCGGTCGGGGGAGTGCTCGCTGGCGCTGGCCGGCGGCGTCACGGTGATGGCGACGCCGGGCGCGTTCGTCGAGTTCTCGCGGCAGCGGGGGCTCGCGCCGGACGGGCGCTGCAAGCCGTTCGCGGCCGCCGCCGACGGCACGAACTGGGCCGAAGGCGCCGGGATGCTGGTGCTGGAACGCCTCTCGGACGCCCGCCGAAACGGCCACCCGGTCCTCGCGCTGGTTCGCGGCAGCGCGGTCAACTCCGATGGGGCCTCCAGTGGCCTGACCGCCCCGAACGGCCCGTCGCAGCAACGCGTGATCCGCGCCGCGCTGGCGAACGCCGGCGTCGAAGCGTCCACAGTGGACGTCGTCGAGGCGCACGGCACCGGGACCGCGCTGGGCGACCCGATCGAGGCGCAAGCCCTGCTGGCCACTTACGGCCGCGACCGGGAAACGCCGCTGTGGCTGGGTTCGGTGAAGTCCAACATCGGCCACACCCAGGCCGCCGCCGGGCTCGCCGGCATCGTCAAACTGGTCGAGGCGATGCGGCACGCCACGCTGCCCGCGACCCTGCACGTCGACGCGCCGTCCCCGCATGTGGACTGGTCGGCCGGGTCGGTCGAGCTGCTCGGCGAGGCCCGGCCCTGGACCGCGACGGACCGCCCGCGCCGCGCGGGGGTGTCGTCGTTCGGGATCAGCGGCACCAACGCGCACGTCATCCTGGAGCAGCCCTCCGACGAAGCCGCCGCGGACCGCGAGATCGTGGCTCCGCCGGTGGTTCCGTACGTGCTGTCCGGTGCTTCTCCCGCCGCCGTCCGCGCACAGGCCGCCGCTCTCCTGTCCACTGTGGACGAATCCGGCGCCGAGCCGGTCGACGTCGCGCTTTCCCTCGCCACCACTCGCGCCGGGATGGAGCATCGCGCCGTCGTGACCGGGGCGGACCGCGCCGAACTGGCCGCCGGTCTCCGCGCCCTCGCGGGCGGCGAAGCGGGCTCGGTCACCGGCAGCGACACCGCCGGACGCCTGGCCGTGCTGTTCACCGGCCAGGGCTCGCAGCGGCTCGGCATGGGCCGCCGTCTCCACGAATGCTTCCCGGTGTTCGCGCAGGCCTTCGACGAAGCCTGCGCGCACCTGCCCGGCGTCCGGGACGTCGTGTTCGGCGCCGACGCCGCCCGGCTCGACCGCACCGAGTTCGCCCAGCCCGCGCTGTTCGCTTTCGAGGTCGCGCTGTTCCGGCTCGTCACGTCCTGGGGTGTCAGCCCCGACTTCCTCGCCGGGCATTCGGTCGGCGAGATCGCGGCCGCCCACGTCGCCGGGGTGCTTTCCCTGGAGGACGCCGCTCGCCTGGTCGCCGCTCGCGGCCGGTTGATGCAGGCGCTGCCCGAGGGCGGCGCGATGATCGCGCTGGAGGCGACCGAGGACGAGGTCCGCCCGTACGTGTCCGACGACGTCGCCCTCGCGGCGGTCAACGGCCCGCGCGCGGTCGTCCTGTCCGGCGCCGAGGCGGCGACCGCCGCGGTCGCCGAACGCTTCCCGGGCCGCCGCACGACCCGGCTCTCCGTGTCCCACGCCTTCCACTCGGCGCTGATGGACCCGATGCTCGCCGAGTTCGCCGCCGTCGCGCGAACTTTGACCTACCGTGAGCCCACGATCCCGGTCGTCTCGACGCTGACCGGCGAGACCGCCGACCGGCTCACCGATCCGGAGTACTGGGCCGAGCACGTCCGCGGCACCGTCCGGTTCGCCGACGCGGTGGAAACCCTGCACGGCCAAGGCGTCACCACGTTCCTCGAACTCGGCCCGGACGCGGCTCTCACTCCGATGGGCCGCTCTGTCCTCCCTGATGGCGCCGTTTTCGCCGCGGCCCAGCGTAAGGACCGCGACCAGGCCGCCACGCTCGTCACCGCGCTGGGCCTGATCCACGCCCACGGCGCCCGCGTCGACTGGTCCGCCTACCTCGGCGGCAGCGGCGCCCGGATCGTCACGCTGCCGACCTATCCGTTCCAGCGCAAGCGTTTCTGGCTGGAAGACCCGGGCGCCGACATGGTCGCCGCCGAGGACGGCCGGTTCTGGTCGGTCGTCGAATCCGGCGACGTCGGCGAGTTCGCCGCCGAACTGAAACTGTCCGACGTCGAAGCGCCGCTCGGCACGGTTCTGCCCGCGCTGTCGCGCTACCGTCGCGCGCGGTCGCTGGCGGCCGAAGCGACGTCGCTGGCCTACCACGTCCGCTGGCAGCCCTTCACCCCCGCGACGACCACGGCCACCGGCCGTTGGCTGCTGGTCACCTCCGGCCGGGAGCACCCGTGGGTCGAGACCGCCTTTGAGACCTTGGCCGGTGCCGAGGTGCGGCGGCTGGTCGTGGAGCACCCCGACAGGGTGGACCTGCCCGACGAGTCCTTCGACGGAATCCTGTCCCTGCTGGCCCTCGACGAGACCGAAACCGATGGGCTGTCCTTCGGTGCCGAAGCCACGATGACGCTGGTCCGCGAGCTGGCCGCCCGCGCGCCGCAAGGTCCACTGTGGACGCTCACCCGCGGCGCGGTCTCGACCGGCGCCCACGACGCCCCCGACTCGCCCGCCCAGGCGCAACTGTGGGGCTTCGGCCGCGCGGCCGCGCTGGAGAACCCGCAGGCGTGGGGCGGTCTCGTCGACGTCCCGGCCGAGCCGGGGGAGAGGACCGTGGCCCTGCTGCGCGGCGTCCTCACCGGACCTCGCGGCGAGGACCAGGTCGCCGTCCGGGCCACCGGCGCGTTCGGCAGGCGGCTCGCCCACGCCGAGGCCACCGAGCCGAAGCGGTCCTGGCAGCCGCGCGGCACCGTGCTCGTCACCGGCGGTACCGGCGGACTCGGCGGGATCGTCACCCACTGGCTGGTCGAGCACGGCGCCGAACACGTCGTTCTCGTTTCACGTCAGGGACAAGACGCTCCCGGCGCGGCGGAATTGGCCGGGGATCGCATCACCATCGCCGCCTGCGACGTCGCCGACAAGGACGCCCTCGCGGCCGTCATCGAGCCGATCCGCGACGACCTCCGTGCGGTGTTCCACCTCGCCGGCGTGCTCGAACTCGGCCTCATCGAATCGATGGACCGCACGCGCTACGCCGACGTCCTCCGCCCGAAGGTCGCCGGGACGCGCAACCTCGAAGAGCTGACCGAGGGACTCGACCTCGACGCCTTCGTCCTGTTCTCCTCGATCGCCGCCTCCATCGGCAACGCGGTCCAGAGCGCTTACGGCGCCTCGAACGCGTACCTCGAAGCCGTCGCGCAACGGCGCCGCGCCATTGGTCTGCCCGCGACGTCGATCGCGTGGGGCCGCTGGGGCCGCGTCGGCATGGGCGTCGGCGCGGACCTCGACGAACTGCTCAGCGGACTCGGCGTCCCGGCCATGGCGCCGGAGACCGGTCTGGTCGCGCTCGGCCAGGCACTGGACCGCGACGAGACCGCGCTGACCGTCGCCGAGCTGACGTGGGAGAAGTTCGCCCCGCCGTTCGCGGCCTTGCGACCGAGCCCGCTGCTGGCAGACCTCCCCGAGGTCATCGCGATCGCCGAGGCCGAAGCCGCTCAAGCGGCCGAAGGTGCCGAAGCGGCCGACGCGTGGCGGACCCGCCTCGCCGGGCTGCCCGAGGCCGAACGCGAACGGGTCATCACCGAACTGGTCCTGACCCACACGGCCGCCGTGCTCGGGCACACCGACGGCGTCCCGGCCGGGCAGCAGTTCACCAAGCTGGGCATCGATTCGCTCACCGCCATCGAACTGCGCGGCCGGATCAACACCGAGACCGGGCTGGCGCTCCCGCCGACGATGGTGTTCGACCACGCGACCCCGGCTGCGCTCGCCGCGCAGCTGCTGGCCGCGTTGACCCCGGCCGAGCGGGAGACGCGGACCGTCGTCGCCGGACCGGCCGCCGCGGGCCAGGACGTCGCCGTCGTCGGCCTCTCCTGCCGCTTCGCCGGCGGCAGCGACACTCCCGAGAAGTTCTGGCAGAACCTCGTCCAGGGCAAGGATCTCGTGCGCGAGGTGCCGCCGGACCGGTGGACCGCCGCCGACTACTACGACCCCGACCGCACCGCGCCGGGTAAGGCGTACACGCAGCAAGGCGCGTTCGTCGACGACATCGCGGGCTGGGACGCGGCGTTCTTCGGCCTTTCGCCGCAGGAAGCGCGGCGGCTCGACCCGACCTTCCGCCTGCTCATGGAGCTGGTGTGGGAAGGCATCGAGGACGCCGGGCTCACCGCCGACGAACTGCGCGGCAGCCGCACCGGCGTGTTCGCCGGGCTGATCGACACCATGCAGTACAGCATGCGGCAGCTCGAAGCCGACGGTATGGACGCGGCCGACGACCCCTACTTCGGGCTCGGCAGCTCGCTTTCCGCCGCCGCCGGGCGCATCGCGCATCTGCTCGACCTGCGCGGGCCCTGCCTCACCGTCGACACGGCCTGCTCGTCGGCGCTGAGCGCGGCGCACCTGGCCGTGCAGAGCCTGCGGCGCGGCGAATGCGACATCGCGATCGTCGGCGCCGCGTCGGCGATGATCAACCCGGACGTCTTCATCCAGTCCTGCAAGATGAGCATGCTCGCCGCCGACGGCCGCACCAAGACCTTCGACGAGAGCGCCGACGGCTACGTCATCGGCGAGGGCGGCGGCGTCGTCGTGCTCCGCCGGGCGGGCGAGGTCGGCCAGGGCAGAAGGACGCGCGCGGTCATCCGCGGCACCGCGACCAACCAGGACGGCCGCAGCAACGGGCTCACCGCGCCCAACCGGGCGGCGCAGAACGCGGTCATCCGCGCGGCGCTCGCCGACGCCGGGGTGGCCCCCGACGAGGTCGGCTACGTCGAGGCGCACGGCTCCGGCACCCAGCTCGGTGACGCGATCGAGTTCACCGCGCTCGGCGAGATCTTCGGCGAGCGGAACGCTCCCGAGCCGCTCTACGTCGGCGCGGTCAAGACCAACGTCGGCCACACCCTCGCCGCGGCGGGAATGGCCGGCCTGATCAAAACCGTGCTGTCGCTGGAAAACGGCACCCTGCCCGGCAACCTGCACATGAGCACCCCGAACTCGGTGGTCACCGTGGACGGCACGGTCCGCCCGGTCCCCGAGGCGCGGCCCTTCCCGGCCAACGCCGCCGGGGTGCTGCGCGCGGGTGTCAGCTCCTTCGGCTGGTCCGGGTCCAACGTGCACTTCGTCCTCGACCAGGCCGCACCCGCGCCGACGGCCACTCCCGGCGTCGAATGGCAGCTGCTCACGGTCTCCGGCCAGAGTGAAGCCGGACTGCGTGCCAATGCCGAAGCGCTGGCCGAGAACCTGACCGGAGAACTGGCCGACATCGCCTTCACCACCCAGGCCGGACGTAGCGCCCTTCCGCTGCGCAAGGCCGTGCTGGTGCGCGACCACGCCGACGCCGTCACCGCGCTGAAGGCGGTCACCGGCGGTTCGGTCGTCACCGACAAGCGGCGCTTCGGTCTTCTGCTGCCCGGTACCCGTGGCGCGTGGCAGGGCACCACCGACGAGCTGTACCGCACCGAACTCGCGTTCCGTGCCGCGATCGACGAATGCGCGGCCCTGCTGGACGGCCGTGCCGACCTGCTCGGCGCGCTCTACGGCACGGCCGAGGCCGACGAGCGGGCCGTGGTCTTCGCCGTCGAGTACGCCTTCACCCGGCTGCTGGCCGCGTGGGGCCTCGAACCGGCCGTGGTGCTCGGACGCGGGACCGGCGAATGCGTCGCCGCCGTCGCGGGCGGGCTGTTCGGCCTCGCCGAAGGCCTCGAACTCGCGCTCGGCGGACCCGTCCCACAAGCGGGAACCCCGGCGGTGCCGGTGATCTCGCCGCGCACCGGCACGGTGCTCACCGCCGCCGAGGCCGCCGATCCGGCGCACTGGCGGATCGCGGACGACCGCTTCGAAGACGGCCTGCTGGCGCTGGCCAAGTACGCCGGAGTCCTGGTCGAAGCCGGACTCGGCGACGACGGCGCCGAAGCGGCCGGCCGCTACCTGCCGCAGACGCCGGTGGTCTCGCTGCTGCCGGAGCCGGCTGCGGGTATCGGACGACAGGCCTGGCTGACCGCGCTGGGCGCGCTCTGGGAGCACGGAGTCCAGATCGGCTGGGCGGACGGCGCCGGACCGGACCGCCGGTTCGTCTCGCTGCCCGGCTACCGCTTCCAGCGCACCCGCTACTGGCCCGAGGTCGCTTCTCGCGGTGGCGGCTGGTCGCTGTCGCAGATGTCCGCCGGTGAGCCGCAGCCGGAGACGCCGGTCCGCGACGGTCTGGCCGCGCACACGCCGACCTGGCGCCGCGACAGCACCCGGCGAGTACCCGCGACGCCGGGCGACCTGGTCCTGTTCGCCGAGCCGGGCGCGTTCGCTGACAGCTTCGCGGCCGCGGCGGAGGCCGCCGGGCATCGCGTCACGGTCGCTGCCGATGTGGATCGTCAGGCGCTCGCCGGGGAGGGGCCGCTGCGGATCGTGCACGCCCTCGGGCTCACCGCCAGCGGAATCGAATCCGGCTTCTACAGCCTCCTGGAGCTCGGCAAGGCCATCGGCGCCGAATGCGCCGGGCGCCGGGTCGACCTGCTCGCTTTGGGACACAACGGCTTCGACGTCCTTGGTGGGGACGCCACCGACGCCTTCGCCCCGACCATCGCCGCCACGTCCGACGCGATCGCCGCCGAGTACCCGCTGGTCCACGCGCAGTACGCGGACTTCGACCGCACCGGCGACAAGACAGCCCAAGCCCTGCATGAGCTCGACCTGCTCGCGGCGTCCACAGTGGACACCGTCGACGGGGTCGCCGTCGCCGCCTGGCGCGGCGGAAGGCGCTGGCTGCGCGGCTTCGACGTCGTCGAGCTGCCCGAGACCGAAGACTCGCTGGCCTGGAAGCCCGGCGGGACCTACCTGATCACCGGCGGTCTCGGTGTCCTCGGTCTCGCGCTGGCCAAGCGCCTCGCGCCGCTGGGCGTGAACCTCGCCCTGGCGGGCCGGTCCGAGCTGCCGCCGGAGGAGACCTGGGACGACTGGATCCGCGACCACGGCGTCGACGACCGCACGAGCGAAGTACTGCTGGCGGTCCGGGACCTGCGCGCCCTCGGCGCCGACGTCCTGACCCTGCGAGCCGACGTCAGCGCCCCCGGCGAGGCCGCCGCGCTGCTGGCGGAGGTCCGCGGCTATTTCGGTTACCTCGACGGCGTGGTGCACGCGGCCGGGATCGCCGGTGGCGGTCTGCTGCAGAACAAGACCCGCGAGCAGGCGGCCGCGGTGCTGGCGCCGAAGATCGACGGAACCCTGGCTCTGACCGACGCGCTGCGCGTCGAACCGGTCGACCTGCTGGTCCTGTACTCCTCGACGGTGACGCTCACCGTCGGTGTCGGCGAGATCGACTACTCCGCGGCCAACGCCTTCCTCGACGGGGTCGCCTCGGCCTCGGCGGGCGGGCGCGGTCCGGCGAAGCAGGTCGTGTCGGTCGCGTGGGGTCCCTGGCAGCTGGACGCCTGGACGGCGTCCGGGCTCTCGGGGTCCGCCGAAGCGCAGGAAGGCTCCCGCAAGTTCCGCGAGGAGTTCGGCATCGGCGCCGAGGAAGGCACCGAGCTGCTCTCGCGGATCGTCGCCTCCGGCGAGCCGCTGGTGACCGTGCTGCCGCTCCCGCTGACCGACGTGCTGGCCGCGCTGGCCCGGATGGGATCGGTCGACGCGCTGGTCGGCGCCGACGCCGCCATCCCCACCGGCGAGCGGTACCCGCGCCCCGAGCTGCGCACCGCGTACGTCGCCCCGCGCACCCCGGCGGAGGTGCGGGTCGCCGCCGCCTGGTGCGACTGCCTCGGCCTGGAGGAGGTCGGCGTGCACGACCCGTTCTTCGACCTCGGCGGCACGTCGCTGATCGGCCTGGTGCTGATCGGCCGCGTCGCCAAGGAGTTCGGCGTCGAACTGGCCCCGGCGAGCCTGTTCGAGAAACCGACCATCGCCGAGTTCGTCACGCTCCTCGGTGAACCCGGCGCTCCGCAGGCGGCCGCCGAACCCGCCGAAGACGTCTCCGCCCGCGGCGAACGCCGCCGCGCCCGCACCGCGAAGCTCCGCAAGCGCCCGAGCCGGACCGGAAGGTGAACCACCCCATGACCACGCGAGAACGGGACACCGGCGACGACATCGCGATCGTCGGCATGGCCGGGAACTTCCCCGGCGCGCCCGACATCGGCAAGTTCTGGGCCGACCTGTGCGCCGGCCGCGACGGCATCACCCGGATGACCCGCGACGAGCTGCTCGCCGCGGGCGTCCCCGCCGAAGTGGCCGACGACCCCGCGTTCGTCCCCGCCGCGGGCCTGCTCCCCGGGATCGACCGCTTCGACGCCGACTTCTTCGGCTACAACCGGAGCGACGCCGAACTGCTCGACCCGCAGCACCGGCTGTTCCTCGAATGCGCGTGGCACGCGCTGGAGGACGCGGGCGTCGACCCGGACCGGATCGAGGGCCTGGCCGGGGTGTTCGCGGGCGGTGCCCCGAGCACGTATCTCCTGTCGAACCTGCTGTCCAACGACGTCACCGCGCTGACCGTCGGACCGGACCAGCCGATCCTGCAGAACGAGAAGGACCTGATCGCGTCCCGGCTGTCGTACGCGCTCGACCTGACCGGTCCGTCGGTCAGCGTCCAGAGTTGTAGCTCGACCGCGCTCGCCGCCGTCGCGCAGGGCTGCTCCAGCCTGCTCACCGGCGAGTCCGACCTGGTGGTCTCCGGCTCGGTTTCCGTTGTCGTGCCGCAGGAGCCGGGCTATCTCTACCGCGAGGGCAGCCGGTTCGCCCCCGACGGGATCAACCGGATCCTCGACGCCGGAGCCAACGGCAAGGTGCCCGGCAACGGGCTCGGCGTCGTCGTGTTGCGGCGGCTGGAGGACGCGCTCGCCGACGGCGACCGGGTCTACGCGGTGATCCGCGGCTGGGCCATCCACCACGAGGGCAACCGCGCGCGGCAAGGGTTCAATCTGCCGGGCGTGCCCGGTCAGGCCGCCGTCGTCGCCGAGGCGATGGCCGCCGCCGACGTCGAACCCGGCGAGATCGACCACATCGAAGTGTCCACTTTGGGCACTCCGTTCGGTGACGTCGCCGAGATCTCCGCGCTGCAGAAGATCTTCGACGTCGACGAGGTCGAGCGGATCACGCTCGGCTCGATCGACGCGAACCTCGGGCACATCAACCAGGCGGGTGGCATCGCCCGGCTGATCAAGGCCGCGCTGGCGCTGCACCACGAGAAGCTGCCGCCCGCGGTCAACTTCGAGAAGCCGAACCCGCAGCTGGCCCACAGTGGTGACAAGCTCGTCGTGCAGACGGAACTGGGCGACTGGCCGCGCAGTGAGCGTCCTCGGCTGGCCGGGGTCAGCGCGTACGGTTTCGGCGGCACCGACGCCCACGTCGTCATCGAGGAAGCGCCGGAGGACCGCCCGGAGCGTCCGTCCGCCCGGCCGCATCAACTGCTCGCGTGGTCCGCGCGGACCCCGGAAGCGGCCGACGCGATGACCGGCAGGCTCGCCGCGCACCGTCCTGAGTGGACGGATCTGGCGGACGTGGCCTACACGCTGCACAACGGCCGGAAGGCTTTCGAGCACCGGCGCATGACGGTCGTGTCCTCGGTGGACGACGCCGCCGACGCGTTCGCGTCCGAGACCCGGGTGATCGCCGAAGCGGACTCGAAGCCGCGCAAGGCGGCCTTCCTGCTGGCCGGGGTCGGCGAGCAGTACCGGGGCATGGCGGGCGGCCTGTACGACAGCGAGCCGGAGTTCAAGGCCGCCGTCGACGAATGCGCCGCGCTGTTCAAGACTCACCTCGGCACGGACCCGACCGCGAGCCTGCACGGGGACCGCGGTTCCGACGGCGGGGACCTGGCCCGGCTGCTGGGCCGCGCCACCGACGCCGAGGACGCGGCGCCGTCGGTCACCCAGCCCGCCGTGTTCACCCTCGGCTACGCGCTCGGCCGCCTGCTGCGCGCCTGGGGTCTCCAGCCCTCGGTGCTCGCCGGGTACAGCGTCGGCGAGTTCGCCGCCGCGACGCTCGCGGGCGCCCTCACTCTGGAGGAGGCCACCGCGCTGGTGGCCTTCCGCGCGAAGCTGATCGAGAAGCTGCCCGAAGGCTCGATGGCCGCGATCCCGCTGGGCGCGGCCGAACTCACCGCACTGGTGGGCGACGTGACCGCGTTCGGCGTCGACGTCGCCGCGGTGAACGGGCCGCGGATGATCGTCGTGTCCGGCGCGGGCGACGGAGTCGAGAAGCTGGCCGCCGCGCTCGCCGAACACGGCGTCCCGGCGCGGCCGCTGCGCACCACGCACGCCTTCCACTCGCGCGCCCTGCGTCCCGCCGCGGCCGAACTGACCGCGTGGGCGCGGAAGAACCTCACGCCGCGCGAGCCGGAAGTGCCCTACCTGTCCAACGTCACCGGCGCGCCGATCACGCTCAAACAACTGAAGGATCCCGGCTACTGGGCCGAGCACATGTGCCGTCCCGTGCGCTTCGCCGCGATGATCGAGCATCTTGCCAGTACTTCCCCGGATACCGTGTTGCTGGAACTGGGAGCCGGGCAGTCGCTCGGCTCGATGTTCCGCGGCCACCCCGATTTCCCCCAGACTTCGTGGTCGCTGCTGGTACCCACCCTGCCCGGCGAGGCCGACCCCCGCCAGGACACGGCCGTGCTCACCGAAGCGCTCGGCCGGGCCTGGCTCTCCGGGGCGGACATCGACTGGCGGGCCTATCACGACGGCCGTGACCCGCGGAAGACCACGTTGCCCGGTTATCCGTTCCAACGCGACCGCTACTGGATCGAGCCGACCGAAGCCGCCGCCGACGTCGCCCTCGGCGCCCGGTCGACCCGGCCGGTCTACCTGATCGAAGGCGACCTGGACGTCACCGCCCGGGATCTGGCCGCCCGTCTGGGCGCCGAGCTCGGCGCGACCGTCTTGTTCGCCGAAGAGCACCCCGGCGGCGCCGAGGCGGTGCGGGCCGCCCACGGCCGGCTCGACGGCGTGCTGGATCTGACCACGAGCAACGCAGCCAAGGAGGAACGATGACCCTCGTCGGAGTCGTCGGCGCCGGTGTGATGGGCACCGGGGTCGCGCAGAATCTCGCCACTAGCGGGCACGAGGCCGTGCTCATCGACGTCGACCCCGGCAAGCTGGCCGACGCCCGCGACCGGATCGAACTCGAATGCCGGATGAGCCGCATGCTCGGCGGCCCGGAGATCGACGCGGCCGCCGTCCTCGGCCGGATCACCTTCGGCACCGAACTCGAACTCCTCGCCGAAGCCGAGGTGGTGATCGAGAACATCACCGAGAACTGGGACCTGAAGTCCCGGCTCTACCCGAAACTCGACGAGGCCTGCAAGGCCGACACCGTGTTCGTCGTCAACACCTCCGCCATCCCGATCACCAAGGTCGCCGCGCTCACCCAGCGCCAGGACAAGGTGATGGGTGTCCACTTCATGAACCCCGTGCCGATGAAGCCGTCGTGCGAGTTCATCCCCGGCTACCACACCAGCGAGTCCACGAAGGACATCGTGCGCGAACTGCTGCTGTCGATGGGGAAGAAGCCGATCCCGGTCAACGACGCCTCCGGGTTCGTCTCCAACCGCGTGCTCATGCTCACCGTCAACGAGGCCGCTTTCCTTGTCCACGAAGGGGTCGCGGACGCGGAGACGGTCGACGAGGTCTTCCGCGGCTGCTTCGGGCACCCGATGGGCCCGCTCGAGACCGCCGACCTGATCGGCGTCGACACGATCCTGTACAGCGTCGAGGTGCTCTACGACGAGTTCAACGACAGCAAGTACCGCCCCTGCCCGCTGCTCAAGCAGATGACCGCGGCCGGGCTGCACGGCCGCAAGAGCGGCAAGGGTTTCTACAACTACAGCGGCTGACCCGCGGCCGACGACCGGTGGCGGGTATGTCGCGAAAGCCACTTTCGCGACGTCTGATGCCCCGAAAGTGGCTTTCGCGACACAGTCGCCTGGTCGATCGGGGCCTGCCGCAAAGCGGTGTTGTGAAAGCCACTTTCACAACGTTGAAGGTTGCGAAAGTGGCTTTCACAACCACTTCTCGCGACAACCACTACCCGCTCCGCCGCGGGCCCTCAGCCCTCAAGAAGACCATCTTCCTTTTACGAGAGAGGCATCCACCATGTCGCAGGACGTCCGCGGCGAGATCCGCGCCTTCATCGGGGCCAAGTTCCCCAGCCTGTCGTTCACCGACGAACAGGACATCTTCGCCCTCGGTTTCGTGAACTCGCTGTTCGCGATGGAGCTGGTCATGTTCATCGAGAAGGCGTTCGCCACGCGGATCCCCAACGAGGAGCTGAAGCTGGACAACTTCCGCACCGTCACGCGGATGACCGAGCTGGTCGAGCGGCGCACCGCCGCGGCCGCGCACTGAACGAGGAGAAAGACGTGAGGGCGAGGACACGGCCCGAAACGCCTGAAGTAGAGGTGGTCGGGCGTTTCGTCGACGAGGAGGTCGGCCCGCACGCGGACGCGTGGGACCGGGCCGAGCGCATCCCCGGTGACGTGCTGCGGCGGGTGGGGGAGCTGGGACTGTGGGCCCCGTTCCTCCCCACCGAAGCGGGCGGTGCCGGGCTGGACATGGTCACCCTCGGGCGGCTGCACGAGGAGGTCGGCCGCGGTTGTTCGTCGCTGCGGAGCCTGCTCACCGTGCACACCATGGTGACCGCGACGGTGCAGCGCTGGGGCGACGACGAGCAACGCGACCGCTGGCTTCCCGTCCTGTCCGAAGGCGCGACACTGGGCGCTTTCTGTTTGACCGAACCGGATTTCAGCGGCAGTGACTCGACGGCCGCGGGCACGGTGGCGGTCGCCGAGAACGGCGTCTGGACCCTGCGGGGACGCAAGACCTGGATCACCGGCGGCCAGGTCGCCGGGCTGCTGCTGGTGTTCGCCGGCACCGCCACCGGGATGAGCGCGTTCCTGGTACCCGCCGACCACCCGGGAGTCCGGGTGACCCCGGTCCGGCACATGCTCGGCACCACCGCGAGCATGCTGGCGACCATCGAGTTCGACGACGTCCGGCTCGACCCGTCCGCGCTGGTCGGGCCGCCGGGCTGGGCCGCCGGCACGGTGATGACCGGCGCGCTCGACCTCGGGCGCTACAGCGTGGCGTGCGGTTCGGTAGGGATCGTGCGGGCGGCGCTGGCCGCGTCGGCCGCCTACACGTCGGCGCGTTCGGCGGGCGGCGGGCTGCTGCGGGATCTGCCGCAGATCCGCGCCAAGATCAGCGAAATGGTCACCGCGCGCGAGGCCGCGCGCCTGCTGTGCGAGAAGGCGGGACGGCTCAAGGACGCGGGCGATCCGGCGACGATCATGGCGACCTGGGTGGCCAAGTACTTCGCGTCCACCGCCGCGGCCACGGCGGCTTCGGACGCTGTCCAGATCCACGGCGCGAACGGCTGCGGCCCGGACTATCCGGTGGCGCGGCTGTATCGCGACGCGAAAGTCATGGAGATCATCGAGGGCAGCACCCAGATCCAGGAGCTGACCATCGCGGACGAGGCGTACCGGGAGGTGTCGGGATGACCGGGGTTTTGGAGAAACCCAAGCGGGGCCGCATCAAATGCGTGGTGTGGGACCTGGACAACACCGTGTGGGACGGAACCCTGCTCGAAGACGGTGAGGTCACCGTCCGGCCGGACGTCGTGGCGGAGATCAAGCGGCTCGACGAGCTGGGCATCCTGCATTCGGTGGCCAGCCGCAACGACCACGAAGCGGCGATGGCACGGCTGAAGGCGGCAGGGCTCGACGAGTACTTCCTGTACCCGCAGATCAGCTGGAACCCCAAATCCGGTTCGGTGGAAAGGATCGCGAAGGCGCTCAATATCGGACTCGACGCGATCGCGTTCGTCGACGACCAGCCCTTCGAACTGGAGGAGGTCGCGCACGCGCTGCCGACGGTCAAGACCGTCGACGTGGCGAAGCTGGGGGAGACCCTGGCTTCGGAGGAGTTCCGGCCCAAGTTCGTCACCGACGAGTCGCGGGTGCGCCGTGATCTCTACCGCGCGGCCGCCGTGCGTGAGCAGGTCGAACAGGACCACGAGGGCACCAGCGAGGAATTCCTGTCCACTTTGGACATGAAGTTCACGATCGCCCGCGCGCAGCAGGAGGATCTGCAGCGGGCCGAGGAACTGACCGTCCGCACCAACCAGCTCAACTCCACCGGCCGCACCTATTCCTACGACGAACTGGACGCGCTACGGACCTCGCCCGATCACGTGCTGCTCGTCGCGTCCCTTTCGGACAAATACGGCGGTTACGGCAAGATCGGGCTCGCGCTGGCCGAACGCGGCGCCGAGGCCTGGCATCTGCGGATGATGCTGATGTCGTGCCGCGTGATGTCGCGCGGCGTCGGCACGGTCCTGCTCAACCACATCATGGGGCTGGCGAAGGAAGACGGCGCGAAGCTGCGCGCGGACTTCGTCGAGACCGGCCGCAACCGCGTCATGTACGTGACCTACGCGTTCGCGGGGTTCTCCGAGATCTCGCGCGACGGTGACCGGCTCGTCCTGGAGTCCGACCTGAGCACGATCCAGCCACCGCCGCCCTACCTGACGATGGAGCTGCGATGACCGCACCGAGCACGGCGCGGCCCTGGCTGCCCGGCGGGATCCCGCCGGGTGGCGCGACCAGGCTGTTCTGTTTTCCGCACGCCGGAGCGAGCGCGGTGGTCTATCGCGAGTGGGTCCTCGCGGCGGGTGACGACCTGGTCGTCCTCCCGGTTCAGCTGCCCGGCCGGGCAGAACGCGGCCGCGAGACGCCGCACGAAGACGTCGAAAGCCTTGTCGAGGCGGTGATCGACGGTCTCGGCGACGCGCTGACCGGGGACTTCGCGTTCTTCGGGCACAGCGTCGGCGCCCTGACCGCGTACCTGCTCACCCGCAGGCTCGCCGAGCGCGGGGCCACGCTGCCGAAACACCTGTTCGTCTCGGGCAGGGCGGCGCCGCAGCTGCCCGACACCCGGCTCCAGTTGCGGGACCTGCCGGACGAGCGGCTCGCCGCCGAACTGCACGCGCTCGGCGGACTGCCGGACGTCCTGCGGCGAGAACGGGAACTGCTGGCGATGTTCCTGCCGCTGATGCGGGCCGACCTGGCCGTCAACGAGACCTACCGGCACGTGCCGGGGGAGCCGCTGCCGGTGCCGCTGACCGTGTTCGGCGGCGACCACGACCCGCGGGCCGATCTGGACGAACTCGCGGCATGGCTCGAACTCGCCGCCGACTCGACGATGGTCACCTACCCTGGCGGGCATTTCTACCTCGAACAGCGCGTGCCGGAGCTGCTCGGCGTGATCCACCGAAAACTGGGCCGATGACGACGCAGTGGTTCTCCGCGTGGAAGCAGCCGTCGGGCGCGCTGGGCGAACGGCTCCGTCCCGGCCGGGACGCGCACGTGTGGCGGATCCCCCTCGCGCGAGTGCTCGCCCCGGGCTCGGCCGAGGTCTACGGCCTGCTCGGCGCGCTGTCGGAAGACGAGCTGCGCCGGGCGGCCGCCATCACGGTGGACGAGGAACGAGCGCGGTTCCTGGCCTCGCACGTCGCCCTGCGCGACATCCTCGCCTCCTACACCGGCACCGCGCCGTCCGCGCTGCGGTTCACGCGCGACGGTGACCGTCCGGCACTGGCGGGCGAGACGGGGATCGAGTTCAGCCTGTCCCGCTCCGGCGCGCTCGCGCTGGTCGCGGTCACCGCCGGGGTCCGGGTCGGCGTCGACGTCGAAGAGGTCCGGGAGGTCGACCACGACGGCCTGGCCGCGCGGACGCTGCGTCCGGAGGAGGCCGCCGCCGTGCGCGAGCCGTTGACCTTCTTCCGGTACTGGACCTGCAAGGAGGCCTACCTCAAGGTCGACGGCACCGGCCTCGCCGGGTTGCCGGGCCCCTCCTTCACCCTCACCGGCGGCGACGTCGTCTTCGACGGCCGTCCCGAGTGGACGATCACGGAACTGGACGCCGGCGCCGGCCACGCGGCCGCGCTGGCCGTCCCGGCGCGCCCGGTCACCGTGCGCGCCTTCGACTGGCTTCCCGGCAGGCGGCGTGCGGCCGGGGAGCACCGGAAAGGCGGAGTGAAATGAGCGACCCGAAAGCGGAGCTCGAAGCGTTCATCCAGACCACGGAGTTCAGCTGCCTCGGCGCTCGCGCGGCGTTGAAGAAGGGCTCGATCGTCCACGGCCACTACCCGGCGCTGGGGGATCCGGAGTCGGCGCGTGCCCACTACCGCGACATGCTCGGCTATGCCCGCGGCATCCGGGCCACGTTGTCGGACAAGAGTTTCCGCACGTTCGTGTCCACTTTCGAGGAGCCCGGCGGGATTCTCGACGAGGAGGAGTACGAACGCCTGCTGTGGCGCCATCTCCAGCTCATCCACGACATCGACAGCCGCACCTACGGCCTCGACGAGGGCGCCACCTCGGACCCGAACGAACCGAACTTCGGCTTCCACGTGGCCGGTCACTCGTTCTTCGTCGTCGGCATGCATCCCGGCTCTTCCCGGGCGAGCCGCCGGTTCTCGCGGCCGGCGATCGCGTTCAACTCGCTGATGCAGTTCATGTTGCTGGGGGACAAGTTCTTCTCGATGCAGGACGCGATCCGCAAACGCGAGACGACGAACAACGGCTCGGTCAACCCGAGTTTCACCACCTACGAGTACCAGATGCCGTCGCGCCACTTCTCCGGGCGGATGACCGAAGAGGACTGGAAGTGCCCGTTCACTTCGCGGCACGAGCCCTCGTCGGTCAAGTACACCTCGGACGTGATGCAGCGCCCTACCGGCTGACTCCCCGTCACGAGAAAGCCCCCGGCCGCTTTGGCGACCGGGGGCTTTCCGTTGTGACCAGACACGGAACTCGCGTGCTTGAGCCCGTGACTCACGTGATTGGAGCCGTGACTCGCGTGACCGGAGCCGGAACTCGTCCGATCACGCGAGTTCCGTCTTCAAGCACGCGAGTTCCGGCCTTAATCACGCGAGTCACGGGTTCGAGCACGCGAGTCACGTCTTCGGGCCCGGTCGGGGATCCTCAGGCGAGGGCTTCGACGCGGCGCGGGGCCGTCGGACGGCGGAGCAGCGCGGTGCGGGTCGCGCGCGGGATCCGCTGGTAGACCAGCTCCCGCAGGGTCGAGCGGCGGAACGTGTAGCCGGCGTCGTCGTCCTCGCGGCGCAGCACCGAGAGGCTCGCGAGCCGGGAAAGTGTTCCCTCGATTTCGGCGGTGTCCCGGCCGCAGACCGCGGCGACGTCCTCGGCGGTGAACGCGTCCCCGGTGAGGCTGGCCGCCTTGAGAAGGGATTTCTCGGCGGCGGGCAGGTTGTCGAGCTGCGCGGCGAGGGTCCGGCGGACCAGCGGGGGTGTCATCGCCTGGCCCAATCCCGGAAACGGGGTGGTCTTGCCATGCACCCCCTGGGCGTACGCGTGCGCGAAGCGCGGGTTGCCGCCGATCCTGCCGATCAGTTCCTGCCTGCCGCGGATGAGCCGGGCGGTGCCGGGCAACAGCTTGTCGAGCAGTTTGCCGACGGCGTCGTCGGAAAGCGGCGCGAGGCTGACCGTCGTCCCGCAGCGTTCGCCGTGTTCGGCTTCCAGCAACCCGGGCCGGGCGGACGCGACGATCAGGACCGGCAGTCCCGAGCAAGCCTCCCCGAGCCGGTCCACGGCGTCTCGGGTGTCGAGGTCGGCGCGGTGCAGATCGTCGGCCAGCACCACCAGCGGCCCGAAGGCGGTCAGTTCGCCGGCGGCGGCCCGAAGTGCCGAGTCGCCGCCCTCGGCGCGCAGGCGTGAGGCGGTCTGGGGGAGCAGACCCGGGACGACGGCGAACGCTTCGGCGACGTCGGCCCCGGCGTCCAGCACCCGGATCCGGGGCTGCTCGGACAGCGTCTCGGCGAACTCGGCGAGGAGCCGCGACTTGCCGATCCCGGGCTCGCCGAGCACCGTCACCCGATGCGGGCGGCCGCCGCGTTCGACGAAACCGAGAAGATGGCTCAGCAGATCGAGGTCGTGCTCGCGGCCGACGAAGCCGCCGGGGTCGGCGGGCTCCGCCACCGGGTGCTGGCGGGCGGAAACCGCGTGCCACCAGCCAGGTGAGTCTTCCGACGCCTCGTGCACCACGGCGGGTTCGGAGGCCTCGCGGACCACGTCCGAAACCCGGATCCGGCCTTCGGGCGCGCGCAGCGCCGAGCGGACACAGCGGTCCAGCACGGGGCCCGCCACCTGACCGGGGCCCGCGGAGGTGAACTCGACGAGGACGTCTCCGCTGTCGACGCCGATCTGGGTGGCGATGCCGGCCGTGGCCAGCCGGTCGTGGATGCGCAGCGCGGTCCGGGTCGCGTGGACGGCGTCGTCGTCATCGGTGCGGGGGAGGCCGAACAGGGCCAGCACGACCGGGCCCGATTCCCCGGGCAGGTGCGCACCCGCGGCGAGAGCCTCCTCTTCGACGACGGTCCGCAGCCGCGCCTGCACCTCGACGGCCTCTTCGGGGTCGTCGTCCGGAGTGGCGGCGAGGGCGACACCGATCGCGACGACCGGCTTCCGCTCGCTCTCGACGGGCTCGGTGCGGGGCAGGGCGATCACCGGGGCGGGAGCGAAGGGCAGCGGCTCGACCATCGGGGTGGGCTCGGCCGACGGCACGGGTTCGGGGCGCGGTGCCGGTTCCGGGCGCCGGGTGAGCAGGGCTTCGTCGTGCTGGAGGATCGCGCGTTCCAGTTCGCGCAGCTCCTTGCCCGGCTCCAGGCCGAGCCCCTCGGCGAGGCTGGCCCGCGTCGCGCGGTAGACCTCGAGGGCGTCGACGTGGCGGCCGCAGCGGTAGAGCGCGGTCATCAGCTGGGCGTTGAGCCGCTCGCGGTTCGGGTTGGCCTCCGCCATCCCGCGCAGGTCGGTCAGCACCTCGTGGTGGTGTCCCCGGTCCAGCTCCAGCCCGAAGAGATCCTCGTGGATGGCGATCCGCTGGTCCTCCAGCGCGACCAGTTCGGGCCACACGACACCGGTCTCGGTGAGGTCGGCGAGCACCGGGCCGCGCCACAGCGCGAGCGCGTCACGGTAGGCCGAGACGGCCCGGTCGACGTCGCCGCCCGCCTGTGCTGTCCGGCCTTCGGTGGCGAGCCGCCGGAAGCGGGAGACGTCGACCTGGTCGCTGTCGACGCGCAGCAGGTAACCGGGCGCGTGGGTGAGCAGCATCGCCTGCTCGGCGGCGCCGGTGCGCTGGGCCAGTGTGGCGCGCAGCCCGGAAACGGCGTTCTGCACCATCTTGCGCGCGGTGGCGGGGATGTCGTCCGCCCAGATCGCCTGAAGGAGGGTGCTGGTGGCGATGACCTCGTTGTGGCGCAACAGGAGATAGGCGAGCACGGCCCGCTGGGTCGCCCCGCGCAGCACGACCGGACGTCCGTCGTGCACGACGTTGAAGGGGCCGAGGAGATCGAAACGCACGGGGTCACCACCTTGTCCAGGGCTTGCGAAGACGATCTCCACCGTGGCCCCGCACCCCGCCTCCCGACAACGTTGTGGCGCGGATACTGGCTCGGTGCCAGTGGCACGCGAGAACGATGCCAGTTACCGCCCGATGTGTTGACTGTGGACGTTCCCACTGCTAGACGCGCGGGGTGACCACGCGCCGTCCGTGATGGCTTCAAGACATGGGGACACTTCGCTGTCGGTGTCCCCAATGTGGCATTGGGGTCGTTCAACGTCTCCAATGCCGCATTGGGGACACCGGCTGGGCTCCGCGGCTGGCGACCGATCATGCCCCACCCCGGCGTGTGGTCCTCCGAACGCGCTTTTCACCCGGACCGAGCCGGGAGCTTCGCGTGACCGAGCGGACGACACACGTGACTGGATGGACGACGTGCGTGACTGGATGGACGACACACGGGCGGGGTCAGGTGCGGTATTCGCCGGTCAGGATCCCTGCCGCGAGTTCCACCCGTGACGTGTACCCGGTCCGGGAGAACAGCCTGCTGAGCCTGCCTTCGACACTCTTCTCGCTGGTTTCGAGGACGACAGCCAGTTGCCGGTTGGTGAGGCCTTCGGCGACCAGGATCGCCAGCAGCCGCTCGTTCTCGGCTGTCGTCTCCGTCCGGCCCGGGCCGGCGAAGCCGTTGTCTCGCAGCAGCTTCCGTACCCGGCCGCGCCAGAACCAGGCGCCGACCTCGCCGAACAGTTCGTACGCCTCGGTCCACGACTGTTCCGGCCGGTGCCCAGCGAGACCCGCGTGCAGGAGCGTCATGGCCGACTCGTACGGGACGTCCCGGCGTTCGCGGGCGATGGCCGCGGCGCGCCGGGCGGCGGCGGGCTCGCGATGGACCGCCGCGCGGGCCAGATGGTGGTTCTGGTGCGCGCGGGCGGTGTCGAGCTGGGTGGCCGTGCGCGCCGCGCGCCGGACCCAGTGCTCACCTTCGCGCTGCTTGTTCCGTGCCAGCGCGGAGCGCGCCAGGTCGGCCCAGAGGTCCTCGGTGCCCAGGACGTAGCCGCCCGCGTCGGCGCTGCGCGCGGCCGAGTACAGCAACGCGTCGGCGCCTTCGGTGTCGCCGAGCTTGCTGAGCACGGTGAACTCAGCGTGGTCGATCGAGTGCCGCATCCCGGACGGACGGCTGTCGGCGGCGAGCGCCCTGGCCCGGGAAAGCCAGCCCTGCGCGCCGAGGATCCGGATCGCGCATTGTGTCAGCAGGAAATGCAGTGGCCGCGCCGGATCGGTGCCGCCCAGCATCGTCCGGCGGGCCAGTTCCATCGCCTCCGCCCAGTGCCCGCCCAGGTAGTTCAGCGCGAACCGGTTCGCCACGGGCAGCTCGCCGACGGCCAGCCCGGACGCGGTGATCCGCTGCCGCACCTGCCGGAGTTCTCCCAGCTGCAACAGCATTTCCACCTCGAACCGGCGATGTTCGACCGCATAGTGCGGCAGGTGCGCCGCCCGCCACAGTTCCGGATGCGCCACGAGGGTGTGCAGCTGGGACGTGTCGCCGAGCACGACGCCGCAGGCCGCGAGGAACATCGTGCCGAAGTCGGCGGTGATGTGGTTGCTGCCGGTCCACACCGCGCGTTCCCGTTCGAGCAGGTCGCGCGTCTCGATCCAGCGATGGCTCAGCAGCAGGGCATAGGCCCGGTTGACCACCATCAGGGCGGGGTCGTCCGGCAGCACCGGCGACGCGCCCGCGGCGATTTCGGCGAGCTCACCGAGGTCGCGGCGGGCGGCGAGCCCGGAGATGAACACGGTCGACAGTTCCTGCGCTTGAGCCGGGTCCAAGTGTCCGAGATGTTTGCAGAGCACCTGCCGCGCGCAGTCCCCGGCTTCGGCCGCCCGGTAGTGCACGGCCTTCGCCGAGCTCAGCAGCATCAGCACGGCCGTCCGCTCGGGCGGTTCGGTCACCCAGGCCAACGTCGCGTGGAGCCAGCGTTCCGCCTTGGCCCCGTCGGTGAACAGGACGCGCTCGCCGTTCTTGATCAGCTCCTCCGAGGCACGCCGCGTGTCGACGAGCGACCCGGCCTGGGTGATCCAGTCGAGCACCAGATCCGGGTCGGAGACGGACGCGGACCCCGACCACACCGCGTGAACCGCCTGGGCGGCAAGACTGCGCGTGGCATACGGCCCGATCCCGGTCAGCAGGGCGTCCCGGACGGCCGCTACCCGGAACCGGTGCCCGCCGTCGCGATCCCGCACCAGGACCCGTTCGGCGACGAGCCTGTCCAGCACCGCGCGGAGTTCGGCCTCCCGCCACCCGAGCGCTGCCGCGGCCAGCGCGGCGGCCGAGGTGCCGAGCGGGCCGAGCACCGCCATCGTCTCGGCCACCTCACGCACTCCGCCTCCCGCCCCGGTCACCGCCCGTAGAAGCGGATGGTCCTCGGTGGCCACGGGCTGATCGACCCTGTCGACGCGGTAGGCGGTGCGGTCGACGATCCGCAAGGCGCCGGCGGACCGGTAGCCGTGCACGAGCGCGGTCAGCGCGGCGGGGTTGCCCCGGGCCGCGGCGTGCAGTTCGGTCACCAGGCCGTCGTTCGGCAGGGCGGACACCAGCCCCGTCAGCAGGGACCGTGACTGGGCTCGCGAAAGCGGCCGGAGGAGCCGCAACTTCGCGTGCCCGCCCGCCCGCAGCCGGGCGAAGGCGCCAAGCAGCGCGGGACTTCCGGACAGGTCGTCTCCCGCGCCGATCCGCAGCGTCGCCACCACGCTGATCGACGTTTCCGCCGAGCACCGGTGCAGGAGCGGGCTCACCAGCCGGGCGGTGTGTTCGTCGAGCCACTGCGCGTCGTCGACCAGGATCACCAGCGGGGTCTGCGTGCGCAGGAGGGCGAACACGGCCGTCGCGATCTTCGCGACGGCCTCAGGGGTCGGCGTGGTTTCGCCCGCCCTGGCCAGCATGGCCAGCACGGACCGGCGCGCGGGCTCCTCCTCGGCCCGGTCCGCGCCGAGGAGGACGAGAAGCCGGAAGATCGCGCCGTACGGGAGTGACCGGTCGAGTTCGGCCAGCCGCAGCACCAGCACCTTGGCCGACGGGGTGAGTTCCTCGGCGAGCCTGTCCAGCACGGTGCCGCGGCCGCAGCCGGGTTCGCCCGCGAGCACCGTCAGCGGGGTCGCGCCGGGACCGGTGTCGTCCCTCAGGGCCCTGACCTCCTCGGTGCGGACATCGGCCCGCAGTCCCGTCCCGGCGCCCGGGTGCCTGGTGCTCATGCGCCCAGTTCACCAGGACCGAGCCCGGCTGGCCGTCACCCAACCGTATGAACCGTGCCGTCGAGGTCGTCCCGGTCGGCCGGTGATCGGTGATTCCTCCCGGACACCGGCGGTTCTCCGGCCCTCGACAAACCGGCCGGTATGCTGAGAGTCCGCACGAGAAGGGGCCGGCCATGACACGAGCGACCACCAGGAAGGCCGAGGCGAGCGGCGAAGATCAGGCCGCCGTCCCGCGCCGTCTGCTGTCGCACGCCACGAAGCTCTTCGCCAAGAAGGGCTTCGACCGCACCTCCGTGCAGGAGATCGTCGAGGCGGCCGGGGTCACCAAGGGCGCGATGTACCACTACTTCGGCTCCAAGGACGACCTCCTTTACGAGATCTACGCCCGGGTGCTGCGCGCGCAGACCGAGCAATTGGAAAAGGTGGCTTCGAGTGAGGCGCCGCTGCGGGAGCGGCTGCGGTCCGCCGCCTCCGACGTCGTCGTCAGCACGATCGACAACCTCGACGACAACACGATCTTCATGCAGTCCATGCACCAGCTCAGCGTGGAGAAGCAGAAGGCCGTCCGCGCGGAACGCCGCAAGTACCACGAGCGGTTCCGCACGCTGATCGAGGAAGGCCAGGCGTCCGGCGAGTTCCGTGCGGACAAACCGGCCGACGTGATCGTCGACTTCTTCTTCGGCTCGGTGCACCACCTCGGTTCCTGGTACCGGCGCGGCGGCGCGCTCTCGGCCCGCCAGATCGGTGACCACTTCGCCGATCTCCTGCTGGCCTCGTTGCGCCCCGAGTAGCGACGCAGCTCAGCCCGGCGCTGTCACCAGGCGTTCGACGAACAGGTCGCACCGGCGTTCGAGCACCGCTCCCACCTCCCAGTTGAAGGCGAAGGCGAGCAATCCCGCCGCCACCTCGTCGGCGGCCGAGGGAGGCCAGCCCTGGGCGGCCAGGCTCGACCGCAACGCCTCGGCGTAGTCGGAGCAGGTGAAACCGGGCAGTTCCGCGACGAGTGCTGTCGTCGTCCCGCGATGCGAGTTCAAGCCGCCGAACGACCGGCCGCAGCCGCAGTGGGAATCGGGCGAGCTCTCGCCGTCGTCGCAGCACGGCGCGATCCAGAGCAGCTCGCCCTCGACGCAGTGGTTGAAGTCGTTCGCCCGCTCGCCCTGGGTCTGCGAGGTGGCCACGAGTAGTTTCATGATGACTCCCTGTTCGATCATTTGTTCGAACAGGTTGTACCGGCGGGGTCCGACACTTTCCGGGCCGGACCCCGCCGGGGGAGATCAGGCGGGCAGGTCGATCAGCGGCGCGAGGGCCGCGCGATGCCGTCCTGGAGTTCCCAAGGCGATCTCGTCGCTCTTCGCCCGCTTCAGGTACAGGTGCGCGGGGTGTTCCCAGGTCATGCCGATCCCGCCGTGCAGCTGGACAGCCTCTTCGGCGGCGTGGACGGCGATGGGGGAGTTCCGGGCCTGCGCCACCGCGACGGCGATCGCGATGTCCTCGCCGGAAGCCAGGCAGTCGGCGGCGTAGCGCGCGGTCGCCCTGGCGTTGACCAGATCCGTGTACAGGTTCGCCAGCCGGTGTTTCAGCGACTGGAAGGACCCGACCTGGCGGCCGAACTGGTAGCGCTCCTTGAGATAGCGCACCGTTTCGGTCAGCGCCCATTCGGCGATCCCGAGCTGTTCCGAGGCGAGCAGTCCCGCCGCCGTCACGAGGGCCGTGTCCAGCGCGGACGCCGCCGTCGTGGCGTCGGCGACGCGTTTCGCGGCCACGTTCTCCAAGGTGACGTCGGCGATGCGCCGGGTCAGGTCCAGGGAAATCGCCTCGGTGACCGTCACGCCCGCCGAAGCCGCGTCGACCGTGTAGAGGCCGGGACCGTCGGGCCCTACCGCCGGGACGACGATCAGCTCGGCCACCGAGCCGTCGGCGACACTGCGGATCCCGCCGCTGAGCGTCCCGTCCGCGGCCGCGGTGACCGTCGACGGGAACTCGGCGCCGGGCGCCGTCGACAGCGGTACGGCCAGCGCGCCGATGAGCGCGCCCGCGGCCAGTTTCCCGAGCTTCTCCGCCACTTCCGCCTGCGAGGTGTCGGTCGCCAGCAAGGCCGACGTCGCCAGGACGGCGCTGCCGAGATAGGGCACGGGGGCGACACTGCGCCCGAGTTCTTCCATCACGACGGCGACTTCGCGCGCCGAGGCGCCGTGCCCGCCCAGCGCCTCCGGGACGGCGAGACCGGCCGCGCCGAGGTCGGCGGCGAGCGTGCGCCACAACGACAGGTCGTACGGTTCGGCCGTCTCGGTCCTGGTGATCAGGGCCGCCGGTTCCGCGCGGTCGCGGAACAGGTCGCGGACGCTGGCGCGAAGGTCCTCTTCGACCTCTGAGTACAACAGGTCGCTCATCGGGGCAGGTCCTTCCAGGCGACGTCCTTGTCGATCCGCGGCTCGGACGGCAGTCCCAGCACGCGTTCGGCGATGATGTTGCGCAGGACCTCCGAGGTGCCGCCCTCGATCGAGTTCCCCTTCGCGCGCAGATAGCGGTAGCCGGCTTCGCGGCCGAGGAAGTTCACGCCGTCGGGACGCCGCATCGTCCAGTCGTCGTAGCGCAGGCCTTCGTCACCGAGCAGTTCGATCTCCAGCCCGGACGCGGCCTGGTTCAGTTCGGAGAACGCGACCTTGACCGCGGAACCCTCCGGGCCCGGCGCGCCGGCGGCGAGTTGCTGCCGCAGCCGCGAACTCACCAGGCGCAGGCTTTCGCTCTCCACCCACAGTTTCAGCAGCCTGTCGTGCAGTTCGGACGTCCGCAGCTCCGGCCGCTCCCGCCAGACGTCCGTGACGACGCCGACCATGCCGCCGTCCCGTGGGAACTCGGTGCCGCCGATCGCGACCCGCTCGTTCATCAGCGTGGTCTGCGCGACCTTCCAGCCCTCGCCGACCGCGCCGAGGCGGTGCGCGTCGGGGATGCGGACCTCGCTGAGGAAGACCTCGTTGAACTCGGCCTCGCCGGTGATCTGGCGCAGCGGCCGGACCTCCACGCCCGGCGCGGTCATGTCGCACAGGAAGTACGTCATGCCGCGGTGTTTCGGCACGTCGGGATCGGTG
This sequence comes from Amycolatopsis thailandensis, assembly GCF_002234405.1. Lineage (GTDB taxonomy): Bacteria > Actinomycetota > Actinomycetes > Mycobacteriales > Pseudonocardiaceae > Amycolatopsis > Amycolatopsis thailandensis. The sequence goes on along the minus strand of NZ_NMQT01000115.1, from coordinate 42,390 downwards.
CGGGTGACCAGGATGGCCCACTGCGACTTGTGCGCGCCCGACGTCCAGACCTTCTGCCCGGTGACCACCCAGTCGTCGCCGTCGCGGACCGCGCGGGTGCCCAGCGCGGCGAGGTCGGATCCGGCGCCCGGCTCGCTGAACAGCTGGCACCACACCTCGCGTTCAGTCCACAGTGGACGCAGGAAGCGCTGGTGCTGTTCGGGCGTGCCGAAGGCGAGAATGGTCGGCGCGGCCATCCCGAGGCCGATCCCGATCCGCCGTTTGTCGTTGTCCGGCGCGCCCGCCGCGGCGAGCTCCTTGTCCACGACGGACTGGAGTGAACGCAGCGCGCTCAGGCCGCCCAGCCCCTCGGGGAAGTGGATCCACGCCAGCCCGGCGTCGAACCGTGCGTCGAGGAAGTCCTGGCGCGGCGTGCTTTCCGGCGGATACGCGGCCAGCAGATCGGCCACGCGCCGCTTCAGATCGTCCACAGTGGTCACTTCGAAGCCTCCCCGCGGTACTTCTTCAGTTCACGGTGCGCCAGCGAGCGCTTGTGCACCTCGTCCGGGCCGTCGGCGAGCCGCAGCGTCCGGACCTGCGCCCACATCTCGGCGACCGGGAAGTCCTGGCTGACCCCGCCCGCGCCGAACAGCTGCACGGCCTTGTCGAGGATCCATTCGACGGTGATCGGCGTGGAGATCTTGATCGCCTGGATCTCGGTGTGCGCGCCCTGGTTGCCGACGGTGTCCATCAGCCACGCGGTCTTGAGCACCAGCAGCCGCTGCTGCTCGATCTTGACCCGCGCTTCGGCGATCCAGTCCTGCACCACGCCCTGTTCGGCGATCGGCTTGCCGAAGGTCTCGCGTGAGAGCGCCCGGCGGCACATCAGTTCCAGCGCGCGCTCGGCCATGCCGATGGCACGCATGCAGTGGTGGATCCGGCCCGGTCCGAGGCGGGCCTGCGCGACGGCGAATCCGTCACCCTCACCGGCGATGAGGTTCTCCGCGGGCACTCGGACGTCCTCGAAGAACACTTCGGCGTGCCCGCCGTGATCGCCGTCGGTGTAGCCGAACACGTGCATGCCGCGCTTCACGGTCATGCCGGGAGTGTCGCGGGGGACCAGGATCATGCTCTGCTGCTTGTGCGGTGGGCCGTCGGGATCGGTCTTGCCCATCACGATGAAGATCTTGCAGTTCGGGTTCATCGCGCCGGAGATGTACCACTTGCGGCCGTTGACGACGTACTCGTCGCCGTCCCGGCGGATGCTGGTGGCGATGTTACGCGCGTCGGAGGAGGCGACGTCGGGCTCGGTCATCGCGAACGCGGACCGGATCTCGCCGTCCAGCAACGGCTGGAGCCACTGCTTCTTCTGCCGGTCGGTGCCGAACATGGTGAGGACTTCCATGTTCCCGGTGTCCGGCGCCGCGCAGTTCAGCGCGGTCGGGGCCAGCCGGATGCTGCGGCCGGTGATCTCGGCCAGCGGCGCGTACTGCAGGTTCGTCAGCCCCGCGCCGTGGTCACCGGGGAGGAAGAAGTTCCACAGTCCGCGTTTGCGGGCCTCGGCCTTCAGCTCCTCGACGACCGGCGGCTGCGACCATTCGCTTTCGCGCTCGGCCAGCTGAGCCTCGAAGACGGCCTCGGCCGGGTAGATGTGCGAATCCATGAACTCGAGGAGTTTTCCCCGCAGCTCCTCGGTTTTCGCGTCGAAGGCGAAATCCATCTTATGCCTCTTCCTTGAGAGTCTCGATTCCGTGCGCGATCAACGGGACGACGCCCGACCCGATGCCGTCGAACCCGGCACCGACGGTCTGCCCCTTGCTGTAGCGGAGGTGGATGCCTTCCAGGATCACCGCGAGTTTGAAGAAGGCGAAGCTCACGTACCAGTCGAGCCGGGAGACGTCGCGGCCCGAACGCTCGGCGTACCGCGCGACGACCTCGTCGTTGCGCGGGTAACCCGGCGCCGAGCTGGCATTGGACACGAACTGCAAGGACACCTTGTCGCGTTCGGCGTAGGCCACCAGGAGCGCGAGGTCGGTCAGCGGATCGCCGAGGGTGGACATCTCCCAGTCCAGCACCGCGGTGATCCGGTCGTCGGCGTTCACCAGCACGTTGTCCAGCCGGTAGTCGCCGTGGACGATCGACGGCTTGCCCGATTCCGGCACCGACGAGGCGAGCCGGTCGTGCAGTTCGTCGACGCCGGGGAGATCGCGGCTGCGGTTTCCGTCGAGCTGCTTCTTCCAGCGCCGCAGCTGGCGTTCGAGGAAGCCCTCCGGACGGCCGAAATCGCCGAGCCCCACCGACTCCGGGTCGACGGCGTGCAGCTCGACGAGGGTGTCGACGAGCTCGTCCGCGATCGCCTTCGTCCGGGCGGGGCCCAGCGCGGCCAGTTCGGTGTCCGAGCGGAAAGGCGTGCCCGCCACGAACTCCATCACGTAGAACCGCGAGCCGATGACGTCGGTGTCCTCGCACAGCAGCACCGTTTCCGGCACCGGGACGGCCGTGCCGTGCAGACCGGAGATCACCCGGAACTCGCGGCCCATGTCGTGCGCCGTCGGCAGGACGTGGCCCAGCGGCGGGCGGCGCACCACCCAGCGGGACCGGCCGTCGCCCACGATGTAGGTGAGGTTGGACCGGCCCCCTTCCACGACCTCGCCGCTCAGGTCGCCCTGGACGAGGCCCGGCCGGTGCTCGTCCAGATGGGCCTTGAGCCTGGCCAGGTCGAGGCCCGGCAGGTCGGTCTGGTTCATGGTGCCTCCAGCGTCTCGCTTTCCGGTTACAGTACCGACCGGTCGGTATGTCGGGTAGTGGTGGCCCGGCGAGGTGCCGGAGGTCACCCGCTCAGGCGATCAGCCGGACGACCATCTCCGCGACACACGCCGGCTTCGGCTCGCCGGCGATCTCGATCGTCCACCGGACGACGGCCTGTTTGCCACCGGTGACGTCGGTGACCTCGACCAGTTCGGCGCCCGCGCGGATCTTCGAGCCCACCTTGACCGGCTGGGGGAACCGGACCTTGTTCAGGCCGTAGTTGATGCCCATCTTCAGTCCGTGGACCCGGTAGAGCTTCCCGACGAAGCCCGAGATCAGCGACAGCGTCAGGAAGCCGTGGGCGATCGGCGCCCCGAACGGGCCTTCGGCCGCCTTCTCGACGTCGACGTGGATCCACTGGTGGTCGTCGGTGGCGTCGGCGAACAGGTTCACCCGGTCCTGGGTGAGCGTGAGCCATTCGCTGTAGCCGAAGTGCTCGCCGACGGCGTTCTCGAACTCCTGCAGGGAGGCGAATTCGCGCATGGCTCAGTCCTTCGGTCCGCCGGCGACGTAGATGACCTGGCCGGAGATGAACCCGGCGCCGTCGCTCACCAGGAACGACGCGAGGTTGGCGATGTCGTCGGGGGTGCCGACGCGCTGCACCGGGATCTGCGACGCGGCCGCCGCCTTGAAGTCCTCGAACGTCATGCCGATCCGCTCGGCGGTCGCCGCGGTCATGTCGGTGGCGATGAAGCCCGGGGCGATGGCGTTCGCGGTGACGTTGAACTTGCCCAGTTCGATCGCGAGGGTCTTGGTGAAGCCCTGCATGCCCGCCTTGGCCGCGGAGTAGTTGACCTGGCCGCGGTTGCCCAGCGCCGACGTGCTGGACAGGTTGACGATGCGGCCCCACTTCTCCTGCGTCTGGTACTTCTGCACCTCGCGGGTCATCAGGAACGAGCCCTTCAGGTGCACGCCCAGCACCGAGTCCCAGTCCTGTTCGGTCATCTTGAACAGCAGGTTGTCGCGGGTGATGCCGGCGTTGTTGATCAGCACGGTCGGCGCGCCGAGTTCCTCGGCCACCCGGGTCACCGCGGCTTCGACCTGTGCCGCGTCGTTGACGTCCAGCGAGACGCCGACGGCCTTGCCGCCCTCGGCGACGATCGCCTCGGCACCCTGCTTGACGCCCGCCTCGTCGAGGTCCAGCAGGCCGACGGCGAACCCGTCGGAAGCGAGCCGCTTGGCCACCGCCGCGCCGATGCCGCGGCCGGCGCCGGTGACGATCGCTACGCGGGAGGGATGTTCGGTCACGGGTGACTCCTCGTCGTCGAGTGGAAGTGACGCCGAGTCTGCCGTACTAAGCGGTTGGTTTATAGGGATGCGCCCCCTGTGATCGTCGTCACGATGGGTGGGCCCGTGCCCGAACGGATATTCCGGGCGACCTGATCGGTCCCGACGTATAGCGCTCCGACCTGCACTTCCGAAAGCCTCGGCGCACCGATACGAGCGCAAACGGAGGTGCCACATGCGCCGAAGAGCCCCTGTCCTGGCAGGCCTGCTCCTGGTGACCATGCTCGGAGCGACCGGCGCGCAGGCCGCGCCCGGCCTGTCACCGGAGGAGAGCGCCGCGGCGCCCGGCCCGCGCACCCTCACCCTGATCACCGGTGACCGGATCACCGTGCAGGAGCGGCGAGGCGAGGTGCCCGCCCTCTCCGTGCGGCCGGGACCCGGCCGCGAACGGATGGGCTTCCAGCGCAGCCAGGACAAGGACGGCTGGTCGGTCTACCCGGCCGACGCCCTCCCGCTGGTGGCGAAGGGCGTCTTGGACGAGCGGCTGTTCCGGATCGACCGGCTGCTCGCCGACGGCTACGACGACAGCGCGCGATCGACCCTCCCGCTGATCGTGCGGCAGTACGGTGCGGTGGCCGTCGCGGGCGCGACCGCGGTCCGGCGGCTCGACAGCGTCGGCGCGACCGCGTTCGCCCAGCCCAAGGAGCGCGCGGGCGAGTTCTGGTCCACGTTGACCGGCCCTCACGCGGCTTCGGTGCGGAAGGTGTGGCTGGACCACCGGGTCAAGGCGAACCTCGACCACAGCGTGCCCCAGATCGGCGCGCCGCAGGCCTGGCGGAGCGGGTTCACCGGCAAGGACGTCAAGGTCGCGGTGCTGGACACCGGTGTCGACGCCGGTCACCCGGATCTGGCGGGCAAGGTGGTCGCCGCCAAGGACTTCTCCGGCGGTGGCGACCCCACCGACCGGCACGGCCACGGCACCCACGTCGCCTCGACCATCCTCGGGTCCGGTGCGGCGTCCGCCGGACGGCTCAAGGGTGTCGCGCCCGACGCCGGGCTGCTCGTGGGCAAGGTGCTGGGGGACGACGGCAGCGGCGGCTGGTCGGAGATCATCAGCGGGATGGAGTGGGCCGTCGCCGAAGGCGCCAAGGTGATCAACCTGAGCCTCGGCGGTGAAGACGGCGAGGACATCGATCCGCTGGAAGCGGCGGTGAACCGGCTCAGCGAGGAGCACGGCGTCCTGTTCGTGATCGCCGCGGGCAACGACGGGGAACGCGGCGCGGGCACGATCGGATCGCCGGGCAGCGCCGACGCGGCACTCACCGTCGGCGCGGTGGACCGGGCCGACGCGCTCGCGTCGTTCTCCGGCAAGGGGCCGCGCAAGGGCGACAACGCGGTCAAGCCGGAGATCACCGCGCCGGGCGTGGAGATCGTCGCGGCGAAAGCCGGCGGCGGCTACCAGCCGATGTCGGGCACCTCGATGGCGACGCCGCATGTTGCGGGCGCGGCGGCGTTGCTCGTCCAGCAGCATCCCGACTGGCGGCCGGAGCAGATCAAGGCCGGTCTCACGGGCAGCGCGAAGCCGGCTGAAGGACTGACCGTCTTCCAGCAGGGAGCGGGACGCACCGACGTCGCCAAGGCTGTCGGGCAGCGCGTGAACGCCGACGTCAGCACGCTGGCCTTCGGCACCGTTCCGGTGGCCGACCCGAAACCGCTGACCCGGGAGATCACCTACCGCAACAGCGGGGACGCGCCCGTCGATCTCGATCTGCGGCTGGACGTCCGCGACGAGAACGGGAAGCCCGCTGTCGACGGCCTGTTCACGGTCGACCGGCCGCGGATCACCGTGCCGGCCGGGGCGACCGCGACCGCGGTGGTCACCGTGCACCCCGGGCAGAAACCTCGCGGCGCGTATGGCGGCACCCTGCTCGCCACGTCCGCCTCCGGCGCCGAAGTCCGCAGCCTGATCGGCGCAGACCTGCAGCGCGAGGTCTTCACGGCCGACGTCAAGCTCTTCGACCGCAAGGGCAACGGCCCCGGTCCGCAGGGGCCGAGCGGCATCCTGATCGTGACCAATCTGGACAGTGGCGACACGAAGATCTACGACGCACGGGAAGGCGGCGGGCCGGTCCGGTTGCCGCAGGGCCGCTACCTGTTCGTCGCGCAGATCAACGAGCCGACGGGGTCGAACCTGGTCAGCGAGCCGGGTTTCGTGCTCGACCGGAACCGGGAAGTGGTGCTGGACGGACGATCGGCGAAACCCGTGACGGTGCGGACGGATCGCGAGGACGCCAGTTCGAACGGTCAGATCGTCGTCTTCTCCGAACGGGTCGCGGGCCGGGGAGCGACGAGCCATTCGTGGTATCAGCCGAGGCTCTTCCATGAAGAGCAGTTCTCCTACGTCGCCCCCACCCGCACGGACGTGCCCGACTTCGACTTCCTCGTCACGACCATGCTGAGCAAGCAGACCGCCGAGGGCCGTTCGGAGAACAGCCCGTACGTCTACAACCTGCAATTCCCCAGCAAAGGCCGGGTTCCCGACGTTTCCGCGTACCGGGTGCGCGACCACGAACTGGCGAAGGTGAACGCCACCTACGCCTCCACCGGCAGGCAATGGGGCAACCTGCACGTGCTGCCCTCGCCCTACGACAACGAAGTCGCCCTCGGCAACGCCTGGTTCCTCACCGCTCAGGCACAGTTGCCCTCGACGCGCGAGGAGTTCTACACCGCCGGGAAGATCCGCTGGCTGAAGCGGCTCTTCGTGGAACGGGTCGGCTCCAACGGAACTTTGGGTGACATCCACGAAACCGCCTCGGGGGTGGAATACCGCCCGGGTCAGAAGTCCGAAGAGGACTGGAATCGCGCGGTCGTCGGTCCGACCCTGGGAAAGCTGACCAAGACGGTCCGTGACGGTGACACCTTCAGCGTCCTGCTTCCGCTGCTTTCGGCGAGGGGTGAGCGCGTCAGCGTTTCGGCGATGGAAGGCACGACGCGGGTGTCGCGGAACGGGAAGGAGATCGGTTCGGTCCCCAAGGTTCCCGGCCACATCTGGCCGAACGCCGGCCCGGTCACCTTCACCGTGCCGCCCGAAGCGGGCGACTACACGCTGACCGTCGACGCGAAACGGCCGGAAGGCGCCAACGCCGAGTTGTCCGGCACCGTGGCCATGTCGTGGAAGTTCCGCTCGCAGCGGACGGCAGGGGAGACGCCGCTGCCGCTCATGACGCTGAAGGCCACCCCGTCGCTCGGCCCGGCCAACGACACCTGGCGCCTGTTCCCGCTCGCCGTGCCGATCGAGGTCGAGCGGTCAGCGGGAATGACGGGCACTCTCCGGCAGGTCACCGCCGAGGCTTCTTTCGACGGCGGGAAAACCTGGCGACGGCAGCTCGTCTTCGGCAGCGGTCCGCGGCGGCAGGCCTTCGTCGTCACGCCGCCGTTCGGCTCCTCGCCCTTCGTGTCGCTGCGGCTGTCGGCGACGGATTCGGCCGGGAACTCGGTGACGCAGACGATCACGAACGCCTACCGCCTGCGGTGAGTGTCGTGTCGGAGGCTGGAGCGGGTTTGCCAACGAGCCCCGGCGACTCTCTCGAGTGTCCATAAGGGACGGTTTTCGGGACTTAGGCGCCCTATTTCGGCGATTGGCACTATTTCGGAAGGGGGTCGTGAGTGGCAAAGAGGGTTCTAACCCTCTTTGCCACTCACGACCCCCGCGTGAAACCAAACATTTAGGCAGAAAGTGGACATTCGTCCCGCTAAAAGTGTCCTTTGTGGACACATGAGTCACGTGCTGCGCAAGGCATGAAGGCCTCCTTCCCTACTCTGAAGGTAGGGAAGGAGGCCTTCACGGACCGGCCACCTGACGCGACACGTTTGCCCTAACCCTCCCGGCGCCGCCGGTAGTCGGTCAGCGCGCGATCCACCAGCCGGCCGGCCGCGCCCGTGTACCCCTCGGGAGCCAGCAGGGCCGTCAGGTCCTCGCCGTCGAACCGGGCGGCGAGCACCGGGTCGGCCAGCAGTGTCTCGCCGAGGGAACCGCCGGTGCGCGCGGCTTCGGCCGCGACTTCGGTCATCAAGGCCTTCGCCGCGACCCGGCCCAGCGACGGCGACAGGACGGCGGCGAGCCGTTCGGTCAGGATCAGGCCGCCGGTCCGGTCCAGGTTCTCCCGCATCCGGTCCGGATGCACCACCAGTCCCTCCACCAGTTCGGCCGCGGTGGTGGCGGCGCCACCGGTCAGCCGGAGACACTCGCGCAACGGCAGCCCTTCGGCGTGCCACGCGCCGCCGGGCCGCTCGTCCTCGGCGAGCATGGCCTGGGTCAGGATCAGGGCGAGCGCGGGCACCTGGAGCGCGGCCGTGCGGATCAGCGTGGCCAGCACCGGATTCCGCTTGTGCGGCATCGCCGAGGACACGCCCCGCGCGGCGCCCGCGGGTTCGGAGACCTCGCCGATTTCCGTACGGGACAACGTCTGGACGTCGATGGCCAGTTTGCCGAGCGCCCCGGAGACGATCGCCAGCGCCGAGCCCAGTCCGGCCAGCGGGGCGCGGGCGGTGTGCCACGGCAGCACGGGTGTGGCGAGGCCCAGCGCGCGGGCGAATCCGGCGAGGAGTTCTTCGGGATACCTTTCCCGGCCTTCGCCGAGCCGGGGCCGGGCGAACTCGACGTACCCGGCGAGGGTGCCCGCGGCGCCACCGAGCTGCGCGGGAAGCGCGGCTCGCGCGCGGCGCAGCCCGTCTTCGGCGGCCAGGACCGACTGGAGCCATCCGGCCGCCTTCAGCCCGAAGGTCACCGGCACCGCCTGGAGAGCGAGTGTGCGGCCAGGCATGACCAGGTCCCGGTGCTCCTCCGCGAGTCTGGCGAGCCCTTCGGTCACCCGCTCCAGTTCGGCCAGGATCAGCCCGGTCGCCCGGTGCGCGACCAGCATCGCGGCGCTGTCGGCGATGTCCTGGCTGGTCGACCCGCGATGGACGTACTCCGCGGCTTCCGGATCGACCTCGGCGACCAGCGCGGTCAGGTCGGCGACCAGGGCCACCACCGGGTTCGCGGCTTCGCGGCTCCGTCTCGCGAGGCTCACCAGGTCGACGGCCTTCACGACGGCGCCGACGCGTTCGGCGGCTTCGGCCGGGATGACGCCGAGTTCTGCCTGCGCGCGGGCCAAACCCGCCTCCGCGTCCAGGAGCGCCTGGAGCCACGACTCGTCGGCCGTGGCCGCTTCGACCGATGTCCCGGCCCGCACCGGGGAAAGCAGCCCGGAGTCCGTCGCGCTCATTTCGCGCCCGTCACGGTGGCGAGCAGCCGGTCGGGCCGGTCGACATGGTTGCCCCGCCAGGCCACGTGCTGGTCGGGCCGGATCAGCACCAGATCCCGTTCGTAGAGGTCGCGGGCCAGCGGATCGACCAGATCGAGCACCTTGAGCGGGATGTTCCGCCGTGCCGCCTCGGTGCGCAGGCCGACGGCGGGCGGTGCCTTCGGTCCCAGGCGGAGCAGCGTGAATCCGACGCCGAAGTGGTCGAAGAGCGAGCTGCCGGTCACGCGGGTGTCGTCCAGCCACAGATGCGGCGCCCGGCCTCCCGGCACACTGCTCGGGGAATAGCTGTCGAACGAATCCGCGGGCGGGTCGTCCGTGCCGTCGACGATCGGGGAGCCGTCGTACCGCGCGCCGAGCTGGATCCCGAGGGTGTCGAGCGTCCGGTCGCCGTAGTCCGCCAGCAGCCGCCCGAGCCGTCGGCGTTCCGCGCGGCCCTCGTCGGTGTCCTGTTCGACGCAGCGAGGCCGCGCGACGTTCGCCAGGCCCAGGTTGAGTTCCCGGGCCGCGCCGGTGTTGCGGATCGCGATGGGCCGCCGCTCCCGGTGGTAGGACGCGAGCAGGCCGGGCCCGGCCCAGCCCTGCGCCGCCGCGGCCAGCTTCCAGGCCAGGTTCGCCGCGTCGTCGAGCCCGGTGTTCATCCCGAAACCGCCGTTCGGTGTGAACAGATGCGCCGCGTCGCCGGCCAGGAACACCCGGTCCGTGCCGAAGTCGTCCGCGACCAGCGCCATCCCCGACGTCCACGGCCGTCTGCCGAGCACCGTGACCGGGACCGGAGCGCCCGCCGCCCGCCGTACGAGCGAGACGAGCTCCCCGTCGGGTGCCGAGTCCGGATCGGCCGAGCTGGTGAGCAGGAAGAACTCGTCCTTCCCGTTGAGCGCGATGAGGTTCAGCACCAGATCGGTGTTCACCGCCCAGTGACTCCACGCCCCGCCGTCGACCAGGAAGTCCCGGTACAGCGTGGGAATGCGCAGATGCGCCGCGACCGTGCGCCCGCCGAGGATCTCCTGCTCCACCCCGCCCGCTCCGGCGTACCGGGAGCCGAGGTGGGGCCGGACGACGCCGCGGGCGCCGTCACAGCCCGCCACGTGGCCCGCGCGCCAGACACGGGCCTGGCCTTGGGCGTTCTCGGCCCGGACATCGACGCCGTCCGCGTCGGCGGCGAGCCCGGTCACCCGCCAGCCGAACCGCAGATCGATGCGCGTCCGGGTGCGGGCCCGGCGGTACAGCAACTTTTCGACGTACATCTGGTTGGCGCGGTGCATGGGTTCGGGGACCTGCGCCGTGCGGGGTCCCGAAGCGACTTCGCGCATCAGGTCCCGCACGGCGGGGCGGCGATTGCGGGCGAGCCGGAACCCGTTGTAGTGGGTGTAGAACGCGATGTCCGTCGAATAGTCCCAAGGAAGGCCGAGCCGCCGGACCTCGTCCGCCAGGCCGAGCCGCCGGTAGTGCTCCATGCTGCGGGCACCGTGCGTGCTGCCGCGGGGCTGGTCCGATGTGGACTCCGCGAGGTCGAACACCACCGACGGGACGCCGTGGCGGTCGAGGAACAGGGCGAGCAACAGGCCCACCGGCCCGCCTCCCACGATGGCGACCGGAGTCCTCGCCGGTGCGTTCATGACCGTTCCCCTCTAGATCGTCTTGACGAACCCGGAATCCACCGCGAACTCCGCCCCGGTGGTGTTGACCGAAAACGGTGAGGCCAGCAGCGCGACCACGGCGGCGATCTCCTGCGGGTCGGCGATCCGGCCGGTGGCCAGGCCCATCATTTCCGGGACCACCTCGGTCATCACGGTTTCGGGATCCTTCCCGGTCTTGGCCGCGAACAGATCGGCGACGCCGCCCTCCTCGGTCCACCAGGCGGTGCGGACCGGGCCGGGGGAGACCACGTTCACCCGGATGCCCCGCGGCCCGAATTCGTCCGAGAGCACCTTGCTCACGTTGTTCATGCCCGCCTTGGCCGCCCCGTAGTCGACGTTGATGGGGGAGGGCTGCCGCGCGTTGCACGAGGAGATGTTGACGATCGACCCGCCGCCGCGTTCGATCATCAGCGGCAGCGCGGCCCGGATGGCGCGCACGGCGGAGAACAGGTTGAACTCGAACATCTTCCCCCACTCCTCGTCCGTGGCGTCCAGGAACGAGGCGCGCGGCAGGATCACTCCCGGTGGCGGCCCGCCCGCGTTGTTCACCAGGATGTCGAGGCCGCCGTAGAGGTCCGCGGCCCGCGCCACCACCTCCGCCGGCGCGTCGGGATCCATCAGGTCGGCCGCGACGTGCGTCAGATCGGCCCCGGCGAGCAGGTCGAGTTCCGGACTGCTCTTGCGGGACACCGCGACGACCCGGGCGCCTTCCTCGCGCAGTGTCCGGGCGATCGCGAGCCCTATCCCCTTGGAAGCGCCGGTGACCACCGCGACGCGGCCGGTCAGCTGTAGATCCATGATTCTCCTGATTCCTTCGGTTGGGATGGTGCGGAGTCCGACAGCGTGATTTCGAGCGCGGCCCTGGCGACGGCGTCCGCGTCGGTCAAGATGACCGAGTTGACGCCAGGGCGGATTCCCGCCGCGGTCACCCAGTGCACGGTCTCGGTGGGCACGCCGAAGGCGAACCGGCGGGGGTGCGGCCTGCCGCCGAGGTCCACCAGGCGATACGGGCGGCGGGTGACGGCGAGGCCACCGGTCGGATACGAACCGCCCTGGGAGATCGGGATCCGGTGAAGGCGGCATTCGCCTCGTGCCAGCAGGTTCCGCAGCAGCAGGTCCTGGGTCCGGCGGAGGTCGGCGTCGGGCAGCCGCGCCTCGATCAGGGTGGTGGCGGCTTCGGTGACGTCGGGCAGCCGCGCGGAGCGCGCGATGAACCGGCGGGCGTCCGGCGAGGCCTGGACGCGCAAACCCGGGCCGAGGACGCTCAGCACGCCGCTGTCGATCAGCGCCGCCATCTCCTCGACGCGCCGCACGGGCGGGCCGATCGAGAGGAACGCGTTCAGCGGCGTGTACCAGCCCTGGAGATCGTCGCGGTAGGAGTCGCCGGAGAGACCGCCGTGATCGACCACGAGCCGGATCTCGTTGCGCAGGTCCCGGAGCACGTCGAGCGCGGCCTTGAGCGGGCTGAGCACGTTGCCCCGCCGCCCTTCGGAGATGTCTTCGTCCAAATAGGACCGAAGCCAGCCGCGGAACGGGCCGGTGCCGGTGAGGGCGTCCGCCGGGATCGGCCGCGCCACGCGGCGCCAATCCCACCGCGTCTCGACACCGAACTCGGCGAGCACCCGTTCTTCCTCCGGTGACGATGCCGGCGCCAGTGGATCCAACGGGACCGGCGCCCCATCACCCGCGGCCTCGACGAAGGCCCGCGTGAATTCCCGGGCTCTCGCCGGTGATTCGCGATCACGCACCAGCGCCGCGTAGAACACCGCGCGGACCTCGCGGTCGATCAGCGGCCACACGTCGGCGCGGAAGTCGGCGGGCTCCGGGCGTCCGCTCAGCCGCTCGATCACCTCCGTGGTGAGGAACAACGGCTCGTGCCTGCCGAAAGCACCCTTCTGGTTCTCGCCGCGCGAGTGGTAGGGAACGCCACGCCGGGATCCGGTGATCAGCCGGGGCTCGCGGCCGGACGGCCGGTAGACCAGACCGTCGCCGGTGCGGAGGAACCGGCCGCCCCGGCCCTCGGTCAGCAGTGCCAGGTAGTCGAAGAAAGCCAGCCCCATTCCTCTGAGGACGGTCGGTTCGCCCGGCCCGATCCCGTCGAGTTCGGCGCCCGCCGGGTTGCGCGGAGCGAGATAGCGCAGACCGTGTTTCCGGGCGAACCGCGTCATGGCCGCCTCTTCGCGGTCCGGGAGCGTGTCCAGATGGCCTTGGGTGAGCACCACGACGTCCTGGCGGTCGAGCACGGTGCCGCCGGACAGCCAGACTCGCTGCGAACCGTCTTCGGCGTCCCGCAGATCGACGGCCTTCTCCGCGCACAGCACGATCCGCACGGCGGCGGGGGCGGTCCTGATGACCCGCCGCAGCGTCCAGTGCAGGTACGACCCGTAGAAAGCCCGCGACGGATAGGAATCCGGCCCCAGCGTCGCGGCCTCCGCGCGGACCGCGTCCGGGATCTCGTCGGACGAGGGCGCCTCCGCGAGCGACCTCGCCCATTCGTGGAGGCTGGGCCCTTCGCGGACCGGGCCGGCCGCCTCCACGGTGTCGTCGAGGAACATGGTGATCTGCGCGGCCACGGTGTTCATCAGCAGTTGCGGGTCCTGGCGCCGATGCCACACCAGGCCGCCGTCGTGCACATGTGAGTCGAGGACGGTCACCACGAGCTCGCGGCCGTCGGGAACCAGGACGGAAGCGTTCGCGCACAACCGTTCCAGTACCGAAAGCCCGCGGGGTCCGAGGCCGATGATGCAGATCTCCACGACGCCGTCACCGCGACCGGTCGGGCCGCGCCGGCGCCGCGACCAGCAGCGTGGTCTCCAGCGCCAGCGGATGGACGGACTCCAGCCGCAGCCCCGCACCGTCCAGAATGGACTCGTAGCTCGCCAGGGTCCGCTCGCGGCCACCCGCCATCATCAGCAGGTGCAGATCCCACAGCAGCGGCAGCACCTCGGTCCCGGAATCGGGGATGACCCGCTCCAGGATCAGCACGCGCGCGGACTCGTCCGCCATGGCGCGGCGGCAATGCGTGAGCAGCGTGATGCACTCGCTGTCGTCCCAGTCCTGCAGGATCCGGGACAGCAGGTAGAAATCGACGTCCTTGGGCACGGCTTCGAAGATGTCGCCCGCCACCACTTCGCAGCGGTCGGCGCAGCCGCGGGCGACGAGCTGGTTCCTGGCCACCGGCAGCATGTGTTCCTTGTCCACGAGCACCCCGTGCAGATGGGGATGGGCCTCCAGCACGGTGGACATCAGATTCCCGCTGCCGCCGCCGAGGTCAGCGATCGTCTTCCCCCGAGTGAAGTCGAACGCGGCGGGGACGTCGGCGAAGAAGGCGCTCCCGGCGTTCATGGCGTCGAGGAACCGCTGCCCGGCCCCCGGCACCTCCGCCAGGTACTCGTGGAGGGTGCGGTCGAACGCGTGCTCGAAACCGGAACGCCCCGTCCGCACGGCGGTGACGACCGAACCCCAGGCCTGGTGGAACTCCTCGCCGTAGAGACGGCACATCTCGCGCATCGAGGTCGCGGTGCCCGTGCGCAGCAGCTGGGAGATCGGCGTGAGGCGATAGCCGGTCCGGTCGTCGCCGTCGAACACGCCGATCGCGACCAGCAGCCGCATCAGCCTGAGGACGCCGTCGGGGTCGGCCTGCGCGCGGGCGGCGAGGGAAGCGCTGGTGACGTGTCCTTCGGCGAGATGGTCGGGCAGGCCGAGCGCCACCGCCGCGTAGAGCGCCTGGGAACGCCAGGTCCCGGTGACGATGTCGACCACGGCGCGCGCGGCCGTCTCGTCGGTCCCGTTCGCGGTCATCCGTGCCATCCCTTCTGCCCGGCACCGGTGAGGAGGTCCCGGTGCCTTTCCCGGAGTTCGCGTTTGAGGACTTTCCCGGTGACACCCACCGGCAGTTCGCTCCGCGAGCCGGCGACGACCACGGCGGCCAAGGTCGCGAGCCCCGCCCGCGCGAGCGCGAGGTTGCACGAGGCGCGGATCTCCTCGGCGTCGGGCGGATCGCCGTGTCCGAACAGCACCACCGCCGCGGGCAGGGACCGGCCGGCGGCGGCGGGATCGGCCACCGCGATCACGGCGGCGTCCAGGGCCTTCGTCTCGTTGAGCACGACCTCCTCCAACGGCAGGCTGTACACCGCGCCGCCGGTGGTCTCGATGACGTCCGGCGTCCGGTCGAGGTGGTACCAGGTCCCGTTCTCGTCCTGGCGCACGACGTCGCCGGTGAGGAAGAAGTCGCCGCTGCGGGCCAGATGGTTCAGTGTCTCGTCGTTCACATAGCCCGGGGTGACGCTCGGCGTGCGCACCCCCAGCAGCCCGGCCTCGCCCGGCGGCAGGACCCGGCCCGCGTCGTCGAGGGCGGCGGCCTCGCGGACCACCCGCACCGGTTTGCCGATCGCCCGCGCGTAGGTGGCGGAGTCGGCGGTGTAGACGTGCTTGAACAGCACCATGCCCATTTCGGACGAACCGAGACCGTCCACATAGGTCGATCCGGCGGACCGGGTCCCGTTGGCCGTGGTGTGGCCGAGCGCCACCAGCGGCCGGATGTGCCGTTCGTGGGACGCGTCGCCCATACCCATCCAGGTGTGGACGGTGTCCGCCGCTTCCGCCGTCAGCGAAGAGATCGGCAGTTCCGCGAGGGTGCCGGGGAAACCGAGCACGAGCGTGGGCCGGAAGGCGTTCATCGCCTCGGCGACCGCTTCGCCCGACGTCCCGTCGGCCAGCATGGTCGGCGTTCCGAGCATCAGGGCGAGGCTCAGATAGCTGATCCCGGAGGAATGACTGTGCGGCAGCGCGGTGAGCATCCGGTCGGTTCGCCGGGAAGGGAACTTCCAGAGCCGTTCCCGTTTGCCGACGGAGAAAGTGCGGTGCGCGAAGGCCGTCGGCTTCGGCACACCGGTGGTGCCGGACGAGTGGGAGATCAGCACCAGGTCGTCGTCCCGGTGCCGGTGGGGATCCGGCAGCGGGGGAGACGGGCCGTCCCACGGTACGTCGACCGTCTTCTCGTCCACGTACCGTCTTCCGGACACGGCGGGCACCTCGGTGTCGGTGACCACCAAAGCGGTGTCCGTGCGGTCGAAGTAATGCGCCGCCGTGTCCGGCGGCATCCGCGGATTGGTCAGCGTGGTGACCCCGCCGAGCGCGGTGATCGCGATGTGGTGCAGGAAACCGGCCAGCCCGTCACGCAGGTGGACACCGACCCGCGTGCCCGGTTCCACGCCCTCCGCCGCGTACCAGTGCGCGCGGCGCAGCACCTTGTCGCGCAGTTCGGCGAGGGAATGTCCCACCACCACACCGTCCTCGTGCCGGAACAGCAGCGGCCGGTCGAGGTCGCGGGCGATTTCGCAGACGTGCCAGAAGAAATTCCCCGCGCCCAGCTCACGCCTTGTCGACAGTTTCAGCCGGTCGGCGACGGACCGGTGCGTGCCCAGCAGATACACGATGCCCTCCGGCTCAAGACCTGCGGCCGAGGCCGCGCATGACGTGTTTCAGCTCGTCGAAGGAGTCGAGGTCCGGCACCGTCCAGCCGTCGAGGTCGTACTCGCGCAGGCACTGCTCGGCGAACCCCTTGTACCCGTCGACCTGGCCGCTTTCGGTCTGCGCCGCGAGGATCTCGGTGCGGATCGATTCGTGGTTCCCGGAGGAGTTGCGCTCGTACAGTTCGTGCCTGCTGCCGAACTCGGTGCCGATCGCGTCCCACAGCAGCTTCATCAGCTTCACCCGGCTCACCGCGTCGTGCCCGTTCGAGCCGCGGACGTACTTGTCGAGATAGGGCCGGATCGCGGGGTTCTTGAAGTCGTCCGCGCTCGAGCTGACGTAGATGAGGCCGCTGGCGACGTCCTGCTCGATGATCTCCTTGATCCGCGGGTAGCCGAGCGTCATGAACCAGCGGTACGCGAGGCCGTAGTCCTTCCGCGGCAGAAGCGAACCGTCCCGCCACTCCCGCGGATTCCTGGCCATCGCCTCGCTGAGCGCCCAGAACAGGTTGCGCCAGGCGAGCACCTCGCCCGCCCGCGCCTGCACGCCGCGGAAGTCCTTGGTCCCGGTCATCTCGATCGCCTTGAGCAGGAGACCCGCGATGAAGTCGATCTTCACCGCCAGCCGGATACAGCTCTGGAAGGTCAGCCGCTCCAGCGAACCGGACTCGGAGACGAATTCGTTCACCTTGTCGGAATCGCCGTAGATGAACACGTTCTCCCAAGGAATGAGCACCTTGTCCATCACGAAGATCGTGTCGTTCTCGTCGAACCGGCTGGAGAGGGGATGGTCGTAAGGACTGCCCATCACCGCGGCGGTGGCCGCGTAGGACGGACGGCAGATGAGCTTGAGCCCCGGCGCGGTCATCGGCAGGGTCGCGATCAGCGCGAACTCGCGTTCCTTGATGGGCATGCCGTAGTGCGAGATGAAGTTCAGGTTGGTGATCGCGGAGCCGGTGGCGACGACCTTCGCGCCGCTGACGATCAGGCCGCTGTCGGTTTCCTTCTCCACGTGGACGAAGACGTCCTTCACCGACTCGGACGGCAGGTGCCGGTCGACCGGCGGATGCACGATCGCGTGGTCCCAGAACAGCACCTTCTCCTGGGACTCGCGGTACCAGCGGCGCGCGTTGTCCTGGAACGGCGAGTAGAAGTCCGCGTTGGCGCCGAGTGTCCCGAGGAAACTCGCCTTGTAGTCCGGGCTCCGGCCCATCCAGCCGTAGGTGAGCCTCGCCCATTCGGCGATGGCCTCGCGATCGTCGAGGAGGTCCTGCGGGGTGCGCGGGGTACGGAAGAAGCTGTGCGTGTAACCGCCGCTCCCGGTGTCGGTCGCGGTCGTCAGCACGTCGTGTTTGGCCGGGTCGTGCAACGCGTCGTAAAGCCGCGCGGTCATCAGGGCGGAATTGCGGAACGCCGGATGCTTCGTGACGTCGGCGACGCGGTCGCCGTAGAGGTAGATTTCCCGGTCGTCGCGCAGGCTTTCCAGATATTCCTGCCCGTTCATCGGCCGGGAAGCCGTCGGACGGCCGTTCGCCGGACCGGTGGTTTCCTGCTGGAGTGTCATCGAAGGATTCCTGTCCCGTCGGTGGTAGGGGCGAGCGCTTCGGTGGCGGTTCGGCGCAGTTCGTGGAAGCCGCCGCGGTGGAAGACGAGCGGGGGACCGCCCCGGATCTCGAAGTTCCGCACTTGGCCGAGGTAGATCACGTGGTCGCCACCGTCGTAGGAGGCCCACGGCGCACAGCTCAGATACGCGGCGCAGCCGGCGAGCCGGACGGAATGCGGGAACACATCCCAGCGGATCTCCGGTGCCGGATCCGTGCCCGCGCCCGCGAAATGCCGGGCGATTCCTTGCTGCCACGTGGAAAGGATGTTGATTTCGAAAGCGGCTCCCGCCAGTCGCGCGCACAATCTGCTGCGGCGGTCCAGCGAAACCATCACGAGCGGCGGGTCGAGCGAAATGGACGCGAACGCGTTCACCGTCGCGCCGTGCACGGCGCCTTCATGGCGAACGGTGACCACGGTGACGCCGGTGGCGAACTGGGCGAGGCAGTCCCTGAGCCCGCGGATCGCCTGTTTCACCGCCCACTTCCGGTTCGTCGGGGAAAGGGCGGGTGGGGTTCTTGGCCGGACACCGGTGTCTCCCTCCTGGACCGAATCGGTACGCCTCCCATGCTCACGAGGTCCGATGAAAAATCGAGCAAGGTCCGCTATAGCGATCTCCGTGATTCCTGGTATCCGCTTGGCTAGCCCTCGGATTACTAGGAATGACAGAGCACTATCTGCCGGACGCGTGGCCTGCGAGGCTGGCTGAATCCCCGGATCGGAAAGCGACGATCCGGTTTGTCGCGGAGTCACGACCCGAGGAGCGTTCTGGTGACCAAGCAAGTGCCGCGCGTCGAGGAACTGGGCGCGGGTTTCACCCCGAGACTGTGGTGGACCCTAATCCTGCTGGCGGCCGCGGTGGCGCTCGACGTCGGCAGCGTGGCGGTGGTCAATCCGGCGCTGCCCGACATCGGCCGGGATCTGCGGATGGACGACGCCCTGCTGCAGTGGACGATGACCGGCTACGGGATCACGTTCGCGGGCTGCCTGCTGTTCGGCGGCAGGCTGGCCGACGTGTTCAGCAGGCGGCTGGTACTGGCTGCCGGGATCGGGGTCTTCGCCGTCGGCGCGCTCGCCCCGGTCGTCGTGCCCACCGCGGAGGTGCTGATCGCGGCCAGGGCGGCACAGGGGATGGGCGCGGCCTTGTCCGTCCCGGCGGCGATGGCGTTGCTGTTCCAGGTCTTCCCGCCGGGACGGCTGCGCAACCGCGCGCTGGGGATCTACACCGCGGTGGGCGCGGCGAGCTTCGGGGTCGGCCTGGTGCTCGGCGGCGTGCTCACCAGCGCCTTCGGCTGGCACGCGGTGTTCGCCTTCAGCGCCGTCATGAGCGTGCTGGTGCTGCTCGGTATCCGGCCGCTCCTGCCGAGCTCCGTCGGCGACCGGCGGCCGGTCGACCTGCCCGGCGCGGCGATGGTCACCGCCGGCCTGCTGGCGGGCATCTTCGCGGTGACCAGGGCGGGCGAAGTGGGCCTGTCGGACACCGGCACGATCGTGTCGGCGCTGCTCGCGCTCCTGCTGCTCGCCGGTTTCGTGGCCTGGGAACGCCGGGCGCCGGAGCCGCTGTTCTCGGTCGGCATCCTGCGGTCCCGGCCGGTCCGGGCGGCGACCCTCGCCGGCGCCCTGTTCTTCTTCGCGCTCAACGGGGTCCTGTTCTTCGCGCCGCTCTACATGCAGGGCATGCTCGGCTACACGCCTTTGCAGTCGGGGCTGGCGGTACTTCCGATGAGCCTTCTCGTGGCCGTGTTCTCGAACGTCGCCGGCCGCCTGCTGTCGCGGTTCGGCCAGCGACGGGTCCTCGTCGCCGGCCTCGTCCTGCTCGCCGCGGGAGTCGCGCTCTGGCTCCGCACGCCGTTGGACGGCGACTACCTGACCCACATCCTGCCGGGGGTCGCGGTGATGGCCATCGGACAGGGCCTGGCCTACACCGCGCTCACCGCGGCTTCGCTCACCGGAGTGCCCGGTGCGCGGCACGGCGTCGCCGGCGCGTTCAACATCACCGCCCAGCAGGTCGGTTCGAGCGTCGGCATCGCGGCGCTCGTGGCGTTCGCTTCGGCACTGTCCGGATCGGGGGAGCAGGCCGATCGCCTGTCCACCTATCACGCGGTCTACCTGGTGATCAGCTGTGTCGTCATCGTGGGCGCGCTCGTCACCGCGGCCTTGTTCGGCCGTCGCGCGGACGATCGGGCGCCGGAGGTGGGCACCCCGGTCACCGGATGAGGTTTCACCCGTCAGCGCAGTGGATCGAAGGGAGTCGAGTCACCGTGAGGATCGCTTTGCTGGGCCCGCTCGAGGTGCAGTACGACGGGAGGCCGATCGCGCCCTCGGCGCCGAAGCAGCGAACGCTGCTGGCACTCCTGCTGCTGAACGCCAACCACGAGGTGAGCGTCGGTCAGTGCGCCAGAGAGCTCGGGGACGGGGCGTCGAGGAAGTGTTCGGTGTCGACGGTGCACACGCACATCCTCCAGCTGCGCAAGGCACTCGGTCCCGCGGCGAAACGCCTGCGCACCACCGGCGCCGGCCCGGACGCGGGCTATCTGTTCGCCACCGAGCCGATGGAACTCGACCTCGACCGGTTCGACAAGCTCGTCGGCATCGCGCGGACCCGGCGCGCGGACGGGAACCTCGGCGACGCGGCCAGGCTGATCACCGAAGCGCTCAACCTGTGGCGCACCGAGGCACTCGTCGACGTCAAGACCGGCCCGGGGGCGCAGCGGACGCTCGTCGGGCTGCGCACCAAACGGATGGAGGCCCTCGTCATCTGCGCCGACCTGGCGCTGCGGCTCGGTCACCACCGCCAGGTGCTCGGCAAGCTCACCGCGCTGGTGCACCGGCATCCGGCGGAGGAACAGCTGACCGCGCACCTGATGACGGCGCTCTACCGCAGCGGCAGGCAGGGCGACGCGCTGGCGGTGTACCAGCGGTTCCTGACCTCCGCCGAGACGAGCTCACGCGCCCTGAGCGAACTCCAGACGGCCATCCTCCTGGCCGACCCGGTCCTGGAGGGGCCCGCGATGACCCCCTCCGACCTCATCTCCGCCGGGTGACCGAGGGGGTCACCCGGCGATTTCGAGGAGCTCCAGGTCCCCGCCGGCGTGTTCGGCGCGGCCGAGGAGCTGGAGTGAGCCGGTGACCGGGTCCCGCCGGACCCGGTCACCGGTGGACAGCCAGCCACCGTTCCAGGGGTCGCTCTCCATGACGTACGGCGAACGGGCCAGGTGCACGTCCAGCACGCCGTTCGCGACGCGGATCCTGATCCCCGGCACCGGTTTCCCGACGCCGGAGACCGCGAACCGGCCCGCGACGTCCATCGAGATCACGCCGGTTTCGGTGGTGCCGTAAGCCTGGCCGACGCGCACGCCGTGCCGGGCCCGGAAGCGGTCGAAGACGTCACGGCGCAGGACGTCGCCACTGGAGATCGCGGCACGCAGCGAGGTGAAGGGCTCGACGGAATCCTCGCCGAGCCGCGCGAAATCCCGGGGTTCCCCGAGGACGACGTCGGCCGCCCGCGTGGGCGCGGCCGGGGCGGGGAACAGCAGGACAGCGCCGGTGTCGAGGCCGTGCAGGACACCGCCGACGAGACCGAAGGAACGCGCGGTGGAGTTCAGCAGCAACACCAGTTCCCCAGGGCCCGGAACGCCGTCCACGGCGGCGATCCGCCCGAGTTCGGCGAGGATCGACTCCGGCGTCCGGCCGATGAGCTTTCCCGCGCCGGTGGTGCCCGAGGAGAGCTGGAGCAGACCGTGGCCGGTGGAGGCGGGCTCACCGCCGGGCAGCCGTCTCACCAGCACTTCGCATTCGTCGGTGAACGGGCGGTGCCTGCGACCGCTGCCGCCGAAGGTGACGAAGTACTGCGGCCGCCACCGGCCGAGCAGACAGGTCATCTCGGCGAGGCAGGTCTTCTGCTCGATCAAGGCGATCTGCGCGCCCAGCTCCCACAGGGCGAACACCGACCACATCTGGGTGAAGCTGGGGGTTCCGTGCAGGGCGACCGTGGTCCCGGCGCCGATGCCGTGATGACGGTAGGCGCCGGCGAGCCAGGCCACCTCCGCCCGGAGCTTGCCGCGGGTGACGGCACGCTCTCCGCACGCCCACAGCTCGTCGTCGGTGCCGCGGCCGAGAAGGTCCTCTCCCCACCAGGATCGCGTTTTCATGCCCACCACCGTCCGAAGGCCGGTCCCACCCGGGCCGCGAGACCCGGGCGCGGGACCGGCGGAGGTCACTTTTCCAGACAGAATTCGCCGACGGGCCAGCCGACGTGCCGCTGGTCGGTGGCGAGGTAACCCAGTACCTGCGTGCCCGGCGTGAGCTCGGTGACGTTGAGCACCGCGCCGCCGGGGCCGAGCACCCGCACGTGCCAGTCGTCCTGCACGATCAGGTTGACGCCGACACCGTCCTCCGAAACGGCCTTGATGCTCAGCAGCGGCCGGGATTCCAGCTTGATCCGCCCGACCACGATCCGGCGGGTCCGGCCGTCGGCGCCGACGCCGAGCACGGTGCTGCCCGCCTTGAGCTCGCTCAGGTAGTTCGTCCGGTTGTCCTGCCCGAAGACGTACGAGTGCAGTGCCCCGGCGTTGATCCGGAACGGCCTCGTCGGCATGTAGGGCAGCGGATGGGTTTCGCTGCAGCACAGGATGAAACCCTGCGAGTACGAGCCGACCAGCATGCCCTCGTCCTCGCCGAAATGGGTGCAGGTGTCGATGCAGACCCGGTCGCCGAGTCCGCAGTGCTCGATCGACTCGACGGTGAGCTTGGTCAGGCTCAGCTGCGGGGTCTTGTCCCGCAGGATCTCCATCAGGCCGAAGACGTCGTTGGCGTCGCGAGGCGCCAGCAACACGCCTTCGGAGCCTTTTTCGAGGACGTCCACGATGATCTGCGCTTCTTCGAGATCGGCGGCCTGGCAGATCAGCTGCCCCGGCGAACCGTCCGCCGCCGCGATCACGATCTCCAGCGGGATCTTCGTCGGATCGCGGAACTCCACCACCGTGTAAGGCAGCGAACGGGCGGATTCGCAGGCGAGCGTCAGCGTGGCGTCGTCGCGCACGTGCACCAGCCCGGCGATGTCGGTCTTGTCGTCGTACCACGCGCTCTTGAGCGCGTTCAGCTCGGTTTCCCCGCCCACGGTGCGAAGCCGCACCAGGCCCTCGCCGGCACCGGCGCCGTCCGGCTGGACCAGAACGCGTTTGACGGTGGCGGGAAGGGTGTCGAGCAGGCTTACGTCGTCGTGCACGATGGCGTCCACCCGCGCGTGCACGGCCGCGTCGACGACCGCCTCTCGCTGGACGTCGGGCACGGTACGGAGGTCGATCCAGGCGAACTTCACGGGGCACCCACCAGTTCCTTGCGCAGGGAGTCGGTCAGCTGAGGGCCGTGGATCGCCGCGGCCAGTTCACGGACGGCGCGGCGCGGGTCAGGGCTGTCGAAGACCCGCCTGCCCACGGCCACGCCCCGGCAGCCCGCCGCCAGGGCCGAGGTGGCGAAAGCGGTGAGGCCGCCTTCGACGGCGGCGCCGCCCGCGACCACGACCGGGATCGGCGAGCTGAGCACCACCTGGGCCATCCGCTCGGCGGGCGTGGCCAGCACCGTCTTGACGATGTCGGCGCCGAGGTCGGCCGCGATGCCGACCACGTGCGCGAGCAGCGCCGGATCGCCGGGATCGCTGATCCGCGGGCCGCGGGGATAGATCATGGCCAGCAACGGCATTCCCCAGTTCGCGCAGGCCGACGCGACGGCGCCGAGATCGGCCAGTTGCACCGCCTCGGTCTCCGAACCGATGTTGACGTGCACGCTGACCGCGTCCGCGCCCAGCCGCACCGCTTCGTCGACACCACCGACGAGCACCTTGGCGTCCCGGTCGCTGGCGTGCGTGGTGCTGGCGGAAAGGTGCACCACCAGGGAACAGTCGCCCAGCGCCGCCGGATCGACCATGCGCGCGCGTCCCTTGTGCACGACGATCGCGTCGCCGCCACCGTCCGAGATGTCTTCTATCAAGCGATTGAAAGCCGCCGCGGTGCCGATGGGGCCATCGGAGATCGAATGGTCCAGCGGCACGAAGAGGTATCTGTTGTCACCGCGCCGGGAAAGGCGCGCCATGCGTAGTGATTTCCCGGTGAGAAGATTGACTGACATCTGCCCGCCTAGCGTGTCGTATCGAAGTACCTGCCTTTGGCTGCTGGGCTCCGCATCCGGCATTCGAGCGGTGCGGGATTCTCCCTTGAGCCAGGCTGGCAGCGCACGCTGAAGAATCAGGCGAAAATCGGCAGAGATCAGCCGCCCGGCGCCGCGACCCGGTTCTCGGGCCCGGCCTCGCGCTCCGCGTGGGCGCGCTTCGTCTCGGCCGCCGCCGCGGCGAGCGCTTCGAGGGCGGCTTGGGACGGGCTGCCCTTGTCCGCGGTGTAGGTGACCAGTTTCTGGTCGAGCACACCGGGAACGGAAAGGGATTCATAATGCAATTCGAGTTTGCCCACCAGCGGATGGTCGAACTCCCGCAGGCCGTGGCTCCGGTCCTGGACGTCGTGGTTCTCCCACCACTGCCGGAAATCCTCGCTCTTGAGGAACAGTTCCCCGACCAGCGCGACGATGCCGGGATCGTCCGGATAGCGGCCGACCGCCACCCGGAGATGCGCCAGTTCCTGCCGCGCCATCTGTTCCCAGTCGACGTACAGTTGCCGCGCGGCGGGATCGCAGAAGCCGTGCCACACCATGTTGCGCAGCGGTGGGCGGCAGGCTTCGAAATCGGTGAGCAGCGCGACCGCGAGATCGTTCCAGGCGAGCACTTCCATCCGCCGCCCGACGACGAACGCGGGCGTGCTCGGGTTCAGCAGTTCGAGCAGCCTGCGCACGCTCGGCCGGACCTCTTCGTCGGAATTCGCCCGCCGGGGCGCCGGTTCGGAGCGGGCGAGCGTGTACAGGTGACTGCGTTCGTCCTCGTCGAGGCCCAGTACCCGGGAAAGCGCCTCCAGCACGGTGGGCGAGGGCCGCCCGTCGCGGCCCTGCTCCATCCGGACGTAGTAATCGACGCTGATCCCGGCCAGGTGGGCGATCTCCGTGCGGCGCAGGCCCGGAGTACGCCTGCGGCCGACCGACGTCAGTCCCACGTCCTCCGGCCGCAGCCGATCACGCCGGGACCGCAGGAAATCGCTGAGTTCCTTCCTTGCCTGCACCTACCCATTATGGCGGACCGGGCGAGGTGAACAACCTCGGTAAGCTGGTAATGCCATTACTAGGCTGGCGATTACTATTAAGGGGTAAGCCCAACGTGCCGTGCTGGGCGGGGATGCTTTCCCTCGCGTCGGGTTGCGGGTCCGTGAAGGCCTCCTTGAGGGACCTAGAGTCCCTCAAGGAGGCCTTCACGGACCGGTGTTCGTCGGCGATCGGAAGGGGCGGGGATTTCGCGATACCGAGGCCGACCGTGCGAGCGGTCGAGCACGACACCATTGCCTTTCGGCCCGCGACACGGCGCGGCCGCCATCAGGCGAGCCGGAGACTGGACAAGCTGTCGGGCGCTTCCATCGTGAGCAGTGTGTCCGTCTTGAGAATGGCCTCGAACAGCCGTTTCGTCTGCGGACTGGGTTCCAGTCCCAGGTCTTCGGCGAGGGTGCGGCGGAGCCGGTGGAACACCATCACCGATTCCGCGCGCTGGCCGGAGCGGTAATGCGCCACCATCAACTGGGCGTGGATGTTCTCGTCCATCGGATGGGTGGCCGTGAGCTGCCGCAGTTCGGCGATGACCGCCCGATGCCGTCCCAGCCGGAGATCCGCGTCGATGCGTTCGCCGAGGACGCTGAACCTGGTCTCTTTGATTTCCAGCTGGTAGGCGGCCACCGACGGGCCCATCCGGACGTCGGTGAGGACGGGTTCTTCGCACAACCGCAACGCGGAGTGGAACAACGTGGCGGCCCGGCACACGTTGTCCATGCCGAGTTCTTCCCGTGCCGCCTCGACCTGCCTGTCGAACAGTTCTTTGTCGAGGCATTCCTTCGGTACCACCAGCTGGTAACCCTGGTGCCTGGTGCGCAATTCGAGCGTCGCGTCGGGCGAGTCTGCGCTCGCCGGGATGGACCGGAGGATCTTGCGTAGTTGCAGGGTATAGGTCTGCAGCGTCGACAAAGCACTCTTGGGTGGGTCCGTCGGCCACAGTTCGTCGATGCAGCAGTCCACCGAAACGACTTCGTTGGAATTAATCATGAACAAAGCGAGAAGGTGTCGCAACTTGGGTGCCGTCGGCGTGTAGTCAACACCGTTCGAAGTCAAGGAAAGGCGGCCAAGTATACGCAACTTCATGATACCCCCGTATGCGCAATGGACATTATGCTCACGTGGCGGAAAATCCGGCCAAACATCCTATGTTTTATCCTAGCAGGAAGCTTCTGGGCCGAATGGGTGTTCCCAAGGGTGGCGAACCGGCGATTTGCTGACGCACGGCGACAGGCGGGTGCGGGGATTTCCTGGTGGTTGGTCCATTCGTCCCTTCCCGGTGGGGTCCGTGGCCACGCGTGACGACAGGTGTGTTCCACGCTCGGACGTGTTTCCATGGTGAGCGGGAAACTCTACGTGATCTTATGGAATCACCGAACGGCATTAGTACCGACGCTGTCAATGTCCGTCGAGGCGCCCTTTGGTGAAAGCGGGGCGCGGAATGGACTTTTCCGCGCCCCGTCGATCAGCTCGCGCGCCTGCCGAGAACCTCGGTGATCAGCTTCGGAAGGTCGCCGCCATGCCACGAACTCGGCGAGAACCGCTCTTGCGCGATCCCGTTCCAAGGCTCGGTCTTCTCACCGTCGTCCAGCGAGATGCCTTCCTCGCGGGGGGCGAGGATGCCGATCTCCTGCGCCGCGACGCCTTCCTCGGTGAGAACCTTCCTGGCGAGCTCCACGTCTTCCGGCCGCACGGCGACCACGAGCGTCCAGTCGCCCCAGGCCTGCGCGAGCTCGAACCGGCCGAGCCCCGCCTGCGCGCAGACTTCGGCGGGCGCGTTGTCGAGGTGGATGTCCGTCCTGATCCGCGCGCCGAGACCGTTGGCGCCGCAGAGGGTCCGCACGGTTGGGAAGAGGCCGTCGGACACGTCCATCGCCGCGCGTGCCAGCCCCGCCGCGGCGAGTGCCTTCCCGGCGGCCACCTGGGCCATCGGACGGAAGGCGCGCTCACGGATCCCGGCGACGATCGCTTCGGGCAGCCGGGCCTGCTCTTCGACGAGCAACGCGTACGCCCAGAGGTAGCCGGGCGAACCGACCAGCAGCAGACGATCGCCCGCCGCGGCGCCCGCGCGCCCGAGCCTGCCGCCGGGAACGCACCGGCCGATCGCGGTCGCGGTGAGCTGCCGGACCGGTCCGTCCCGGAGATCACCGCCGACGACCTTGGTCCCGTGGGTCTTCGCGCAGTCGTCGACGCCGTCGAGGAGCCGACGGAACTCGCCGGCCGTGGTCGTCTTCGGCAGGGTGTAGTTGACGACCAGCCCGAGCGGGGTGGCGCCGGCCGCCGCGAGATCGGACAGGTTGATCGTCGCCAGCAGCCAGCCGGCGTGGTAAGGATCCGTTTCGCCGAGGCTGGTGACCAGCGGGGTGGGGCAGCTGTCGGTGGTGGCGACCAGTTCGCCGAGAAGCCCCTCTTCGGCGTCCAGGACGGCGCAGTCGTCACCGAACCCGCGGACACCGCCGTAGCGTGGCCGCAGGATGTGCTCGAGGATCGCGTGCTCGCCGAGTTCGCCGAGGTGGACGTCGTCGCCGACGGGCGAGAGTTCAGTTACGACCGACATGGTCCGCCAATCGGGACGGGGCGACGGTGTGGTCGCTGGAGTAGTTGTTCGGCATGGCGCCGTAGGACTGGTCGCTGCCGGTGGTGGCGAACAGCATCAGGTTGCAGATCCGGGTGCCGGGGTGCAGGAGCACCGGATGCCGCAGGTGGTTCACGATCTCCAGGGTCAGCACGGCGCCTTTCTCACTGCCGAAGCCGGGGCTGACCTGACCGCACAGGACGACGCTGATCCCGAGCCGCGCGTAGTCGCTCGTGCCGTCGACGAGCCCGGCGAGTTTCTCCGAAAGCCCGATTTTCTCCAGTGTCGGCGCGAGAACGACCTCGCCGGGCTCGACGCGCAGCCTGCCCTCGGCGTCGAGTTCCTTCGGCCGCAGTTCCGGATACGTGCTCCGGTCGGCGATGTCGACGGTTCCGGTCGTTTCCAGCGCGAACGCCTCACGGCCGAGCCGCAGGCTGATCGCGGCGGGGCGGACGAGACCGGGGTCGAACGGGGTGACGGAGAGTTCCCCGTTCCGGTGCGCGCGCCGGATCGCCCTGTCGGTCAGGATCCCGCGGCGCGGCGCGGGCCGGATCAGGGGCATGACGCCACCGCTTTCGCGACGGCGCCGACGAGGTCGCGGAAGTCGGCTTCGGTCAGTTCGCCGTTGGGCTGGTCGTCGGTCTGGCCGGGTTCGCAGTAGACGACGGTGGTGCCGGTGCGGTGCGGGCCCTGGATCACCACCGTCGCGGTCAGGCCCGCCGCGATCGGCCGGACGGTGTGCACGACGGTGGTGTCGCACGCGTAGACGTCGCCACGCCGGACGTGCGGAGTCTTTTCCACCGCGAGACGGGCTTCGCCGTCCGCGAGCAACGCGGCAGGGTTCGCCGGATCGGCGCCGTAGCGGTACCGGTCGTGCGCCTTGCCGACTTCGGTCGTTTCGCGGTATTCGACCATGTGCAGGCCTTCGCCCGCGACGATGGCCGAGGCGAACTCCCAGCGGTGGCTGTGCGGATTGGATTCACCGCGGGACGGTTCCTCGGACTCCGGCCAGACGTGGAGCCGGATCCGGAAATCGGCCGAGGCGTGCAGCACCATTTTGGCGAAGCCGTTGGGATGCCAGTAGGAACGTTTCGCCGCGGCGCGCACGGCTTCTTCGTCGCCGAGGATTTCTTCGAGCCACGCGAGAAAGGCGCCCGGGGTGTCCTGGACCCGGTGCGCCACCATGCGCAGCCAGGTCAGGTCCGCCTCGCCGGCCGGAGCGGCGACGAGGGTCGGGGGCGGGGAGTCGATCATGGAGTTCCTGGAGGACTGAGCGGGGGTACGGCCACCGCGAGGGCGGCCGCGCGGAGGGCTGTGACGGCGTCGAGCGTTTGCCAGATCGGCAGGTCGCCACTGCCCCAGACCCAGAGCCCCTGATCGGCGTCGTAGCGCTCCCAAAGGGTTCCGAGCGCCCGGTTGAGCCGGGGGAGGGGCAGGCGGGGGGCGTTGGCGAGTGCTTGGACGACCCAGGCGGCGGTGAAGTGGCGGATGATGATCCGGGTCGTTCCTTCACCGTCGGGCCGGGGCCTTTCCAGGTCCTCGGCCACGCCGTCGTCCGAATGCGACCGGTCGATGAGCCATTGTGTGGCTTCGTCGGCCGCTTCACGGACGTCGTTGCGATCTTCACGGCTGCGCAGGACGTCCCGCAGAGCGACGACCGACCGCGCGGTGTGGACCACCGAGGCCTCCGGGGCGACGAGTCCGGCTTCGTTCTTCTCGGGCCACAGGCGTGAGCCGTCGAAGTCGAGCCGGGCCGCCAGGAGGGCGTCGATCAGCCGGTCGGTCAGCGGGGCGTCCGGCCGGAGCCGGACCGCCGTGTGCAACACGGCGGACAACAGGTACGGGCGGGTCCGGCTGTACGGGTCGAGCGACCCTTCGAGCCGTTCCAGCCCTTCGTCGGCGGACAAGGTGCTGGTGCGGAAGAGCGCGTCCACCACCGACGCGGTGGTCTCCGGTCGCTTGCCCCCGGCGCGCCCTCGCCAGCCGTGCGCCGATTGCAGCCGGTAGAGATCCTCCGACAGCGTGTGTAGGTCGATGTAGGGATCGCCTACCACCAGCATCGTGTTGATCCCGTACGCGGTGCTCAGCGCCTTGGGCCCGGTGTTCTTCTGCAGGTTGTGCCGCCAGCCGAGCGGTTTGCCGTCGGCGTCGTGGATCAGGTGCTCCACGAGTTTCGCGCCGACGGTGTGGAAGACCTGGAGCAGCGAGCGGGAAGTGTCCACGACGCCGGCGTCGCCGGCCGCGGGCGCGGCGTGTTCCTGGGGTGATCGGGCCTTTTCCACCAGCTTGAACAGCGCGTTCGCGGCGCGGAAGTGGTCGTCGAGCTGGCGGGCGTTGTGCGCCGACGGCAGGTACTTGGCGGTCTCCCACTGGGTCAGGTTCGCCCTGGTGACGCCGATGATCCTGGCGGTTTCCGCCTGCGTTTCGCCCGCGGCCTTGCGCAGCCTTCGCAGCTCACGGCCGACATCCGACGCGGTAACGGTTTCCGCATCGGGGCTTACCGGCCGTCCCCCGGTCGATGTAGGCTTCATGTAGGCACTAGACACGGGCTTACCTACCTCGGGTAGGCAATGTAGGGCGGTGACTGAACGTGCACACAACGGCGAGAGTACAGCAAGCGAATCGGACCGCGCTGGCGCGTCGGTCAACGTCGTGTCACAACGTGGGAAAGGCCGCGACGGGACCTGTTGTACCAGGTCCGAGGGTGCGCGACCCGCCCGGCGACCAGGGCCGGTGCGACCCGGGCGCGACCGGAAAGCGGATGCTGTCAGCCATCTGATTGTGACGCTGCGCATCCGAACCGGCTCGAGCCGTCTGCGGGCCACACGAATGCCGGAGTAGGCGTCGTGTGTGCCGACCCGAGTCCGCGCTCCGCAGTATCGGGGGTGAACTCCATGTCCCACCACGAG
Organism: Amycolatopsis thailandensis; assembly: GCF_002234405.1. GTDB lineage: Bacteria > Actinomycetota > Actinomycetes > Mycobacteriales > Pseudonocardiaceae > Amycolatopsis > Amycolatopsis thailandensis. The sequence goes on along the minus strand of NZ_NMQT01000115.1, from coordinate 11,682 downwards.
AACCACACGTCAACACCCCGATCTTGGTTCGATCGGCTTCTTCAGCGCTTCCACGAATGGCTCTTCGCGTCCGGCGAAGACGCCCGCGCCGCCTCGCGCGGCTGGCAGGTGATCCGCGTCCAGGGGAGCAGGCGCCGCGTCTACCGCGATCCCCGCTGGAACACCGTGCACGCGTGCGAACCGTGCGGCGGCACGGGGTGGTGGCCCTACGAAGACGCCGTTTGCCCGGACTGCGCCGGTGCCGGTGTCGTCCGCTCCATTCCCGCGGCGGCGGTGGCCGCCGAACAGACCGCCGGTCGGACAGGAGGAAGGTCATGAGCCGTTGGCAGGAACCCCAGGCGATCGCCGAGCTGGCCAGGGAGGTCACGGTGGTCAGGCGGCCGAACCCGTTCGCCGCCCTCTATCACTGGCGGTACGAGATCGGTGCGCTGCTCGTCCTCCCGTACGCGTTGTTCACGCTGTTCGAGACGGCAGGCCCGATCTGGGCCGCGGTCGTGCTGTTCGGCGTCGCGAACTGGCTGTTCTACTGGAAAGCGGCGCGGCGCGCCCTCCGTGACAGGCTCCGCTCGATCGTCGTGCAGCACCGCTTGCGGACCGGGTTCGCCCGGGCGCGGGTGTGCACGCTCGACGGCAAGCTGCCGGTGATCCTGTGGACCAAACCGCGCGGTGACGAAGTCGAGGTCACCGTGTTCTGCCCCGCCGGGGTCGGCTACGAGCGCATCGAACAGCGGCGGGCCCTGCTCGCCGCGGCGTGCTTCGCCACCGACGTCCACGTGTACCGCCATCACAAGCGCGCCAACGTGGTGCACCTTTCGGTCTGCACCGCGAGGTTGCGCAAGGACGCCGACGAGGACGAGTTCACGCCCGCGCGACGATATGCCGGGCAAGCGGACGGTGCCGCCATTCCCCTTCAGGGGCCCTTCGCAGGAACTCCTCGCGTAGCGCGGCGATGAACCCTTCACCGCGCATGCTCGCCAGCGGCCGCATCGGCCCGGACCGGGTGTGCGCGGTGAAGAAGGTGTCGGCGTCGGGGTGAGCCATCGGGAACGACAACGGCTCGTCCCGTTCCAGCACGAGGTCGCTCAGTGCGGGGACGAGCCGCTCTTCCCAGGAGCGGTCTCCGGCCGGGACGCGTTCCCGGAGGACGTCGGACAGCACCGTGAACGGCCCGCCGGGTTCGGTGCTGTGCGGCCAATAGACGACCGAAAGCAGACCGCCCGGGCGGAGCGCGCCTGCCCAGGACCGGAGCGCGGCGTCGGGTTCGGGCAGTTGCTGGAGCCCGAAGACCGAGACGATCGCGGCGGCGGAGGCCGGTTCCAGTGCCGAGGCGTCGCCTTCGACGACGTGCGCCAGCGGATTGCCCTCGGACCGCTTTCGCGCCTTGGCCGCCATGCCCGCGGACAGGTCGACGCCGACGATCTCGCGGCCCGGAAGTCGCGCGGCGAGCGCGTCGAGTTCCGGGAAGGTCCCGCAGCAGGGAACGAAGACGGGGCCGTCGGGCAGGTCCGCGGGAAGGGCCCGCACCGCCGCGTCGACCCACGGCGCGAACCGGGGGACGTAGTAGGCCTCGTACCCGTCGGCGGCTTCGTCCCAGCCGCGGGCGATACGGGCGAGGTGTTCGGCGGTCAGGACGCGACCCGTAGCGCTTCGGCCTCTTCCGCGACCGGGGCCGCCACCCGGGCCGGGATGAGCAGCGACGCCAGCGCGATCAGCCCGGTCAGCGCCATCGCGCGTTCGACCAGCCCCAGCGGGATCGCCTGCCACCACGGCCTGCCGCCGTTCATCGAGACCACGATCGCCCCGAGGATCACGCCGAACCAGGCCAGCGCGGCCAGCGCGAGCACCCGCGTCACCGCGCGGCGAGCGGGGGAGGCCGGGAAAACGGCTTTCGCGGCGAACCACACGGCCAGCGGCAGGCAGACGAAGGCCACGACGCTCGCGATCCGGTGTACGGTGCCGCCCGTGCTCGGCCCGATCGCCCAGTTGTTCTTCGGGAACGCCACGATCACCACCAGGCTCACCGTCCAGAGCGCGCAGAAGACCGATGCCGCGGACAGCGCGGGAAGGTGCTTGCGGCGGATCAGCGCGCCGAAGCCGATCGCCGAGCCGATGGCGACCAGCAGGACGGCGACGTCGAAGATCCACTTGTTCTCGCTCAGCGCGTACTCGCTGATGGTGCGGCGGACCGGGCTGATGCCGCTGGTGGCGGGGAGGACCTGCAACAGCAGGATCAGCAGCGCGCCGCCGGCGACCGAGCCGACGGCGGCCAGCAGTGCCAGCGGGGACCTGGCGGAGACCTGGGACGTCGTCATGGTGGAAAGGTAACCGCCCAACCTGAAGGTTTTCTTAGGTCTTCCTGTCGGAATCGACAGGAAAGTCCCATTCTACGGTGTCCGGTCGCGGTGATCGTTCCTGCACTTTCGGTGAGATCGTTGGGCCGAAAGGGGTGCAGACGACTTGTGGCGGGTCCCTCGGACGGGGTCCCGGGTCTAGTGTCTCGCTACCGGTGACCTCACCCGGTCACCGGACTGTCCAAGGAGGTCAGTCTGTGGGGTATTCACCAAACCGGCGAAGAGCGGGATGGACGGCGGCGACACTGGTGCTCGCCGGCACCTTCGTGGCCCTTCCGTCGGCCACGACGGCGGGGGCCGCGGACAACGTGGTGCGCGCCAATCAGGCCGTACCGCGGTCCTGTTTCGCCTCGTTGCAGAAGCCGGGCACGTCCGGCACCGATCGCCGCGAGTTCACGTCCACAGTAGACGGTCTGCTGCAGGCGCGGCTCGCGCCTCGTGGCGGCGCCGAGGGGGACTGGGACCTCGCGGTCTTCGATCAGGCGACCGGTGCCGTGGTCGCCGCGTCCGCCGCGTTGCGCAGTCACGAACTCGCCGAAGGCTTCGTGAAGAAGGGCCAGAAGCTGGTCGTGCAGACCTGCCGGTACGACGGGCAGACGCGCGACGCGCTCCTGGGGGTCGACTTCCTCGCGCTCACGCCGCAGGGGACACCGACCGGCGCCGCGCCCGCGCCGCAGCGCGCCGAACTGGTCCGGGTCGAGACCCCGGCCAAGAAGGACAAGGACAAGCTCCTCCGGCTCGGGCTGGACGTCACCGAGAAGGCCGACGCCACCGGCGTCGAGGTCGTCCTCGCCAACGACGCCGACCGCAAGACACTGGCGGACAACGGCTTCAAGTCGAAGGTGGTCGACGCCGACCTCTCGGCGAGGTCGATCCAGAACGCCAAGACCGACCGCGAGTACGCCGCGAAGACGCCGGGCTCCACCCTGCCGTCCGGGCGCACGAGCTACCGGCACCTCTACGACTACCAGTTCGAGGTCAAGGAACTGGCCCGCAAGAACCCCAAGCTCGTCACGGCGTTCACGCTGCCGCAGCCGACCTGGGAAGGCCGTGACGTCATCGGTCTCGAGATCGCGACCGACGTCAAGAACATCACGGACGGCAAACCGGTCAACTTCACCATGGGCGTGCACCACGCCCGGGAGTGGCCGGCGGGCGAGCACGCCATGGAATGGGCGATCGAGCTGGTCAAGGGCTACACCGGCAACAACGCCGAAATCCGCGGCCTGGTCGGCCGGACGCGCAACATCATCGTGCCGATCGTCAACGCCGACGGCTTCGAAATCTCCCGTGAGGCCGAGCCCAAGGGCGACTTCTCGCGTTTCGACTACGAGATGAAGCGCAAGAACTGCAACGTCAACGACTCGCCGAAGGAATTCGCGACCGGCGTCTGCAAGGCCAACCCCGGCGGCCGCGAACGCGGCACCGACCCGAACCGCAACTACGCGGGCTTCTGGGGCGGCGCGGGCGCGTCGACCCTGTGGCGCAGCGACACGTTCCGCGGCTCCGGCCCGTTCTCCGAGCCCGAGACGCAGAACATCCGCTCGATCGTGTCCAACCGCCAGGTGACCAACCTGATCACGCTGCACACCTTCTCGAACCTGGTGCTGCGTGTCCCGGGTGTCGCCGCCGTCCGCCCGCCGCTCGACGAGCCGGCGTACAAGGCGCTCGGCGACAAGATGGCCTCGCGCAACGGATACACCAGCCAGCCGTCGTGGGCGCTCTACGACACGACCGGCTCGACCGAGGACTGGTCGTACTGGGCCACCGGTGGCTGGGGCTTCACCTTCGAGATCGGCAACACCGAGTTCCACCCGCCGTTCCAGGCCGGTGTCGTCGCCGAGTACACCGGCGTCGCCCCCGCCGCCGGTGCGGGCAAGGGCGGTAACCGCGCGGCCTTCGTCGACATGCTGGCGAACACCGCCGACCCGGCGGCGCACTCGACGCTGATCGGCACGGCGCCGAAGGGTCACCAGCTGAAGCTGCACAAGACCTTCCAGACGCCGACCGCCCCGGTGGTGCAGCCGGACGGCTCGACGAAGCCGCCGATCTACGTGACCGACAACCTGAACTCGTCGCTGTCCTCGACCGGCGGCCGGTTCGCGTGGTCGATCAACCCGTCGACCCGTCCCTACGTCGCGGGCCGCTACGGCCGCGAGCCGCAGGGGCCGGTGCAGGCGAACATCCCGGTGACCAACCCGGCGGGCGTCCCCGCGACCAACACGAACTACCCGACCGACCCGACGTCGGAGAGCTTCACGTTCCACGTCGACGGGCTGCCGAAGGTGGACAACGGGAAGTTCAGCGTCGACGTCAAGTGGGCCAGCCAGGACACCGACTGGGACCTGTACGTCTTCGACGCCGCGGGCAACATGGTGTCGTCGTCGGCGAACGGTTCGACCACGGAAGAGCACGCGATCCTGTACGACCCGCCCGCCGGGGACTACCGGGCCGTGCTCGTCAACTACGCGCAGGCGAACCCGTCCACTGTGGACGACTGGACCGGCGGAGTGTCGTTCCAGGCGCCGATCCCGCCGACCTACGGCCCCAAGGAGGCGTACCAGCTGACCTGTACGTCGCCGAAGGGCAAGCTCGTCGGGCTGGCGGACGTCTACATCGACCGCGGCCAGACGGTCGACGTCGGTGAGGTCTGCACCCGTTCCGCGCGCGCCAACAAGGAGCGCTCGGTCCGGTAGCGCGTTTCTCGGTACATGAAGGCCCCCTTCCTTGCGTCAGGCGCAAGGAAGGGGCCCTTCACACGTGGACCTGTAAGCATTTCGTCCTCTGAATGCGGTAGTTGGTAACGTGAACTACCGCATTCAGAGGACGAAATGCGGGGCTTCCTAGACGGTGCCGATCACCCGGTCCCGCACCACCCGCATCGTCGCCGAGTCCACAGTGGACGGCTCCGCCGCCAGCCAGCCGCCGATCTCGTGCAGGAACTGCTCCGGCGTCATCGGCGGTGCGGGGGAGGGATCGTCGAGGTCCGTGGTGATCTCACCGGTCCGGCTCGGGTACACGATCATCGCCCCGCGCAGCGCGACCCCCGGCAGGATTCGCCGATACTCGGCCAGGCTTTCCTCGAGCCTGCTCCCACCGCCGCGGAAGGCGCGTCCGTTGCGCAGCAGCCGGTCGTCGTCATCGGTTTCGTAGTGCCCGGGCAGCCACAGCTTCGATTCGACGAGCACGAGCCGCTTCCCGCACAGCACCGCGTGGTCGACGTCGGCGAACACCGAGTCCGGCCACGAGAGGCCGTGGAAGATCCGCGCGCCGGGCAGCCGGGTCAGGTAGCGCTCCAGCAGGTCGGCGGTGAGCCGTTCGGCGAGTTCGTCGGTCTCGGTGCCGGGAGTGCCGAACACGCGTTTCCCGCCGAACTCGGCGGCGAACCGGTTCTTGGCGCGGGAGGCGGCGAGGTAGCCGCGCGCGAGCCGTTGCACTAGCAGGGCGGTCCCGGCGGTCAGGATCAGCCAGACGATCAGCGTGGGCGCCGAGAAGCCGACCCCGGTCAGCACCGGCAGCAGTACCAGCACCATCCCGCCGACCGCCGCCACGACCGGGGTGTGCCCGGGGCCGCGCCGCCGCCCGTGGCGCACGCGTCCGTCCTGCGCGGCGAATTCCCACCATTCGAGGTCTTCCGGGTCGATCACGACCGGCTCGGGCTCGTAGCCCGGTTCCTCGCCGAAGCGACGTCTCGGCCGCGGCCGGATCGGGACGCGCACGGAACGCCCGTCCGCGTCGTAGCCCGCGCGCCGCATCGGATCGCTCAGCGTGTCGTACGCCTCGCGGACCAGCTGGAACGTGAGCGCGGAGCCCCCTGTGTCCGGGTGATGCGACTTCGCCAGGCGCCGGTACGCGGTCTTGATCTCGTTGACCGAGGCGGCCTTGCCCACGCCGAGCACCTCGTAGTAGTCGACATCGGGCACGGGCGGTTCACCTCCAATGGGCCGGGCCGCAACACTATTCGGCCGCCGCCGGGCACCCGCAACCACCTCCGCGGCGCGTCGGGGTGACACCGCGGGCATACTGTTTCGCTTGTGGCGGAACGAGGTCCGCTTCCGGTGCGTCGTGGATATCGTGGAGATCGACAGCGTAGGAGGAAGGATCGCGGTGGGAGAACCGGTCACGGGCACGGCCGCGGGGGTACCGTTCACCGCCTTGCCGCCATCTGCCGAGGTCAGCGGCCCCGCGCCGGTGGTCGTCGCCTGGCACATGATCGACGCGCCGCGCACCGACGCCGCCTTCGCGGCCGCGTTGCCGCTGGCGGGGGTGCCGGCGTGGCGCGTGTACCTCGGAATGCCGTTGTGCGGCGCGAGAATGATCGACGGCAGCATGGACGCCATCGTCGAGCGGGCCCAGCGGGACGCCATGCTCGCGTACGTGGACCCGTTCGTCCGGCAGGCGGCTCTGGAATTCCCCGCCGCACTGGCTGAACTGCGGGAACGCCTCGGTTTCGACACGTCCCGGACGGCCGTCGTCGGCGGTTCGCTGGGCGGTGCCGTGGCGCTGACTGTCCTGGCCACGCGGGAGATCCCGGTCCACGTCGCGGCCTTGGTCAACCCCGCCGTGCGGGCGCGTTCCGTGATCGGCCTGGTGGAAGGCATGCTGGAACAGCCCTATCCGTGGACCGGCGAAGCGAATCAGGCGGCGGATCAGCTGGACTTCGTCGCACGATCGGGTGAAATCTCGGCCAGGGAAAAGCAAGTCCCGCTGCTGGTGGTCAGTGGTGAAGAGGATTACCCCGCGTTCCGCGCGGATGCCGACGAGCTCGTCGACACGTTGCGCGGTCAGTACTTCGTGCCCGGTGACATCCTGCTGGATCGCGTTCCCGGTCTCGCGCATCCGCTGGCCGAAGAACCGGGCATCGAGCCCGCGCCGCAGCTGCCGATCGCGAAGCAGGTCGACAACGCGGTCACGGAATGGCTGGTGCGGCACCTGGGTTAGCAGGCGGCGGGCGGTGCCGACCGCGCGGGACCGAATTCCAGCCGGATTTTGTCCGTCCTCGGAATCACGAACGCCACACCGCTGCCCGCCCGCCAGCCCGACGGCACGAACACGTACTGCCCGCCGGACTGCAGCAGCAGCTTCAGTCCGGTGTACCGGTACTTGTAGGCGGCGTCGGGATCCGCGCATTTCACCTGCAGGACACCACCGGCCGTCAGGTTGAGGCTTTCGGCGCTGTAAAGCGTCGCCGCGGGCCGTGCGGGAAGCTGTGCCGCGGTTTCGAAACCCCTCCGCGTGCCGACGGCCGCCGAGTAGTCGCTGACGGCCCAAAACAGCCCGATGCTGATCAGCGCGTAGCCCAGGACGAGTTCCAGCGGGTTCGATCGCAGCGCCGAAGCCCAGTGGCGCCAGGCGAACAGCAGCATCAGCACGCCGACTCCGAAACCGAGTCCCGGCAGGCCGGGGAAGTCGCGGAACGGCTCCGGATTCAGCGTGACGATCACGGTCGCGACGACCAGCAGGGCGCCGAGCCCGGCCGCGCTCGGCACGCAGATCCGTAACAGCCGGGCCCACGCGCCCTCCGAAAGGCGCAATCGCAGGATCCGGACGGTGAGCACAAAACCGAGGACGGCCCCCGCGACACCCGCCAGCGGCAAGTACAGACCGTCGGCACCGCGCGCGAAGATCTCGTCCGGGGTCTGGGCGAGAAGCGTGTAGTGCACTCGGAAGTACGCGAAGAGCACCTGCGTCTCGACGAGCCCGAAGAAGTACAGCAGCGCGGTGAGCAGGGTCGTGTTGGCCAGCACCGCGCCGATGAGTTTGAGCGCCTGGGGCGGCCCGGGGTCCGGTTCGGCACCCTTCGGCTCCGGACGGCGCAGACCGCGCCGGGTCGTCATCCGGACGTGGTCTCGGCGGGAGCTTCACTGGAGGACACCGGGCTCTCCGAGGACGTGGTCTCCTCGGAGACCTCGGGCGCGCAGGCCTTGGCCTTGACCGTCACCGTCCCGCCGGGTTTCACCGGGGAATGGGTGATGCTCGCGGTGCAGTCACCCGAACCGGTGATCACGACCTTCACCCCGCACAGCCTCGGCCCGCAGACCTTCCGGATGTCGCCCTCGATATCCGACTTGGCGGTCTCCGGTGCGGCACCGAGCCGCGTGTGGTCGTAGACGATCGGGCTGCCGGGAACCCCGGGCGGTGCCGGATCGTCGGTGTGGCCACCGCCCCCGCCGGACGAGGCGGACGAAGCCGGACCGGCCGACGCCGTCGGTGCGACCTCGGTGGTCACACCGCCGCTGGTCTGATCGGCGGGCGCGGTGTCGCGGGGAGTCGAAGTTCCGCCGCAAGCCGCCGTGAAGCCGAGAGCGGCGATCGCCATCACCGCGCTGAACAGCCGTTTCATGGACCTCACCGTCCCTGGGAAGACGTCGCCTCTTACTGAGGACGCGGAACGGTGACCCCCTGATACGTCCCAGGACTGGTCCGTTCGGGCGTATTCCGGGGGATTGCGCCCTTTCGGGCAATTCCGGGTGGACCGGCGCGCGACAACTTTGCCGACCGGCCTTCCGACACGCCGCAAATTATGTTAAGAAACTTTACTAACTAATAGGGAGGCGCGTTTTGAGTTCATCCCCGCGGCCGGGGCTCGAGCGGAAGATCGGGCCGCTCCAGGCGACAGCCATCAACATGACCCAGATGTGCGGGATCGGCCCGTTCGTCACCATCCCCGCCATGGTGGCGACCCTCGGCGGCCCGCAGGCCATGTTCGGCTGGCTCATCGGCGCGCTCATCGCGCTGGCCGACGGCCTGATCTGGGCCGAACTCGGCGCCGCCCTCCCCGGCGCCGGCGGCACCTACGTGTACCTGCGCGAAGCGTTCGGCTTCCGGACCGGCAGGCTCATGCCGTTCCTGTTCGCCTGGAGCGCGGTGCTGTTCATCCCGCTGATCATGTCCACCGGCATCATTGGTCTCGTCCAGTACCTCGGGTACCTGATCCCGGGGGTCGCCGACGACGGCGGGACGACCGCGCTCGGCAAGGTCATCGGGCTCGGCGTCATCGCGCTGATCGTGCTGGCGCTGTTCCGCAAGATCGGCGAGATCGGGAAGCTCACCACCGTCCTGTTCGCGATCATGCTGTTCGCCGCGCTCTCGGTGATCGTCGCGGCCTTCACGCATTTCGACGGCGCGCAAGCGTTCGCCTTCACGCCGGGCGCGTTCTCGTTCGGCGGCGGCGCGTTCTGGGCCGGGCTCGGCGCCGGCCTGATCATCGCCATCTACGACTACCTCGGCTACAACACCAGCGCCTACCTCGGCGGCGAGGTGCGGGACCCGGGCCGGACGCTGCCGCGGTCGATCATCTTCTCGATCCTCGGCATCATGAGCCTGTACTTCCTGCTGCAGCTCGGGGTGCTCGGCTCGATCCCGCTGGAGGAGCTGAAGAACGCCACGTCGGTCGCCTCCACCGTGCTGGAGCAGGCGTGGGGCACGGGCACGGCCAAGGTCATCACGGTGTTCATCGTGATCGCCGCGATCGGTTCGGTGTTCGCCGGTCTGCTCGGCGGCTCGCGGGTGCCGTTCGAGGCCGCGCGCGACAAGGTGTTCCTGCCGGTGTTCGCCAAACTGCACCCGAAACTCAACCTGCCGACGGCCGGTGTGCTGACCATGGGCGCCATCACCGCGATCGGGTCGCTCTTCACGCTGACCGCGGTGATCAACGCGGCGGTGACGGTGCTCGTGCTGATCCAGTCGCTCGCGCAGGTCGCGGCGATCGTGGTGCTGCGGCGACGACGTCCGGAACTGCACCGGCCGTACCGTCAATGGCTCTACCCGATCCCGACGATCATCGCGCTGCTCGGCTGGGTCTACATCTATTTCTCCGCCACCTGGCTCTCGATCGGGCTTTCGGTGGGGTGGATCGCGCTCGGCGTGGCGGCGTTCCTCGCCTACGCCAAGGCCGAGCGCGTGTGGCCGTTCGGGCCCAAGGGAATCCAGGAATCGTTCGCGGGGGCGGCAGAGGGGAACGGGAAGTGACGGGGGAAGAACTGATCCTGGGGATCGACTTCGGCGGGACGAAGGTCGCGATCGGGCTGGCGGACAGAGCCGGGAGCCTGCTGGTCACCCGGCGGCTCGACACCGACGCGCAGGCGGGCGCCGAACAGGTGGTGAGCCGGGCGCTCGCCGCCGCGAGGAAACTGCTCGCCGACGAAGGCGCCGCCGACGACCTCGCCGCGATCGGCGTCGTCAGCCCCGGCATCGTGCTGGAGGACCGCATCCTGCTGGCCCCCAACGTGCCGGGCTGGGAGGAACTGCGGCTGCGCGAACTCGTCGCCGACGAGTTCGGCGGCGTCGGAATCGAGGTGGGCACCGACGCCAAGGCGGCGGCGCTCGCGGAATGGCGATGGGGGGCGCTGGCGGACACCGATCCGGCGGTGTTCCTCTCGCTCGGGACCGGGATCGCCGCGGCGGTCCTGGTCGGCGGCCGGCTGCTGACCGGCGCGAATGGCGCTGCGGGAGAGATCGGGTACAACCTCCTCTCACCGCAGGACACCGACGGGTTCGCCAGCGGAGCGGCGCCGCTGGAAGAGGCCGTCGGTGGGCGTGGGCTGGGCGGCCGGGCGAGTGTGCTGCTCGGCCGCCCGGTAACCGCGGGCGAGCTGTTCGGCCTCGCCAGGGAGGACGCGCGGGCCAAGGACCTGGTGGGCGCGGCGCTCGACGAGCTGTCGATGCACGTCGCGAACCTCGCCATCGCGCTCGACCCGCAGCGCATCGCCGTCGGCGGGGGACTGGTGCGCTCGGCCGACATCCTGCTGCCCGCGCTGCGTGAGCGGCTGGCCAGGGCCGTGCCGTTCCCGCCCGAGCTGGTGTCGGCGAAGTTCGACCAGGACGCGTCCCTGCTGGGCGCGATCGCGATCGCGCTCGACGCGTAGCGAGTCGGGGTGGCGAACTGTGCGCTGACCGGTGCGCCACTCACGACCCCCTTGCCCCGCCAGCAAGTACATGAAGGCCCCCTTCACGCGGCACCGCTGTGGTGTGTGGGGTTTCTGTGGCGCCTGAGGCTTTCGGGGCGATGTGGCTGTCCGTGAAGGCCTCCTTCACTACCTTCAGGGTAGGCAAGGAGGCCTTCACTGACCCTGGCCCGCGATCGCGCTCGGCGCGTAGCGAGATCACAGACCGAAGCCGCCGGGCGTTCGCTAGATCCGATCTAGCGAACGCCCGGCGGCTTTCTCGCGCCTGAAGGGTGAGGCGAGAGGAGGTCGGTCGTGAACGACAGTCCGCTGCGGGTCGCGGTGATCATCGGCAGTACCCGTGAAGGGCGGGTGGGGGACGCCGTCGGCAAGTGGTTCACCGGCCGCGCGGAAGGCCGGGACGGCCCTGGGCCCGTGGACGTCGG
>NZ_NMQT01000114.1 GCF_002234405.1 Amycolatopsis thailandensis | reverse complement strand
GGGAAGGGGGCCTTCACACGAGAAAGAATCGTGGCGATGGCGTACCGCGGTGGGGACCGGAGAACCCGCAGTTACCAGGCGTCCGCCAGCAGCTGCCGCGTCTCCCCCAGCAACTGCGGCAGCACCTTCGTGTGCCCGATCACCGGCATGAAGTTCGCGTCGCCACCCCAGCGCGGCACCACGTGCTGGTGCAGGTGCGCGGCGATGCCCGCGCCGGCGATCACGCCCTGGTTCATCCCGATGTTGAACCCGTGCGCCGACGACACCTCCCGGATCACCCGCATCGCGTGCTGGGTGAACTCCGCCACCTCGGTGGTCTCTTCCGCCGTCAGGTCCGTGTAGTCCGCGACATGGCGGTACGGCACGGCCATCAGGTGACCGGGGTTGTACGGGTACAGGTTCAGCACCGCGTACACGGTCTTCCCCCGCGCGAGGATCAGCGCGTCCTCGTCACTCTTCTCGGGAAGGTGACAGAACGGGCAGCCCTCGTCGGGTTTCTTCGACCCTTGCACGTAGGCGAGCCGGTGCGGGGTCCACAGGCGCTGCAAAGCGTCCGGGACCCCCACACCGTCCTGTCCGACGACTTCGGGGCCATCGGGGCCCGTCACCGGAGTACCGCCTCCAAGCCCGCCACGGTCGGCGAGGAGTTCTCCCGGCGCTGGACCCAGCCGGCGATCGCCTCGACGGCGTCGGCCACCGGGACCCCGTTGATCTGGCCGCCGTCGCGGAACCGGAATGACACCGCGCCCGCCTCGACGTCCTTCGCGCCCGCCAGGAGCATGAAGGGCACCTTCTGCGTGGTGTGGGTGCGGATCTTCTTCTGCATCCGGTCGCCGCTCGCGTCGACCTCGGCCCGGATCCCCTTGGCCCGCAGCGCCTTCTCGGCCCCGCGCAGGTGCTCGACCTGGTCCTCGGTGATCGGGATGCCGACCACCTGGACCGGCGACAGCCACGCCGGGAACGCGCCCGCGTAGTGCTCGGTCAGCACGCCGAAGAACCGCTCGATCGAGCCGAACAGCGCGCGGTGGATCATCACCGGACGCTGGCGGCTGCCGTCGCCCGCGGTGTACTCCAGCTCGAACTTCTCGGGCAGCATGAAGTCCAGCTGGATGGTCGACATCTGCCAGGTGCGGCCCAGCGCGTCCTTGGCCTGCACGGAGATCTTCGGCCCGTAGAACGCCGCGCCGCCCGGGTCCGGGACGAGGTCCAGCCCGGAGTCCACGGCGGCGGTGCGGAGCACCTCGGTCGCCTCGGCCCAGACCTCTTCGGAACCGATGTACTTGTCCTCGTTCCGAGTGGACAGTTCGAGGTAGAAGTCGTCGAGTCCGTAGTCGCGCAACAGGTTCAGCACGAAGTCCAAAAGGGACTTCAGCTCACCGGGGACCTGCTCCAGGGTGCAGAAGATGTGCGCGTCGTCCTGCGTCATACCGCGCACACGGGTCAGGCCGTGGATCACGCCGGACTTCTCGTAGCGGTACACGGAGCCGAACTCGAACATCCGCAGCGGCAGTTCCCGGTAGGAACGCCCGCGCGAGCGGAAGATCAGGTCGTGGAACGGGCAGTTCATCGGCTTGAGGTAGTAGTCCTGGCCGGGTTTGCGGACCGAACCGTCCTCGTTGTGCTCGGCGTCGAGGTGCATCGCCGGGTACATGCCGTCGCGGTACCAGTCGAGGTGCCCGGAGGTTTCGAACAGCGCGCCCTTGGTGATGTGCGGCGAGTAGACGAAGTCGTACCCGGCTTCGACGTGCCGCTGGCGCGAGTAGTTCTCCATCTCCTGCCGGATGATGCCGCCCTTGGGGTGGAACACCGGCAGCCCCGAGCCGATCTCGTCGGGGAAGGAGAACAGGTCCAGCTCGACACCGAGCTTGCGGTGATCGCGCCGCTCCGCCTCGGCGAGGCGCTCCAGGTAGACGTCCTGCGCTTCGGCGGATTCCCAGGCGGTGCCGTAGATCCGCTGCAGCTGCGGGTTCTTGTCGTCACCGCGCCAGTAGGCGGCGGCGACGCGGGTGAGCTTGAACGCCGGGATGAACTTGGTGGTCGGCACGTGCGGACCGCGGCAGAGGTCGCTCCACACGCGCTCCTTGGTGCGCGGGTCGAGGTTGTCGTAGATGGTCAGCTCGCCGCCGCCGACCTCCATCACCTCGCTGGTGTCCACATCGGACTTGATGTCGACCAGTTCGAGCTTGAACGGCTCGTCGGCCAGTTCCTTCTTGGCCTCGTCGACCGAGTCGAAGACGCGGCGGGAGAACTGCTGTGAGCCCTTCACGATCTGCTTCATGCGCTTTTCGAGCGCTTGCAGGTCTTCCGGGGTGAACGGGGTGTCGACGGCGAAGTCGTAGTAGAAGCCGTCCTTGACCGGCGGGCCGATGCCGAGCTTGGCCTGCGGGAACTGCTGTTGCACGGCCTGGGCGAGCACGTGGGCGGCCGAGTGGCGGATGACGCTGCGGCCGTCGTCGGTGTTGGCCGCGACCGCCTCCACCTCGACCTCGGACTCCGGAGCCCAGGAGAGGTCGCGGAGGTTCCCCTCGGCGTCGCGCACGACGACGATCGTGTCCGGCCCCTTCGTCGGCAGCCCGGCTTCGCGGACCGCGGTGCCCGCCGTAGTGCCCGCCGGTACCACCACGCGCGAGGCGGTTACGGCTGCTACTGACGACGGCTGGGACACGATGGGCTCCTTAGGAAAGTCGTACAACTTTGCTGTGATGTTAGTCGTCACCCACGACACGGTTCACGCGCATTACCTCAAACACCACGAAGGCCTCCTTCCCATCGGAAGAAGGCCTTCGCGTATCGAGCGGCGAGGTCAGATGGTCTCGACGACCTCGTCGAAGTCCAGCCGCGGCAGGCGGTCGAACCAGGGGTTGTCGCCCGGCTTGCCGACGTTGATCACGACGAGGGACTTCCACGCCTTGTCCGCGAAGAACTCCTTGTCGATGCCCTCGGCGTCGAAGCCGGTCATCGGGCCGGCGGCCAGCCCGGCGGCGCGGACGCCGATGATGAAGTAGCCGACCTGGAGCAGCGCGTTGAGCTTGGCTGTCTCGACGCGGCCCGCCTCCTCGGCGAACAGGTCCTTGGCGCCCGGGAAGTGCGGGAAGGTGCGCGGCAGGTTCTCGTGGAACTCGGTGTCGGCGGCCAGCACGACGGTCACCGGCGCGGCCTCGGTCTTCGCGCGGTTTCCCTCGGACATCAGCGGGGCGAGACGCTTCTTGCCCTCTTCGGTGCGGATCACCAGCGCGCGCAGCGGCTGGTTGTTCATCGACGTCGGGGCCCACTTGACCAGCTCGTAGATCGCGCGGATCTGCTCGTCGGTCACCGGCTCGTCGCTGAAGCTGTTCGCGGTGCGGGCCTCGCGGAACAACAGGTCCTGAACGTCCTGCGGGAGGTTCAAGGCTTCGGTCGGCTCAACGCTGGTGGTCATCGGTGGATCTTCCTTCCGTACGCGTCCTGTACTCGCCTTCAACCTAGTTGAGCGCTGAACTATTTCTCGCTCAACTACCTCTGCGTGTGCGCTCGATCACAAGAACGGCCGCCGTCCCGGAGGACGACGGCCGTCGAGCCGATATGACGAAAGGATCAATAAGCCCCGCGCCCCTGGACCACGGCCCGGAAGGTCTTCCACAGGATCACCAGGTCGAGGGCCAGCGACCAGTCTTCGACGTAACGCAGGTCGAGGCGGATGCTCTCGGCCCAGCTGAGGTCACTGCGGCCGCTGACCTGCCAGAGCCCGGTCAGCCCCGGCTTGACCAGGAGGCGGCGGCGCGCGTCGGGGGCGTACTTCACGGTCTCCTCCGGCAAGGGCGGGCGGGGACCGACGAGCGACATGCGGCCGCTCACGACGTTGAGCAACTGTGGCAGTTCGTCGAGCGAGTACCGGCGAAGCATGGAGCCGACCTTGGTGACGCGCGGGTCCTTCCGCATCTTGAACAGCGGTCCCGCACCCTCGTTCTCCGCCTGGAGGTCTTGCTTGAGCTTGTCGGCGTTGGTGACCATCGTGCGGAACTTGAGCATGGTGAAGGTGTGGCCGTCGCGGCCGACGCGGCGCTGCCGGTAGATCACCGGGCCGCGGTCGTCGAGCTTGATCGCGACCGCGATCGCCAGCAGCAGCGGGGAAACCAGGGTGAGGAGCAGCGCGGAGCCGAACCGGTCGAGCACTTCCTTGACGAAACGGCGGCCACCGGTGAACTGCGGCGCGCTGACCCGCAGCAGTGGCATGCCGAGCACACCGGAGACGTTCAACCGGGGACCGGCGACCTCCATCAGCATCGGGGCGACCACCATCTCGGCGGAGGTCCCTTCGAGGTCCCAGGCGAGCCGCTGGAGGCGTTTCGGGTTCCAGTGCTGATCGGCGGTCACGGCGACCACCCGGTAGCCGCCACGGCGGACGTGACCCGCGAGGTCGTCGAGCTTCCCGACGACAGGGACGCCTTCCACCTCGCCGCTCCCCCGGTCCGCGCCGGCGCCGGAATACGTGCAGACCGCTTCCACCCGCCAGCCGACGTGGGGATCGGCCTTGGTGCGGGCGATGAGATCGGCGACCGTGTCGGGGCTTCCCGCCGCGAGCACCGGCAGCAGGCATTCACCGAGCCGCCTGCGCCGGTGCAGCACCTGTCTCAGCGCGTACCGCTGCAGGAACATGAAGACCGAGATCATCGGCACGACGATGAAGACCCAGGGCTGGACGGCGAGCGCGCCGAAGAGCAGGCCGCCCAGCGCGACGAGGACCGCGGTGGCCACCAGGCCCCGGCCCAGCGTCCGGTACTCCTCCGCGCCCTCGCCCAGCACCCTCGGGCTCCAGGCGCGGCAGACAGACAGCCCGAACAGGAAGGCGGCGGCGGTGCCGAGCGCGTGCATGTCATGTGGATCGGATCGATCGATCAAGAAGGCGCTCATCATGATGAGCACGAAGGCCGTGAAAACGTCACTACCGACGACCCAGGCGCGGTAGCGCGATTCCCAAGCCGCGTACGGCGGCCGCGCCGACGTCGTGTCGACCGCCGCGGCATTGCCCGCACCCCTTTGCGGGGGGAGCGGGATCGACTGAAGGTCGATGTGCTGCGGCGTCCCGTTAACGGTGGACGACGGCCGCACCGACTCTTCCATCAGACCTCCCGGAGTGGGGATTCCCGAACGCCGGACCAACACGCTGAGTAAATGAGAGCGATTTCGAAGAGTGATCGATTCTCAAGATCCTTCAACGGCTGATGGGGCGACACACGCCAAGGTATCGGCCGCTCTCCGGCCATCGTTACAAGGATTTCCAGCCACATCCTGCGCGGGCTTCCGGCAAATGAATGCCGCGTTGATAACAAGATGATGACGATGGGTAATAGACCGTATCCCCCGAACAACTACTCAAAGTAGTCACGAATTCGCAGCTTTCCCGGCCACTCGTGGCGCCACGCCCCCGATCGGCCGAATAGCCCCGAAAGCTCCATAGTGGACGGTTCACGGAAGTCGATCTCCCGCCGGTCCACAGTGGATTTCACGTCCTCCGGGAAGCCCGGTGCGCGAGCCGTCCTCACCGCGGGCGGATCTACCTTGTCAATCGGTCACCGGAGTGGCGTTTCGTCACATCACGTCAGCGTCACGGCGGCTCCCCCGCCGGGGCCGGACGAGTGAGGCGCTCATCCATGCCCTGCATCACTTCCACCATGGTCTGGACCTTTCACCCGGTGTTACCGTGCCGAGGATCACAGTGTCGTCTCGACGGACGGATCATGTGACGTTTTCGCGGCGCGACGGGAGGTCCCCGGCGAATGTCCACACCGGCCTGAACGTCGGCTTCGGGGATCTTCGAACCGGCGGCGCCCCACCACCCCCGCCGCACCGGACGCATTCAGCCTCGACAGCGGACCGGCCCGCGACGGCAGAAGTACCGTCCCCACATAACCCGCGTCCGACCTGGGGATCGAATGCCACCGGACGGCCCCCCGCCATTAGTGTCCGGGAATGAATCAAGGCCCCGGACCGATGGTCCAGGGCCTTCATCCGGTGGGCGATACTGGGATCGAACCAGTGACCTCTTCGGTGTGAACGAAGCGCTCTCCCGCTGAGCTAATCGCCCGCTCGCGGTGTTCGGCAGACTGTACCCCACGACTTTAGGGGGCCTGCAAACGGGTGGTTCCCTCCGACCACACTCCGCTCACCAGCAAATACGGAGCGAACAACCACGAGCTAGCCGGGGTTGTCCTGGCCGGGGGGCGCCTGCGACGCGTTTCGACATTCGTGCGACGGTGCTATCGCGTGACGACTAAACCGCGCAGTATGTACATGTGGACTGCCTGCAGGGCGCATGTAGGGCTGCGCGTCGCGCGGGTGATGATGGGGTGACGAAGTAGGGAGCCGGGGTCCGATGACCCCAACCGGGTGATCTGCGGCAAAACCGCGTTCCGATCGGCCGCCCGAAACGTCACATCATCGCCACTCGGTTCGACCGGGCCGGGAAGGAGACGAAGGGTAGGACGATGCGCAACGATCACGTGACGCTCCGCTCGACGGCGGTGTTCGACCTCCTGGCACCGCGGACGCCCGCGGTTCCGGTCAAGGTGGAACTGCGATACGACACACGCGACCCCTACGCGGTCGTCGCCGCCTTCCGCACCGGCCGCGCCGGCTGGGTCGAGTGGGTCTACGCGCGCGATCTCCTCGCCGACGGCCTCCTGGCCGACGCAGGCGACGGCGACGTCCGCATCCGCCCCTCCGTCGAGGACCCCGAGTCCGTCCTCATCGAACTGAACTCGCCTTCCGGGCACGCCATGTTCGAGGCGTCCGCCCAGGAGCTGGCCGACTTCCTCGACCGGACCTACGACGTCGTGCTCCCGGGCAACGAGCATCTGTGGGTCGACGTCGACGACGCCCTGACCCACCTGATCCCCAACGATCTGGCCTGATGACGGGCTTGCGAACAGCAAGTGGCACCCCGGTTGCAGGGCCGATTCCGGGGTCGGATAGTGTTCACACACACCACGGCGACGGGGTGAGGGACAAAACCGCAAGGTTCTGACCTCCAGCCCGGACCGAGGATGTGCGGATGTAGCGCAGCTGGTAGCGCATCACCTTGCCAAGGTGAGGGTCGCGGGTTCGAATCCCGTCATCCGCTCGGAAGGCCCCCTCGGGCCTGTCACGGTGGAGTGGCCGAGAGGCGAGGCAACGGCCTGCAAAGCCGTGTACACGGGTTCGAATCCCGTCTCCACCTCGCGCGATTAGCTCAGCGGGAGAGCGCTTCCCTGACACGGAAGAGGTCACTGGTTCAATCCCAGTATCGCGCACCATCTGTTTTCGCGAGTCAGAAGCCCTGCCCCTCATCGGAGGGGCAGGGCTTCTGTCGTTCAAGGGCGATGGCCCCGGAGCCGTGGTCGCGTTGGAGGTACCGATCGGCGGTCCAGCACCGGCTTTGTTAAGTTGCTCAGCGTGTTCATATCATCACGAATCGCAACAGTTCTTTTCCTAGCCGCCGGAGCGGCCGCCGTCACGGCGGGCTCGGCGTCGGCCGCCGACGACACCCAGCAGTTCACCGAGGGTGGTATCCAGGCGGCCGACAATTTCGCCCACGCGACCTGCATCTGCCCCGTGCCGCTCACCGGCGGCCAGCAGATCGCCGTCGTTCCCGTGCTGGGCGACTACAAGGGCACGCACCAGAACAACCTGTCCAACGGCAACCTGGTGCACGTCGACGGCGGCGTCGTCGACAGGCTCGTCCAGAACTGAGGCCGCTGAGGGCCCGGCGTGTGCCTCACGCCGGGCCTTCGCTCAGGGTCCACACCGTCGGCGCACGAACGGCTCATCAGCTGCGGATCACGGTCGAACCGAGGCCAGAACAAGCTCGGTGCCGCCTGTTCGAAGTCCACTGCTCCGGATCGGCCGGAAGGCGGGCTCTGCCCGCGTCGGGTCGTGCTCCGGCACGAGAGCCGGGAACTTCCTGGCCGCCAACGCTTTTCGCGCGAAGCCCGCGAGCCTTTCGCTGTGTTCCCGGGAACCGGCGTCGACGAGATCGTCGACCACGAAGATCCAGAAGAACCAGCGCAGGAAGACTGCCGCTCGCCCCTGAGGCGCCTTCCCGACCACACCGATGCCGTAGCCGAACAAGCCGGACGACAGCAGGTCGCGCCGCATTCCCCACTCGCCGGTTTCGCGTTTGAGCCGCTCCGCGTCCGAACGGGGCAGCCGCCTCGGACAAGGGAAACTGAGTTCGGGGAGATGAAACGTGGTCACACAGGCACCTTCCTGGCTGGGGCCGAAGTCCAGTAAGACGCGACGTGATCCTTTGGTGAGTGCTTCCCCTACGATTCCCGCGACGGGTCACTTTTCGTGTGCGCCCGGTATCCGTTAGTACACGATTACTGCGTTCTCGGCTGCCGTACCGGCCGGGCGAGCCGTCGTAGTGAGCGAAACGGATGTGGATGCCAGTCAAGGCCGCCTCTCCCCAGGGCGCGATCAAGCAACTGCCCGGGGGCCCCGCACTCCTCGCCGGCGAAGTGTCCGAAAAGGACCCGTCCACTGTGCGGTCAGCGAAACCGGACCCGCTCGCCTGACCACGACGGCCGTCCGTACCCGGTCATCGCACTCCCCCATCGGCTTCCCATCCCTCCACGGAGGAGAGAGGATCCTCCCATGTCCGAAAAGGCCTCGGCGTCGACCGCGAGTACGCCGACGGACCCGCCCGACGGGCCCGTCGTTCTCGCCCGGCTGGAACGGCTGCCGTTCACCCGTGTCCACCTCCGGGTCGCGTCGATCCTCGGGATCGGCACACTGATCGACTCCTTCGACGGTCTCGTCGTCGCGGTCGCCCTGACCTCGATTCTGACGACCTTCGGCGCCCCGCTTTCCGTCGCGGGCCCGCTCATCGCCGCCGGCTACCTCGGCCAGATCCTCGGCGCGGTCGGCTTCGGCGTCCTGTCGGAACGCTACGGTCGCAAGTGGGCCTACATCGCCTCTTCGGTGATCTTCGGTGGCCTGTCGCTCATCGCGGCGTTTTCGTGGAGCGTCGACAGCCTGATGGTGATCCGGCTGGTGCAGGGAATCGGGCTGGGCGCGGAGGTCCCGGTCGCCGCGGCGATGTTCAACGAGTTCGTCCGGGCGAACGCCAGGGGACGGATCGTCACCCTTTACGAAAGCCTGTTCATCTGGGGCATTCTGCTCGCCTCGCTCCTCGGTGGTTTCTTCCTGGCGGTGTTCCCGCCGGAAACCGCCTGGCGCGGCTTATTCCTGATCGGCGCGCTCCCGCTGGTGACAGCGGTGTGGGCGTGGTTCCGGCTGCCCGAATCCCCCCGCTATCTCGTCGAGAAGGGACGGGTCGGCGACGCCGATCGTGTGGTCGCCGAGATGGAGCGAGCGGTGCGACGGCCGGACGGGGAGAAGTCCGTCACCGAGCCGGCCCCCCTTGCCGCCGCGGCGCCCCCGAGCGGGCGCACCAGGTTCGGTGAACTGCTCAGCCGCGAATACCGCGGCCGGACCGTACTGCTGTGGTCGACCTGGCTGACCACGTTCTTCGCCCTGTGGGGCTTCACCACGTTCATGCCCACCCTGCTGGTGAAGATCGGTGGTCTCTCGCCGTCCGTGGCGTCGCTGCTGACCGGTGCGATCACGCTCGGAGACCTCATCGTGCTGTACGTGGCGGCGTGGACCCTCGATCGGATCGGACGCCGATTCTGGTTCATCACCGGCTACTCGCTCGCGTTGTTCGGTGCGGTCCTCGGTGTGGTGTCGATCGGCCTGTTCGGGGTGAGCGGCTGGCAGATGCTGTTCGCGTCGGGTGCGATCGTGCTGATCGGCGTCAACATCAACGCCCCGCTCATCTACATGTACAGCGCCGAGCTCTATCCGACCCGGATGCGGGCCTGGGCCACCAACGTGGGCAGTTCCCTGCGCAGCCTGGCCGCGGTCGTTTCGCCGATCGTGCTCGGCCTCCTCCTGGAGCAGCCCGGCGGCATCGTCATCGCGTTCGCCGTCTTCGGCGCCGCGCTGGCGATCGGACTCGGGGTCTTCGTCAAGCTCGGGATCGAGACGCGTCAGCGGTCACTCGAAGAACTCGCCCGCTAGAAAGGAACCTTGTGGAAGCAACGCTCATCAACGTCTTCATCGTCCCGACGGAGCGGGAGGAAGAGTTCCTGGCGAACTGGGACCGGACGTCGGCGGTCTTCCGGAAGACAGGAGCGCTCCTGGAGGCGCATCTGCATCGCAACACCGACGTGGGTGACAGCACCTTCCGGTACATCAACATCGCCCGGTGGACCAGCGCGGAAGCCTGGCGCAAGGCGCACGAGGAGTACCCGCCCACCGAGTACCAGGTGCCCGGGGTGAAGGGACATCCGTCCATCTTCGAAGCGTGCCGCCACATCTATACCGAAAGCTCCCCTGTCCCGTTCGACACCGGGCACTGGATCGCGACGCCTGCCTGCGGCTGACCGTGCGAGTCCGTGAAGGACTCCTTGAGGGACCACAAGTCCCTCAAGGAGTCCTTCACGGACTCAAAGCCCGGCCACCGCCCGAGGCAGGGCCGTGCCGCGTTTGATCAGCCCCAGGACCGGCAGGACGGCCGCGCCGGTGAGCGTCGCGTCGACCTCGACCCGCCCGAGCAGGACGGCGGCCGGGGAAAGCCCGTGCCGGGTCGCCGCGTCCCTGATCTCCGGCAGGAACCGGGACCCGAGCAACTGGCCCGCCCAGCCGGAGATCACGAGTCGCGCCGGCGCGAGCAACGCGATGAGATTCCCCACCGCGGCACCGATGTACCCGGCGGTCTCCCGCACAAGGGCGTGCGCGGCCGCGCAGTGCTCCGTCGAGCCGACGAGCGTGCGCAGCCGTTCGAAATCATTTCCTTCCAGTAGCGCTTCCCTTCCGGGAAGTTCCAGAGAACGCTGGAGAATGCCGCTCGCGCCGACATATGCCTCGACACATCCCCGGGCTCCGCAATGGCAACTGCGGCCTCCGTAATCGATGGTCGTATGTCCCCAATCGCGAATGCGTTTCGCGGTTCCGTCGGCCACGAGGGAAGCCTCGACTCCGAGACCTATCTGCACCACGACGGCCCGGCCGACACCGCGCGCGGCGCCGAGCCGGCTCTCGACCAGGGCCCGGATGTTGACCTCACGTTCGATGAACACGGGAATGCCGAGCCCCAGCAGGCTTTCGAGTTTTCGGGAGGTCCAGGGAATCGCCTGGTGCGGGCTTGCCGACGAGGGCAGCCCGATACCGATGCCGGTCAGGGCGGAGTCGTGAACGCCGCTCAGGGACAGCAGGTGGCGGATGCCGATGCCGAGTTCGCGGGCCACCTCGTCGATGTCCTGGACGCCGGCCGAGAGTGCGCGCTTCACCACCTGGATCCGGCGGCACGACAGATCGAACAGGCCGATCCGCAAGGCCCTGCCGGTGATCGCGACGCCCACCGTGTAGCCGAAGGTGGGGTTGATGTCGAGAAGGGTTCTCGGCCGCCCACCGTTGGAGTCGGCCTTCCCCGCCTCCCGTACCAGGCCGTTCTGGACGAGGCCGGTGATCGACTGGGAGACGGCGGACGGGCTGAGGCCGGTCGCCGCGCTCAGTTCCTTCCGGCTCAAGGGCCCGTCGAGGTACAAGGCACTCAGCACAAAAGATTCGTTCCCTCTCCGTACCACCCTCGTGCCTTCGCCACGCATGTACGGTGCTCCCCTCTGTCAAAGCACGCCGAATCCGCGAATACAGCGGACCACCGCATTCCCGTATCGGCAAGAGGATTGTCTTTTCGAGACAGCGCGGGTGCACTTTCGAACCCTGGATTCCACCGTTCGTGAACACCTCGGGGCTTGCGGCGCGGGTCTCAGGAGGAACCGTTTTTCTTCGTCGGCGCGAACAGGCGTTCCAGTTCCTCCAGCTCGGGCTGAGGCGCGGGCGCGTCATCGTCGCTCAGTTCGGCCAGGCGTTGCTCGAATCGCGCCAAAGCGATTCCCCCGACATCGTCCACCGGCAGGTCCACGGTGACGAGGGAGCCGGTCCTGCCCGGCCCGGCCACGTGCTGAACGGTCCGCACCGCCAACTCTCCCCACCCCACCGGCTCGAGACCGTAGAGGATGTGGAGCCGATCGGTTTCGGCGAGGAACTCGCTCTCGGTCACCCGCACGGTTTCCGCGTTCAGGTTCCCCGCCGCCTGTTCGTCCCGGCCGTGCCCTTCTATCCGGACCCGCACCGGTTCCGGGAGCGGCCCGCTCAGCGAGCGCCACACCGCCGCCCGGGCGAGCTTCACGCCCAGGGTCCTCACGTCGGTGAAGCGATCGCCATCGGACACGTCGGGCACCCACGCGGGGTCGATCACGGTGGCCACCAGATCGGCGGCGGGCAGCGGTGGCAGATCCTCGCTGCCGAGCCGGACCAGATGTTTCCCGTTCATGACCGCGGGCACCAGATCGAAGACGCGGCCGACCGGCGCGGTCGGCGCGATCAAGGCCATCGGTTTGTGTGTCCCGGGCACCCGCACGTCGTCGACGCGTTTCGCCGTGCTGTCGGCGTTCGGGGCGGGTTCGGCCACATGACAGCCGAGCAGCAGGACCTCGGCGGGTTTCACGCTGTCGAAGACCGCATTGCCGTAAAGCACGGTGGCGATGGTGGCGGGATCGGACATCGCGACGACGTCTCCACGCCGGTGGGGATGCCCGGTCTTCAACGCGACGACCAGATCACCGTCCGCCACCCCGTGCACGTCGGTGACCCAAGGCGCGTCGGACGAGGCTGGGGTCACGAATACCCGCCAGGCCGGGCTCCCGTCCGCTCCGGCGACCTCGGAAGCGTAGAACCGGGTGCCCGCCGGACGTTCCTCGGCGGTCGACGAACGCCACTGGACGGCTTCGAAGTCACGTATCGGGAAGAACTGGCCGTGAACGCCCCGCGCGGAGGTGGACGGGTAGCTGAACACATTGTCCCGGCCCGGCTTCACCGGCTTCCACGATGCGAATCCGTCACCGCGCACCCCGAGGACGCCCCCGGGCAGCAAGGTCACCTGCCCTCGGGGCGCCCTCGTCCACCGCGAGTAGCCGCCTGCCGCCATGCCCTCGTGAAAGGCGCCGAGCTCGGCGAGCGGGTGCTCCAGGGACACCGGCATCAGCCATCGTTCCTTCGCGGGGTCCGCGAAACCGTGTCCCAGGGAACCGAGTAGCGCGCGCAGATCCGGGTCGTCCCGGAGCACCAGTGAGACGTCCGCGTAGGTCAGTGCCGCGGCCTCACCGGCTTCGTTGTCGCGGATCGCACCGACTTCGCCTGCCGAGCGCGCCCCCAGGAACAGCGGCACCGGGCGGCCCGGCAGCTCCCACTGGCCGTCCTGGTCCTCGTAGAACCGGCTTGCGGCCGAATCGCCGCCCGCGACCCACTCGCGGATCTCCCGGAACCGCACCGTGTCGCCCGGGTATCGCACGAACAACGCGGCCGGCCGTCCGGCCGCGTCCGCGAGCACCTCCGTCTTGACCTCTCCGGTCCGCCATTGTGAGACGCCGACGAGGTCCAGCCTCTGGCCCACGGCTGGTACCGGGCCGGTGTGGGCGTAGACGTCGTTATGGAAGTTCTGGGCGAGCAAGGCGTCGACGAGGTCGAAACCCTTGCCCCCGTGGCCGTTCCGGTCGGCGCCCGCCTCGGAGAGCAGCACGACCCGCCGCCCTTCGCCGAGCAGTTCCCGCAACCGCGGATTCTCCAGCAGCATCCGGCCTGCTTCCGCGCCGGACAGTTCGACCTCCTGCGCGTGCTCCACCAGCCCGGCGCGGAAGTGTGCCGGAGCCGCCCCTGACGCGAACAGCACGATCGCCCCCGCCAGTTCAGGTGCCCGAGCGACGGCGAGCGCGGTTTCCCTCAGCGTGTCGTCGCCGGGAGCCCTGATCCCGAAAACCGTCCCGTTCTCGTAAGGCTGGAGGTCTTCGATCGAGAGCCGAGACACTGTGGTGAACTCGGCCGGATCGGCGACGAGGACACCATGGGAGTCCAGAAGATCGACCTGGCCGGTGAAGTGATAGCCCTGCAGTGGGCCGGTCAGCTCGGCCAGGATGCGCGTGAACCGCTCCGCGAAGGCGGGAGGCGCCGGGACGGACCCCGCCGTGGCCAGCACGACGAGACGCGGCCGGACGGGGCCGGACATCAAGTCCTGGAACCGATCGTCGCCGGCGACGCGCCACGCCGCGTCCAACGGCGAGCCGACGGCGTCGACGACCAGGAAGCGGACGGGTGTGCTGCCGTCCGACAGGGTGTGGGCCCAGGGCGCGAGGACCTCGGCGTAATCCACGTTCCCCTCTTCGTCTCGGACCGGCTTCGCGAGAATCCGCTGGTCGAAGTCGGAGGAGCGGCCCCAGCGGGATTCCAGCATCCGGGAGATCTCCGGATCGGAACCGAGGTCGAGCAGGTTCCGCCGCCCCTGGGCGTCCACCAACAACGTGCCTTCGAGGGCCGCCCGCGGCGCGGCGGAGGCATACTCGGCCGGAGCATCCGATGTCAACGCCGCGAACGCCCGCACGATCTCGGCCTCGCGGCCGCTTTCCAGTGCCGCGAGGCCGAAGTCGCCCTCCGGCAAACGGACTGCGATCTCGGCCCGGGAGAGTACGGCTCCGACGTCGGTGAATTCGGTTCGGATCGCCAAGCGCCCGGTCGCGTCCGGAAGCCCGAACTCCTTCGTCAGCCTTTCCGCTTCGCCGTCGAACGCGGCCCGCGCGACGTCCCGGAGAGCGTCCGCCCATCCGGACCCGGGTTCCGCTCCGCGTATCCGGATTTCCAGCGTCGCGGGCTCCCCGCCGTTGGCCAGCCGCCACGCCGTGGGCCGCGCGGCGAACTCGGCCAGCAGCCGTAGATCGGGGAAGTCCTCCAGTCCTGGCCGGAGCCTGAAAGACACCGGGTCCGTCCGCTCGGCGGCCAGGTGCGCCAACCGCACCGGCAGCTGTCCAGGACCGTCGACCCGGACGAGGTGACCATTCTCGTGCACCTGGACGCCACGGCCGTTCCAGCCGATCTCGATGACGGCCGTGGGGGCGACGACCGTCCCCGTCCCCCACCGGTTCTTGATGTTTTCGACGAGTCGCCGGGCGACCGCGGTTCTACAGGCCATCAGCCGATAAGGCTTCGCGGGGTCGGGCCGCGCCGCTTGATGGACCGCCGAAGCGAACAGCGCGGCGCTCGCCTGATCGGATTCGAGGTGCACCTGGTCGCCCAGGCCGTGACGGCGCCCCGCCGACAGCGCCATTTTGACACCGTCCTCGAACCCGTGCACCACCCCGCGCCAGCCGGGTCCACCGGCGGGCGACAGATACCAATCACCGGACGTGCCCCGCCCGGATTTCCGGGACAGATAGATGCGGCCCGTAATAGCCCCTGCGGTGGCGTCGAAGCGCCACAAGGTCGCCAGATCCCAGACATTGGCGGGAAAGAACACGCCGTTGTTCCCCAGGTTCACGTTCCTCAACGGATAGCTGACCATCTGTCCGGGCTCCGGTTCGGCGGGGTCGACCCGGTCGAACGCGACGTCGGTGACCTCCAGCGCACCGTCCTCGCGGAACTTCGCCGGACCCCGCGACGTGAACACCGTCCGGGAGTAGCCGCCTGAGGCCAGCTCACGCGCGAATCCCCCGAGATCGGTCACCGCCCCGTCCACGGCGAGCACCAGCGGCGCGCGCTCGTCCCGAGGCTCCACGCTGCCGTCACCGAGGCGGCCCAGCGCGGCGCGGAGCACAGGGCTGTCCCGCAGGGCCGGTCCCAGTTCCCCGGTCACGGGCCGATCGTCGGAGCGCAGCAAGTGGACTCCGCCGTCCGCGGCGGGTTTGACGACGATCGGCACCGCCTTGCCGCGCCATGGTGGTTCGGACCGGACGCCGTCCGGTCCGGTCACCCGGAAGACACCGTGGGCCCCCTCCTGCCGGGCCCAGGCCCGGACTTCCGCCAGTTTCGCCTCATCCCCCTCGTAGCGGACGAAGACGACCGCCGGACGTCCCTCGGCGTCGGGAAGCAACTCCGTCTTGACGCGATCGGCGAACAGCCCGGACACCTGGTGGAAGATCGGTTCCTCGCCAGGAAGCCGGGTGGTCGTGGCGTGCACGGGATTGAACAATCCCTCGCGTGCGAGGGCGGCGCTCACCTCGAAGGGAACCGTTCCCGGACGAGCTGCGCCGGCGGTGAAGGCACCGACGACCACGACCGGGCGGGCCGGATCACTCGCCAGTGCCTCCCGTGTCCCTGGCTGTTCCAAATACAGCCGAGCCGCCTCGCCGCCTCCCGTGCGGAGCCTCATTTCGCCGTTCACCCAGCCGACGACGAACGTGAAGTCGTCGCCGGTCATGGACAGCACCGACGCCGCCCGGCCATCCGGCGACGAGCGAGCCCACCCCGCCGCCACCGCGGCAGCCGTCACCAGGGCGTCGGCGGTTTCTCGCGGATCACCGGAGTCCAGGAAGGCGAACACGTCTCCGTCCGCCACGTGCCGCACGTCTTCGAGCGTCGCACCGAAGCTCTCCTCGAAAACCGCTTCATGCGGGACTTCGAGCAACCCCGTCGATCGGATCGTGAACGGCCCCTGGTAGGCGAACGCGTGCACCGGCCCGATCTCTTCGCGGAGCACGCCGAGGAAATCCGTCGCGAGCCCGGACCGCGATTCACCCTTGTCCCGCACCAGGACCGCAAGCGCACCACGCACCGGCTGCTGCCGGAACCCGCGGAAGGCCTCGTTGTTCAGGAACGCGCGCACGGCGTCGGCGACGGTCACCTCGCGACCGTCCACTCGGAACCCTCCGCCCACCGCTTCCAGGGTCAAGAAAAGCGGCCCGGGGACTTCGTCGGCGAACGTGTCGGCCCAGGGAGCCAGCTCTGTCTCTGTCTCCCCCGTCTTACCGGTCATCCGCGAAACGACCACCCCGGAATGGCCACCGGAAAACGCCCAGTTCGCCCGCGTCGAGACACCGATGTCGGGCTCGGGGAGGAGAGAGATCAAGGTCTGTTCCCCGTACAGGTTGGCCATAGCCGCGACCGAGTCGGGTGACACCGCCGGCTCGAAGGGGAGCTCCGGCGGAGTTTCGAAGGACTTTCGCGAAGCCGGATCCAACGCCGAGAAGGCGTCCTTGATCGTGTCGAGCCCGCCGGTCTTCAGCGCCTCGGCACCGAAAGACCCCCGCGCCAGGTGGAATTCGACCTCGGCCACCGGTGGATGCTGCCCGGTATCGTCGAAGTCGACGAGGATCTCCAGGGAACGTGCCTGCGGCAGTTCGTATCGAGTGGCCAGCCGCACCGCCTCGGCTTCGGCGGTGTCCCGGGTTTCCGTCGCGAGTTCGTTTCCCCACGTGGTCGCCTCGGCTTCGTCCGAGCCGTGCACAAGGACCTGGATCTTCGCGCCCTCCCCGCCGTTGGCCAGGCGCCACGCCGAGGCCCGCACCGCACGACGGACCAGCTCTCGCACTTCCTTCGGCAGGCCCTCGGCTCCGTGCGTGATCAGCTTCGACGGGATGCTTTCGGTCGCCAGATCGGACAACCGGACCGGCGGCGCTTGGGACTCGTCCGCCCGGACGAGGTGCCCGTCGTCCGCCACATGAATACCGATTCCGTGCCAGCCGTAGTAGGTCTTCGCGGTCGAGGCTACGAC
This sequence comes from Amycolatopsis thailandensis, assembly GCF_002234405.1. Lineage (GTDB taxonomy): Bacteria > Actinomycetota > Actinomycetes > Mycobacteriales > Pseudonocardiaceae > Amycolatopsis > Amycolatopsis thailandensis. The sequence goes on along the minus strand of NZ_NMQT01000114.1, from coordinate 3,638 downwards.
CGGCCCTTTCCCCCATCGGGACTCGATCGCCCGGAGTGTTTCCGGCGCACCGGCGCCGTTGCACGTGAAGAGCGCATGAGGACGGTCCGTGTCGGGCATCGCCGCCCGGTACACCGACGAGCCGAACAACGCCGCACCCGCGGCGTCGCCCTGGATGAGGACTTGGTCGCCCAGTTCATAAGGGCGGGCGGTGGACAGCGCGGCGCCGATCCCGGACTCGTCGCCGTGCACGACGCTGCGCCAACCCGGCTCGCCCCCGGGGACGAGATACGCCTCACCGCCGAAATCCGCGGTCCCCGGCTTCTCCGAAAAGTAGATCCGGCTCGACACGGGATCGGCGCGTGCCTCGACCCGCCACTGGTTGACGATGTCGACCGGATCGCGGGGGAAGAACGCACCGCGGATTCCCGACTCGGCGTCGACCAAGGCGTAGCTCGCCACGTCCGAAGGGCCGGGTACGACCGCGTCGACTCGGTCGAGGCCGGGCTCCATGAGAGCCATTTGACCGCCGGCGAGAAACACCGGACCGCGGGCCGCGAAGACGTCCCGCGCGTAGCCGCCCGCAGCGAGGTCCGCCGCGAGCTTTTCAAGTCCGGTGATGGTTCCCTCAAGGGGAATCAGCAGCGGAGTCCGAGGGCGTCCCGCCTCGTTCCGCCCGAGGGCCTCGCGTAGCTGACGGCTGTCGCGCAGGGCCTGCCCCGGTTCCCCGGTGGTGGAGCGGCCGTCGGAGCGCGTCAAATGGACCTGGCCGCCCGCGGCCGGTTTGAGGAAGATCGGTACAGCGACCTGCCAAGGAACCTTCATCCGCCTGCCGTCGGTTCCCCTGAGCGTCCGAACCCCGGCCGCACCCGCTCTGGTGGCCCAGGCACGCACTCGGGCCAGGTCCCGTTCGTCTCCTTGGTGCCGGACGAACACGGCGACCGGATCACCTTCCGAACCGGAGATCAGTTCGGTCTTGATCCGGTCCGCGAACAGGCCCGACACCAAGACGGCGTCGCGGGGCGCGTCCCTGTTCGCGGCGTACACCGGGTTGAACAGTCCCTCTCGTGCCAAGGCCGCTCCGACGTCGAACCGGACGCCGCCGGGCCGGGCCTCGCCGTTCCCGAAATCCCCGACCAGCACGACAGGCCCGTGCGGATCCGCCGCCAGCCCCGCCTTCAGCCCGGGCTCGGCGAGGAACAGCCGCACGACTTCTTCTCCGCCCAGCGGGTATCGGACGTCGGCCGTGTTCGCGCGGGCGCGCACGACCGTGTCATCGCCGGGTAGCACCATCACCGACGCACCGGGTCGTTCCGCCTTGACCACCGCGGCGGTGGCCAGCGCTCCGTCCGCCGCGGACGGGTCCGCCGTGTCCAGCAACGCGAACGTGTCGTTTCCGGTCACGCGCCGGACGTCATCCGGCCGCAGGCCGAAGGTCTCCTTGAACGCCGCGTCCGGTGGGAAGGCGAGTGCGCCTTGTTCCCAGAACTTGAAGGGACCTTGATAACCGAAGGTCTGCACCGGGCCGATTCGGGTACCCAGCGCGGTGACGAAATCGGCGACCAGATCGTTCGCTCCCCTGTCCTCCGTCCAGCCGAGCGCCACGAGCGGCCGTCGCACCGGTTCGGCCAGGAACCGCTGGAACGCGTCGGTCGTCCAGAACCGATCCACGGTGGTGACCGGGTCCAGGACTTCCTTGCCGACCTGGAATCCGTGGTCACGCGGCCAAAGCACGACCATGAGCGGGAGAGGGCGCTGATCGGCGACCAGTCGCGCCCAGGGAGCGGGCTCGGGAAGGCCGACGGGATCGGTTTCGTCCTGCCGGAGGATGAATCGCATGGTGTGCGCGCTGGAATTGCGCCACATGTCCACGCCCTTGCGGCTCACCTCGTCCGGCAACAAGGCGACCAGGTTCTCCTCGCCGTAGGCGTTCGCGACGACGAGCGGTTCCGGCACCTCGCCCTCCGGCCGCGATCCTCCCGGCTCCGCGGGGAACAGCGCCTCCGACTCCTCGAAATCCCGGCCGGCCAACCATTCGCCGAACTTCGAGAGGCTCATCTCGGAGAGCCCGGACATGGGGTCGGCCGTCGAGGACGTCAGCTGATCCACGAGGACCATCCGGTTCCCACCCGAGAGACCGGCCCGGACGAAGGCCGACTCGTCGGCGTTGGACAGCAACTGCCCGCCGTCGTCCGACAGCCGTTCCCAGAACGCTCGTAGCGCCGTGTCCTCCAGCGTCCGCGCTCCCGGTGCCGCCGATGGGCCGGCTCCGGCCGGTGACAGGACGTCGCCCTCTTGTGGCGCGCCACCCAGGATCCGCCCCTCCCTGGGCCAGCCCACGGCATCGACGAGACTCCGGGCGCGAACTTCGGCGGCCGTCACGCCTTCGCCGGTATGGAGACGGCCGGGCCGGATCAACTCGGCCGCCACCAGGTCGGTCGCGGCCTGATGGCGTTCTCGATGAGCCTCGTGCACCCGAGGCGGCTTCTCCTCGATGAACAGCCGCGGCGGCTGGTGATGACCGCTCATGATCTCTCGCGCGCGGGAGAACACCGCGTCGTCCGGTTCCAGCTCGGACAGGGCGGCCCGCGCCTCTTCGATCTCCCGCCGGTAGGCCGGTAACGGATTTCCCGGATCCGAGTAGACGCCCGGTCCGTAGAGACCGGCCGGCGGACGTTGCCCGTCCACCCGGACCTGCGCCAGGCCGAGCTGCTCATCCCCAGGGGGACGTACGAGCGGTGAGATGGAGACCTGCGCCAGCACTTGGTCTGACGTCACCGTCACGGCACCCGCCGGGAAGTCACCCAGCCGCGACCTGACTCGCGACTCGACGAACGCGGTCAGCTCGGTCGTGCCGGCCGAGGTCCCCGGGGCGACGAAGACCGCGCCCTGCAAACGAGGCGGCGCGTCAGTGCGTGCCTGCACCGCGGCGTCCACGAAACCGTCGACCATCAGCCCGAGGGAAACCGCCGCGTTTTCCGGGAGACGACCCTCGTCGGTCAGTCGGACTTCGAGGGTCACCCGCGCACGTCCCTCGTCGCGCACGCTCTCGTGCGGTTGTCGCGGCGGCGTTTCCGCCGAAGTCGCGTGGACCGCGGGTTGGGCGGTCCCGGAAGCCATCGCGTCCACATAGGACGGTGGCGCCACGGGGAAAAGCCGCTCCCCGGTGCTGATCCCGCCCTCGGTCTTGACCTCGTCTGTCGGGATCATCAGCCGCGGCGCGCTCGGCAAACGATCCAACGCGTCCAGCGACCCCGCACCACTGCCCGGCGAACCACTACGGCCTCCGCCGAACCCCGACAACGCCCCCAGCATCCCCAGCCACGGACTCGCGTGCGGCGAACCGGTCGCCAGGTTGATCACCGGAGCGGTGACGAACACCACCCCCACCTGACCAGACCCATACGACACATGCCCCAGCGCCTCCACCGAACCAGGAATCGCCCGCGGCGCCACCGCCAGCCGATCCCCCGTCTCCTTCAACGACTCCAGCGTCACCCCCTCCACCTTCAACCGCTCCACCAGCAACCTCGACGCTTCCTCGTCCGCCGCCTTCGTCGCCACACCCCGCACCCACACCCCACCCCCGCCTGGACACCCCCCCCCCCCCCCTCCCCCCCATCCCCACCCCCGACCCACCCCGCCCACCAACGCCCTCC
>NZ_NMQT01000113.1 GCF_002234405.1 Amycolatopsis thailandensis | reverse complement strand
CATCGAGGAGATGACGCTCCTGCTCGACGGCAAGCGGTACTACTCGTCCGACGTGAACTACTGGGGGATCACCTTCGCCGACGACGGCAAGAAGTTCTACGCGACCGTGGGGACGAAGGGGAAGACCTACCTCGTCGAGGCGGACTACGAGAAGCTCGTCGCGAACATGATCCGCGAGAACGTCGAGTGTCCGTCGCTTTCGCCGGATGGGAAGCGGATCGCCTTCAAGAAGCGGGTTTCCGCCGATCTCGCGGCGCCTTGGCGGCTGGCTGTCCTCGATCTGGCGTCCGGTAAGGAGACGATGCTGGCCGAGACGCGGAGCGTGGACGACCAGGCCGCCTGGCTCGACGACCGGACCGTGGCCTACGGGGTGGAGTCGGGGATCTGGGCTGTTCCGGCCGATGGGAGCGGGGCGGCCCGGGAGTTGGTGACGCGGGCCTCCTCGCCGGCGGGCGTGTAGTGGGTCGGGGTGGTCGTGA
>NZ_NMQT01000112.1 GCF_002234405.1 Amycolatopsis thailandensis | reverse complement strand
AAGGCCCCCTTCATTGCGTTAGGCGCAATGAAGGGGGCCTTCACGTACTTGGGATCAGCCGTTCGGAGTGGTGATCACCGCGAACTTGGATCCCTGACTGGCGATCCGCTCGCTGAGGTCGGTGGTGATCGTTTCGATCGGCGCGTAGTTGTTCAGCTCACCGGCCTGGCAGGGGCCCGACCGGGACTGCTGGTTGCCGATCAGGATGCCCAGGGCCGCGTGATCGGCCTGGCTGAACAGCGGACCGCCGCTGTCGCCCGGGCGGGCACACAGGTCGGTGTTGATGCCGACGTCCGTGGACAGGACCCGGCCGCAGCGGGTCCCGACGAGGTAGCCGGCGCCCGCGCCGCTGTCGACGGAATCCGGGTAGTTCACCGCGCTCGAAGCCGTCCCGGAAGCGCAGACGACCCAGCCCGCCTTGATGTCGGCGAGCTTGTGCGCACCGGTGATGTACTCGTCGACAGAGGTGGCCTGCTGGCCGCACGGGGTGTCGCCGTTGCTGTCCATGCCACCGTTGCGGCAGTACTTCAGCACCCGGTTGCGGCCGGTCTGGCCTTCGAGCCACTTCGTCGACGCCGCGTCGTTGACGTACGGCAGCGCCGCGTAGTCGTACGGGTAGGAACTCTTCTCGATGCCGTGCTGCTGCACCACGTCGTTGCCGTTGTGCTGGGTCGGCGTGTTGTTCGTCTTCGTCCGCATGCAGTGTCCCGCGGTCAGGACCCAGCCCTTGCCGGGGAAACCGCCGCCGGTGGACCGCAGGTTGAAAGCGCTGGTGCAGCCGCCCCAGGTGCCGTCGTCCCGTTTCATGTCCAGCCGGAGGCCGCCGCGCATCGGGCCGTACTTCGTGCAGTAGAGCGGATGGCAGAAACCCAGGTCCACGTTCGGCGTGGACAGCGCGTTCGGGTTCTTCAGCACACGGGAAACGACCACATCGGGTTCCGCCGCCGCGGCCTCTCGGGCGGTGTTCACTTCGGCCGTCACGACATCGCCGGCGGCGCGCATGGCCGCCTTCTCCTGCGCCACCCAGGCACGTTCCCAAAGCACGACGCGGTTCTCGGACTCACTCACCGCGGGCAGGTAGACCGCTTCCGGTCCCGCGCCGACCTTGGCCGCGACGCGTTCCTTCGCCGCCGTGAGCTGCCGCAACGAATGCTGGACCTGTTGCGTGCGAACATCGCCGCGGTCGGGCATCGCCTTCAGATACGGCTCGGCCGCCGCGGGCTTGGTCATGGCCACGACCAGCTGGCCCTTGGCCTGATCGAGCCACATGCCGCCGTATTCGGCGCCGCGTTCGCGGGTCAGCAGCTCGTCGAGTTTGACGCCGTCGGTCTGCAACTCCAGACGGCGCAACGCTTCCTTCTCGTTCACCCGGTAGTTCTCGACCAGGTAGCGCACCGACTCCCGCACCGAGGCGGGGTCGAGCGAGGTGTGGAACGACTGCACGGTGTCGGCCGACGCCGAGCCGCCCAGTGCCGTGGTCGCTGCCAGCACCGAAACGGCAAGGGCCCCCAGTCTTCTAGCTCTCCGCACAAGATCTCCTCACATGTCGGGGACTTCGCGATCATTTAACCGGAGGTCGCCGAACAGGTGTGGAGAGTTTCCGGCAACGCCGGGCACCCCGTGCCGGCCAATCGGACGGCACGGGGCAAAACACGCTACAGACTCGGCTCCCGGCGCTGCTTTCCTTGGCGGGCTTTGACGATCCAAGCACCGAACAGGGTCAGCAGGCCGACGCAGGTCCCCGCCGACGCGCCGATTTCCGGCGTGCTGATCCTGACGACGCCGACGACGATTCCGCCGCCGATCGTCAGCAGGAGACACATCCGCAGGGTCGGGGCCCAGCCGGCGAGGACCGCCAGCGCGAGGCAGAGCCAGCTGTCGCGGGTCTGCACTTTGCGATGACGCCCCGAGGTCCTCAGGAGGAGCCGCGCCGCGCGGATCATCTCCGCGGACGTGGCGACTCGGCGTGGCGGCTCTTCGACGCTCTCGATGACGACTTTGACCCGCCGTGGCGGGCCGCTGTCTGGTGTCTTCGCATTATCAGGCTGTAAGGTCACGGCGTCCTGTCCTTGTTCTAGCGAGCTGGGCGAATGGACATCCGCGTGGCCTCCTGTTACCGCAGGGGGCCACGCGCGCGTTACCGGTTCTTGACCCGGTGCGGCTGAGAAACATCTTGGCGAAAGCAGACTGTGACCGTTCAGTAGTACTGCGTGTGTCGCGCTGAACGGTATGCCTGCGTCGCTCAACGGTCTGGGTGACTACGGAAATTACTAAAAGTAGTCGATGGCGCTGAACGGACGAGTGCCGTCAAGCGGGCTCGCTGGTCCGGTGGCTTGCCTTCGTGGTGTCGGGCCAGGTCACCGCGACGTGCGTCTCCGAATTGATCTGCGCAGGTGGGGAGGCGCATCGCGGAAGTCGTGCGCGATGCTTTCGCAGTATGAAAGATGCTGTTCGCAACGGTCGGCTACGGTCAACTTCGACCAGATCCGAGCAATCGTGCTCACGGTGAGTTCACCTGATCGGGCGGTCGAGCTGCCGCTGCTGCGGCACTTGGCTCACCAACAGCGAGTGACTGCTCTGTTCGGGTGGTCACAGTCCGGACATGTTCGCCTGGAACTACCGATCGCCCCGCGCGACGGGATGCTCGATCTGCTCGCGGAGGATGTCGCCGTGCCCGGCGTGCCGCGCGAAGTCCTCGATCAGGAGCAAATGGACGAACCGCAGGCTGACGTCGCCGACTCGCGGGTGGATCTTGATCTCGTCGAGGTCGAAGCCGGCGGCGATCACGCGGGAGCGCGCACTGGCGCGTTCGAATTCCGCGATCACTTCGGTCAGAGTTTCGTCGTCGCCGACGACGAAACTCGCGTCGCCCGGCGTCGTACCGCCGTCGCATTCGCTCTCGGGGATACCGCCGAGGACGTGGTGGAACCAGATTCGTTCGGCGACAGCGGCGTGTTTGAGCAGCCCGATCGGTGTGGTCCGCGACGCGACGAGCCGGCGGCGCGCGTCTTCTTCGGGCAGGCCTCGCACCGCGTTGACCAGTTCGGCGCGGTTGCGGTCGAGCATGGCCTCCAGCAGACGGCGTTCGGAGCCGAGGGTGATGTGCGGTAGTGACCAGGTCATCGTCGACTCAACTCAGTAGGAGAAGTGCGTAGTAGGCCAGGAAGTGCTCGACCATGTACGCGCCGCCGGTGGTCTGTGCGAGTGAGGCATGGGTGTGAGCGTGCGCGGTTTCGAGTATGGCGGGAATCCTGGCGTCGCCGTCGGGGAGGGTGCGCGCGAGGCGGTGCCAGCACCAGGCACGGTGCAGGTTGAGGCCGTGCAGGTGGGCGATCTGCCCGTCGGTGGGATCGCTCACGGACGCCGGGGTGAACAACGTCGCGGGTTCCCGGTCGGCGATGCCGGGCAGGAACCCGTGCAGCCAGCCGGCGAACTCGCTCGCGGACAGCAGGTGGGTCATGAGTTCGGCTTCGGCGAGGGCGGGGGACAGGAAGTCGGCGCCGGAGGGTTCCCAGGAACCGGGGTAGTCGCGATCGGAGCCGAACCACCGCCAGGCTGTCTCGATGGCGACCTGGCGTAGCCGCGGATCGCCCTGCGCGGCGAGGTGGTCCGCGTACGGCAGGGCGCGGGACAACCCGAACGCGCCGTTTTCGTGTATGCCGTACCGGATCGGATAGGTGGCTCGCGGCAGCCAGTCGAGATAGCGGGATACGAAGACAGCGCTCAACTCTCGCAGTCCTGCCGACCAGCGAGCGGCGTCAGGGTCGTCCCAGGTGGCGGTTTCGTGGGTCAGGTCCAGCAGCGCGGACCAGCCGTAAGGGCGTTGAGTGTTGCGATGCTCGTCGGGAGTGAAGAAAGCGACTTCTCCCGCGAGTGCCTCGACGGTCAGGTGGTCGTCCAGGACGCCGCGGATCTCCTCGGCGGGCACGAGTTCGGGGTGATGTCGCAGCAAGCGCACGAGCACCCAGAACATCTCCACAGAGGAATGCCAGTCGAAACTGCCGTAAAAGCACGGATGCGACAGTTTCGGGGTGGGGATGGGTACGCCTTCGTGATGCCAATGGCTTTCGTGGTGCGGATACTCGCGTACGACGTTGGTCAGCGCCGTCCTGGCCAGTGCTTCCGCGTTCGCCTTCAAGAGGCGGGTGCGCTCGGCTTCCCATTCGGTCATGGACTCGAGGATGCCCGAATCGATCTACGATGAAAGCGTGGACGAACGACCGATCACCACCGCGCAGGTCAACTTCCGTCGGGTCGCCGAAGAGCTCGAAAGCATGGGGACCCAAGATCGTTTCACCTACATCTTCCGATCCCGATTGTGGACTTCCTCCTCGGTGTCCGGGCCTGGTTCCGAGTCCGTCCAGACCCAGGGGCTCCGCGAGCAGTTGCCCGCTCTCCTGGAACGTTTCGGCGTGCGCACCCTGCTCGATCTGCCGTGCGGGGACTTCGGCTGGCTCAGCGAGGTGGACCTCGACCTGGACCGGTACATCGGCGCCGACATCGTCACCGATCTGGTCGAGGCGAACGCCGCCCGGTTCCGGGACGATCCGGTGCGGGAGTTCCGGACCCTCGACCTGACCGGCGATCCGCTCCCGGCCGCCGATCTCGTGCTGTGCCGGGATTGCCTGGTGCACTTGAGTTTCGCCGACATCGAACGGGCGTTGAGCAACCTCCGGCGCAGTGGCTCCCGGTACCTGCTGACCACGACTTTCACCGAGCTGGGCGCCAACAACGACATCGTGACGGGGGACTGGAGGCCGTTGAACCTGTGCCGGGAACCGTTCGGGTTCCCGGAGCCACTGGCCGTGCTGGTCGAGGGCTGCACCGAAGAGGGCGGCGCCTACGCGGACAAGTCCTTGGGGCTGTGGGAGATCGCCTCGATCGTCGATTGAGCTACTGGAGCGGGAATTCGACTCCGTGTTCCTCCGCCGGACGCGGGCCGCGGATCCGCCGCTCGCTTTCGGGGATGGCCACATCGTTGATGCTCGCCTCGCGACGGCTCATGAGACCGTGCTCGTCGAACTCCCACAGTTCGTTGCCGTAGCTGCGCCACCATTGTCCGGCCTGGTCGTGCCACTCGTACTGGAAACGGACGGCGATCCGGTTCCCCTCGAACGCCCAGAGGTTCTTGCGCAGTGCGTAGTCCTGTTCCCGCTCCCACTTCCCGGTCAGGAAGGCGACGATCTCCTCGCGCCCCTGGACGAACGTGTCCCGGTTCCGCCACACCGAATCCGGCGTGTACGCCGAGGCCACCCGGTGGGGATCGCGAGTGTTCCAGCCGTCCTCGGCCGCTTGGACTTTCCGCAGCGCCGTCTCCCGGGTGAACGGCGGGTAAGGCGGGCGATCTTCCGTCATCGTGACCTCCTCAGATCGAGAACGTGCGTTCTCTACGTCTGGTGACTAGGATAGGGAACGACCGTTCTCGACGTCAAGGAGCCCCGATGCCTGCCGCTGTTACCGACGAGCGGAACCGGGTGGACCGCGAGCTGCTGCTCGACGCCGCCGAGAAGCTCTTCTACGAGAACGGGATCCAAGCGGTCGGTATGGATCAGGTCCGCGCGGCGTCCGGCCTCTCGCTGAAACGGATCTACCGCTTCTTCGAGGCCAAGGAAGACCTCGTCGTGGCGATGCTCCGACGTCGCGACGGGCGGTGGAGGGGCAGTTTGGCAGACCGAGTGGAGCGGGTGACGGATCCCCGTGAGCGGGTGCTCGCGATCTTCGACTGGCTCGCCGATTGGTTCGCCGAACCCGGTTTCCGTGGCTGTGCCTGGATCAACGCCCACGGCGAGTTCGGGCCTTCGTCCGAGGCGGTCCTGGCCGAGGTGCGGGCGCACAAGCGGGCGTTCCACGAGCAGGTGGACGCCTGGGTGCGGGCCACCGGCCTCAGGGTGACCGAACCGGTCTACCTGCTCGCCGAAGGAGCGATCGTGACGGCGGGCATCAGCGGCGACCCCGCTCCGGCCCACCAGGCGCGCGACGCCGTCGCGGCACTGCTCGGGATCACCAGCCGAGGGCGCTGATCATCCCTCGTTCCAGCACCGGGGAGAGCGTGGTCATGAAGCTGGCGGTGACGTGGTTGTCGTCCATGTACACCAGCACGTTGCCCACCACCGGACGGCAGAGGCCCCGCCCGCAGAAGTAGTCGCTGAAGTCGAGCAGCGAGACGTTCGCGGGGATGTCGGTGAGTTTCTCGTACGGCGGGTCGGCGAGCAGCTTGTTCCGCGGCACACTGCATTCGGGCGCTTTGACCCCGTTGGCCTCGATGCAGGCAGGGGGAGAGAACCCGGGGCGCGGGCTGTCGCGGAGCGCCACGACCGGGATCCCGGCACGATCGAGGACCTTCCATTGGTCGACGAAACCCTGCGGCGTCTTCTCGGTGGGGCCCACCCGGACGTCGCGAGTGGACAAGGTCAGGACGGCGTCGGGGCGCATCGCCAGGATCTCTTTCTGCGCCGCGGAGTTCCACGCGAGACAGCCCGCGTCGCCCGGCATCGCGTCCGACGTCGTGGAGAACGGGCAAGCTCCCTTGAGCATGAAGGTGACCTGGTAGCCGTTCTTCTCCGCCATCGGTTTGATCGCGGCGAGATACTGCTGCATATGCGAGTCGCCGACGGCGACGATCGTCTTCACCGGCGTTCCCTCCGGGCGCGAAGTGCAGACGTCGAGGATCTTGTCGAACCGGGAAGGTGTGCACCGCGCGTCGGGAAAGCCGCCCCAATCGTTCGGCACGGCGATCAACGGCGGCACGGCTTCCTTGCCGGGTACGGGTTTCTTCGGTGTCTCCGGGTCGCGGGCCATCGCGCCGGGGTGGTGGTCGTCATCGAGCGCGATCGAGAAGTCGGCCTTTTTGGCGCTCACCACCTGCCAGGTGCTCGCGACCAGCAGCACCGGGAGCAGCGCGAGCACGGCGAACCGATAGGAACCCCAGCGCGTCCGCTCGCCGACCGCGGACTTCCGCACCGGCTCTTCGACGAACCGATATGTGGCGGCCGCGAGGAACAGGGACACCCCGATCACCACCGCCCCGCCGAGCAACCCGACGGCCTCGCGTTTGCGGGCGATCAAGTAGAACAGCAGCACCGGCCAGTGCCACAGGTACAGCGAGTAGCTGAGGTTGCCGAGGTACACCAGCGGCCGGGACGAAAGGATCCGATCCGCGCCCGCCCGGCTGGCGGTCGCGCCCGCGATGATCACCAGCGCGGCGGAGACGGTGGGCCACAGCGCCGCCCAGCCGGGGAACACCTGGCCGACGTCGAGGATCATTCCGCAGGTCACGAGCCCGGCCACGCCGATCCAGCCCAGCAGGATCCGGATCAGGCGGGGAAGCAGGAACCGGTCGATGGCCAGCGCCAGCAGCCCGCCGAGGGCGAACTCCCAGACCCGGGTGAGGGAGTGGAAGTAGGCCAGCGGCTGGTTGGTCGCGGTCAGCCGCACCGAATAGGCGAGGGAGACGGCGAACAGGACGCCGAGCGTGATCGCGACCGTGCCGTTGAGGGAGCGGCGCAGCCGGGTGGCGGCGAAGGCCACCAGCCCGATCAACAGCGGCCATACGATGTAGAACTGCCCTTGGATGGACAGCGACCAGTAGTGCTGGACGACGCTGGCCGTGTTGTGCTGCGCGAAGTAGTCGACCGAATCGGCCGCCAGCCGCCAGTTCTCGACGTAGAGGGCGGAGGCGAAGACCTCCTTGATCGTCTGGAACCACCGGTCCTGCGGGAGCAGCCAGATCGCCAGTGCGAGCACCGCGAGCAGGACGGTCAGCGCGGCGGGGAACAGCCGTTTGATCATCCGGCCCCACAGCGGGCGGAACTCGATCCTTCCGCGGCCGGCGGCCCGGACCAGCTGGCCCGTGATCAGGAACCCGGAGATCAGGAAGAAGACGTCGACGCCGCCGGAGATCCGGCCCAGCCAGACGTGGTAGACGACGACCAGCAGTGCCGCGACCGCGCGCAGTCCCTGTAACTCGGGCCGATAGCGGCGGCGCGTTTCCGCTGCTTCGGCGGTTGTCATACGCGATTTCCTCACTGACGGTCGGATGTCCTGGCAGCCTAGGTGGTCACTCTGGGTGATTCGGCTCCCGCCATCAGGTGAAGTAGCGCAACCAGACGTAGCCCCATGCCATCACCGTGCTCAGCACCGTCACGACGATGCCGTACTTGGTGAACTGCCAGAACGTGATCCGATGCCCGGAGCGGGCGGCGATCCCGAGCGCGACGACGTTGGCGCTGGCGGCGACCGCGGTGCCGTTGCCGCCGAAGTCGGCCCCGAGCGCGAAGGACCACCAGAGTGCCTGCCCGGTCTGCGGGTCCGGCACGTCGGCGACCATGCCCTCCACGATCGGGCTCATCGTCGCGACGTAGGGAATGTTGTCGAAGAAGGCGCCGAGCACACCGGAGCCGAACAACAGCGCGGTGGCCGCGACGAAGTGGTTGTCCCCGAAGCCTTGGATCACCCAGCTGCCGATGGTCTCGATGACCCCGGTGTGGACCAGCCCGGCGACCATCACGAACAACCCCATGAAGAACACGAGGGTGCGCCATTCGACCTCGCGCAGGACGTCGCCGACGTCGGCCTTGGTGACCAGGAGCATCAACCCGGCGCCGACCATGGCGATGACGGCCGGATCGAGGTGCGCCACGGCGTGCAGGCTGAATCCGGCGACCACGATCGCGAACACGATCAGGCATCGGCGGAGCATGGCGGGATCGGTGATCGCGCGCCGTTCCTGCAACGCCATCACGGCGGCGACGTGCTCGGGGTTGTACTGGAACGAGGACCGGAAGAGCACCCTGGTCAGCAGCACGAAGACAGCGAAGATGATGACGACGACGGGCGTCATGTGCACGAGGAAGTCGGTGAAGGTCAGCCCCGCCCGGCTGCCGATGATGATGTTGGGCGGGTCGCCGATCAGCGTCGCGGCGCCGCCGATGTTGGACGCCAGCACCTCGGCGATGAGGTACGGCTGCGCGGGGATGCGCAGGCGGTTGCAGAGCACGATGGTCACCGGCGCGACCAGCATGATCGTGGTGACGTTGTCCAGGAACGGCGACGCGACCGCGGTGATGCCCATCAGCATCACCATCAGCCGGTACGGCTTTCCCTTCGCCTTCTTGGCCGACCAGATGGCGAGGTAGTCGAAGATCCCGGTCTGCTTGACGATGCCGACGATGATCATCATGCCGAACAGCAGGAAGATGACGTTCCAGTCGATCCCGGCGTGCTCGGAGAAGAACACCTCGGCGCCGGGGATCAGCTGAAGGATCGCCATGAGCGCCGAGGCGATGAGCACGACCTTGACCTTGTCGGCCTTCTCGGTGGCGATGAAGTAGAAGGCGACCAGGAAGATCGCGAGAGCGAGGACGGCGCTCACCGGCCGCACCCCGGCGGCCCGGCCTGGCCGGTCGTGAGGTGACAGGCGCCGCGATGGCGGGCAGGTGAGGACGAGCGCACGGAACCGACCTTTCGAACGTGGAGGTGTCCGGGCCGGGGCCCGCGGAAGAAGCCGGTCAGTCGCCGACGCCGAACACGGCGAGGCCGGTGATCAGCCGTTCGAGGGTGACGGCGCCGATCAGGACGCCGTGGTCGTCGACGACCGCGACGAGCGGGCTGTGCTGGCGGGCCATGAGTGCCGCGATCTCCAGCAGGGTGGCGTCGGCGCGCACGATCACCGGTTTCACGGCACGGTGCTGGGCGCAGTCGCGCACGGTCAGGTTGCCGAGCTCGCGCCAGAACCGGTCGGCGTGTTCCTCGTCGACGGCCCGGACGAGCGCCGGATCGTCCTGATAGGACCCGGGGACGGCGAGTCGCAGCACCTGCGTCCCCGGGAGCACCATGCGCGGCCGTGACACGTTGTCGACCACGATCAGCCCCGGCAGCCTGCTGACCGCCATCACCCGGATCGCCTGCGTCACCGGGTCGTCCGCGGTGACGGTCGGCACGGTGACCGCGATATCGCTGGCGCGCATGGCATCAACCCATTCGGCGTGGCTGGTCAGGGGTTCGCCTTCCCCGGTCTTCGAGCGGGTGACCACGGGATTCACCTCGGTTCCCTGATCTCGGTGCTGGGACGGGAAACAGTCTTTCGGCGCCTCCCACCGGGAACCATCGGTGCCGACACCCATTTACGGCGGGGGACACCATGTACGCGGATGGGTGTCAGCCCGGATGGACACGGCCACGGCACGCCCGGCAACCTGGCGGTAGGCGATCACCGCGAGTGAGAAGGGAGGGTGTCGTGTCCCTGTTCTGGCGGATCTTCCTGCTCAACGCGGCCGTGCTGCTCGTGGCGATGCTGCTGCTTCTGCTCGGCCCGGTGACCGTCTCCACACCGGTGCTGTTCACCGAAGCGATGATCATGATCGGCGGGCTCGCCGCGATGCTCGTCGCCAACGCGGTGCTGCTCAGGGTCGGGCTCGCCCCGCTGAAGCGGCTCACCCGCGCCATGACCACCACGGATCTGCTGCGACCGGGACCGCGTCCGGCGGTCACCGGGCACGGCGGGATCGCCGACCTGATCGAGACGTTCAACAGCATGCTCGACAGGCTGGAAGCCGAACGGGGCGACAGCGCGGCGCGTGCGCTGACCGCGCAGGAGGACGAACGCCGCCGGGTCGCGCAGGAACTGCACGACGAGGTCGGCCAGACCCTGACCGCCGTCTTGCTGGAGCTGAAGCGGGTGGCCGACCACGCGCCCGCCCCGGTTCGCGACGAGCTTCGTCAGGTGCAGGAGACCACCCGCGGCAGCCTCGACGAGATCCGCCGGATCGCACGGCGGTTGCGGCCCGGCGACCTCGAACAGCTGGGGCTGATCAGCGCGTTGAAGGCGCTGACCACCGAGATCTCCGGGCACAGCGACCTGACGGTGCGCCGCCGGTTCGACCCCGACTTGCCGGAACTGGGGGAGGAGGCCGAACTGGTCGTCTACCGGGTCGCGCAGGAGGCCATCACCAACACCGCCCGCCACGCCGGCGCCCGCAACCTCGAACTCGCCCTCACCCGGACCGACGACGGGGTCCGGCTGCGGATCCGCGACGACGGCCGGGGGCTCGGAGCCGCCACCGAGGGCGCCGGCATCCGCGGGATGCGGGAACGAGCCCTGCTCGTCGGCGCCGAACTCGTCGTCGGTCCCGGCCCAGAAGGCGGCACCGAGGTCCGCCTGCACGTTCCGACCGGGAGCCGATGACCATGCCACCGACCACCCGAGTGCTGCTGGCCGACGACCACTCCCTGGTCCGCCGGGGAGTCCGCCTGATCTTGGACAACGAGCCGGATCTGACCGTGGTCGCCGAGGCGGGCGACGGCGCCGAAGCGATCGAGCGCGCCCGTGCGGAACGGCCCGACCTGGCCATTCTCGACATCGCGATGCCACGGCTGACCGGCCTGCAGGCCGCGCGGGAGCTTTCCCGGCTCCAGCCCGACCTGCGGATCCTCATCCTGACCATGTACGACAACGAGCAGTACTTCTTCGAGGCGCTCAAAGCCGGCGCTTCGGGTTACGTGCTCAAGTCCGTCGCCGACCGGGACCTGGTGGAGGCCTGTCGTGCCGCCATGCGCGGCGAGCCCTTCCTCTATCCCGGAGCCGTCAACGCCCTGATCCGCAACTACCTCGACCGGGCCCGCGACGGCGCCGAACTGCCGGCCAAGGCCATCACCGACCGGGAGGAGGAGATCCTCAAACTCGTCGCGGAAGGCCATTCCTCCAAGGAGATCGCCGACCTGCTCGTCATCAGCGTCAAGACCGTCGAGCGGCATCGCGCCAACCTGCTGCACAAACTCGGGCTGAAGGACCGGCTCGAACTCACCCGCTACGCCATCCGCGCCGGGCTCATCGAGCCGTGAACGGAGGTCGCTCATGGATGACTGGGTCGTCTGGCTGATCTTCGCCGTGATCCTCGGGGTCGCGGAGATCTTCAGCGTGACCGCGGCACTCGGCGTACTCGGCGGAGCGGCGCTCGTCACCGCGGGCGCGGCCGCCGTCGGCTTGCCGCTCACCGGACAGCTCTTGGTGTTCACCGTCGTCTCGACGGTCGGCGTGGTGCTCGTCCGGCCGATCGCGCTGCGGCAGCTCCAGCGTCCGCAGCGCGAAAGGTTCGGATTCGACGCCCTGATCGGGAAACCGGCCACCGTCCTGACGGAAGTGTCCGAAATGGACGGCCGGGTCCGCCTGGCCGGGGAGGAATGGACAGCCCGCGCCTTCGACGGAACGCTGGTGATCCCGGCCGGAGAGGTCGTGGACGTCATGGCGGTCCAAGGAAGCACCGTCCTCGTCTACCCACGGGAGGGACCATGGAAATCTCCGCCGCCCTGATCGCGACCATGGTGGTCGCCCTGCTCGCCGCCGTCACCGTGTTGCGGACCGTGCGGATCGTGCCGCAAGCCCGCGCCCGCAACGTGGAACGGCTCGGCCGCTACCACCGGACGCTGTCGCCAGGCCTCAACTTCGTCATTCCCTACATCGACCGGGTCTACCCGAAGATCGACCTCCGCGAGCAGGTCGTCTCGTTCGAGCCACGACCGGTGATCACCGAGGACAACCTCGTCGTCGAGATCGACACCGTGCTGTATTTCCAGGTCACCGACCCGCGTGCGGCCGCCTACGAGATCGCCAGTTTCCTGCAAGCCGTGGAACAACTCACCGTCACGACCCTGCGCAACGTGGTCGGCTCGATGGACCTCGAACGCACCCTGACCTCTCGCGACACCATCAACAGCCAACTGCGGGGCGTCCTCGACGACGCGACCGGTAAATGGGGGCTGCGGGTGAACCGCGTCGAGATCAAGGCGATCGATCCGCCGGCGACCATCAAGGACGCCATGGAGAAGCAGATGCGCGCGGAACGGGCGAAACGCGCCGCGATCCTGGCGGCCGAAGGGCAGCGGCAGTCCCAGATCCTCACCGCCGAGGGTGACAAGCAGGCCGCCGTCCTGCGCGCCGAGGGCAACCGGACGGCGGAGATCCTGAAGGCGGAGGGCGAGGCCCGCGCCATCGATCAGGTCTTCCAGGCCGTGCACCGCAACGACGCCGACCCGAAACTGCTGGCGTACCAGTACTTGCAGACGTTGCCGCAGCTGGCTCAAGGCGAGGGCAACACCTTCTTCGTCATCCCGAGCGAGGTCACGTCCGCGCTGCACAACGTTTCCCGTGCCTTCGCGGAGAACCTGCCGCAATCCGCGGCCGTCCGGGAAGCCGAAGTCGGCGATGCCCCGGTTGCCGCGGCCCAGGAAGA
This sequence comes from Amycolatopsis thailandensis, assembly GCF_002234405.1. Taxonomy (GTDB): domain Bacteria; phylum Actinomycetota; class Actinomycetes; order Mycobacteriales; family Pseudonocardiaceae; genus Amycolatopsis; species Amycolatopsis thailandensis. Next base: position 104,038 of record NZ_NMQT01000112.1, on the reverse strand, counting down.
CGCCGCGAAGGCCGCGGAAGCCGTCGCGGACGCGGTGGCCGTCGCCGTTGCGACCGAGAAGACCAGGTAGGTGTGGTGGGTCAGGGCCAACTGAGCTCGCCGTCGTCGATGGCGGGGTGCCTTTCGCGATAAGGCAGTTCGCGGTCATGGACGTAGTCGTCGAGGCGCTCGGCGATCTCGTCGAGGATCTCGGTGACGCTCGTCCAATTCGAGTCGTAGATCCCTTCGCTGGCATACCACCGCATGACGCTGCCATGGCTTTCACCGTGCCTGAGATCGACGCAGAGCAGGCCTCCGCCGATGTCGCGGCCGATGGGGAGAACCGCGGAGCAGTAGGGAAAACTGTTCTCACCGGCCTGCTTGCGGTGTGTTCCGTCAGGAGTGCAGCAGCCTTCGTCGGGATACTGCGACTGCCTGGCGTACTCGTCCTCGGCCCGCTTCACCGCGAGCGGCACGTAGTTGTTCGGGATCAGGTAGCCGGATCTGTTCCCGGACCCGTGGTCGCGCTGGTCGTCGACGCCGTCCATGAGGGCCCACCAGGTGCGCAGTTCCGGTGGGAACTCGATGCCGACACGGTCTTGCAGGCGCTCGACCTGGGCGGCCGGGGCAGGTGGCCGGATCTCGCGGGCAGTGGCGGGTGCGTGCTCGGACAGCAAAGCCATGATCCGTTGCCATGCCTGTTCCATCGGTCCCCCTTCGCTCGGCGACCACCGTAGCGAAGATCGGCTGCCTGCGAACCCGCGTTCAGAGGACTTTGCGTTCGGGAGACGTGAGTGAGGTGAAGGGGCCTTTCCTCTTATCACATGAGAGGAAAGGCCCCTTCACCTCGGGTCTTGCAGGTCTCGTGGGTGGCGGAGGCTCGGCGGTGTTTCGAAAGCCACGTTCGCAACGTTGAGCGTTGCGAACGTGGCTTTCGCAACACCCCGAACCGGCAGGTGGGCAGGCCAGGTACACGCCACATTTGCCTTACCCCTCAATAAACGCGGGTTCGCAGGCCCCAGGCGGCGGACACGCTTTCCGGTGTCAGCACCGAGGCTGGAGGGCCGTCCCCGACGAGGCGCCCGTCCTGGAGCAGAAGGCAGTGATCGGCTCGGCCCGCCACTTCGAGGTCGTGCGTGACGCGCACGACCGTCGTGCCCTCGGCGAGGGTGGTGTGGAGTGCTTCGTCGATCAGACCGCGGGCGTGCAGATCCAGACCGGCCGACGGCTCGTCGAGCAGCAGCAGTCCGGCTCGCTGGGCCAATCCCTGCGCCACCAGCGCCCGTTGACGCTGCCCGCCGGAGAGGGTGCCGATCAGCCGGTCCGCTATCGACATGATGTCCAGTCGCTCCAAGCATTCTCCGACGATCTTCCGGTCCATCTTGGATAGTCGTCGCCAGTGCCCGCGGTGCGCCCAGCGCCCCATCGTGACGGTGGCGCGCACGGTGATCGGCAGCGACTGGGACACCTCGCTCTGCTGGGTCACGTAGGCGACGCGGCCCGGGTCGCGGCGGGTCACCGAGCCGCTGGTCGGTGGCAGTACACCGGCGACGAGGTTGAGCAGTGACGACTTGCCGGCGCCGTTCGGGCCGGCGATCGCGGTGAGCCGTGCCGAGGGCAACTCGGCGGTGATCCCGCGCAACACCTCACGGGGCCCGTAGTGGGCGTGTGCGCGATCGATCTCGAGCGCCGCTGTGTCCGGGGTCATGCCCGACCTCCTTTAGATAATGACAATCATTACCACTATAGTGTGACGGGTGGAGTGGTTGCTGATCCCCTTCGAGGTGTCGTTCGTGCAGCGTGCGCTGGTGGCGGGAGTGCTCGTTTCGGCGGTGTGCGCCGTCGTCGGGACCTGGGTGGTGTTGCGCGGCATGGCCTTCATCGGGGACGCCATGTCGCACGGGATGCTGCCCGGCGTGGCGATCGCCTCGCTGACCGGCGTGAACCTGCTGATCGGCGCCGCGATCAGCGCCGGGGTGATGGCGCTCGGCGTCACGGCCCTCGGACGTTCACGGCGGCTGTCCGAGGACACCACGATCGGGCTGCTCTTCGTCGGAATGCTCGCGAGCGGCGTGATCATCGTGTCGCATTCGCGGTCGTTCGCGGTCGATCTCACCGGATTCCTCTTCGGTGACGTGCTCGCTGTCGGCTCCGGTGACCTGGTCGGCCTGGTGATCACCCTGGTCGTCGTGGGAGTGATCGCTCTGCTGGGGCATCGCTCGTTCACCGCGCTCACCTTCGACGTCCGGAAGGCGCACACGCTGGGTCTTCGGCCACGCCTGGCCAACGCGGTGCTGCTCGGGCTGGTCACCCTGACGATCGTCGCGTCGTTCCGCGTGGTGGGGACGCTGCTGGTGTTCGGGCTGCTCATCGCCCCTGCCGCGGCGGCGTTGTTCTGGTCCCGGCGGATCACCACGATCATGCTCGTCGCGGCGTTGCTCGGTATCGCCGCCACGGTCGGCGGCCTGCTCGTGTCCTGGCATTGGGGCACCGCGGCGGGCGCGACCATCGCCGCCGGCGCGGTCCTGCTGTTCTTCCTTTCCGCCCTCTTGTCGTTCGTACGACAGCGATTCCGTCCCCTGACACCGGAGATCGAGAGCTCACGATGAAACTGAAAGCAGTGACGGCGGTCGTCGCGGCGCTGACCTTGGCGGCGTGCGGCGGGGAGCAGCCGAAGGAGGCGCCCGCGGGTGTCCCACACGGCTACGTCGAAGGTGCGGAAGAGGCGGCCGAGGCCCAGTCGCGGCTGATCGTCGCCGACGCCGAAACGGGTGCCGTGCGTGTGGTGGACCTGATCACCGAGGAAGTGCACGAAACCGGGCGAGTCGACGGGGTGCGCGCCCTGACCAGTGACGGCCGCTTCGGCTACCTGACGGCGCGCGACGGGACGATCCGCGTGATCGACAGCGGTGCCTGGATGGTCGACCACGGTGATCACGTCCACTACTACCGGGCCAAAGTCCGGGACGTCGGTGTGGCGCCGGGTAAACAACCTTCGTCGGTGTACAGCGATCCCGCCGTTTCGGCACTGTCCTATGCGGACGGTACGACGACGTTGCTCGACCGGGCCCAGCTTGACAAGGGCTCCTTGGCTGAACTGGGAAAGATCACGCGTGACCCACACGCCGGTGTCGCGGTTCCGTACGGCGGGCACATCCTCGCTTCGGTGGCGGACGCCGGACGGCCGCTGGCCCGCGGAGTGCGCGTTCACGACCGTCAGGGCAAGGCCGTGGCGGAGATCCCTGAGCCGTGTCCGGATTTGCAAGGGCAGGCGGTGACCCGGCGAGGGGTCGTGTTCGGTTGCGCGGACGGCGCGTTGCTCGTGACCGAAAAGGACGGTGTTTTCACGGGGTCGAAGATCCCGTACCCGCGCGATGTCACGACACAGGAACGCGCTACCGCCTTCTTCCACCGGCCGGGCGCCGCGACGCTCGCGGCACGGGCGGGGGAGATGGCCGTGTGGTTCCTCGACGTCGGCCGTCGCAGCTGGCAGTACGTCGAAACCGGGCCGGTCGCCGCGGTGAACGCCGTGGGGGAGGGCGGTTCGCTGCTGGCCTTGACCCGGGACGGAACGCTGCGTTCCTTCGACGGCACGGGAAAGGAACAGGCGGCGATCCCGCTGCTGGCACCGGAAGCGGCCAGGACCGACGGCGTCTCCATCCAGGTCGACACGACCCGCGCCTACGTCAACAACCCGCTCTCCGCGGACGTGTACGAGATCGACTACAACGACAATCTTCGTCGCGCCAGGACGTTGAAGGTCGGCGGCAAGGCTGGCCACGTCGTGGAGACCGGCCGATGAGGCGGCGGGTACTAGCCCTGTGCGTCGCGGCGCTGCTGACGGCGGCCGGATGCTCCGGAAGTGGCGGAAACAGCACCTCGGTCGTCGTGACCACGAACATCCTCGGCGACATCACGCGCGCCGTCGTCGGTGATCAGGCCGAGGTGACCGTCCTGATGAAGCCGAACGCCGACCCGCATTCCTTCGGCATTTCCGCGCAGCAGGCAGCCCAGGTCGAACGCGCCGGTCTGATCGTCTACAACGGGCTCGGGCTCGAAGAGGGCATGTTGCGCACGGTCCGCACCGCCGAAGAGAACGGTGTGCCGGCACTGCCCGCGGGAGACCGGGCGAATCCGATCAGCTACTCGGGGAACAAGCCGGATCCCCATTTCTGGACGGATCCCGCTCGGGTACGCGACGTGGTGAAGGCGATCGCCGACGAGGTGGTCGCCCACGTCGGCGGCGTCGACGAAGCGGTGATCCGGGCCAACGCCGAACGCTATCGCGGGGAGATCGACGCACTCGACAAGATGATGACCGGGAAGTTCGGCGGGATCCCGCCCGAGCGCAGGAAACTCGTCACCAATCACCACGTGTTCGGGTACCTGGCCCAGCGGTACGGGTTCGAAGTGGTCGGTGCGGTGATTCCCGGCGGAACCACACTCGCTTCGCCCAGTTCCTCGGATCTGAAGGAACTCGCCGACGTCGTCCGCGCGGCTGGCGTGCCGGTCGTCTTCGCCGATTCCTCCCAGCCGGACCGGCTCGCACGGGTCCTGGCCGAACAGGCAGGGCTGCACGTCGCGGTGACCCCGCTGTTCTCGGAATCGCTCAGCGAACCAGGCCAGGGCGCGGCCACCTACCTGGAAATGATGCGCGCCAACACCGAATCGATCACCACCGGTTTGACCCGTTCCTGACCGGAACAGACGAAAGGCACAAGGAAATGGCACGAACCACCCGATACGTCGCGCTGATGGCGACGACGGTGAGCACACTCGCGCTCGCCGCCTGCGCGACCGAGCAGCCCGCGGCGGAAGCCCGGAAGGACGCGGCGCCTGTCGTCGCGGACCCGGTGGCCGTCACCTATGACGGCGGAATCCTCCTGCTCGACGGAAAGACCTTGAAGGTGGCGAAAAATCTCCCGCTGGAGGGCTTCAACCGGCTCAATCCGGCCGGGAACGACCGGCATCTCATGGTCTCGACGTCCACCGGGTTCCGCGTGCTCGACGCCGTCGGCGCCGTGCTGACGGACAACGAGGTGAAGGCCAGCAAGCCGGGACACGTCGTCCGGCACGCCGGCAAAACGGTGCTGTTCGCCGACGGGACCGGCGAGGTGACGGTGTTCGATCCGAAGACGATCGGCACCGCGGCACTGCCGTCGCCGAAGCACAAGACGCCGGAAGCGCATCACGGCGTGGCCGTCGAACTCGCCAACGGCGAACTGGTCACCACGGTCGGGAACAAGGACAAGCGGTCCGGGATCGTGGTGCTGGACAAGGACAAGAAGGAGATCGCGCGCAACGAGCAGTGCCCGGGCGTGCACGGTGAAGCCGCCGCGCGTGGCGAAGCGGTCGTGGTCGGCTGCGAAACCGGTGTGCTGATCTACCGCGATGGTGTCATCACCAAGGTGACCAGCCCGGACGCCTACGGGAGGATCGGCAACCAGGCGGGCTCGGACGTCTCTCCGATCACCCTGGGCGACTACAAGGTCGACAAGGACGCCGAGCTCGAACGCTCGAACCGAGTCACGCTGATCGACACGGAGAAGGCCACGTTCAAGCACGTCGACCTCGGGACCAGCTACACGTTCCGGTCGCTGGCCCGTGGGCCTCAAGGCGAGGCGTTGGTGCTGGGCACCGACGGCCAGATCTACGTGATCGACCCGGTTTCGGGTGTGGTGACGCGGAAGATCGCCGTACTCGGTTCGTGGCAGGAACCGCTCGAGTGGCAGCAGCCGCGCCCGGCGATCTTCGTCCGGGGCGGGACGGCCTACGTGACCGATCCCGGCAAGAAGGAGATCCACGCGGTCGATCTCGCCTCCGGCACCAAGACCGTGACCGGCGCGCTTCCGGGTACGCCGAACGAGGTCAGCGGCGTGCTCGCCGGGTGACGCCTTCCGAGTGACAGGCTGCCTGTCGACGGGTAGGGCAAACGTGGCGTGTCGCGGAACGGGTCAGTGACTCCGCGCGACATCAGACCTCGGGCGCCGACTGTGTGGATTTCGGTGCGTTGGACGACCAGAAATCCACACAGTCCCGGAGGAGCGGACCGGTCAGCACAGCAAGGTGGCCCGAGAGGCTTGAGGGGGTGTGTGGAAACAGGGACATTCAACGTCCCTGTTTCCACACACCCCCAATAGCCCGAATCGCCACTCACGAGCCCTTGACCCGATGCGTACCGGCAGGATCTAGCTTCGTGCAAGCCACTTTTCGGAACCTCAGGCGTCCCGAAATCCCATAAACCGGAAGCACAACCGTCGCTAAAGGTCCGCTGTGGACACTCGGGGTGCGACTGCTCGCCGGCCAGTCCGGAACCATGCCCTCGGGCAGCGAAGAAGGCCTGCTCAGCAGGATCGATCCTGCCGTATTCGCCTCACCGCCCGAATACGAGAGCCGTCAGCGGCGGATGAGACCGAGGTCGGTCGCGGTGGCGACGGCGGCGGTGCGTGAGTCGACCCCGAGTTTGGTGTAGCTGCGGGCCAGGTGGGATTTCACGGTGCCCTCGGTCAGGTGGAGCCTGTCGGCGATCGCCCGGTTGGACAGGCCGTCGGCCACCAGGACCAGCACTTCGATCTCGCGCCGGGTCAAGGCCGTGGTGGGCATGCGCATACGGCTCATGAGCCGGTCGGCGACGGTCGGTGCCAGCGTGGTGCGCCCGGCCGCGGCGGTGCGCACGGCGGCCGCCAGGTCTTCGGGAGGCGCGTCCTTCAGGAGATAGCCGGTGGCTCCGGCTTCGATGGCGGGCAGGGTGTCGGCGTCGGTGTCGTAGGTGGTGACGATCAGAACCCGGGGTGCGTCCGGCCTCGCCGTGATCGCCGCGGTTGCTTCGGCTCCGGTCATTCCTGGGCCGAAGCGCAGATCCATCAGCACGACGTCGATGTCGCCTTCCGCGGCGCGGGCCACCGCGTCCTCCGCTGTCGCGGCTTCGGCCGTGACGACGAGGCCGGGTTCGGTTTCCAGCACGGCGCGCAGTCCCGCCCGGACGATGGGGTGGTCGTCGGCCAGCAGGAGACGGATCGGGGGCTCGGTCACGGGCGTTCCTTGGGTTCGACGGGCAACCGCACGGACAACGTGGTGCCGTGGCCGGCGGCCGATCCGACGCTCAGGGTTCCGTTGAGGGCCTCGGCCCGGGAGCGCATCGCGGTCAAGCCGAAGCCGCTGTGCCCGGGATCGAAGCCGATCCCGTCGTCGGCGACGACCAGGGCGACGTGCTTGTCCAGATAGCTCAAGGCGACCTCGGCGGTGGACGCCTCGGCGTGCCGGACGGTGTTCGCGAGAGCCGCCTGGCCGATGCGCAGCAACGCGACCTCGTGCGTGGTCGGCAGCGGCGCGGGAGTGCCGGAGAGATGGAAACTCGCGGTGATCCGGTGCCGGGCGGTGGTGGTGGCGCACAGCCGTTTCAGTGCGTCGGCCAACGTGGTGTCGTCGAGCGCGGGAGGGGACAGGGCGACGACGAAACGGCGGGCTTCGGCGAGGTTGTCCGCGGCCGCCTGGCGGGCTTGCTCGACGTAACGGGCGGCGTTCCCGGCGTTTTCGGGAAGCGTCCTTTCGGCGGCGACCAGCAGGAGCTGGATACTCGACAGCCCCTGGGCGAGGGTGTCGTGGATCTCGTGGGCCAGCCGCTCCCGCTCGGCGAGCACCCCCGCTTCGTGCTGGGCTTCGGCGAGATCCACCCGGGTCTCGGTGAGCTTTTTGATCAGGTTCCGGCGACGTTCGCTTTCGCGGTACAACGCCTGATACCCCCAGACGACGGCGACCGCGACGGCGGCGCCGAGCGCCGGGCCGATCGCCGCCGCCGGGACGAAGGCACCCTGATGGACGGCGAACGCGGTGATCGCCGCCAGCGCGGTCGCGATCACCGCGAACAGGCCATGGCGGCGTGGCAGCAGGTGCAGTTGCAGGAAGTACAACGGGAAGGCGACCCACACGCCGTCCGCGGTCAGCACCAGCAGGGCCACCCACGCGACGCCTACCGCGAGCAACCACCACGCGGCGGCTCGCACTGACGCCCTGATGTGGGGGAGAAGCGGGCCGGCCGCGTACACCGCACCGCAGACCACCGCCATCGCGACGACCGCCGCCGCTCGGGGCGAGCCTGCCGCCACCGCCCGCACGGCCGCCAGCGCGAGCAGGGCGAAGAGCAGCAGGTGCAGACACCAGGTCAGCAGCTTGCTGGTCGGGGTCAAAACGGGCGCGGTGATCACAATGCGTCCAGGCTACGTAGCCGGATTGGGGAGCGCCTCTATCCAAAGGTAGAGGCGGCGTGCCGTCTTCCGGCCCGCGAAGTGTGGTCTCCGGCCAGATGTCCTCGACCGGGCAGGCGGCGATCGTGGAGAGGTACCAGCCACCCGCCGGAAAGGACAGACCAGAGCCGTGTTCGTCGCCTGGAGAGACCTGAGATTCGCCAAAGGGCGATTCGCCCTGATGGGTGCCGTAGTCGTGCTGATCACCCTGTTGGTCGGCCTGTTGTCCGGACTCACCGCCGGGCTGGGCGAGCAGAACATCTCCGCGATCACCGGCCTGCCCGCGGACAAGATCGTCTTCGCCGCTCCTGGCGACGGACAGAACCTCTCCTATGCCAATTCCGCTCTCACCGAGACACAGCGGCGGCAGTGGGCCGATACCCCGGGTGTCACCGATGCCGAGCCGCTGGGCATCGCCACCACCAAGGCCACCGCGGGAAACCGCAGCGCCGGGATCTCCGTGTTCGGCGTCCCGCCCGGTTCGGCGCTCGCTCCGGACAGCGGCGCGATCAAGGACGACTCGGTGGTCCTGTCCACGTCCGCGGCCGACGACCTGGGCGTCCGGACCGGAGACACCTTGTCGGTGGCCGGACGTCCACTGACGGTCGCCGCGGTGTCGGGGGACGCCTGGTTCAGCCACACGCCGGTGGTCTGGGCGAGCCTCGACGTCTGGGCGAGGACGGTGCCACCCGCGGGCGGCGCGCAGAGCGCGACCGTGCTCGCGCTGACCACCGGCGCCGACGTCGACGTCGCGGCCACTGACAGTGCCTTGGGCACGAAGACGGTTTCGAAGAACGACTCGTTGTCCGCGATCGGCTCCTACACCTCGGAAAACGGTTCGCTGCAACTGATGCGAGGCTTCCTGTTCGCCATCTCGGCTCTCGTGATCGGCGCCTTCTTCACTGTCTGGACCATCCAGCGTGCCGGCGACATCGCCGTGCTCAAGGCGCTGGGGGCCAGTACCGGGTTCCTGCTGAAGGACGCGCTCGGCCAGGCTGTCGTGCTTCTCGTCGGCGGCACCGCCGTCGGGACCGGACTGGCCGTCGGCCTCGGTGCCCTGGTCGCCAGCTCCGCGGTGCCCTTTCTGCTGACTCCTGCCACCGTGCTCGTCCCGGCCGCCGTCATGATCCTGCTCGGCGCGTTGGGGGCCGCCCTTTCCGTTCGCCGCATCACCTCCGTCGACCCGCTGACCGCACTGGGGAGTGCCCGATGAGTTTGAACCTGACCGGCGTCACCCTCACCTATCCCGACGGCGACGCCCGCCTCACCGCTCTTGACGACGTCACCCTGGATGTTCCGGCGGGTGGGCTCACCGCGGTCGCCGGACCGTCCGGCTCCGGCAAATCCAGCCTGCTCGCCGTCGCCGCCACCCTCATCAGCCCGGACGACGGGGCCGTCACCGTCGACGGCACGGTGACCACCGGCCTGACCCGTGGCGAACTCACCGAACTGAGGCGTCGCAAGATCGGAATCGTGTTCCAGCAGCCCAATCTGCTGCCCTCGCTCACCGCCGTCGAACAACTCCAGGTCATGGCCCGGATCGATGGCCGTTCTCCGGCAAAAGCCCGTGGCGCGGCCATGGAACTCCTTGACGCCGTCGGGCTGGCGCCGCAGGCAGGACGACGTCCGCATCAGCTCTCCGGCGGTCAACGGCAGCGGGTGAACATCGCCCGCGCGCTGATGAACGAGCCCACCGTGCTGCTGATCGACGAACCGACGAGCGCCCTCGACCACGATCGCGGTGCCGCGATCGTCGACCTGATCACCCGCCTCACCCACGAACGCGCGACCGCCACCGTCCTGGTCACCCACGACCGAGCCCACCTGGCCGCGGTGGACCGGATCGCCGAAGTCCACGACGGGAGGTTGAGCATCCCCGCACCGGTCGGCTGAGCTCGTGATGCCTTCGCAGGGAAAACCATCTTGTCCGCTGATAAGGGAGAGCGGATAGTGGATCCGTGGCGTGTCTCGACGCGGCTGCCGCCTGGATGCCGCGCGACAGCGAACCGCCTGGAGTGATGTCGGGCGACAAGGGGACCCAGCGGATATCGACTGCCGTGCACGGGCAGCCGATCGACATTGATGCCCTTCTTAGGCATTTGCGTGACCGGGCGACCTTGGAGCACGCGGCCGGCGTGCTGATGGCCCGGTACGAACTGGCCGATGCCACGACGGCGATCCACGCACTGCGAACCGCCGCGCTCCGTCACCACGTGGGCCCGAACGCGCTGGCCAGGGCGTTGATCGTCGCGCCTCGCCCGTGGCGGGAAGGCCCTTGGTTTCCGCCACGGGTCTGGCGGAGCGCGCCGGAACTCGATTTCCTGCCCGCCTCGTCCACGATCCGGCCGACGGGACTGCTGTGGGCGGCCTTGGACCGCGTGACCGACCGGGCCCAAACCGCCCAGGGCGACATCCAATCGGTGACCAAGAACCGGACGGGCCTGAAACTGGAACGTGCCGAAGGATTCTCCGCCGAGTTCTTCCAGCACTTCGCCCATGTCGAGGGTGATGCCACCGCGTGCGGTATCGCCATGCGGGTGCGTGAACCGATCACGGTCGCCGAAGTCACCAAGTCCGGCATTTTCGATCGGCCGGCGCTCGAAGCCCTAGTCGCGGAGAAGGTCCGGGCCGTGTACAGCCTGCCCTTGTGCGGTCCGGACGGATGTGAAGGCGTGGTTTCCGTTCACTATCACCGCCCCGGGCAAGGACCGTCGAAGGCGACTCGCGACGAACTGTCCCGGATCGCGTACCAGACGGCGACCTGGCTGCACTGGTACCGCCGGACGGCCACCCTCGACGCCCTCGAAGACCTCCATCTCCACCGGGCCCGCTTTCCGGGCTGAATCCCGACGATAGGGACTTTCGCCCTTTCGTCCCGGGCTGGACCGCCAAGGGAACGGGACGGACGGCCAAGGGCCGCGGGACTTCATCCTCTGCGATCAGATCGACCCCTCGTTCGAGACTGAGGCCGTCGAAACACGACGAGAGGAGCAGGGATGCCGGTCGCCACGGACGGGACGATCGTCGCCGGGATCGACGGTTCCAGGTCCGCGAGGACGGCGGCGTCGTGGGCGGCGGACGACGCTTCACGACGAGGAGTGCCGCTACGGCTCGTCCATGTCTACCGGGTACCGGTCGCGAAGATGCCAGGGATCCTTCCCCCGGAAGAAACGATCCGCGCGGGGTTCGCACATTTGGGCCAAGAGTGGATCGCCCGGGCCCGGGACGGGGTCCTGAGCCGGTTTCCGAAGCTGGTCGTCGAGACCGCGGTCCGGGAGTGGAGCGCCGTTCCCGCGCTGATCCAGGAGTCGACGACGGCGGCGATGGTGGTGTTGGGGTCACGAGGTTTGGGCGGATTCACCGGACCGTTGATCGGCTCCACGGCGGTCTCGCTCGCCCGGCACGGCCATTGCCCGATCGTGGTGGCTCGCGGACGGCGGCCCGACGGCCCGCTGCCCGACGAGGGCCGGATCGTCGTGGGTACCGACGGATCTCCCACCAGCGAAGCCGCCCTCGGGTTCGGCTTCGACGAAGCGAGGTTGCGGGACAGCGGCTTGACCGTTGTCCGTACCTGGTCCGAAGTGCTGGACCACGGTTCGCTCCGGCCGCATCTCCTCGACGTCGACGCTGTGGAAATCGAGGCGGACGAGTGGAAGTCGGTCGAGGAGCAAGTGGCTCCCTGGCAGGACAAGTACCCGGACGTTCCGGTCGAGGTCGTCGTGCGACGGGGGCGCCCCATCCGCACCCTGCTCGAGTTCGGCACCCGGGCACGCCTGGTCGTGGTCGGCTGCCGGGGACGAGGCGGGTTCGAAGGCATGCTCCTCGGCTCGACGAGCCAGGCGCTGGTCGCCCATTCGGAATGTCCTGTCGCCGTCGTCCGGCCCGCGGTGCCGAGCGAGGCCGATGGCGGCACGCGACCGTGAGACGGGAGGCGACATGCGGGCAAGAGACCTGATGACGAGGCCGGTCGTCACCGTCGCACCGGAGATGACCGCAAAGCACGCCGCCGGACTGCTGACCGAACACGGCTTCACCGCTCTTCCGGTGGTGAACGACGACGATCACTTGATCGGCATCGTGACCGAGGCGGACCTGATCCGGGACCGGTTCCCCGAGGACATCCGGTCGGCGCGGCACCCGGCGGGCCAGACGACGCCGGGAGTCACCGTGGCCGAGGTGATGACGACGCCCGTCACCGGGATGAGCGCCGGGGCGGATCTCGCGGACGTCGGCAGAGCTCTGCTCGACGGCAAGATCCGCGCGATGCCGATCGTGGACGGTGCGAAGGTGGTGGGCATCCTCACGCGGGGCGATTTCGTCCGCGCGTTCGCCCGGGCCGACGACGCGATCGCCGCCGACGTCCGGCATCACCTCGCGATCTACGGCGGGCCCGGCCGATGGACGGTGGAGGTCCAGGACGGGCTGGTCCGCATCGGTGACCGATACGGGAACGACACCGACCACCACGTGGCGAAGGTCATCGCCGAAGGGATTCCCGGTGTCGTACAAGCGAAGGTGACTTACCAGGAGGGCGAGGAATGACAGCCGCGCTGAACAGGATCGTCGTCGGGGTGGACGGGGCGGAGCCGGGACGCGCGGCCGCTCGATGGGCGGCGACCCGCGCCGCCGAACGGGGCCTGGGATTGCTGATCGTGCACGCCCTCCACGTGGAGCAGCGGGCCTACGGTGGTGGGCTCGCCGGCCCCGCGCCGTGGTTCGACCTGCTTGCCGCGGACGGGCGGCGAATCCTCGACGAAGCGGTGGAAGAGACTGGGACGGCGGCTCCCGGCGTCCGGGTGGACACCCTCATGCCCACGGGTTCTCCGGTCGCGGTCCTGGCCGACGTGTCGAAGTCGGCGGCGATGGTGGTGATCGGCGGCACGGGCAAGGGTTTCTTCGGGGAGATGACCATCGGTTCGACGGCGTCGGCGATCATCGCGCACGCGTATTGTCCGGTGGTCGTGCTCCGGGCCCGAAAGGGCACGGCGAACTATCCCGAGGCCGGGCCGATGGTCGTCGGCGTCGACGGGAGCCCGCTGAGCGAACAGGCCTTGGAGGCCGCGTTCGAAGAAGCTTCACGCCGGAACGCGTCGTTGGTCGCGGTGCACGCCTGGTCGGATGTCACCTACGACGACGTCTACGGCATGGCGCGGCTGGTCACCCAATGGGAGTCCATCGAGGACGACGAACGCAGGCTGCTCGCGCAGCGCCTGGCGGGCTGGCAGGAGAAGTACCCGGACGTCGCGGTAGAACGCTCACTCGTGCGTGACCGGCCGAGACAGGTCCTGCTGGAATGGAGCGCGAAGGCGCAACTGGTGGTTGTGGGCAGCCGTGGTCGCGGTGGATTCACCGGCCTCCTGCTCGGCTCGACCAGCCAGGCACTGGCCCATCACGCCGAATGCCCGGTGATGGTGGTCCGGCCGAGGCTCACCCGGTGACCGCTGCCGGTTCCCGGACGTCGGCTGGACAGCGTGGTCGTCGCCCGAAATCGGCGACGACACCACCGTGGTGGCCCAGGCGCGCGAACGGTTGTCCACAGTGGACACTGTCGCGATCCGGTTCGTGCACGGTGGTTCGCGAACCGGTCCGGAACGGCTCGACGGGATCACGGCGGTCGCGTCGTTCCACGCCACTCTCCCTCCCGCCACGCGGTGCACCGCGCCACGTTTGCTGTGCTGTCACCTGGGCGCGGGGGCTTCGGTGACCGCGATCCGCGATGGCCCCGAGATCCGGCGCGCCGGACCCCGGCGAGGGCCGGGACTCAGGTGCGGTACCAGGCGATCCCGCGATAGGTGGCTTCAGCGGGGTCGTAGCCGTAGCCGATGATGACGTTGCCCGTCATCGTGATGTGCTGAGCCACGATGGCGTCGAGGCCGGCCGGTGAGGGCAGCGGGTGCGGTGTCGCGTCCTCGTCCCACCAGACCGGACGCACCTTCGTGCCGCCGGCCGACTCGCCGACGACCACGCCCGCGTCGTCGATGTCGAAGCAGGTACTAGTGGTGTCGGGCGGCAGCGGAGGCAGCACGGTGGGTTCACCCGACCGGTTCCAGCGGATGCCGATCTGCTGCCCGTCCGTCGTCGCGCCCCAGCCGATCGTCGCTCCGTCATTGGTGAGTTTCAGCGTCTGCCCGGTCCGGAAGACCGGGCCGCCGGTCAACAGCGTGGCCTGGCCGTCGCGGTTCCACGACACTCCGTCGGCGGCCACCACACCCTGGTCGTTGATGCAGTGGGCGGTCGCGCGACGTGGCGAGGGCAACCTGCTGACCTCTCCCGTACGGCTCCAGCGCACCGCGGTGCGGGCACCCGAGCCGTCCTTGGCTGTCCCGGCGACCTCGTCGAGCTCGTTCAGGTCGTGCGCCTGGGTCTCGCCGTCGGCCGTCAACGGTTCGAGCTCCGCGAGACGACTGTCCGGAGTCCACCGGACCGCGCGCCAGCGATAGCCGGGTTCCATCGCGCCGCCCAGCATCGAGCCTCGGTCGTTGATCCGGTTCACCGCGCCCGAGATCGTGCCATCGGGCAGGTCGAGACGCTGGACGCCGCCGGCGGGATCCCAGCGCACCGGGAGGAGGTGCTCGCCGTCGTGAAGGATTCCCGCGGTGACTCCGGTTTTGTTGACACCGCAGGCACGGCCGCCCGAGTAGCCGTCGAGAACGGCCAAGGCGGACGGGACACCCTCGCGGTTCCAACGAGCCGGTGTGGAGCCTGACTCGCCGACGACGAATTCGGTGTCACTGACCGAGTACGCGCTGGTGCCCTCGCCGCCGGTCAGCGGCCGCAGGTCGATCGCGGTGTAGCCGGTTCGCTCGAGCATCGCTACCGCCTGGGTGGTGGACGGGGCTGGGCACGAATGCGCAGCTTAATGCGTTCCGGGTGCGCGGCGGCGAAAGGTGGACTGACCGGGTGAACACCCGGCTGTCATCTTGTCATCGCTGTCTTCTTCGGCCCCGATCGGCCACTGTCCACAGAGGAGCGGCTCGATCATGCGTTTGGGCTATCCGGCTGGGTGACTCGGGCGCATTCCGGCCGTGGCCGGTGCGTCCGGCCGGGTCGTCCCTGAGCGGAGATCGCGTCATGTCTTGGCAGCGGGTCCGCTGAGTGGAACGCTGAGGCCGGTCCTGACGATGAACGAGTCGTCATTCCCTACCGGAAGGAGGCGGCGATGTCGGCCGAGCCGCGACCGGCTGGCAGCCGGCCGCCCAGCGCGGCGGTACTGACCGGGCTCCGCCTGGACGAGTTGCTGCACGAGGTCCAGGAGCGGCTCTCGGAGATCGTCAAGACCCGGGACAGGCTGCAGGGGCTGCTCGACGCGGTCCTCGCGGTGGGAACCGGGCTCGAACTCGATTCGACCTTGCAGCGCATCGTCCAGGCCGCCGTGGAACTGGTCGACGCCCAGTACGGCGCGCTGGGCGTGGTCGGTGACGAGGACGGGCTCTCGCAGTTCGTGTACGTGGGCATCGAGCCGGAGGTCCGGGCGACGATGGGACATCTGCCCGAGGGAAGAGGGCTGCTCGGCCTGCTCATCGAAGAGCCGCATCCGGTCCGGGTCCCGGATCTGTCGGCGCATCCGGCCTCGGTCGGCTTTCCCGCCAACCATCCGCCCATGCACAGTTTCGTCGGGGTTCCGGTCCGAGTGAGGGACGAGGTGTTCGGGAACCTGTATCTGACCGAGAAACGCGGAGCCGCCGAGTTCACCGCGGACGACGAGGTCGTGCTGCAGGCGCTCGCCGCCGCCGCGGGCGTGGCCATCGACAACGCCCGGCTGTTCGAGCGCTCACGGACGAGGGAACGGTGGCTGGAGGCGGTGGCGAAGGTCAACGGCGAGCTGCTCGGCGGTGCTTCGGTGATCGAAACGCTGGGCCTGATCGTCCGGAGCGTCCGGGAACTGGCCGGGGCCGACGAGGTGATGATCCTGCTGGCCGAGGACGGGCCGAAGGGAACGCGACCGCTGACGGTGACCGCGATCTCCGGCGAACGGCACGCTTTCCTGCAAGGGAAGTCGATCTCGGGCGAGCATCCGTTGCTCGACGAGGTGTTCGATGACGGGCCTGCCTGTCTCATCGCGGACCTCGGTACGGTCTTCACCTCGGCCGACAAGGCTCTTTCCGGCCCCGGGGTGGTGGCGCCGCTGACCAGCGCGGCGGGCGTCGGCGGCGTACTGGTCGCCAGCCGGGAGAAGGGCACCCAGCAGTTCAAGGCCGACCAGATCCCGATGCTGTCCTCCTTCGGCGACCAGGCCGCGGTGGCACTCGAATTCGCGGAGAAGCAGCGCAACCAGCGCTTGCTGGACGTGCTCGCCGACCGTGACCGGATCGCGCAGGACCTCCACGATCACGTCATCCAACGGCTTTTCGCCACCGGCATGAGCTTGCAGAGCATCCTGCCGAGGGTGCCGGACGACTTCGCCCGCAACCGGGTCACCCAAGCCGTCGAGCAGCTCGACCGGACCGTCCGCGAGATCAGGACCTCGATCTTCGACCTGCACACCGCGGGAGCCGACGAGGCGACCAGCCTGCGTCGACGGCTGCTCGACGTCGTCACCGAGCTGACGACGGCTCCGGCGGTGACCCCCTCGGTCCGGATCGCCGGCGCAGTGGACACGCTCGTCCCGGCCGAGTTGTACGAGCACGCCGAAGCCGTCGTCCGGGAGGCGCTGAGCAACGCTATCCGGCATTCCGGCGCGGACGAGATCTCGGTGACCGTCGAGGCCGATACCGAACTCGCCATCGAGGTCAGCGACAACGGCGTCGGACTGCCGTCGACCGGTAGGCGCAGCGGGCTCGACAACCTTTCGCAACGAGCCGAACGGTGCGGGGGACATGCCGAGTTCACCGACCGCGCGGGCGGCGGGACCAGGATCGTGTGGCGGGTCCCGCTGTCCCGCGGTGACCGGGCCTAGTGATCACCGAACAGCGGGATCCGGTCCTCCTTCTTGAGCTCTGTCGCCAGTACGGCGGCCTGTGTCCGGCGCTGGATGCCGAGTTTGCCGAGGATCCGGGAAACGTAGTTCTTGATGGTCTTTTCCGCCAGGAAGAGCCGGTCGCCGATCTCGCGGTTGGTGAGGCCCTCACCGATGAGTTCGAAGACCGCTCGTTCCTGCTCGGACAGCCCGGCGATCGGATCCTCGCGGTCGTTCTCCCGGCGGATGCGATTCATCAGCGCCGCCGTGGTGCGGCTGTCGAGCAGTGAGCCGCCGTCGGCGATGGTCCTGATCGCGGAGACGAGGTCGTTGCCGAGCACCTGCTTCAGGACGAATCCGGACGCGCCCGCCATGATCGCGGTGAAGAGGGCTTCGTCGTCGGCGTAGGACGTGAGCATCAGGCAGCGCAGACGAGTCCCGGTGGAGAGCAGTTCGCGGCACAGTTCGATGCCGGTGCCGTCCGGGAGGCGGACGTCCAGCACCGCAATGTCGGTGTCGCTCGCGGGGATCCGGGTGAGGGCCTCCGAGACCGACGCGGCTTCTCCGGAGATCTCGATGTCCGGCTCGCTGCCGAGCAGATCGAAGAGGCCGCGCCTGACGATTTCGTGATCATCGACCAGGAACACCTTGATCGTCATGGCTCGTCCTCCTGCCGCAGGGTCCTGGCCGTGTGCCGAACGTACTCCGGCGGCCGTGGTGACACACCGGTCTGGACGTCCTGCCGTGGAAGGGCTTTGGTCCCTCACCGGACAGCGCCGTGGTTCGAGGCCGGGGCTTAGGTCCCGCCGATCCGAGCCTTCCGCACCTGCGCACGGACCCCCGGCTCGGCGCACGGTGGGATCCCGGCACGGCACGAGCGCGGAGGACGGGAACATGATGCGGCGAAAGCAGCGAGAGGTCTGGTCCACGGCGGAGACCGAGGTACTGGCGCGGACCTTGCTGCGGGCGCCTTCGGTGCACAACACCCAGCCGTGGCTCCTGGAGTTCGAGCGGGACCGGCTGCTGCTGGTCGAGCGACGGGACCTGCTTCTCCCGGAACACGATCCGCTGGGCCGCGACCGCGTGATCTCCTGCGGCGCCGCGCTCGCGAATCTGGAAATCGCCATCCGCGTGCTCGGGTACGGGCCACGCACGGAGACCTTCCCCGACCCGGAACGCCCGGAAGTGGTCGCCTCGCTCGCGCCGGGAGAGCGGGCGCTGCCTTCGGCCGACGACTTGCACCGGTACTCGGCCATCGAGCGGCGGCGCAGCTATCGAAGGCGCTTCTCCGGACTGCCGGTCTCACCTCAACGGATCGGTGAGCTGGTGGTCGCCGCCTCTTCGGCGGGCGTCGAAGCCAAGCCGATCCGCGACGAACTCGAACTGACCCGCGTCGCCGAGCTGCTCGAATTCGCGGCGGAAGCCCACCAGCACGACCATGGGTATCAGCGCGAGCTCGCCTTGTGGACGATCCGCGACGAGGTCTCCCATCGACACGGTGTGGGCCTCGCCGCGACGGCACTCCCACCGGGGTCGTTGCCGTGGGCGGGGCTGGTCCGGCCGTCCACGGCACTGCCGGACAACGCGGTCCTGATGCGACGGCTGGCCGAAGAGACGCTGCTCGTGTTCTTGACCCTCGACGACACCCGGTACGACCATCTGGCGGCCGGTCACGCGGTGCAGGCCACCTGGCTCGCCGCGGTCGACGGTGGTCTCGTCGGCTCGGTCCTGACTCAGCCGTTGCACCTGCCCGAGGTCCGTTCCGCGTTGTGCGAAGACCTCGAACTGGCCGGTTTCCCGCAGGCGCTCATGCGGTTCGGCCACCCCTCCGGGTCGGTGTCTTCCAGCCCTCGCCGCGCGGTCGACGAAGTACTCGGGCGCGGCTTTTGAGCGAGAGGTCCCATGGTTCTTGCGACCCGTGACGCCGAGGAGGGCCGGAGGACCTGCCTCGCAGGGCCCTTCGTTCCTGTCCATGCGGCGCGGAAACCCGGATCGTCGAGCTGTCCGCTCCGTGCCGAGGAGGAGAACGCTGATGCGCGTGATGCTGGTGTACGAGTCGATGTTCGGGAACACCGAACGCGTGGCGAAGGCCGTGGGGGACGGGCTCATGCCATTCGCGGAGGTGTCCGTGGTCAACGTCGACGACGCCCGGTCCGCGCCGGACACCGACCTGCTGGTCGCCGGTGGGCCGACTCACGTGCACGGGCTGTCGTGGCCGTCGAGCCGGAACGAGGCGGGAAGGCAGGCGGAGGACGACGTGCGCTCGAGTACGGGTCTCCGCGAGTGGCTCGGCACCCTGAACCGGGTGTCCGGCGGCAGGCCGGTCGCGACCTTCGACACCCGGCTGGGAAAGCCCCGCTGGCTCACCGGATCCGCCGCGGTCACCGCCGCGCGCAGGTTGCGGCGGCTCGGCTTCGTGCCGCTGGTGCCCGCGGAGAGTTTCTTCGTCGAGATGGACGGACAACGGACGGTGCTGCGCACCGGTGAGGTGGAACGCGCCCGCGAGTGGGGTGCGGCGCTCGGCAGAAGGTTCGTAGCGGCCCCGAAGATCGGCTGACCGGAAAGCGGTGGTGATGGTGGGCAAGCGTGAACCCGTCATGACGGGAGTCGACGGCTCCGAAGCCGCGTTGCGGGCGGTGCGCTGGGCGGCGGGCGAAGCCGTCCGGAGCGAACGGCCGTTGCGGCTGGTCCACGCCTGTGTCCCGCCGGGTCACGACTATCCCAACCTGGAGGTCACCGCGGCCGAGGTGCGCGAGGCCATGTGGGCGACCGGTGCCAGAAGATTGGAGATCGCGGCCGAGGTGGCCCGGACGTCGGAGCCGACACTGGAGATCGAAGCCGAGACCAGGACCGGGGACCCGCGTGCCCTGCTCGTCGACGAGTCGTGGCGGGCGGCGGTGGTGGTGCTGGGGTCACGCGGGGTCACCGGTGGCGGACGGTTGCTGCTGGGATCGTCGGGGCTCGCGCTCGCGGTCCACGGTCACTGCCCGGTCATCGTCGTCCGAGGCGATCGGACCAGGTCGGGGCCGGTACTGGTCGGCGTGGACGACTGGGGCGGCTCGGCCGCCGCCGTGCGCTTCGCGTTCCTGGAGGCTTCGACGCTCGGCGTGCCGGTGACCGTGCTCAAGACCTGGCGCGAGATCGATCCCGGCGGTTCGAGCGGCGCGCGAGTTCTTCCTGCGCTCCCTGGAAAAGCACATCGACCGTGTCGCCGCGGAGTTCCCGCACGTCGTGTCGGAGTGCCTCGTGGTCAAGGGGCGTCCTGGCCGCGTGTTGATGGAATACGGCGAGCGAGCCGGCCTGATCGTGGTCGGGACGCGTGGCGACAGCGGGTTCGGCGGACTCCTGCTCGGCTCGGTCGATCAGGGCTCGTCAGGGCGCGCGCCGTGCCCGATCGCCGTCGTCCGTCCGGGGGTGGTTCCCGCGTTCGGTATCCGCGACGAGGAACCGCTTTCGGTGAAGGGAGAACGAAGATGACCGGGATCAAGGTGACGCCGGATGTGCAGGTGACGGTGCGCGGTGACCTTCCGCCCGTCCTCGCCGAACGTGCCGGGCGGAAGGTGAAACGGCTTTTCGGGCTCGCCCATCGTCCCGTGCTCGCCGCGTCGGTTCGGCTGAGCGAGTACGGGAATCCGCCAGTGGTCGCCCAGGCGAACCTCGATGTGAGCGGGCGGCGGCTGCGAGCCCAGGTCGCCGCGCCGACCGCCGAAGAGGCGATCGACCGCTTGGACGCGAAGTTGCGACGCCAGCTGGAACGGAGCGTGCTCCACTGGGAGGCCAGGCGCGGACGGCGGCCGGGTGTCGACCCTGACGAATGGCGGCACGATCTCCCAGCCGGCGGGACGGCCCTCTGGCCGGAGGGCGTGCGGGAGATCGTCCGGCACAAGTCCTGCTCACTCGCTCGCTCCACTGTGGACAACGCGTTCTTCGAGATGCACCTCCTGTGCTTTACCACGCCGGCCCCATCCTGCACCGGTTGGCGCAGTCGACGCCGCCGGGACCGCATCGGCTCAGCCCGTTCAGGCTCGCGGTGACCGTCAGCGGGCAACCGGCGCCGGTCCTGACGACGGAGGACGCGGTGGATCGGCTCGGCCTGCTCGGTCTGCCGTTCCTCTTCTTCCTCGATCTCGAACGCGCCCGGGGCAACGTGCTCTATCGTCGGTACGACGGCCGATACGGCCTGATCACACCGGCCGTCTAGGCGCTCACCGGAACAGTGTGGCGAGTTCGATCCTGCCGGAAATACCGAGTTTGTCGTACACATGGGCCAGATGGTTGTCCACGGTCCGGACGGACAACCGCAACCGGCGCGCGATCTCCGGGCTCGTCGCCTGCCTCGCGGCCAGCCGGGCGATCTCACGCTCCCTCGGGGTGAGCTGCTGGGTGCCCTCGACCCCGAGGAGCCCCGGTGTCCGCGCGGTCGGGCTGCGTCGTGCCAGTTCCCGTGCCCTCGCGAGGGCGGCACCCGCTCGCCGTGAATACCCCGCGGCCTGGGCCACTCGCCCGGCCGCTGTCAGCATCTCTGCGGCGAGCAAGGGAGCGGGCAGCGCGGCGAACGCGTCCGCCGCGGCGAGCAGACCGGGTTCGTCGCCCGCGGCCAGCGCGGCGGCGGCGTCACGGTAGGCGACGGCAAGGCCGCCTTCGACAATCTCAGCGAGTACCGTCAGGCGCTTCTCCACTTGCCTCGCCGCACCGAACCGCGCGGCCTCGTACAGCACGACCGCTTCCATGCACGGAATTCCGACCTCCCTGGCGAGCGCCGCACCGGCGAGCGCGATCTCCGCGGCGCCCCGCACGTCACCGCGGGCGGCGGTGACCCAGGCACGATGAGCTTCGGCGTGCGGCCGGAAGAGCCGTTTCACCGCCGTTCCCGAGTCTTCTTCATGAGCGCGGTCAAGGATTTCCGCCGCTTCGTCACCCGCGCCGTTCATCGCCAGTGTTCCGGCGAGGAGCGTCTCGTGCAGGTGAAGGCTGCCGGTCGGATCCTGCACCGTTTCGATGGCGACGGTTTCGCGTAGAGAGGTCACGGCGGCACGGAGTTCACCGCGCAGCTGGGCGATCAGCCCGGACAGACCGGACCAGACCGCGATCAGACCGGGATCGCCGAACCGCACGGCCGACTGGCCACCTTCTTCGGCGACGTCCTGTGCCTCGGAAGGCCTGCCCGCGAACAACAACGTGTACCCCTCGGCGAGGCGGAGGTACGGCAATCCGGTGCGGACCAGGTCGTCGTGACGTTCCGCGAGCCACCTGCCGCGGCGCGCGAAGGAGAGCGCCGTCGAAGCCCTGCCGAGCATCGCGTAGGCATTGACCGCCGTGGTGAAGGCCCAGAGCCGCGCGTCGATCGGCGCCGACTCCAGGTCGGTGATCTTGAGCGCGATGTCGAGCGCGTCCTGGCAGTTCCCCTCGGCGAGCAGGATCAGCGCCCGGGTCACCGTCGGGTCGTCCGGGAGCATCGTCGTGGCCTCGTCGTGCCGGGCGAGTCCCCAGTACAGGAGCCTCGCCCTGGTCGTGGTCCAGTCGCTCGGCTCGGACCGGCCGCTCTCCGCGAGCACCGCGATTCCGTCCTGATGCCGCCCACACCAGCTGAGTACTTCGGCGAGCAGGGTCCGCGCCTGATCGGAACCCGCGTCGACGGCGGCGCGCGCGAGCCGTTCCGCGAGCACGAGGTCGTGGCGGGCAAGGGATTGCCGGGCCGCGGCGAGCATGTCGGGGACGCTCGGTCGCAGACCGGCGGAGAGCTGCGAGGTGGTGAGTCGCAGCAGATCGTCCCGGCGCCGCAACGAGGTCGCGCCGAGACGCTCGGCCAAGGTGCGGTGGATCTCTCTGGTGCGCAGAGGTTTCAGGCCCGAACGGAGCACTTCGCCGTAGATCGGATGGGTGAGCCGGGCCTCGGAGCGACGTCCGTCGCCGGTGACCTCGAGCAGTCCGGCGCGTTCGGCCGCGAGCAATCCGGGTTCGGGTTCGACCAGTTCGAGTGGCAAGGGTTCACCACAGGCCACCAGCTCGACGACCGCTCGCACGTCCGCGTCGCAACTGTGGAGCCGTGCCTCCACGAGTTCGTGCAGCCGCCACGCGCCGACCACCGGCCCCTGCCATCGCCAGGTCCCGCTTTCCTTGGTCAGCGCACCGGATTCGAGTCCGTCGAGCACCAAAGCCTGCAGGTGCAACGGGTTGCCGTCGGCCAGTCGGCGCAGCCGGGTCCGGACGGACGCCGGGACGTGGCCGTCGAGGGCGTGTCCGATCAGGTCGTCGACGAAACGGTCGGACAACGGTGGGATCTCCGTGCGGCGGGCTTGCCCGTTCTTCCACAAGGTGAAGATCGCGTCCGGCGCACTCGCCCCGGTCACCACGGTCGCCACCACGACGACCCGCCGGTGAGTGCACAGATGATGGACCAGCGCCGCCGACCCCTCGTCGAGCAGATGGGCGTCGTCGACTGCGAGGACCGCGCCGTCCTCGTCCCAACCTGCGGAAGCCCACCGGAAAAGTGTCGTGCGGTCGGGTTCTTCGTCGGGCGACGGGGTGACGGGCAGGAGATGGGAAACCGCGCCGAGCGGGATCGACGATCCCGCCCCGGTCGCGGCCAGAAGTTCGACACGGCGCCCGGCCGCGGCCGCGCGGTCCATCGCGACCCGCAGCAACCGGGTCTTCCCGACGCCCGGCGCCCCGGCGAGGACGAGCCCACCGGTGGTCCCCGCCAGCGCTTCGTCGATCGAGGAAAGCTCTCTCCGCCGACCTACCAGCGGCCACGTCGAATCCAAGGTGGCACCCCCCTCAGATGTCCTCCGCGGATACGCTTTCGTCCCAGCGTCGATGCGGTACCGGGATACGTCAAGCGACGATGCTCCATTCGCATTGAGTAATCCGGCGGTCCGTCCGAATAGGGACCTGAGTAGTTGTTCTGCTCTGTCGGAGTGGTTTCGTCACGCCCTACGTTCGTGTCCTCAAACCGCCCACGTCGAGGACACGCAATGGCTCTCCCGCTTGTTCGTGAAGAAGACGATCTCCAGGCCATGCCGCGAACGGTGGCGCTGTCAGTGGATTTCCCGGAACCCGGCGAACTGGTTGCCGATTCCCTGGCGGACAGTGTGCTTTCCGGCTGGCTGCTCGAACGTTCCGACAACTGGACCTGCCTGCGCCCGCCGGTGGAAGAGCCCCGTGTCCAGGGCTGGAAGCTGCACGTTTCGGCCACGGTGCTGTCCGCGCCCTGGGTGTTGCAGGCCTGTTTGCCGATCCTGCTCGCCTCTTCGGCGCAGTTCAAATTCGCCTCCACGTCGGCCGACGTGCTGAAACTCAACGACTTCCGGTGCCCTCGTGGCAATTCCGGTAAATTCATCACCGTCTATCCGCCGGATCGTGATTCTTTGCTGGAACTCGCCGAGAAGCTGCACGAAGCGACTTCCGGTCTGTCCGGTCCGGCGATCCTTTCCGATGCCCGGTATCGCCCGGGAAGCCTGGTCCATTACCGCTATGGGGCTTTCGACGGTTACCGGATGCTGACCCCTGACGGTGGCTATCGCGATTGCGTCCTCGACGAGAACGGTGCGCCGGTGGAGGACCGGAGCCAGGGTTTCTTCCAGGCCCCGTCCTGGCTCCCGGACCCGTTCGGCAACGAGGACTCCACCACGGTGACGTCGGTGCTGCCGGAAGGCCGGTACGAGGTCACGCGGGTGGTCCGCCACGCGAACAAGGGCGGCGTCTACCGCGCGCTGGACCGGGAGACGAGCCGCGAGGTCATCGTCAAGGAAGCTCGGCCACACGTCGGCACGGATCGCGAAGGGCTCGACGCGCGTGACTACCTGCGGCACGAGGCGTTCGTGTTGCGGCACCTCGCCGGTACCGGACTCGTTCCGGAATACGTCGACCTTTTCGAGCAGCGGGAACACGTTTTCCTGGTCGAGGAATTCCTGGACGGCAAGGGATTCCGTGAGCGGGTCGACGGCGTGCTGCGCGACGGCGAAGGACAGCTCGGCACTGTCGAAAGTGCCGCATTGGCAGGAAAGCTCGCGCGATTGCTGCGCGGCTTGCACCAACGGGGCGTGGTCGTCCGCGACTTCACCCCGAACAACCTGCTGACCATGCCCGACGGCTCCGTGCGGCTGATCGACCTCGAACTCGCGGCCGTCCGCGTCGGGAAACCGGCCGGGTGGGTGGTGCTCGGCGCCGGCAGCGGAACCCCGGGGCTCAGCGCTCCCGAGCAGTTCGCCTGCGCGGACCCGCAGCCGTCAGCGGACCTCTTCAGTCTCGGAGCCACGCTCCTGCATCAGATCGCCCATGTGAATCCCGACTTCGCCGAGGATCTCCCCGAGGTACGTCCGCTGGAGGAACGAGTGGCCGAATGGCTCGCCCCGCCGTTGTCCCGGCCCGTCTCACGGACGTTGAGCCGGGTGATCAAGGGGCTCGTGCGCACCGACCCCGCCGAGCGGATGAGCCTGGCGGAGGTCATCGCGCTGACCGAAAGCCCCGCACCGGCGCTCACCAGGTCGAGGGAACTGCTCTGGTCCCCGGAGCAGTGGGACGAACTCGTCGAGGGCGCACTCGGGTACCTGGTCGAGACGGCCGCGTCCGAAGCCGCCCCGAGACCTTGGCCCGAGACCGGGTTCGGGGAGCTGAACGAACCCTGTTCCGTCCAGCACGGTCTCGCGGGCACGCTCGCCGTCCTGGCGAAGCTCAGCGAGAACGACATGCACGTCGAAAGGCTTTACGACATCGTGCTGCCCCGGATACTCCGGCATCTCGACGATCAGCACCATCGTCTTCCCGGCTTGTACTTCGGTTTCTCCGGGACGGCTTGGGCGTTGTTCGACGCGGGCCGGGCACTGGGCCGCTCCGACCTCACCGACCGGGCCCTGCGGCTGGTCAAGAACCTCATCATGGCCTGGCCGAACCCCGACATCACCCACGGGCTCTCGGGGCTGGGCACTTGCTTCCTCTACCTGGCCGGTGAGACCGGCGACGCGGAGCTGGCACGGCGCGCGGTCCACTGTGCCGAGTCCGTGCTGGCCGCCGCGAATCCGGGCTCCGACGGTCTCTTGTGGACGATCCCGATGTCGTTCGACTCGGACCTCGCCGGCTATCGGTCGTACGGCTTCGCCCACGGCGTGGCCGGGATCGGCGCGTTCCTGCTCGCCGCGGCGGGAGCAGCCGGACGTGAAGACTTCGCCGACGCCGCCCGACGCTGCGGTGACACGTTGCTGACCGCGTCGAGTGTCGACGCCGGGGCGATGCACTGGCCGGACTGTCCCGGGGCGTCGCGGGCGCCGGTGTGGTGGTGCAACGGTTCCGCGGGAATCGGCACGTTCCTGTGCCGTCTCTACACCGTGACCGGGGACGAGCGTTATCTCGAAGCTTCGATCGGCGCGGCCCGTGCGGTGATGGCGACCCGGCAGTGGGCGGGAACCGCCTACTGTCACGGGCTTCCCGGCAACGGCGACTTCCTGCTCGATCTGGCCGGGGCGACCGGCGACCCGGCCTACCGGGCCTGGGCGGAGTCGATCGCGCAGTTGATGTGGGCGCGCCGGATCTACCGGAACGGCCGGGCCGTACTGCCGGACGAAGGCGGCAAGGACGTCACCAGTGGCTACGGAGCGGGGATCTCCGGCCAGCTCGCTTTCCTCATCCGCCTGAAGTTCGGCGGACGGCGGCTCTTCCACCCCGACCCTTCCACCTGGCGTGACGGCCGCTCGCCGGAGCGCTCCAGAACTCATTCCCAGAGGCGATGACCGATACGGCCGTTCAAGCCGCCGGCAAGGACCGGTAGCGACCGCCATCCCGTAGACGAACTCGCCGGAGGCGTCGACGAGACTCCGCCTCCGGCGGGTTTACCACGCGAGGAGACCCAGGCCATGCCTATCGCCCCTGCCTGAACAAGGGAAAGCACCACGCTTTGCCCGGTCCGTACCACGGTTCGTCCGCCGTCGCGGCAGCGACCGCGTGGGGGAGACAGTTCGCCGTGGACGATCCGGAGGACCCGAGGATCGCGCGATTCGTCGATGTTTATCGGGCCGGTCCGCAGTCGGTCGAGAAAGGAGCGCCGTGCGACGGCGGCGTCCGTAACCCATTACATTAGGGGGGATCAGTTCTTTGGTGGCGTATCCAGCGGTAAGTCCCATTGGTGGAGTTTGTGATCACTGAACCGGTTTCCGGCGTGGTTCGCGAGACGCTGACCGGTCGGCTCCGAACAAGAATGCCGTCCCGGTGAGTGAGGCGTTCACATCCGGTTCGACCGCGCGTTGGCGGACTGCAAACAACGCCAGGTGTCGCAACTCGACCCGCATTATGGGATTGACCTGTCCGAAGATGCCGTATGTCCTGTTCCTGAACGGCGCTGACGCCCGGGTGTCTCCGCGCTGAACGACGGCAAAAATGCCGGGGTTTGTACTTCGAGGGCGCCATGGCCTCTTTGACGGGTTCCTCCCGGCTGGTGGAGAGATAAAAGGATCTCGTAACTTCCGATGGGTGGTTAAATTCGTTCCGTCTTGCCGATCGACCGTTTTCTCGAATTTCGAAGTGAATCCGAATACGTCATTCGTCTGACCTAATTCCATCGAAGTGGGCTGTTCGTACGTATGCCCTTGCGCATTGTCGTCGACTTATGTCGTGCGAACCCAATGGTTGACCTTTCGTACGGATGGAGGTACCCGTTCAAAGTTTCTCGCACTACTTTCCAATGCTGTCATCACGACTGCGCGACGCGCTTGGCTCGCTCGTTGCAGTGCAACCCGTGTCGAATGCGTGTATTCGTCACGGTCTATTCGAGTGCTGCTCATTGTCCGAATGCAAACCCGGCCATAACGGCGTTCTATTAAGGAAAATGGTGAATTCGACCCAAGATCTTGAAGTCAGCTTGGACCCGCCTTTACGAAAGGTGCGAAGCGAAGGGCTGGTCGTACGGAAATACGGTGGATCATCGCTGGCCACACCCCGGATGGTGGGTGATGTGGCCACCGAGGTGGCCTCGCTGGCAGAGGCGGGGGCTCGGGTGGTCCTGGTGGTGTCGGCCATGGGGGACACCACCGACCGGCTGATCGCTTTGGCCGGGGAGTTCGCCGAGCCGCCGTCTCCACGTGAACTCGATCAGTTGATGGCGACGGGGGAACAGGTTTCCGCGTCGGTGCTCGCCATGGCGCTGGCGGAGCGCGGCGTGGAAGCCGTTTCGCTGTCCGGTGACCAGGCCGGGATCGAGGTGAGCGGTGACCCCGGGGCGGGGACGATCGTCCGGATCGACCCGGAGAAGATCATCACGCGGCTGCGTGACGCGCAGGTCGTCGTGGTCGCCGGGTTCCAGGGACGTGACGCGAACGGGGAACTGCTGACCCTGGGAAGGGGCGGCTCCGACACCACCGCGGTGGCGCTGGCGGCCGCGCTCGGCGGTCCCGAATGCGAAATCTGCACCGACGTGCACGGCGTCCGCACCGCCGACCCCCGGATCGTGCCGGACACCCAGCCGGTCCAAGAGATCTCCTACGACGCCATGGTCGAGCTCGCCGGCGTCGGTGCCCGGGTGCTCCACCCCAGGTCCGTCGAACTCGCGCGCCGTCACGGGGTGGCCGTGCGGGTGACGCATTCCTCGGATCCCGGTCCTTCCACCGTCGTCACGGGAGAGCCGTCCCTGGAAGGCACTCCCCGCGTCATCGGCATCGCCCACGAACGCGACGTGCGGCTGGTCAGGGTCGAGGTTTCGGCGTCGGAGCCGGACCAGTACGCCCGCGTGCTCACGACGCTCGCCGGATGCGGGGTGAAACCGGAGAACCTGAGCTGGCCCGATCCCGGCGAACTGCGATTCACCGTCCGGGGCTCGGAGCCGCTCGGACAGCCGATCACGGAACTCGCGGTGGCACTGGACGCCCGTTCCACCGTTTTCGAGGAACTGGGCTCGGTTTCCGTCGTCGGCACCGCGTTGCTCGACGCACCCGGCTTCCTGCCCGAGCTGCTGCGAGTCCTCGCCGATCACCGGGTCACGGTGCCGGCGATGACGACCTCGCAGTCTCGCCTCACCGCCGTGATCCCCGCCGATGCCGTCGACACGACCGTCCGCGCGCTGCACGAGTCGTTCGGCCTCGCGGAGGACAGGACATGAGCCCGTACGGCCAGCCGTCGGGTCTGTTCACCACCGACGGCCTGGTCCTGACGTGCGACGGTCACGAACAGCGGGTTCGCTGGAGCGTCGGCGATCGGCTCGAGCAGTTGTACGAGCGGCTCTGCGACCGGTTGCACGCCGACGGTCTCGACGATCGTCTCGCGGTGGACACCGGGGGCACGAAGCTCACCTTCGCCGGACTGGACGAACGGGCCAATCGTCTCGCCCGCCACCTGCGGGCGCACGGGGTCCGGCCCGGTGACCGGATCGGGCTGCTGTTCGACGAACCGGTTCATCCCTACGTCGCGATGCTGGCGGTGCTGAAGGTCAACGCGGCGTACGTGCCACTGGACGCGGGCTTTCCCGACGACAGGCTGGCCTACATCGTCCGCGACGCGGGCGTCCGGCTGGTGCTGTCGATCTCGGGTCTGCGAGATCGGTTCGAGCCGGGCAGCGTCGACGTGCTCTGTCTCGACGAGGACGCGGACCGGATCGAGGCTCTGCCGGGTGATCGGCTCGGCGCGGCCGAGAAAGGCGCGCCGGCGGACGAACTCTGTTACATCGTCTACACCTCCGGCTCGACAGGGCGGCCGAAAGGCGTGACGATCGACCACGCCGCGATCTGCAACTTCGTCAGTGTCGCCGCCGACGTCTACGGCATCCAGGGCACCGACCGGATCTACCAGGGCATGACGATCGCGTTCGACTTCTCGGTCGAGGAGATCTGGGTCCCGTTGCTGTGCGGTGCGACGCTCGTGCCGAAACCCGGCGGCACCAGTCTCGTCGGCCACGAGCTCCTCGAATTCCTGCGGGACAACAGGATCACCGCGCTGTGCTGCGTCCCGACCCTGCTCGCCAGCCTGGACGAGGACCTGCCGTTGCTGCGGTTCCTGCTGGTGTCCGGTGAGGCGTGTCCGGAGGACCTGGTCCGTCGCTGGTACCACCCGGACCGCAGATTTCTCAACGTCTACGGTCCGACCGAGGCCACGGTCACCGCGACGTGGTCGGTGCTGAGACCGGATCGGCCGGTGACCATCGGGGTACCCCTGCCGACCTATTCGGTGGTCATCCTCGACCCGGACGAACCGAGAGCACTGGCCGCCGGGGAACTGGGGGAGATCGGGATCGCCGGGATCGGGCTCGCCGGGGGCTACCTGAACCGGCCGGACCTCACCGAGCGCGCGTTCATCCCGGACTTCCTCGACATCGGGCACAACCCGTCGCAGCGCATCTATCGCACCGGTGATCTGGGCCGGATCACCCCGGACGGCGAGATCGAATACCACGGCCGCGCCGATACGCAGGTGAAGATCCGCGGTTACCGGGTCGAGCTCACGGAGATCGAATCGGTCCTGTTGCAGATACCCGGGATCGCCCAGGCGGTGGTCGAGACCCACCACCCGGAGGCCGGTACGACCGAACTGGTCGCCTACTACAGCCTGCGACGCGACAAGACGACCGTCGACGCCGGAGAACTACGCCGCCGTCTGGGGGAGCTGCTGCCGGGCTACATGGTGCCCGCCTACCTCGAACAGCTCGATCACATTCCCCTGACGCCGGCGGGCAAGGCGGACCGGAAGAACCTCCCGGCGCCGACGAATCCGCGAAGGGCGGCGAGTGACGTCGACTACGTGGCGCCGGCCACCGAGACCGAACAGCACCTGGCGGAGGCGTTGGGCGGGGTCCTCGGGATCGAGCGGATCTCGGCGACGGGACACTTCTTCGACGACTACGGCGCGGACTCGCTGCTGCTGGCCAAGTTCTGCGCCCGGGTGCGGGAACGCGGCGAAGTCGCGCCGTTGTCGGCGAAAGACGTGTACCTCAATCCGACCGTTCGCGCGCTGGCCGGACTGGCTCCCGCTTCGCCCCGGGGCGGGGTCGCCCGCGCCGAGGAACCACGCCGGGCGTCCACCAGGGCCTATGTCCTCTGTGGCCTGTTCCAGCTCGTCATCTTCCTCGCCTACGCCGCGGGTTCGGGATGGATCCTGGACAAGGGGTTCGCCTGGATCACCGCGACGACCGGGACAGTCGAAGTCTACCTGCGCGCGGTCGCCTTCGGGCTCGTCGTTTTCGTCGTGCTGTCGGTGGTGCCGATCGTGGCGAAGTGGACGATCGTCGGACGGTGGAAACCGGGGGAGATCCCGCTGTGGAGCCCTGGCTACCTGCGCTTCTGGACGGTCAAGACCCTGGTCAGGTTCAGTCCGCTGATGCTGTTCACCGGCACTCCGTTGTACTCCTGGTACCTGCGGGCGCTCGGCGCGGACATCGGTAAGGGGGCCTTGATCCTGTCCCGGAACCCACCGGTCTGTACCGATCTGCTCCGTGTCGGAGCGGGGGCCGTCATCCGGAAGGACGTTTTCTTCTCCTGCTACCGCGCCAGGGCGGGCCGGATCCAGACCGGCAGGGTCACTCTCGGCGACCACGCCTTCGTCGGTGAGATGACCGTGCTCGACATCGACACCGCGATGGGGGACGACGCGCAGCTCGGTCACTCGTCGTCCTTGAACACTGGTCAGGCCGTACCCGACGGCGAATCCTGGCACGGCACCCCCGCCCGCCTCTCCACAGTGGACTATCGGGCGCTGGGGACGGTGACGCGCAACGGGTTCCGGCCGTTCGTGTTCTGCTTGTCCAGCCTGCTGCTTCTGCTGCTGGTGACGCTTCCCGCGACTCTGGGCGGCACGGAACTGGTCGTCGACCGCCTGTTCACGGCGACGGCGGACTTCACCAGCTGGGCCTTCTATCGAGACCAGATCGCTGGTTCGGCGCTGCTGTACTTCGGGGGATTGTTCGCCGGGCTGGCGGTCTTCCTCACGGTCCCGCGCCTGCTCAACCTGTTCATCCGGCCGGGCCGGGTCTACCCCCTGTACGGAACGCATTTCGGGATCCAGCGGCTGATCGCGCGGCTGACGAACCTGCGGGCGTACACCTACCTGTTCGGTGACAGCAGCTACATCGTGTACTACCTCCGCGCACTGGGGTACGACCTGTCGAAGATCCACCAGACCGGATCCAACTTCGGGGTCGAGGTCAAGCACGAGACCCCGTTCCTCAGCACGGTCGGCACCGGGACGATGGTCTCGGACGGTCTTTCGATGCTCAACGCGGACTTCTCCGCCTCGTCGTTCCGGCTGCGCCGGACCGCCATCGCGCCACAGGCGTTCCTGGGCAACGAGATCGCCTTCCCGCCGGACGCGCGAATCGGGCGGAACGTCCTCCTGGCCACGAAGGTACTCGTGCCCTTGGACGGGCCGATCCGGGAGAACGTCGGCCTGCTGGGGTCACCGGCGTTCGAGATCCCCCGGAACGTCCGCCGTGACAGCGGGTTCGAGCACCTCAGCACCGGAGACGGTTTGCGCCGGAGCCTGGTGGCGAAGAACCGGCACAACATCGGCACCATCCTCGTCTACGTGCTGGTGCACTGGCTCCATCTGTTCGGTGTCGCCCTCGTCGGGACGGCCGCCGGCGTCGCGCACGACAGGTTCGGGCCGCTCGCCGTCGGCGGTGGCATCGTGGCCTCGCTTCTGTTCACAGTCGCGTACTTCATGTTCGCCGAACTCGCCGTGCAGGGCTTCCGGTCGCTACGACCGCGGTTCTGTTCGATCTACGATCCGGTGTTCTGGCGGCACGAGCGGTACTGGAAGCTCAGCCCCGCCCGTTATCTCGCGTTGTTCAACGGGACACCGTTCAAGTCGTTCCTCTGGCGGTGCCTCGGCGTCCGGATAGGACGGCGCGTCTTCGACGACGGATGCGCCATCCCGGAGCGGTCCTTGGTGAGCATCGGTGACGACTGCACGCTCAACCTGCACACCGTCCTGCAAGCGCATTCGCTCGAGGACGGCACGTTCAAATCCGATCACATCGCCGTCGGCCCGGCCTGCACGCTCGGCACCGGCGCCTTCGTCCACTACGGAGTGACGATGGCGGAGGGCGCGATCGTCGAGGCGGACGCGTTCCTGATGAAAGGCACCGCCGCCCCGGCGCGAACCCGCTGGCAGGCCAATCCGGCGGTCGAACTCGACACGGCGGAAATCATCACCGCGGCAAGGAGGCTGCCATGACCTACACCCATACAGCGAAACCGGCGCCCCGTGTCGACGGCGATCTCCCCGGCCCTCGCTCGGCCGAGTTCCTCGAACACCAGCGACAGTGGGAATCCAGCGCGCGGGCCTATCCGCGCAACCTGCCGATCGCGATCGCGGGCGGGGAGGGCAGCTACATCCGGGACATGGACGGGAACGTCTTCATCGACTTCCTGGCAGGCGCGGGTGTGCTGTCCCTCGGCCACAATCATCCCGAGCTGGTGCAAGCGGCCAGCGAGCAGCTGAGCGTGCTCACCCACGGCCTGGACTTCCCGACACCGGCCAAACGGGAGTTCGTCGACGCCCAGCTGTCCATGCTGCCACCCGGCATGCGCTCGCGGATGCGGATGCACTTCTGCGGTCCGGGCGGGGCCAACGCCGTGGACGCCGCGATCAAGCTCTGCAAGACCGCGACCGGACGCGGTGATCTGGTGTCCTTCCAGGGCGGGTTCCACGGATCGAGTCACGCGGCGATGGCGTTGACCGGTCTCGTCTCCCAGAAACGGCCGATCACCAACGGAGTGCCCGGGGTGCACTTCTTCCCCTATTCCTACTGCGCACGCTGTCCGGTCGGGCTCTCGCGGGAGACCTGCGAGACCAACTGCGTGGGCCTGCTGGAGCGCTCCTTGCGCGATCCCAACGGCGGGATCCCGCTTCCCGCCGCCGTGATCCTGGAGATGGTGCAAGGCGAGGGCGGTGTGATCCCGGCGGACCGCGATTTCGTGCGGCGTGTCCGCGAGCTGACCGCGGAACTGGACATCCCGCTCGTCGTCGACGAGGTGCAGACCGGCTGCGGTCGCACCGGGACCTGGTTCGCGTTCGAGCACTACGACATCGAACCCGACGTGATCGTCGCCTCGAAGGCCTTGAGCGGGATGGGGTTGCCGGTGGCGGTCATCCTCTACGACGAGCGGCTGGACGGCTGGGCACCCGGTGCGCACACGGGGACGTTCCGCGGCAACCAGGCCGCCTTCGCGGCGGGTACGGCGGCCGTCCACATCGTCCGGCGTGACGACGTGCTCGGCAACGTCCGGGACCGCGGGCGGCAGCTCGAAAGACGGCTCGGGGTGCTGCGAGGTCACCCCTGGGTCCGTGAGTTCCGCGGCCTCGGCCTGATGTGGGGGATCGAACTGGCCGATCCCCGCGACGGCCGACCGGCGAGCGGGTTCGCCCGTGCCGTCCAGGCGCACGCGCTGCGGCAGGGCCTGATCGTCGAACTCGGCGGCCGCGACGACAGCGTGATCCGGCTGATGCCCCCGCTCACCGTGAACGAGGAGGAGGTGGAGCTGGCCTGCGTGATCCTGCTGGACGCCGTCGAGCACTGCGTCTCGGCCCGGTAGAGGTAGCGAGAGCCCCCTTCCTTGCGCCTATCGCAAGGAAGGGGGCCTTCATGTACTTGGCAACGCGTGAAGGTCGAGTTCCCTCGGCTGAGCCGCGTGAAGGGGGCCTTCACGCGCAGCCGCTGTGGCTGCCGGTGCACGTGGGAAGAACGTTGGCGATTGCCGATTCCGTGAAGGCCTCCTTGAGGGACTCTGGGTCCCTCAAGGAGGCCTTCACGGAAAGCGGCTTCCGCAACGCCGCCTTCCCGGCGGATCGCATCAGGTCGAGGTGGTCGTGAGTGGCAAGTGGGGTTAGAACGACCCAAAACACTCACGACACCGGGCCCACTCAGGAGACACCGTTGGTATTATTATACCGCTCCATGCTAGGCTGCCGGTATGATAATACCAACCCTGGACGTGAGGCTCCCGTGATCGAACTGAAGACGCCCGCCGAGATCGAGCGCATGCACGTGACCGGGCGTTTCGTGGCCGAGGTGCTCACCGAGGTCGGCGAACTCGCCGACGTGGGCGTCAACCTCATGGACCTGGAACACCACGTACGCGGGATGATCGAACGGCGCGGGGCCGAGTCGTGTTACTGGGACTACGCGCCGTCCTTCGGCAAGGGGCCGTTCCGTAACGTCATCTGCCTGGCGGTCAACGACGCGGTCCTGCACGGCCTGCCCCACGACTACGTACTGCGGGACGGCGACGTGCTCACCGCGGACTTCGCGGTCACGATCGACGGCTGGGCGGCCGACTCGGCGCGCACGGTCATCGTCGGGACGGCCGCCGAGCAGGACCTGCGGATCGTCCGAGCCACCGAGGAAGCTCTGGAGGCGGCGATCGACGTGGCGCGTCCGGGCAATCGTCTGGGTGACATTTCGGCGGCCATCGGAGCGGTCGCCCGTGACCACGGCTATCCGGTCAACACCGAGTTCGGCGGCCATGGCATCGGCCGCACCATGCACGAGGAACTCCACGTTCCCAACAAGGGCAAAGCCGGCCGCGGCCTGACGCTCCAGCCGGGGCTCACCCTCGCGCTCGAACCCTGGTTCGCCCGCACGACCGACCGGATCGTCTTCGACCCCGACGGCTGGACCATCCGATCGGCGGACGGCTCGCGTGCGGCGCACACCGAGCACACGGTGGCCGTCACCGAGGACGTCCCCTTGGTGCTCACCCGTCGTGAGCAGGAGGAACCCGTGGCGCGGGCCGGGTCCGATCGGCTGTCCACAAAGGATTCTTGAGTCCTTCGAGTCAGCCGTACGAGTGATCTCGGGCACCTTCCTGCCTCTTCGGTCAGTGTCGGGACGCACAACAGGCAGGGTCACGGACTTTTCGTTCCTCGTCGTTCCAGCGTGGATAGGCTCGCTCCCGCCCCGTGAACGAATGGGCGATCATCCCTGCGAGGAAGGAAATCCAGCCATAATGCGAAAGAGTCTCAAGAGGCTTTCGGTCGTCGGTGCGGCCGCCCTCGGCCTGCTCGTCGCGATTCCGGCGAGCCCCGCCTTCGCCATCGGTGAGGTCGCCTGCGGCAACAGGGACGACTTCGTGAAGCTGGACATTTCGTTCGGCAACGGCATGGGGACCAACAAGTGCTTCGCGAACGCCGGAGTCACCGGCACGAACATCGGCGGCGTCTACAACGTCTTCTCGGGCAACAACAAGGTGACCGTCAACTACGAGCGCAACGGCCGGTACGAGACTTCGACGCTGGGCTACTGGCAGGGTGTGGGCTTCTCCGGCACCGTCCGCGTGTACGAGGTGCGCATCTGGTGACAGCCCGCTGAGCTGTGTCATCCGATGGCCAGGCGGTGTGACGCCGTCCGGCCATCGCTCCATGCTTGAATCAAGTCATGAGCAATCCCCTCGTCGCGCCGGTCAAGGACTCGACAACGGCGGTGTCGGGCGTGCCGTTGCTGGAGGGCGCGCTCGACCTGAAGTCCGCGATCGAGAGTGGCGACTGGGCATCCGTCGCGATGGGCGCCGTGGGGACCGCGCTGGACGCGCTGACAGCGGTGATGGACCCGTTCGGGGCGGTGTTCGCCGCCGGTGTCGGCTGGTTGATCGAGCACGTCGGTCCGTTGAAGGAGGCCCTCAACGCGCTGACCGGCAACGCCGACGAGATCGCGGCGCAGGCGGAGACCTGGACCAACATCGCCAAAGAGCTCGGGGAAGTCTCCGTCGAGCTGGTGGATCTGGTCGAGAAGGACCTCGGCAGCTGGTCGGGTGAAGCCGCTGACGCGTATCGGAAGCAGGCGAAGAACACGGCGACGCTGATCGAGAGCGCGCAGAAGGGCAGCGAAGGCGCGGGCAGCGGGGTGAAGACGGCCGGGGAGGTCGTCGCCGCGGTCCGGACGCTGGTCCGGGACATCATCGCCGAACTCATCGGACATCTGATCTCGTGGGCGTTGCAGGTGGTGTTCACACTCGGGATCGGGCTGGCGTGGGTGGTGCCGCAGGTCGTGGCGGCGGTGGCGAAGACGGCGTCGAAGATCACCGGTCTCACGACGAAGCTGGTGAAGGCGCTCAAGGCCCTCACGCCGTTGCTGAAGAAGGTCGACGATCTGTTCGGTGACGCCGCGAAGGCGTTGAAGAACCTCAAGGGCGGAACGGTCAAGCCGTCCGGCAAGCCCAAGGACATCAAGACCAAATCGCCCGATTCGAAGCCCAAGCCCAACCCGAAGGACGAAAACACCAGCCCGTCGGGAGACCACACCAATCCCTCCGGCGATCACGGTCCGTCCGGGGACAAGGGCAACACCGGTGGCGACAAGGGCGGTTCCGGCGGCGGGGACAAGAACGGCAACACCAACCCCACCGGCGATCACGTCACTCCTTCGGGTTCCGGCGGAGGCTCAGGTGGCGGGACCAAGAGCCCGCCCCCGGGACGCGGGGAGAACCCGCCGAACAAGCCGGCCGCGCCGGACGAACTGAACCTCTGTGGCGACCCGATCGACATCGCCACCGGCGAGGTCGTGATGGTGCAGGACGACCTGTCTCTGGCGGGCCCGCTGCCCATCCGTATCCGCCGTACGCACATGTCGAGCTACCGGGAGGGCACCGGTTTCGGCCCGTCCTGGGCGTCGACCGCCGATCTGCGGCTGGAATTCACCGCCGATCACGCCCATTTCTTCTCCGACGACGGCACGGTCATGATGTTCCCGCGGCCCTTGCCGGGACTGCCGATGGAATCGCTCGCCGGGCCCTCGCGTGTGCTGATGGTGGACGAGGCGGGGCTGTATCGGCTCGTGACCTGGGATTCCGGGATCACGCTGTGCTTCGCGCCGGTGTCCGGCGCCCCGGCGGGAGTGCTGCCGCTGACCGCGTTCGAGCTCGGCGAGGACGGCCCGCGGATCGAGGTGGACCACGACGCCGACGGCGCCGGCGTGCGCTGGCGGCATTCCGACGGACGGGTGCTGGAGATCGACCGCGCACGCGGCCGGATCCACGCGGTGCGGATGACCGATCCGGGCCAGGGCCAGAACGTGGTCGTCATGCGCTACGGCTACGACGACGCCGGAAACCTCACCGAGGTGACCAACTCTTCGGGGCGGGCTCTGCGCTTCGACTACGACCCGCAAGGTCGCCTGGCGGAATGGCAGGACCGCAACGGGATCTGGTACCGCTACATCTATGACGCGGCCGGGCGCTGTGTCCGCACCGTCGGCGATCGGGGTTTCCTCGACTGCGCTTTCGAATACGAGCCGCGGCGGACCCGCTACACCAACTCCCTCGGCCACGTCACGGTCTTCGAGCTCGACGGGGCGCACCACGTGGTGCGCGAGACGGATCCGCTCGGCGCGTCCACGGTTTTCACCTGGGACGACAGGGGCAGGATGCTGTCGAAGACCGACCCGCTCGGCCGCACCACGCGGTTCACCTACAACGCCGATGGTGAGATCTCGAAGGTCACCCGGCCCGACGACACCGTGGTGCTGGTGAACCGCTCCGAGGACGGCGCGGTCGACGGGCTGGTGGCGGACGAGGGTGACCACACCCGTTACCGGGCGTACCCGGATGGCCTTGGGCCGGATCCGCGGCAGGATCCGGTCGGTGTCTCCGGCGGGATCACCATCGACACCGGCCCGGAATCGGACGACCCGGGCACTGAGGACCACGATCTGTTCGGCAGGCCGCGCTCGGTTCCGCACGGCAGGGGACGGGCCCGGATCGGCTGGACCGTCGAGGGGCTTCGGGCCTGGCGGGTCGGCTCGCTGAGCGAGCGGCAGAGCTGGCGCTACGACAGCGAAGGCAACGAGATCGAGCACGTCGATCCGTCGGGGCGCGCGACGCGGCGCGAGTACGGCCCGTTCGACATGCTGACCGCGGAGATCGATCCGGCGGGCGGGCGGACCCAGTACGCCTACGACACCGAGCTGCGGCCTGCCACGGTGACCAACCCCGCCGGGCTGACCTGGACCTACGAATACGATCCGGCGGGTCGTCTCGTCCGGCAGACCGACTTCGACGGCAGGCCGACCACCTACGCCTACGACGCGGCGGGCCAGCTCGTCCGGTCGGTCGACCCCGCCGGCCGGGCGACGGAATACGGCTACGACCTGATCGGCAACCTGGTCCGGATCCGCACCGACGACGCGGAGACCACTTACGCCTACGACGTGGTGGGCGAACTGGTCCGTGCCGATGACGGCGAGTCCGTCGTGGAGTTCGAACGGGACGAGAACGGCCGGACGGTCCGCACCGTCACCGACGGACTC
The DNA here is from genome assembly GCF_002234405.1 of Amycolatopsis thailandensis. Classification (GTDB taxonomy): domain Bacteria; phylum Actinomycetota; class Actinomycetes; order Mycobacteriales; family Pseudonocardiaceae; genus Amycolatopsis; species Amycolatopsis thailandensis. The sequence goes on along the minus strand of NZ_NMQT01000112.1, from coordinate 64,710 downwards.
GAAGTGATCTTCGAGTACGACTCGGCGCAAGGCGCCATCAGCCGCCGGACCCCGTCGGGCGCGACCAGCGTCTGGTCCTTCGACAAGGAAGAGCGGCCGAGCGCGTTGTCGACCGCCGATCACCTCGTCGAATACGCCTATGACACCGAAGGCCGCCCGATCGACCGCCGTGTCGACGGAGGTGCCCGGCTTCGGCAGCAGTTCGACGCCGACGACCGGATCGTCGGCCAGACCCTCACCGACGCGACCGGCACCGTACTGCGGCACCGGGAGTTCGCGCGGTCCGCCGACGGCGATCTGACCGCCATCCGCGACGCCGCCGGAGGCGAGTCCTTCGGACGCGACGCGGCCGGACGGATCACCACCCATCTGGTCGACGGCGTGCGCGAAGACGTCGCCTACGACCGCGCCGGGAAGGTCGTGCAATGGGCCACCACGAACGTCGCTTACCCCGAAGCCGGACAGCGCACCTACGAGCGCAACACAGTCACTAGCGCGGGCGTGGTCCGCTACGAACACGATGTGAGCGGTCGCCGTACCGCCCGGCACGAGGGTGACCGGATCTGGCGGTACGAGTGGGACGCGCGTAACCGGCTGACCGGCCTCACCACGCCGGACGGACGCCGCTGGCGGTACCGCTACGACCCGCTCGGCCGCCGCACGGCGAAGGAACTCCTCGGCCCGGACGGCCAGGTCGTCGAGGAGGTGCGCTTCGTCTGGGACGGCAACGCACTGATCGAGCAGGCGCACACCGGGCCGTCAGGCGTCACCGTCACCACCTGGGAGCGGCGGCCGGACACCGAGGAACCGGTCACCCAGACCGACCAAGCCGCCGGATCGGTGCGATTCCAGGCTTTCGTGAACGACTCCATCGGCACGCCGACCGATCTGCTCGACCCGGTCGGCATCCCGAACTGGAGCGGCCGCTGGACACTGTGGGGCCTGCCGTTGCCAGGGACGCCGTTCCCCGGCACACCGCTGCGGTTCCCCGGTCAGTACCTGGACGCGGAGAGCGGGCTCCACTACAACCTGCACCGCTACTTCGACCCGGCCACCGCGCGGTACCTCAGCCAGGATCCGCTCGGCCTCCCCGCCGGGCCCGATCCCGCCGGCTACCCGCACGACCCGACTTCGGGCTCGGATCCGCTCGGCCTGGTGTGGTGTCCCAAGAAACGCAAGTTCGTCGACGGCCCTGGAACCTCCGGAACCGGGCACAACGCGGGCAACACCGGGGGCAGTGCGAAGCGCCCTCGGACCGAGAACGACAACGCCAACCGCGGTGGCCGCACCAAGAACCAGGCGGGGACCACCGAAGAGGTCACGGCCACCTACGACAAGAACTCCACGCGCGGGAAGGATTTCGTCAACCAGCCGGACAAGAACCAGGTCACCGACGTAGACAAGCTGAACGAAAACTCGGTCATCCACAACAAGGTGGACACGGACGGGTCGGTGTACGGGGAGAACAAGCTGAGCGACGAGCTCGTGGAGACCCTGGAGAACACCCGAAGGAACAAACCCGACGCGGACGGGAACCAGTTCCTGAGGGCCGACGAGAAGTGGATCCGCGGGCACCTCGAGAACGGCGACATGGGCGGACCTGGCACCGCCGACAACATGATCCCGCTGACCCACACCGCGAACATGAACTACAAGAAGCTCGAATCGAGCCTGCACACCTTCGTGGACATCAACCCCGCCCTGGCGAGACGGGACGCCTCAGACATCGCCATCGACTTCAAGGTCAAGCCCAGCGACGAGGTGAAGTTCCCCAAATCCGACAACGACTTCGAACGCGGCATCCGCGATCACGTCGAGATCAACACCCAGTACACCGGGATCACCCCGGACATCGCCAAACGGCTGATGAACAGCAAGATGGACGTCCCGCTGCCGGACCTGCCCCCGCTGGGCACCAAGTTCGACACCATCAGCGGCAAGTTCACCAAGCCCGACGGCACCGAGTGGATCAAGAACCCGAAGGGGCACGACCTCAGCCAGTACCTGTGAGCGCCGCTGTGACGGGAAATTCGGCCGAAAAACCCGAATTACGCCCCGTCACTGTGATGCGGCCGTTAGAGTGATGGGTCGCAGTAGCCGTCACTCTTGAGGAGCAGCAGTTCATGATCGCCGACAGTGCGAATCAGCAGAGCGTGACCTTCCCGCAGGAAGCGACGCCGATCTTCGATCTCGTCGCGAAGATGGTGTTGCGGAAGCAGGCAGAAGACGAGCGCGACCTCGACCGCGAAGCCGGTCTCGCGACCTCGGCGTAGCTTCGGCTCGCCGAGGTCATTCGGCGGATCTGCCCGCCGCGCGGAGTTCCGCGGCGGTACGGCGGGCGTGGGCAAGGCCGTCGAGGATCCATTGTGGCGGTTGCCGGTCGTTGGTCGCGATCCGCTCGTAGGCGGCGACCAGCCTTTCCGCGATCTTCAGCCTGGTGTCCGCGGCCGCCGGTTCGCGTTCCGTCTCGGTCTCGCCCTGCTCGGACGGGATCGTGACGAGGGCGAGGTGCGAGGCAGGCGGGGGAGTCGCACCCGCTCCGGCCTCGGCCGGAGCTTCGGGTTGCCGTTCCGGGACAAGCGAGCGGCGCAGCCTGAAGGACGTCTGCCGTGTACGCCCCGGCACGCCTTCGCGGCGTGCGTCTTGTGAGGGAAAGGGATCCGCCCGGAACCGCGCGACCGCGGGCCAATACCGCGTACGCGCGGACTGCGGTGTCGCGTCGTCGAGCGAGCGGGAGATCTCCTGCCAGGTCTTTCCGTCGAGCCTCGCGGCGACCACGGCCGCGTCGAGGATCTGCTGAGCCATCCCGATCAGGTCCGAATGGTCCGGTGTGGCCCGCGTCGTCTCCTGATCGGCTGCCGCGCCCGCCCGGGCGGCGTTCGCGGCGAGGTCGGCCAGTTCTGCCGCGTGGGCGGCGAGCATCAGATGGGCCCGGGTGGCAGCGGCGGGCGCGGGGCGGCGTGTCGTCACCGTGCGCTCCTCGCGACGGGCCGGGCGGCGCTCGTGCGCCGGTAGGCCGACAAGGGGCTCGCGGAATCCCGCATGCCGTGGCTCACAGGTGTTCTCACCTTCTCTGGGTGTGCAGACTTGCATAAGTATGCAATTCAACGGTGTGTGCTGAGGTTGAAGAAAACGCAGGCTATGCCCTGATCGGGTGCGGTCCCGCCGGTTCCGCGCGGGGTGTTGTTTCGCGGGCGGCCTGGTCGGGCACGATTGTTGTCATGCGGACGGCCGGACCGATCCTTCCCCGTGCAGCGGAGGGATACCGATGAGCAGACCCCTGTACCAAGTGAAGGCGGAATTCTTCAAGACGTTGGGGCACCCCGTCCGGATCCGCGTGCTCGAACTCCTCAGCGAGCGGGACCATCACGTCTCGGAACTGCTCGCTGACCTCGGCATCGAGCCCGCCAACCTCTCCCAGCAACTCGCGGTGCTGCGCCGGGCTAAACTGGTGGTGCCCCGCAAGGACGGTACGACCGTGTCCTACTCGCTGACCAGTCCGTCGGTGGCCGAACTGCTCGCCGTCGCGCGCGGAATTCTCACCAGTGTCATCACCGGCCAAATGGAATTGCTCGACGATCTGCAGAATTCCGCCGCGTCTTCCGATGGTCCGAATTCGCCGGAAACGGGATGAATGGCCACAAGGATTACCGGGGCGCGCGATCGTTGTCGATTTCCTGACCGGTGTCGGCATGCTTCCCGGTCAATTCCGAATTGCCGTCGCCGCCTCGTGAGGCCGCTCGCCTGGTTTCCTCGACCAGCGAGTCGAAGATGGGGGTCCCGCACTGCTCCACATGGTCCTCCGTCATGGCAGTTCGTCGTGCCCGGTCATCTTGCCCCGGAGCGGTTGCTCGATCCAGTCACGCCGGGCAATGCACTCGATAGAGCTCACCCTCGGGGGTGAGCTATTCACTCATGTGAAAATCAAGTGTAGGACACGCCTCGGTTCGCCCTCTTTCCGGACTCGTGGGCGTCCGTTTGCGGAAATAACGGTTCCGGTTCGTGATGTGGTGCGGGAAAAGGATTTCCGGGTGTCCGACGGAGGCCGCCGGGACCCAAGGTCGCAAAAGCCGCTTTCGGGGCGCCTAACGCTGTGAAGGTGCCTTCACAGACCGGGCCTGAGGCCGACCGCGGCCGGCTCGGCGTGCGACGTCGGCCCGGCGAACTCGACCCGGTAGCGCGTCGGCGTGGTGCCCAGCGCGGTGGCGAAGTGCTCGCGCAACCGGGCCGGAGTGCCGAAACCGGACTGCGCGGCGACGGCGTCCACGCCGAGCGCGGTCGTTTCGAGCAGGTGACGGGCTCGCGCGAGGCGTTGTGCCACCAGCCAATGGTGAACCGTGGTCCCGGTCCTGGCGCGGAAGGCGCGGGTGAAGCTGCTCCGGCTCATATGTGCTCGCGCGGCGAGCCCGTCGATGCTGTGCTGAGTGTCCAAACAGGACTGGACCCAGTTAATCACCTGGGTGAGAGGGTCGTCGTCCGGGGCGGGCACCGGAAGTTCGATGAACTGGGCCTGGCCGCCGGGGCGGTGCGGCGCGGCGACGATCCGGCGGGCGACGCGGTTGGCGACGACCTGACCAGCCGTGCGAGCGAGCAGGTGCAGACAGGTGTCGATTCCGGCGGTCGCGCCCGCGCCGGTCACGACGTCGCCTTCGTCCACGTACAGCTCTTCAGGGCGCAGTTCCACTGAAGGGAAGCGCCTCCGGAACGTTTCGACCCATTTCCAGTGGGTGGTCGCGGCGCGCCCGTCGAGGATGCCGGCGTCGGCGAGGGCGAAGACTCCCAGGCAGAGCCCGACGACGAGCGCCCCGCGCTCGTGCGCGGTCCGGAGCGCGGCGGACACGGGGGAAGGTGTCGGGGACTCCGGGTCGGACCACCACGGCACGACGACGATATCGGCTTCAGCGAGCGCGTCGAGCCCTGCGGGGACGTCGATGGCGTAGCCGGCGCTCGTGGGCAGGCTGCCCGCGTCCAGGGCGATGACTGTGATCGGCCACGGTTCCATGTCTCCCGCCGGCGATTCCGGTCCCCACACCAGCGACGGCACGGCGAGATGGAACGGGCTGATCCCTTCGAACGCCAGGACGGCCACACGCGGAGCGCTCATCGATCTTCCTTCTCGCGGATGTCGGCCGATCTCGACCATGGCTGACCCGAAACCGTATCTCGATATCGGATCGGGTCAGCCATCATGGTAGCCGTACCCACCGAAAGCGAAGGAAACACGATGACCAGCACCACTCTCCGCGAAATCAGCACCTTGCCGACGACTCCGGCGACGCTCTCGGACTCGACGGTGATCCTCGTCGATTACCAGAACACCTACACCCGCGGCGTGATGGAACTCGACGGCTGGGAAGCGGCGCTCGACGAGGCCGCCACCCTGCTGGCCCGCGCACGGGCCGAGGGCGCGACGGTCATCCACGTCATGCACGACGGTGGCGAGGGCAGCCCGTACGACCTCAAGCAGGACATCGGCCGGATCCACGAGCGCGTGGTCCCGGCCCCGGGTGAGCAGGTCGTGGTGAAGACCGCGCCGAACTCGTTCGTCGGAACCGAGTTGGGGGAACTGGTCGACGCCGCCGGGCATCAGAACGTCGTCGTGGCCGGATTCATGACTCACATGTGCGTCACCTTCACCGCGGAAGGCGCGTTCCTGCGCGGAAACGCCCCGACCGTGGTGGCCGCCGCCTGCGCGACCCGCGCGCTTCCGTCCGCCGCCGGACCGGTGACCGCGGCCGAGCAGCACCGTGCCGCGCTTGCCACGATCGGTGATCTCTACGCCGTCGTCGTCCCGTCCACGGCCGAACTCGGCTGATCGGCCTCAGCCGATCCCGGTGCGCTTTCGGAAGGACACCTGGAATCTGTCGGTGTGTCTCGCTACCGTGCCCACGTTGTCGAACTGGGCCGCGAGTAGTCACCTGCCCACGGACAACAAAGCTCGAACAGCGCCGCGGACGCGGCTCGCGGCTTCTTCGGGGGTGGTGGCGTCGAGCTTGCCGTCGAGTTGCAGGAACGCGAGACCGTGGACGACAGCCCAGACGGCGATCGAGAACGCGTCCGGATCGGCGTCCGGGAACACGCCGCCGACGATGCTCTTGAGGTAGCCGTTGATGGCGGCGGTCGCGGCGGCGCGCTCCTCGTCTCCGGGATCGCAGGGCTCGGTGAACATCACCTTGAACAGTGCCGGGTGATCGATGGCGAAGGTGACGTAGGCGACGGCGATCTCGACCAGGTCTTCGGGTGTCTCGGGTGCCGGATGGGCTGCGGCCAGCTTGACGGCAAGTTCGCGGTAGCCCTCGGCCGCGACAGCCGAGGCAAGGGCGTCGCGGTCCGCGAAATGCCGGTACGGGGCCGTCGCCGAGACACCGGCGCGTCGCGCCACCGCCCGCAGCGACAGGCTCGAGTCGCCGGTTTCCTCCAGCAGCTCCCGTGCCGCGCGGATGCAGGCTTCCCGTAGGTCGCCGTGGTGGTACGACGCGTTCGCTTGCGACACGGATCACCCTCCCTGATGTTTACAGTGCACACATCGTCTGGTTAATGTGAGCACTGCACACATTGTAGGCGAGGGAGATCCGAGAGGAGAAACGGGATGACGAGCGCGCTGTTCTCACCGCTGCGGCTGCGATCCGGCCCGGTACTGGGCAACCGGATCGCGAAGGCGGCCATGGAGGAGAACATGGCCGGTGATGGGCAGCTGCCCGGCGAGTCCCTGCTGGAGTTGTACCGGCGCTGGGGCAAGGGCGGCGCCGGGCTGCTGATCACGGGAAACGTCATGGTGCACGCCGAGGCGCTGACCGGCCCGGCCGGTGTGGTGCTCGACGCCGCGGCCCCGTTGGAGCCGTTCGCCGAATGGGCCGCGGCGGGCAAGGCGGGCGGCGCGGCGATGTGGATGCAGATCAACCACCCCGGTCGCCAGGTGCAGGCCGACATGCCCGGCGTCGTCTGGGGTCCGTCGGCGGTCGGCGTCGACCTCGGACGGCACAGCAGCCGCTTCGGGCGTCCCAGCGCGATGACCCCGGCGCAGATCGAGGCCACCGTCGCGAGGTTCGCGGTCACGGCTGCCCGGGCCGAAGAGGCGGGTTTCGACGGCGTGGAGATCCACGCCGCGCACGGCTACCTGCTGTCGCAGTTCCTCTCGCCGCTGGTCAATCAGCGTGACGACCGGTGGGGCGGCTCGTTGCCGAACCGCGCCAGGATGTTGCTGGACGTCGTGCGCGCTGTTCGCGAGGTCGTCTCGCCGTCGTTCGCCGTCGCGGTCAAACTCAACTCCGCCGATTTCCAGCGCGGCGGATTCGACGAGGACGACGCTCGCGAGGTGATCGCGTTGCTCGAACCGCTCGGTGTCGACCTGGTCGAGCTTTCCGGTGGCAGCTACGAGAGCCCGGCGATGTCCGGCCGTCCCGCGGACGCGCGGACCCAGGCCCGCGAGGCCTACTTCCTGGATCTGGCGCGGGATCTGGTGAAGACGAGTCCGCTGCCGCTGATGCTGACCGGCGGCATCACCCGGCGCGACACGGCCGAACGTGTCCTCGGCGGTGGCGTCGCCGTGGCGGGAATGGGCACCGCGCTGGCCATCACCCCGGATCTGCCGAACCGGTGGCGGCAGGGCGGCGAGGCCGGTCGGAACCTGCGGCCGGTGACGTGGTCGGACAAAGCGCTCGCTTCGGCCGCGAGCATGGCGCAGGTCCGGCATCAGTTGCGCCGCATCGCTCGCGGCCGCCGTCCGGCGCCCGGCACTCACCCGGCCTGGGCGCTGCTCGCCGAGCGACGTCGGCAGCGGAGCGCGTTGCGCGGCTACCGTGCCTGGCTGTCCACAAGGGAGCACGATGTGGACGCCATGCCCGAAGTGACCGGAAAGGCGAAACGATGACGCAAGTTCTGTTCGTGATCTCGGCCGCGGACCGCTGGACACTCGACGACGGCACCGTTCACCCATCCGGGTACTGGGCCGAAGAAGTCGCTGTACCGCACCGGATCTTCTCGGAAGCGGGCTGGGAAATCACCGTCGCGACGCCAGGTGGGAAGGCCCCGACGCTCGACCGGCTCAGCCTCGGCGTCGCCGGCGGGATGCCGGGCAAACGCCGCGAGGTGAAGGCCTACCTCGACAGCATCGAAAGCACGCTCGCGCATCCGGCCGCGCTCGATTCGGTCGACGCGAACGAGTTCGACCTCGTGTTCTATCCCGGCGGCCACGGTCCGATGGAGGATCTCGCCTACGACGCCACTTCCGGCGCGCTGCTGGCCGAGCGGTTGGCTTCCGGGAAGCCGCTCGCCCTGTTGTGTCACGCACCGGCCGCGATCCTCGCGGCCACTAGGGCCGACGGTACTTCGCCCTTCGCCGGATACCGGATGACGGGACTGTCCAACCGGGAGGAACTGCTCAACCGGTTCGCGAAGAAGGCGCCGTGGTTGCTGGAAGACCGGTTGAAGGACGCGGGCGTCGAATACTCCAAGGGGCTGATTCCGCTGCGTCCCCACGTCGTGGTCGACAGGAACCTCTACACCGGACAGAACCCGCAATCCTCGAAGGACCTGGCCTCCCGGCTCCTCGCCGATGTGGGCAGCTCCGCCTCGGACGGACCTCTAGGAGTTCACTGATGGCAGCGACACAGCAGGAAACAATCGAAGTCGATCTGGGCGGTCGCACGGTCCCGGTCCCGAAAGGCGGCCTCTACGACCGATACCGGATGAACACCGAACTCGACGACGTCGCCCGCGACCCGCGGGTTCCCGGCGTCGAGTTCTTCCGGCGGCTGCCGAAGACCAGGGTTGACTCGCGAATCGGCCCCACGCTCACGCCGAACTTCTACTACCGGATTTCGACGGCCCGGCTCACGATGATCGCCCGCTCACGGGCGATCCGTGCCCGCCTGCCACGGGCGCTGGCACCGTTGGAGATCGCGCCGGGCTTCGGGCTGGTCTCGGTCATGTTCTTCCGCTACGACGTGTGCGACATCGACTTCTACACCGAAGCCGCGGTCGGCATCGCCGTCAGGCCGGCGCGCCACGGCAAGCTGGGGCTCGTCGACCTCGTGGCTGGGCTCAAGAACGACCACCTCGACACCTACGTACTCTCGCTGCCGGTCAACACCGAGATCGCCCAGGTTCGCGGCCACGACGGGTACGGCTTCCCGAAATGGGTCACCGAGCTCGATGTCGACATCGACGCGGACCGCACCAGCGCAAGGGTCGCCGACGACGCCGGTGAAACCGACATCTCACTTTCGGCGGCTACTCCCGCTCAGTCCACCTATCCGACGGGAAGCCGGGTTTCGGCGCTCACCTCGTACACCACGATCGACGGTGCGTGGCATTCGACGCTGAGCCAGACCAACGTGCTCTCCGCCGGGACAGCGCGCTTCCCGCGCGATGTCACCCTCCACTTGGGACAAGGGCGGATGACGGAAGACCTGCGCTCGCTCCACCCGATCAAGACCGTCCAGTTCGACGTCGTCACCGAAGGGCAGCTCGCCCTGCATCTCCCGGCGCCGATCTCGGTTCAGGGCTGAGGGTTCGCGAAGAAACCGGCCAAGGTTTGGGCGATCGGCCCCGGGGCGTTTTCGGTGGGGATGTGGCTCGCGCCTGGGACCCTGATGAGCGTGGTCCGCGGGATCTCCGAGGCGAACTTCTCGGCGCTCTCGTCCCAGATCAGCGTCTTGGGCGTCGTGGACCGCCGCAACGCGGGAACGAGATCGAGGGTGTGACGGCTTTCGGCGGCGCCTGCCATGGCCAGCCAGGAGCGGCGGGACCGTGGATCGGCCCACGGTTCACGGCCGTCCCGCCCCGCGGTCAGGCAGCTGATCGTTTCGCCGTCGCCCTGGACGGTGGTCCGCCTGACGCCGATCTCAGTGGCTTTGCCCATGAGACCACTGTGGATCCGGGCCGGCTTCCGGTCGAGGGGCCGGAAAGTCATTCATCGTCGCATTCCTGCCAGGCGTCCCGTCAGGCCTGGGAGGTGCCCATCCCACGCCACAACAGGTCGAGCAGGCTCGCGACGTCGCGCCGCCACTCGCCGTTCGGGTCGAGGTACAGCAGGCCGCCCAGGCCGCGCAAGACGGTCTCGGGTGCCAGGTCCGCGCGGACGGTGCCGGCGTCGACGTTGGCTTTCAGCAGTGTGAAGACCGCGCCGACCATCGCCTCGTAGGCCCCGGCGGGCAATTCGCCGCGGGAGCTGGTCACGGCGCGCAGGGCGTCGGCCAGTCCGCGTTTGGTCATCATGTAGTGCGCCAAGTGATCGGTCGTCCACGTCCGGAAAGCCTGCTCCGGCGGATGCTTGTCGAGCAGGGTCGGCACGATGTCGACGAGCTGGCGCACCTCGCGCTCGTAGACCGCCAGGATGAGGGCCTCCGGGGTGGGGAAGTGCCGGTACACCGTGCCGACGCCGACTTCGGCCTGCTTCGCGATGGCGTTGAACGAGACCTCGCCCGACCCGGCCAAGGACTTCGCCGCGGTGGCGAGGATGCGCTCGTGGTTGCGCCGGGTGTCCGCGCGCCGGGGATTCACCGATCCCGTCGTCATCGCCCCTCCTGTTCGCCGATCCCGTTCCCCGGTGAATGTAGCCGAAGAATCCGAGGACCTGGAGCGACTCCAGGAGCCGACGTCGACATTGCGGAGCGGATCGGGTTCCGCTAACTTGAAAGTGAAGCGGATTAATATCCGGTTCACTTCACGACTGACTCCCCACCACCTCAACCTACGCCGTCGGGCTCTCGGCCCGCACGATCGGCGGAAAGAGATCCAGTGGACATCTCACTCGAAGTCAATGGCAGGACGGAACAGCTGAGCGTCGATCCCGGGGTGACACTGCTGGACACGCTGCGGGAACGGCTCTCGGTCACCGGCCCGAAGAAGGGCTGCGACAGAGGGCAGTGCGGCGCCTGCACGGTGCACGTCGGCGGACGGCCGGTGCTCTCCTGTCTCACCTTGGCCGCCACCGTGAAACAGCCGGTGACCACGGTCGAGGCGTTGTCCACAGTGGACGGATTGCATCCGGTTCAGCAGGCGTTCGTCGACCAGGACGCCCTCCAGTGCGGATTCTGCACCTCCGGGCAGATCATGTCGGCGGTCGCGGCCGTCGAGCAGGACGTCGAGGACGTCCGCGAGTTCATGTCCGGCAACCTCTGCCGATGCTCGGCCTACCCGAACATCATCGCGGCGGTCGAGCAGGCGAGGCGGGCCGATGCGTCCCTTTGAGCTGCTCGCACCCGAGACCGTCGAGGACGCGGTCGCCTCACCCGGCACCTTCCTGGCGGGCGGGACCACACTCGTCGACCTGATGAAACTCAACGTCCTCACTCCACCGCAGGTGCTGGACATCAACGCGGTGCCGTTGCGCGGCATCGACACCGACGACGGGCTGCGGTTCGGCGCGCTGGAGCGGATGAGCGACATCGCCGGACATCCCGGCGTGTACCCGGCGATTTCGCGGGCGCTGCTGCTCAGCGCCTCCCAGCAGATCCGGAACATGGCCAGCATCGGCGGGAACCTGATGCAGCGCACGCGCTGCTCGTACTTCCGGGACGTCGCCATGCCGTGCAACCGGCGGGTTCCCGGCAGCGGCTGCCCGGCGATTTCGGGCGCCAACCGGATGCACGCCGTGCTGGGCACGAGCGATTCGTGCGTGGCGACCCACGCCAGTGACGTGGCCGTCGCCCTGGTCGCTCTCGACGCGCGGCTCCGGCTGGTCAGCGAGACCGGGACCCGCACGGTCGAACTGGGCTCGTTCTACCGTCAGCCTGGTGACACCCCCGAGGTGGAGAACGACCTGCGCCCCGGTGAACTGATCGCCGAGGTCGTCGTCCCTCGCCTGGACTGGGCGTCGAACTCGACTTACGTCAAGGTGCGGGACAGGCAATCCTACGAGTTCGCGCTGTGCTCCGCCGCGGTCGCGCTGCACGTCGAAGACTCGCGCATCGTCGATGCCCGGGTCGCGGCCGGTGGTGTCGCGACCGTGCCGTGGAGGCTGCCCACGGTCGAGGAGGCCTTGCGTGGCGCGCCCACGACCGTCGCCGCGTTCGAAGAGGCGGCGGCGCTGGCCACCGAGGGTGCGCGGCCGTTGTCCGCGAACGGATTCAAACCGTCCTTGCTACGCCGGACGATCGTCCGCGCGCTGCTGGAACTGACCGAGGGGAGCCGCTGATGACCAGCCGGGTGGACGGGCCGCTGAAGGTCACCGGCCGGGCCGATTACGGGGCGGACCACACCTTCCCCGGATTGGTCTACGGCTACGTCGTGCTCAGTACGATCGCGCACGGCGAGATCGAGGCGATGGACGTCACGGAGGCGAAGGGCGCTCCGGGCGTGCTCGGCGTGTACTCGCCGTTCGATCCCCTGGAGCTGCGCACACCGACCACGGCGTTCATGGGCGAGACCTGGGTTCCTCTGCAGGACAAGGAAGTCGCCTACTACGGCCAGCCGATCGGCTTCGTCGTCGCCGCGACCTACGAGCAGGCACGTGACGCGGCGATGCTGGTCGAGGTCTCCTATCGGTCCAGGCCCGCGCTGACTTCGCTGGAGGACGGCCTCGCCACGGCCGAGGACGCGCCGGACTCGCGGGGTGGGCCTTCCTCGCTCGCCGTGCTCGCCCCTGGGGTCGAGTCCATCGAGGAGGCGCTGGCCGCGAGCCCGGTGGTCGTCGAGGCGACGTACTCCACCGCTACCCAGAACCACGCCGCGATGGAACCGCATTCCGCGGTCGCGGTGTGGGGACCCGACGGCCTGACGATCCACAGTGGAAACCAGGCATCCGATCTCCAATCGGCGGAGCTGGCCGCGGCGCTGGACGTGAGCCCGGCCGACGTGCACGCGGTGAACCCGTTCGTGGGCGGGGCGTTCGGCGGCAAGGGCCGCACGTCCGTGCCGGCGTTCCTGGCCGCGGCGGCGGCGAGGGCCCTGGACAGGCCGGTGAAGGCCGCGCTCAGCCGGGAACAGGTCTTCACCGCGACGGCGGGCCGCGCCGCGACGGTGCAGAAGATCGCCCTCGGCGCGGAGCACGATGGCACGCTCAACGCCCTGCGTCACGACTCCTGGTGCAGCACGGCGGCGGACCGGTCGTTCGTCGAGCCGACGTCACACGGCACTTCGCGCGAGTGGTACGCGACCCGGAACCTGGCGATCAGCCAGAAGATCGTGCCGCTCAACGTGCCTCCGACGACGTTCATGCGGGCGCCGGGGGAGGCGCCCGGGTCCTTCGCGCTGGAGAGCGCGATCGACGAGCTCGCGGTGGCGATGAAGATGGATCCGATCGAGCTGCGTCAGCGGAACAACTCGAACGCGCCGCCCGGCAACGATCTGCAATGGTCGAGCAAGCATCTCGACGAATGCTTCCGCATCGGTGCCGACCGCTTCGGCTGGGCGGACCGCTCACCGCAGGGAAAGACCGACGGGGACTGGCTCGTGGGCGTCGGCACGGCCACCGCCATGTTCCCCGCGCTGCGGTTCCCGGCCACGGTCGGGGTCACCCTGCTGCCCGACGAAACGGCTGTCGTCGCGACCAGCGGGGCGGACCCTGGAACAGGGCTGCTGACCGTACTTTCCTTGGTGGGCGGGGAATCCCTCGACATCTCGCCGGATCGAGTGGTGCCGCGGCTCGGTGACTCGACGTTGCCGCCGGGTGGCATGTCGGGCGGTTCGACGGCGACCGCGAGCGCGGGATCGGCCATCATGATCGCCGCCGCCAAAGCGATCGACGATCTGTTGAAGCTGGCATCCGCACCGGGAGCGCCGTTCGAGGGCATGGACGTCTCCTACGCGGACGGCAAGGTGTTCGCCGAGGGCCGGACGATGACGTTCGGCGAGCTGCTGCGGGCGCTGAACCTGCCGTCGCTCTCCGTGGCCGGTTCGTCGGCGCCCGGCGAAGAGCTGACGAAGCATTCGTTCAGCTCGTTCGGCGCCCAGTTCTGCGAAGTCCGTGTGCACAAGTGGACGCGGGAGATCCGCGTGTCCCGCATGCTCGGCGTGTTCGACGCGGGCCGGGTCATCAATCCGACGGCCGCGCGGAGCCAGATCGTCGGAGGCATGATCTGGGGAGTCTCGGCCGCGCTGCACGAGGGGCTGGAAATCGAGGCCGACGGTCGATTCGCCAACGGTGACTTCGCGAGTTACCTGATTCCGGTGAACGCGGACATCCCCGACGTCGACGTCCACTTCGTGGAGTACCCGGACACGTTGCACAACCCGGTCGGCGCGAAGGGCCTGGGGGAGATCGGCATCGTCGGGATGGCGGCGGCCGTCGCGAACGCCGTCCACAACGCCACCGGCATCCGGGTGCGGCACATCCCCATCCAGATCGAGGACCTGCTCGACGAGTCGTAGCGTCGGGTACCGGCCGGAGTACATGAAGGCCCCCTTGCTTGCGCTAGGCGCAAGGAAGGGGGCCATCATGTACTTGGACAGGGTGTGGTGGGTCGAGGTGGCTGTCGGTGCGGCGCGGCATCGCCGGGTCCGTGAAGGCCTCCTTGCCTACCCTGAAGGTAGTGAAGGAGGCCTTCACGGACCCGGAGCCGGTCACGATCTCGACCGTCCACAAAAGACACCGCCCGTTTTGGGCACTTTGCATGGCCTTGCGAAGGGGTCGTGAGTGAAAAAGAGGGTTCTAACCCTCATTATCACTCACGACCTCACGCGGAAAACCCCATATGACCATAAATCGGACACTCAGCCGTCCCCTGTGGACACTCGGGGCGCGCCTGGTCCCGTCCAGTCCGGAACTATGTCCTCGGCAGCGAAGAAGGCCTGCGCGGCAGGATCGACCATGCCATATTTGGCTTATTGCCCAATAATTCCTCCAACGCGAAGACGGGTCCGAAAACGATGTCCACGAGGCAAGACGGAGACAGCTGGGACCTGGCGTCCAGCGTCGGTGCGACAGCCACCATGGCCGCGGCGGCCAGGGCGATGGCGACTCGCCAGGATCGCTCGCTCATCGACGACCCGTTCGCCGAGCCGCTCGTCCGGGCGGTGGGCATCGACCTCCTGACCCGGCTGGCGGCAGGCGAAGTCGCGGCCGGGGAGCTGGTCGAGCAGCTCTGGATCGACGTCGCCAAGATCCGTACCAAGTTCTACGACGAGTACTTCATCGAAGCGACGAACGCGGGAATCACGCAGGTCGTGATCCTGGCGTCGGGGCTGGATTCCCGGGCGTACCGGCTTCCTTGGCCCACCGGAACCGTGGTGTACGAACTCGACCAGCCGCAGGTCGTCGAGTTCAAGACACGCACGCTGGCAGAATTGGGCGCCGAGCCGACGGCCGCCCGGAAAGCGGTCGCGGCCGATCTGCGTGACGACTGGCCCGCCGCGCTGCGTGCCGCCGGCTTCGACCCGGCCCGGCAGACGGCGTGGAGCGCCGAAGGGTTGCTGGGCTACCTGCCGCCCGAGGGGCAGGACAGCCTGCTGGACACCATCACCGGACTCAGCGCGCCGGGAAGCCGGGTGGCCACCGAAAGCAAGCCCAACCCGCGTCCGGGCGAGGAGGACAGCACGAAGGAACGTCTGAACCGCATTTCCGAACGGTGGCGCGAGCAGAGTCTCGACACCGACATGACGCGGCTGCGCTACTTCGGCGAACGCAACGAAGCCGCGCCGTATCTGGCCGAACGCGGTTGGACGCTGACCACGGCCAGTATCCGGGACCTGTTCGCCGTCAACGGACTTCCGGCCCTGGAGGACGACGGCATGCGCTTGGGCGACACGCTCTACGTCAGCGGCATCCTCGGCGCTAAGCGTCCAGCGTGATATCGGAAGTCGGTACCGACTGGCAGGTCAGGCAGTGGTCGTCGGGGAGGCCGTTCGGTGGGGTGACGAGATGCGCGGTGGTGCCGGCGAGCACGGGCACCGCGCAGCTCTCGCATTGGCCGAGGCGGCAGCCGCTGGGCAGGGAAAGTCCGGTTTTCTCCGCGAACTGAAGGAGCGTCCCGTCGGCCTTGCGCCAGGTCGCTTCACTACCGGATCGGGCGAACCGCACGGTCGCCGTGGCGTCGTCAGCGATGGTCACCGGCGCCGGTGCGGCGTGGAACTTCTCCGTGAAGATGTCCGCGCGGGGCACGCGGCGGGCCAGGAGGCCGGAGGTGATCTCCTCGATCATGGAGCCGGGGCCGCATAGGTAGAAGCGCGCCCGTCGCTCGATGAGTGAAGCCTCGACGCTGTCGGCCGACACTCGCCCTTGGACGTCGTAAGTATCGCCCGGGGCAGGACGGCTGTAGTGGTTCACGACGTGCACCGTGCGAAGGCGCTTCGCCAGGCTGTCGATCCGCTCGCGGAAGGCGTGGCTACCGGAGTTCCGGTTTCCGTAGTGGAGAACGATTTCGGGCGCGGTTCCGGGCTCGCTCGCGAGCGTCTCCAGGAGGCTGAGGAACGGCGTGATCCCGATGCCGGCGGCGATCAGCACCAGCGGCTGCCGGTGGCCGGATGGCAAGGCGAACGAGCCGGACGGCGGTGACACCAGCACCCGGGCCCCCGCCTGGAAACGCTCATGGACGAGGGGCGAGAACTGTCCGTCCGGCAACCGGCGGACGGCGACACTGTAGGCGGTGCGGCCGGTGTCCCGGGCGGCGGCCGTGAGCGAGTAGCTGCGCGTCACCTGCGGTTCGTCGGCGGCGGCCAGGGTGATGTGCTGGCCGGGGCGGAAGTCGGGCAGCCCGCCGTCGTCCACCGGACGCAGGCCCAGCGTGAGGATGTCGTCCGTTTCGAGAGCACGACTTTCCACGATGAACTCGCGTTCGGCGGTCCACGGCGATGGTCCGGCAGGCCGGACGTCGCAGGCTGTCGAGCGGAGCGCGACCGAGCCGCTGATCGGATCCCTGGTGTCGTCGCCGATCAGCAGGTTGTAGTTCGCGCCGCCGTCGACGAGCGGATCCGAACCCGGCAACGCGAGGTCGGGTGCCGGTTGCCACCAGCCGTATTCGGCGACGACGACGTCCCGGTGCAGCGCCGAGTCGATTCGCGCGCGCATCGTGACCGTCGCCGACAGGGTCGCGATCTCCACCCATTGGCCGTCGACGATGCCGCGATCGCTCGCCAGTTCGGGACTGAGATCGACGGTCGGCTCCGGGAAGCGCCGCCGCAACGACGAGATCCCGCGGTGCTGGCTGTGGCAGAAGTAGCCGTTCTTGGCGCAGGTCAGCACCAGGGGGTATCGCGTGTCCACCTCCGGCGTGCGGGCGACCGGGACCGGCGACTGCCCGTGCTCGGCGAGACGTTCGGAGTAGAGCTCGACGCGCCCGGTCGGGGTGGCGAAACCGGTGACACCGCCGTCGGTTTCTTCGGCGTACTTTCGGTATCCGGTCCGTAGCGGGACGTCGACGCCGCCCGGCTCGGCGCGGAGCCGTTCCGTGGTGAGCTCCAGCGGAGCGAGTTGGTGGTCCCAGCCGGTTTCGATCCGTCCGCCGAAGAATTCGTCGGTCATGCCGAGGCGGGCCGCGAGGTCGAAGACGAACTCAGTGTCCGACCGGGACTCGCCGACCGGCTCGATCATGCGCGGCCGGAGCTGGACCCGTTCCTGCGCCGACGGCGTGATCTCGAAACCCGCCCGGAAGGCTTCGTGCTCCCAAGGAGTGTTGACGGGCAACAGAAGGTCGGCGAAGCGGGAAGTCGGGTTCTCGAAGAGATCGAGGTGCACCGAGAAATCAAGGGCGCGCAACGCCTCCGCGGTCCGCTGTGGATCAGGCTGGGACAGGAGAAGGTTGCCTCCGAAGGAGACCAGCGCCCGGACACGGTACGGGTCTCCGTCGATCGCGGCCTGGCAGAAGTCACGGGCGTTGATCCACCCTTGTGACGGCGGCCCGACGGGGAACTTGTCCAGCCCCAGTGCTTTGGCGCGCTGCCGCGGGTCGAGCTGGGCGTGCGACGTCACCGGATTCGCGGGCTGTTTGGGCAGGACGACGTTGCCGCCGGGGGCGTCGTAGCTGCCTGTCAGGGCGTACAACGTCGCGATCGCCCGCTCGGTCTGTGTGGCGTTCGCGTGCTGCCCGATCCCGGTCCACGCGGAGTAGGAAACACTCTCCGCCGCAAGGAGTTCTTCGACGAACGAGGCGATGGAGGCGGCCTCGATCGTCGTGGTGGAAGCCGTCCGGTCGAGCGGCCAGTCGGCGCACGCTCGCGCGTACAGCGCGAAAGCCGGAACGCACTCGACGATCCCTCCGCGCGTCGGTATCCGCCTCATTCCGTGCAGGGCGAACTGCTCGGCCTTCGACGACAGGACGGCCGTGTCGACAGGCTCCGCCGCGTCCGTTGTCGCGTTCCATGCCACGAAACCCGCGAGATCCGGTTCGAGGTCCGACGCCCGCAGGAACCGGCCGGTGTCCCGGCGCACCAGGAGCGGCCCGTTGGTCCAGCGCCGGACGAACTGTTCGTCGTGTCCTCGCCGGTTCAAGAGCTGGTGGGCGACACCGAGCGCGAGGGCGTCGTCCGTACCCGGCCGGATCCGGAGCCAGAGGTCGGCCTGCAGCGCGCCGGTGGACCGGCGAGGATCGACGACGACGAGACGTGCGCCGCGCGCCTTCGCCTCGGCCAGCGCGGCGGACTGCGCGAGCCACGACTTCGCGGGATTGTGTCCCCACAGGATCGCCAGGCCGGTCCTCGCGTAGTCGGGGCCGGGGAGAGGCCCGCCGAAGGTGAAGGCGTGGGCGAAGTCCTTGTGCCAGTTGCAGATTTCGGTGCTGTACAGCGTGTTCGGGCTGCCGAACAGCCGGATGAAGCGCTCCACCCAGTCGATGGAGTCGGACATCGGCGTCCCGCTCGGCGAGGTCACGGAGAACGCGACGGACTCGGCGCCGCTTTCGGCCCGGATGGTGCCCAGCCGGTCGGCGATCTCGGCCATCGCCTCGTCCCAGCCGATCTCCGTCCACTGTGGATCGGAGGCCGACTTCGGCGTCGTCCGCCGCAGTGGCCGCGTCAGCCGCTCGGGGGAGTGGACCAGTTCGGGTGCTGCGCGGCCCTTGGGACACATCGCGGTGCCTGTCGGGTGGGCGGGATCGGGGCGAACGCCCGTCATCATCCCGTTCTCGATGGTGTAGATCGCTCCGCATCGTGAGCGGCACAGCGTGCAGTAGCCTCGTACGTCGGCCATGGCTCACTGCACCCGGTCGAGAAAGGTCTGAGCGAGCAGACTGGCGATCGCCCAGTCCTGCATGGCGACTCCGACGCTCTTGAAGACCGTCCGGCCTGCCCGGTTCGCCACCCCTTCGGCCAGCGCGTCCCCGAGTTCGACGAGATCGTCCTCGGTGATGGCTCCGGTCCCGAGCGCGTGGATGATCTCCCCGGCCTCTTCGAGGATCGCCTCTCGTTCGTCGATCACGACGGTCGCTTCGGCGAGTAGCTCGTCGGGGAGTTCCCGCATCGTCGGCCGGAAGGCGCCGATGGCGTTGACGTGGGCGTTTTCGGTGAGCGACGTGGCGGAGAACAACGGAGTGGTGGACGTGGTCGCGCAGCAGACGATGTCCACGTCGCGGACCGCCTCGTCCGCGTCGGCGACCGCGACGACGGTGTCGATACCCAATTCGGCGCCGAGGGCTTTGGCGAGCGTGCCCGCACGGTCGAGGCTGTGGTCGACGACCCTGAGTTCGATCAGTGACCGTACGGCGTGCACGGCGCGGACCTGATCGGGCGCCTGCCCGCCGGCGCCGATGAGAGTGCAGGTCTTCGCCTCGGCCGGAGCGAGCAGGTCGGTCGCGACACCGACGATCGCGCCGGTCCGGATGCGGGTCACCTCGGCGGCGTCGGCGACGAGATGACGTCCGTGGCCGAGTTCGCTCCAGACGACGGTCCCGACGATGGCCGGTACGCGGTCGGTGAAGTTGAGGCTCAACGTCTTGATCATCGCCGAGGCTGTCGGGCGGTGATGCGTCGACATCACGAGGAACGCGCCGTCACGCAGCGCCGTCCGGGTCGGCATTTCGAACTCGCCACGTCGCAGCGCGAGGAACCCGGTTCGCACCGCGTCGATCGCGGCGGACATGGAGACGGCGGAACGGATCTCCTCCGGGCCGACTGTGACGACGTCCATCGAATCCTCCTGTTTTCTCGTCAGCGCAGTACGAAACCCGGGACCAGATCGTCGTCGGGGTCGACGACGAACCGGTGGTAACCGGTACGGAACGCTCGCCCTGACACGACGGGGATCACCGCGTCGCGCCCCGCGACTTCGACCGTGCTCGCCGCCCGGGCGTGCCAGGTCGAACCGACGATCGAGGAGTGGACGAGCGTGTGGTGGGCGGCCAGCCGCCCGGACGCGTGCAGTGCCGCGACGCGGGAAGCGGTCCCCGAACCGCAAGGCGACCTGTCCACCTGACCGTCGGCGAAAACGGTCACGTTGCGCTGCCGGATGTCCCCGTTCTCCTCGACGCCGAGTTCGTCGAAGAAGATCACACCGTAGATCCCGCTGAGTCTCGGATCGTGCGGGTGCTCGGCGTACGCGCTCTCGTTGAGCTGATTCTTGATCTCGCGTCCCAGCTCGATCAGTTCGGGGAGCGAGTCCTTGTCGACGGCGAGCCCGAAGTCCGCGGCCAGGACGTGGGCGTACATCGCCCCGCCGAACGCGATCACGCAGTGGACGGTGCCGCGTGACGTCTTCACGGCGACGTCGTCTTGGAGGAGATAACTGGCGACGCTGACGAAGTCGACCGAGGTCACCTTGGCGCCGACAGCGGCGACCCGTGCGGTCACCCTCCCGGACGGAACGTCGATCACCACGTCGGTGACTCCGCTGGGATCGGCGGGCACCAGACCGGTCCGTACCGCCCAGGTGCCGAGGCACATCGTGCCGTGACCGCACGCGGCGGAGAACCCGTCCTTGTGCCAGAAGAGCACGCCGAAGTGGGCGCCGGGGTCGTCCGGCGCCACGAGGAAGCCGCCGTACATGTCCGCGTGCCCGCGCGGCTCCGAACAGAGCAGCCTGCGCAGCCCGTCGATCTCGGGGTCGGCCGCGGCCGCGACACGTTTTTCCGCGACCGTCGGCACGTCGGGCTCCGCGATCTCGGCGACGATCCTGAACGGTTCGCCACCGCAGTGGTAGTCCACCGCGAAGTACCCATCGCTCGTCATGCCGACCTCCCGCGAAGTAGTATGTGACATTGTACAGTCGCGGTGGAGGGATTTGAATGCCTGAGGACGAGCTCAAGGGGCTTCCCCCGGTCAGTGGTCGTCGCAACCTGCGCGACGAGGTCATCGAGACCCTGCGCGGCGCCGTCATCTCAGGCGGGATGCGTCCCGGCGTCGTCTACTCCGCGCCCACCTTGGCCGAGCGGTTCGGCGTGTCCGCGACGCCGGTGCGGGAGGCGATGCTCGACCTGGTCAAGGAAGGTCTCATGGAAACCGTGCGCAACAAGGGTTTCCGCGTCACCGAACCCACCGAGCACGAACTCGACAACTTCACCGAACTGCGTGCCCTGATCGAGGTGCCCACCGTGCGCCGGATCGCCGAGTCCGGCGTCGGGGCGGACGCGTTGAGACGGCTCCGCGAGCTCGCGACCGGCATCGAGCGGGCCGCCGCCGCGAACGACCTCATCGGGCACGTCACGGTCGACATGGAATTCCACCTCGCGCTGCTCGACCTGGCGGGTAACGAGCACCTCGTCGAAGTCGTCCGGTCGCTGCGTGCCCGATCGCGGATCTACGGGCTGAAGGCGCTGGCCGAACGTGGGCAACTGATTTCGTCGTCGCGCGAGCACTCGGAACTCGTCGACTTGATCGAAGCCCGGGACGCCGACGGCGCCGAGGATCTGATGCGTCGCCACATCGGCCATGTCCGCGGTATCTGGGCTGCCGGGTGACGCCCTGGGGGTCAGCCCAGCTGCCGCGGGGTTGTCGTGCCATAACCTTCGGGTGACGACACCTCCACGGGAACCGAGGGCTGCGTGTCGAATGCCCTCGTCCAGACCGCCTCGATCCAGTCGGCGACCGTGTCGACGACGACGTCCGCCGAGAGGTCTCGCGGGAGGGGCGGTACTTCCGGATCCCAGCCCGTTTCGTGGTGGACGACGCCGAAAAGGTGACGGTGTTCGTCGATCGGTTTGTTGAGGACGAACGAATCCGGGCCGTCGAACCGGGCCCACACGTCGAAAGTCCCCTCGCCGTCGGCGTCGGGGAACACTTCGATCTGCACACTCTCGACGGTGCCGCCGATCGCCTTGACGATCGCCCTCAGCCGGGCGATGACGTCCTCGGAATGCGCGTCGAGGACGTGGCGAAGTCGGTTGCTGTACTCGGCATGGTCCACACAGGCCAATCTAGCGCGGCCTTGATGCCGTCAAACGCGCGTCCTGGACGGTCTCGCTTCGCCGGAAGCGGGGGTGGGCCGCGAGCACGAGCGCGGCGAAAGTGATCGCGACGCCGACGAAGGTGGCGGCGGACGGCCGCGGGCCTGGGGTGAGGGCGTCCAGCAGGACGGCGCCGAGCAGCTGACCGGCCACGCTGGCCAGCCCGAAGACCAGCACGCCGATGCGCCGGACGACGGTGGTGGCCACCGCTACGACGCCCATTCCGATCACCCCGGCCAGGTAGAGGAGCGGCTCCGCGGGCAGGTGTCCAGGCAGGGCTCCGCCGAACCCGGCTCGCAGGACGAGAGCGAGGGCGAGCGACCCGGCCGCGACGGAAAAGTTGATCAGGGTGGCCGGCCACGGAGACCCGGCGATCGCTCCGACCCGTCCGTTCAGTGCCGACTGTGTCGCGATCGCGACGCCGGCGAACACGGGCAATATCACCAAGGCCAGGGTTCCGGAGCCACCCCACGCGCCGTTCCCGGCGATGGCGACCGCCGCCACGCAGGCCGCGGCACCCGCCGTCCGTGCCACCGTGATCGGGCGAGGAGTGCCGTCTCCACCCCAGAACCGGTCCACGATCAGCCCGCCGACGGCCGAGCCGCCCACGACCGCCACCGTGAACACGGCCACGCCGAGGGAACCGACGCTGATTCCCTGACTGGCCACGAACACGGCGCCACACACTCCGCCCGTCAGGTGCCACCCTCGCAGCCCGCCGGTGCGTACCGCCGCGCGGACCAGGCCCAGCCCGCGTCGTCCCGCCGGGAACAGCGGAACGATCGCGAGCAGCAACAGAAGTCCGACGGAAGTCGATGCCAGCGTCGCCGTGATTCCGTCGCCCACCCGCGAACCGAGCTCCCCGTTCAAGCGCGACTGAACCGCCAAGCCGACACCGGCGCTCACCGCCCCCGCAAGCGAGATGACACTTCCGCCACGTCCAGCCGGCTCCACCGATTCCCCACGCCCCATCACTGACCGGACGATATCGCCATGCCGCAGGCCTCGGACGATCTTGCCGAATTCTTCACCGGGATGGCGGAGAATTGTTCCACAACGCGGGATCACGCGGAATTCCTCGGCTCACCGAGGTACGAATGGCCCGGCGTTCCGCGAAAATGCTTTCGAATGGTGGACCTGCTCGACAGTTTCCATAAAATTCACCGAAGCGCACGAACGGAGCTGACAGCCGTCACACGGATTTCAGCACGTCGATTTCGCAGCCCGGCGAAGAGGGATCGAAGCCGTGCTCGGCCAGCCAACGGATCGCCAGCAGACAGCGCAAGGACCACCACCCGCGGATCATGTCGAGGTCGACGTCGGTGCCGTAGCCTTCTACGACGTCGGCGAGGTGTTCTTCGTGACCGAGCGTCAAGGTGGCGAGGTCGAACAGAGCATCGCCCTGGGCGGCCTCGGACCAGTCGATCACGCCGGTGATCTCGTCGCTGTCGACGAACACATGCGAGATCTGCAGATCGCCATGGATGAACACGGGCGTCCACGGCCGGAGCACCGTCTCGGCGAGTCGGCGGTTGCGCTCGACCAGGTCAGCGGGGAGGACGTGGGTGCCGACGAGCCACTCGCATTCGGCGTCGAGGCGCGCCGCGAGCTCGTCGGCACTCCGGCCCTGCCGCGGCGGCAACGGCGCGTCGTGCAACCTCCGGACCGTGGCTCCCGCGGCCGCCCACGCCTCCGGTGACGCTGTCGATGGCTCGCCAAGGCGGCCGAGTGCCTTTCCCGGGAGAGCGGCGAGCGCGAGTACGGGCGGCTTCCGCCACAAGACCTCGGGAGTCGGGATCGGCGCCATGGCCATCGCCTCGACCTCGACGTCGGTGCGCGTCTGATCGGCGTCGATCTTCAGGAACACCTCACCGACGCGCAGCGTCGCGCAGTCGTGGTGGGCGACGACGACCTCGACCTCCTCCATGAAGCCCATTGTCGCGAGGAAGATCGTCGATGTCGCCGGATTTGTTTGGGCCGAAAGGCAAAGGTGCCATGCTTGACCGCTCGCGCGTCTGCCAAGGGTTCGGGTATCAGTGAGAGGTTCCTCGATGCCGCCCGTAAGGCTCCGCTCCGACAAGGGTGACGCGGACCGCGTCGCCGCTCGGCACACGGTATTCCCGCCGCTCACCCGGTTTCGCGCCGTGCAGCGCGCGGCCGATGGGCGAATCGGGGGAGTAGACCTCAAGAACGCCATGGCCTGCTTCGTCGCGCGTGCCGAGCAGGAAGGTCTCGGTGTCGCCGTCGTCGTACTCGACGGTGAGCACCATGCCGGGCTCGGCGATCCCGTCGTCGGGGGGATCCTGCCCGACGACGGCCCCGCGCAGCAGGTCTTCGATCTGCCGGATCCGGGCCTGCCGGTGGATGGTGAGCGTGATTTCGTCGTCGCCGTCCCGGTCGTCGGCGGCGGGGCGCCGTAACGCCGCGAGCTCCCGCACCAGGCGCGCGTGAGTCTCCGGGGTGAGCCAAGGGCCTGACGAGACGATGGTCATGGTGATGATCGCCTTTCGATGGATGACGTCTGTGAGGGCCGGGCGCGGAAAGCCCCGACCCTCACAGACCTTCGGTGAGTCCCGCGTCGTCAGCGGGTCTCTGGTTTTCGGGGCGGACGCGGGAAAGCGCCCGCGTCGGTTGCGAATCCGATGGCGGCCTTCAGCAGAAGGGCCTTCTCGGTGCGCAGCAAGGCGTTCTCGGCGCGGAGCCGGTCCACTTCGGACTGTGTGCTCTCTTCTTCCGGTGGCATCGTCATCCCGATCAGCGGAGGGGGTCGAAGGGCCGAAGGGCCTCGGGCTGCTTGCCGGTGGTGATGTTCTCGGCCAGGAGCCGCCCGGTGACCGGCCCGTGGGTCAGTCCCCACATCCCGTGCCCGCCCGCGACGTAGAGGCCGGGAGTGCTCGTCGCGCCGATCACGTGGCGCCCGTCGGTGCTGACCGGGCGGGAGCCGACCCATTCGTCGGTGCGCCCCTCCCAGTCCAGCCCGGTGAGGTACGGCCGTGCCGAATCGATGATCGCGGCGATCCGCGCCGGATCCAGTGGCGCGTCCGGCTTCCGGAACTCCATCGTCCCTGCCACCCGGAGGCCGCCCCGGTACGGCGTGCACGCCACGCGGATGTCCGGCAGGTAAAGCGGTCCGGGCACCGGGTCGTCGGTCGGCACGGTGAAGGAATAGCCGCGACCGGCGCGCACGGGGACCTTGACACCCCACTTCCGTCCCAGGCCTCCCAGCCAGGCACCGGTCGCGAGTACGACCGCGTTGGCGTTCACCGTCTGGCCCGACGTCGAGCGCACGCTGATCGCGTGGCGGTGCGCGCGCAGCGACGCGACCTCGAACCGGTGCCGGATCGTCCCGCCCCGGCTGACCACCGCCCGCGCCAGCGACTCGACGAACCGGCCGGGATCCACGTAGCGCTGTCCATCGATCCGGACACCGGCGCCGAGCCTCCCGGTGGCCTGGGGGAACCGCTCCGCGAGCTCGGCGCCGGTGAGCCGGGTGTAGGAGATGTCCTGCCCAGCCTCGCCGATGCGCCGCAGTTCCGTGATCAGGCCCGCGGCGTGCCCAGCGGTCTCGAACGCCGCCGTGATCGGGGCTTCGATGGTCGGCGCGTCGACGCCGTTGGCAGTGAGGACGTCGAAGGCTTCGAGGCATTCTTCGTTCAGCGGCGCGTTCGCCTCGACGGCGCGCGTCCACGATCGGCCGGTGCAGTTCGCGGCGAACCGGGCCAGGAACGACCACAGTCGCGGGTCTGGCGACGGCGGGACGTGCAGCGGGGCTTGCCGGTCCAGCAGTGTCCGCAGGCCGTAGCGCAGGACGCCGGGCTCGTTGAGCGGGAACGCGAGCCCGGGGGAGAGCCAGCCGGCGTTGCCCCACGACGCACCGGCCGCGATGCCCTCGCGGTCCACCACCGTGACGCCGACCCCGCGTTCCTGCAAGAACCACGCGGTCGACAGGCCGACCACGCCGGCGCCGATCACGATCGCCGAACGTGGGACGCCGTCGATCCGGTCGAGATCGCCCATGAATTCCTCCGCTGCACGAGTGGTGCTGTCGCGGTCAGGATGGCTCGGAATCGGACGGCGATGATTGTCCGGATCCGACAATCAGGGCAGGCGGTTTTGGCCGGAACGGTCAAGGGGTCGGATCGGAGACCGCCAGTTCGATGATCATCGCCAGCCGTTTCGCGGGCTGGTCGAGCCGGAGTTCGGTCACTTCGGCCATCTTCCGCAGCCGGTAGCGGATCGTGTTGGGGTGGACGTCCAGGCGCTCGGCGGCTTCCGAGAGGTCCCCTTGCGCCTCCAGCCAGGCGCGCAGCGTCGCGACGTAGCTGGTGGCGTTCGCGCTGTCGTGCCGCCGCAATTCGGTGATCGGTCCCCGGGCCGGTGCCCGGCCGGACGCCGCGGCGGCCCGCAGCCGTTGCACCAGGATGTCGTCCCATGCCTCGTCGTAGGCGATCGCGGACTTCGTGGTGGGCCGGACGTCGTGCAACGCGAGACACTCGTCGGCTTCCCGCCTGCTGGCCGGCAGCTCCGCGGACACCGCGCCCGACCCGACCCCGGCCAGCATCGTCACCTGCCTGGGCAGGGCTTCGCGGATCGAACCGACCCACGCCCTGGCCGCCGACACGTCGTCCCCGGGCAGGACGGTGTAGACGGTGTTGCTGAACAAAGTGCTGCGACCCGGTCGTGACCAGCCGAAACCGGTCGTCGCCCGTTCGAACGCGAGCAGGAGTGCGGCATGGCGCTCGTCGCCGATGTGGGCCTGCAGCGCGATCACCCGGAACCGGCCGGGCGGCAGACCGAGCCTGCTGAGCACGGCCGCCGCGTCCGGCGTGCCTTCCAGCAGGCGGATCACCAGATCGGATTCGACCTGCCGTTCCAGATCCGCGCTCGCCCGGGACCGCAGCAGGTGCAGGCCGACCGTGCGCGAACTGTCCCGCAGCACCGCACGCCGGACGTCGGACAACGGCTGGTCGCATTCCACCCAGATCGAGCCCAAGGCCTCCCGGCCCGCCCGGACCGCGACGACCATGCGCCCGGTGAGCCCGTGTTCGGGATCGGCCTCGACGAACAACGGTTCGTCCGACTCGGCGAGGTGCCCGAACACACCCCGGTGCTCGAACAGTTCGCGGACCGGCTCGGGAACGCGCCTGCCCAGGATCGTTTCCAGCCGCGCCCGATCGGCCTGATGCTGACGGCTGGAGTAGGCCAGGACCCGGGAGAGCCGGTCCTCGATGGTCACCGCGCTCCCGAGCGCGTCCGCCAGACTGTCGGCCAACGCGAACAGGTCGGTCGGCCCACGGCCCGACTCGGTCTCCCGGCCTTCCAGCACCAGCCCGTAGACCACTCCGGCGAGCTGGCCCCAGGACACGTCCGGCTCCACCAGCAAAACCGCGACACCGCCGGTCTCCGCTCGCTCGGTCGCCTCCTGATCCGGCGGCTGCGATCCGCGGACCAGGACGACCGACGCCCGCGCCGCCACGGCCAGGTCGACGGCCGTGGCGATCGAGTCCGTCCCAACGGCGAGGAAGACGTCCCCGCGCAGTTCACGCGGGTCGGCGGCGTCGTACATCACCACGTCGCGGAGCGCGACCTCGCGGGAGACCGGGCAGCAGCACAACCTCGCCCCGTATCCGCCGAGGACGTTCACGAGCCGATCCAGCGTCACCATGGCTCGTTCTTACTCCATTCGCGCGGCACTCGACGTCAGCCGGGCCGGGCCTCTCCTCGGGTGGCCCAATCCGCGGCCAAGCGGTCTTGCAGGCGAGCATGCTTGAACTGGTAGCTGGGACCGGCCATGCGGAGTACGTCGCGGTCGCAGGCGTCGTCGAGAAAACGGATGAGACGCAAAGGTCCCGAGCCGGTGAAGCGTAATTGACAGAGTGACAGCCCCGCGGCCCAGGTTTTCGAGGAGACGAGCCCGAACGTCAAGCCGTACGGAATCGTGCCCTGCATCGCGCCGATGATGGCCCGCGCACGAGGAACTCATCGCGCTCCGCGCGGACGGGTCCGTGCACCGCCACGTCGACACTCCGACGGCTCGACGCCGGCTCCGGGACGGCGCTCAGGTGGCTGAGACCCTCTGGCGGACTGTCCGCTCCGTCCGATAGGTTCCGGTTCGTCAACTGGGGTGGCGCGGCTTCGCCGTGCCTGGAAAAGGAGTTCTTCCGACTATGTTCCGTACTTCGACGCGGCGTGCCGTCGTCGCCGGTGTCACCGCCGTCCTGCTCGGCGTGTCCACCGGTGTCGCGAACGCGGCCGATCCGACCGTCCTGATCCCGACCGGAAAGTATCCGGAAGCCGTCGCGCTCAGCCCGGACGGCAAGAAGGCCTACGTCACCAGCCCGCCGGACGCGTCCGTGACCGTCGTCGACACCGCGACCAACAAGGTCACGAACACGATCGCGGTCCAGCGAGGTCCGTTCGAAGTCGCGTTCACACCGGACGGGTCCAAGGCGTATGTCGCCAACGCCTATGCGAACGCCGTCTCGGTGATCGACACGGCGTCGGAGACCATGGTCGCCTCCGCGTTCGGCGGCGACTATCCGACGTCGCTCACCATTTCGCGGGACGGCAGCCGCGTGTACGTCGCCGGACGGGAAGCCGTCCATGTCCTCGACACCACCACGGATACCGAGGTCGCCGCGGTCAAGCTCGAAACCACGGCCCACGCGCTCGCCACTTCGCCGGACGGCACGAAGGTCTGGGCGGCGACCGAGTCCGGCGAACTGACCGCGATCGACACCACGACGAACACCGTGGTGGACGCGGTGAAGAGCGGTTCAGGCGGAGACGTCGTGCTTTCCCCGGACGGAACGCGTGCCTACCAGAACGGCGGCAACGCGCTGGTCGTGGTCGACCTGGTCGCCCACGAGGTCGTCACGCGCGTTCCGGGTCTGCAGAACGGCTATCTGCTCACGATCAGCCCGGACGGGAGCCGGGTCTATGCGGGTAGCCGGGCAAGCGACACGACGCAGGGCACGCTCGCCGAATTCGACACGAACACGAACACGCTGACGCGGAAGCTGCCCGCGGGTGCCTACCCGTACGGCACGGCAGTCACCCAGGACGGTACGCACGCGTACGTGGTGCTCGCCGGGCAGGCGGCCTTGGCGTACATCGATCTGCGGAGCTGAGCTTCGGGATCTTCGATTCGGCCCGGGGTGACGACCTGTCGTCACCCCGGGCTTTGTCATCTGTGGAGCACCGGCCTACTTCGTGCAGTTGATCCCGGCTTCACCCCGGTACATCACGAAGCTGATCTTCACCGAGTAGAGGTGGACGGTCACGCACTGCTCGGGCGTGTACCCGTAAGCCGCGGCATGGTCGTAGGCCTGCTGCAGCGCCGTTCGCTTGGCCGACGCCGAGGTCTTCTCGATCGTCGTCCCGAGGAACGCGCGACTCTCCTGGATGCTCGGTTCGGCGTTCGCCACCGCCGGCGCGAGTGCCATGAGCCCCGCGAGGGCCACGGCCCCCGCACCACGGGCGATCGTTCTGGTCATGCTTTACCCCTCCTGGTTTTCGGTGGACGAAACGACTGTCAGCGGTGGCACCAGAGCCAGACGGTCGCGCTGTAGTAACTGAAGTGCGACCGGATGTCCGAACCTCGGACGTAGCACTGCGAGTCCTGCCAGCCCGTGTTGCGGGCGTACAGGCGAGCGACCTTTTCCGCCGACGTGACGGCGTCCCCCGGGCCCGGGCCGATGCCGGTGGCGTAGAAATCCCCGGTCTCCACCGCGAAGGCCGGCGTCGCCGACATGGTCAGCGCGCCCAGCGACAGTGCGACCGCGGCCAGCAACTTCTTCATGAGAGCTCCCCTCCTGGGCGTCAGCCAGAATCGACCGACTCCCCATGGTCATTCATCTCAGCTAACGTGGGAGACGTTAGGGGAGCGTGTTCGTCGTTGTCAATCTCAGATGAACGGACAACGTGGACTCATTCATCTCAGTTTATGGAGGAGAAGGTGGCCGAACCACGGGAGACCATGCTCACGAGCCGGATCGACCGCCTCTTCCAGGTGGTCCGGCGGCCCAACGGTGAGCAGCACAGTCACGAGGAGGTGGCGCGGGCCTGCCGGGAGAGCACCGGCGAGTCGTTCTCCGCCGCCTACCTCTGGCAACTGCGGACAGGTCGCAGGGACAACCCGACCAAGCGGCACCTCGAAGCGCTCGCGGCGTTCTTCCAGGTTCCGCCCGCGTACTTCTTCGACGACGAACAGGGGAGAGCTCTTGCCGAAGAGATCGAATTGCTGGGAGCGTTGCGGAACAACGCGGTGCGCAACCTGGCGTTGCGCGCGGTGACGCTGTCCGAGGAGGGGCTCGGGACCGTGGCCGATATCGTCGAGGCGATCAGTCGGCGCGAGTCCAAGCGGGAGCAGGGGGAGTAGTCATGCTTGGCAGGAAGAGCGCGCTCTGGCGCAGATGCGAGCGGATCGCGTCCGCTGTGCGGCTACCGGATCCGTTCGACGTCACCACGTTGTTCGCCGAGGTCGCGGCGATGCGGGGACGGCCCATCGAGCTGGTGGCGCTCGACGCGCGGCCCGGAGCGCCGTGCGGCGTGCTCGCCGCGACCGATCGAGCGGATTACGTCTTCTACACGCGGGACACGTCTCCGTTGCACCAGCGGCACATCCTGCTGCACGAACTCGGTCATCTGCTGTGCGGGCACGTCGAAGGCGAGGTGCTGCCGGAGACGGTGGCCGCGATGATCACCCCCAGCCTTTCGGTGGATCTGGTCCGGCGCGTCCTCGGCCGCACGACTTACGCGCAGGAGCAGGAAAAGGAGGCCGAACTCGTCGCGTCGTTGCTCATGCGCCGCGCCGTGAGCGCTGGCCCCGGATCCGATCGGCTGCGCCACGCCCTCGGTTCATGATCAGCTACCTGTCCGCCGCGCTGCTGGCGCTGATCGGCCTCACCCGGCTGATGACGGTCCGCACCGGACCGAAGCACCTCGTCACGTTCTTCCTCAGCATGGCGGCGGCCCTCGCGATCTCGGCCGAGGGCACGGTCCGCCTGCTCGGCGACGACCTGCTCCCGAGGCTGGTCACCAACGCGCTGCAACTGCTCGCGATGCGCGCGCTGGTGCAGCTTGTCCGCAGTACGCGGTCCCCGGAGAAGCCGACGGCCTTCTGGCCGATCGCGGTGTGCTGGATCCTGATGGTCCTGTGCTACCTGGACTTCGCCCCACATCGGCTGGAGGCGGGCACCTCCGGATTCCAGTGGCGCTGGAGCATCGTCGCTTATCAGGTGATCCTCACGGCGTACGCCGTCACTTGCCTGGTCATGTTCATCCGCACGCTGGCCCGCAGCGCGGCGGGCCGTCCACGGGGGACGTTCCGGACCGGTCTGCGGATTCTCGTCTGCGCCGCCGTCGCGACCATCGGCTGGGTGTTGTTCTCCGGGCTTCCCTCACTGTGGCTGGAGATCACCGACCTCGCGGACCTGGACTTCCTGCCGCGCGCCCGCCTTCTCGGACTCTGCGCGATGGTGCTGTGGGTCCTCGGTGGACTGTTCACCACTTGGGACGGCGCTCTTCGGCTTGCCCGTGCGTGGAAGGGGATCCGGGCGGTGACTCCACTATGGAAGGAGCTCGTCGCCGCTCAGCCGCAGATCGCCCTGCCCTTGCGCCACGACCTGGAGTTCACGTTGTACCGCAGGGTGATCGAGATCCGCGACGGACTGCTGGCGTTGCGTGCGCACGTCCCACCGCACCTTGGAGAGTGGCTGCGCACCCCGGTCGACGAACCCACGCGCGCCGCCGCCGAACTGGCGGCCGCGCTGGTGATGCGCGAGGCGGGCCGCAGCTGGCCACATCGGCCCCACCGCGACGCGCACCCCGGCATGCGGGAGGAAAGTGCCTGGCTGAGCGCGGTGTCGTCCGCGTTCAAGCATTCCGTCGTGGTCCGGGAGGTACGGGAACGCGCGGTCGCGGAAGTCGCCTGAGTGGGGGCATCGCCGGGTAGGACAGCGCCTAGCGACCGCAGCGATCCACGCGCCTCCAAGGCCAAACGGCGGCCAGCCAGCGTGCGACGGCGTCGGCGAGCGCGGTGTCCAGGTCGGCTTTGTCGGCCCGTACCCAGGACTGCACCGTGACATCCGACTCTTCGGACTCCGGGGGATACACGTAGACGCAACCGATGACGTCACCGTCTTCCGGGCTCAGCACGGTGAAGGTGAAACCCTTTCGGTGAACGAAGTCCTCGGCGTGGCGGCGTAGATCGACGAGATTCTCTTCGAGGGTCATGCCGTCGCGCGGTGGCCAGTTTCCGTCGGGATAGCCGGGGGTGGCGCGAATGTGCTCGATGCTCGACGTCCAGGCGGCATGGTCGGCCTCGTTGTGCCGCGGTCCCAGCGGTTCGAGGTGGAACTGGTCGGTGACGAGCGAGGCCGGTGGGACGAAACCGGCCGGCACGAAGTCCTCCGCGGTCATGGCCGCGACCGTAGCCGACGGCGAGGCCCGCCTGCACCCGAGTTATCGGGTGGGTGAGCGGTGTGCCGAGCGCCACGCTTGGGACGCTCATCGTCTCCAGCGTGGCGCTCGGGACGTGCTGCCGCCGAGCGCGTCGCTGTCACCATGGATCAGACGTTCTCACATTGAGAGAACTCCTTCGCATTTTGCGAGAAGGTGTAGGCGCCGACGAAACGGTGAGCCTGGATCACGGCGATGTCTTCGGCGTGTGCTTTGTCTTCTTCGTCAGGTAGATCCTGAAAGCAGGGCCTGACCGTGAACTCCTGCCGGACGGCAGGCGGGGACACCGCACTGGAATCCGCTTCGCGGACCTTGTCGGAAGGGAGCGTTCATGACCGGCAGAGAGGGGCGGCCTCGGCGGATTCTCGTCGCGGGTGGCGCCGGTTTCGTCGGTGGTCACCTGTGCGCGCGCCTGCTCGCCGACGGCCACTCCGTGCTGTGCGTGGACAACCTCAGCACCGGGCGGCCGCGGAACCTCGACGGATTCGCGGAAACGGGGCGATTCGATTTCGTCGAGGCTGACATCGTGGACGGTCTCGCGATCACCGATCCGCTCGACGCGATCGTCAACCTGGCCTCCCCGGCGAGCCCGCCGGACTACCTGAGCGCGCCCATCGAGACCCTCCGGACCGGTTCGGCGGGCACGCTCGCGTTGCTGGAACTGGCCCGCGCCGCCGGAGCGCGGCTGGTGCAGGCCTCGACCAGCGAGGTCTACGGTGACCCGCTGACCCATCCGCAGACGGAGGAGTACTGGGGCAACGTCAATCCGATCGGCCCGCGCGCCGTCTACGACGAGAGCAAGCGTTTCGGGGAAGCCGCGTGCGCGGCCTTCGCCAGGGAATACGGCACGAACTGCGGGATAGTCCGGATCTTCAACACTTACGGACCCGGGATGCGTACCGACGACGGCAGGCTCGTGCCGAACCTGATCATGCAGGCGCTCGCGGGCGAGCCGCTCACCATTCACGGATCGGGGGAGCAGACCCGGTCACTGTGCTACGTCGAGGACACGGTGGACGCACTCGTCCGGATGCTCGAACGCGTCCACCTCGGCCCGGTGAACGTCGGCAATCCGGTGGAGTTGTCCGTACGCCAGGTGGCGACCCTGATCAAGGAACTGACCGGCTCCGCGTCCTCGCTGAAGTTCGTGCCCACGATGATCGACGATCCGCGGCGGCGCAAACCGGTCATCGAACTCGCCGAACGCGAACTGGGCTGGTGGCCGCGCACGGAGTTGCGGGCCGGCCTGCGCAAGACGATCGCCTTCTTCGCCCGGGAACGGGAAGCACTGAGACGTTGACCCGTCGGTCCAGGCGAGCCGGAACCGACGATCGAGAGACTTGGGGGTGGATCGGTGGCAGAACGGCGGATCGTCGTGATCGGTACCGGCTATGTGGGGCTCACGACCGGTGCGTGTCTCGCCTCCCTGGGGCATCAGGTGATGTGCGTGGACATCGACGTCGAGAAGATCGACCGGTTGCGGGCGGGGCGGATTCCGATGCTGGAGCCCGGCCTGGCCGACCTGGTGCGTGACGGGCAGGTCAGCGGGCGACTCGAGTTCACCGTGGACGGTGATGCCGCGGTGGCCGGCACGGAGTTCCTGTTCCTGTGCCTGCCGACGCCGAAGGGCGCCGACGGTGGTGCGGACT
The DNA here is from genome assembly GCF_002234405.1 of Amycolatopsis thailandensis. Taxonomy (GTDB): domain Bacteria; phylum Actinomycetota; class Actinomycetes; order Mycobacteriales; family Pseudonocardiaceae; genus Amycolatopsis; species Amycolatopsis thailandensis. The sequence continues at coordinate 30,350 of NZ_NMQT01000112.1, read as the reverse complement.
TGCGCGCGACGGAGTCGACGGTGGCGCGGATCCGGGACACGCTGCCTGTCGGCTGCGTGGTGGTGAACAAATCCACCGTCCCGGTGGGAACCTCGGTGCGCATCGCCGGGCTGCTCGACCGTCCGGACGTCGCCGTGGTGAGCAATCCGGAGTTCCTTCGGGAGGGCAGCGCGGTCACCGACTTCCTCAAACCGGACCGGATCGTGGTGGGCGCCGACGTACCGGAGGCGGGAGCGCGGGTCGCCGGACTGTACTCCCGGCTGAGGGCGCCGGTCCTGGTCACCGACGCGGCGAGTGCCGAGCTGGTGAAGTACGTCGCGAACTGTTTCCTCGCCATGAAACTGTCCTTCGTCAACGCGGTCGCGGAAATGTGCGAGCACTTCGACGCGGACGTCGACGAGGTACTGGACGCCGTCGGACGCGACCCCAGGATCGGCCGCTCCTACCTGAGACCGGGGCCGGGTTGGGGTGGTTCCTGTCTGCCCAAGGACAGTGACGCGATGCTGCGGATGGCCGACACCGTCGGCTTCTCCTTCCCGTTACTGCGGGCCACCATCGAGAGCAACGCCCAGCAGCTAGAACGGGTCGTCACGAAACTGGCCACGGCGTTCGGTGGTTCGCTCGACGGCGCCCGCGTCGGACTGCTCGGCCTGACCTTCAAGGCGGGGACGAACGACCTCCGGGGCTCACCGGCGCTCGCCGTCGCGGAACTGCTGGCCGCCAGAGGCGCCGAACTCCTGGCCTGTGATCCCACGGTGGCGGGCGGAACCGAGGTCGACGGCATCACCGTGATGGACGACCCCTATCAGGTCGCGGAGAACGCCGAGGCGCTCGTGCTCCTCACCGACTGGCCGCAGTTCCGTGCGCTGGACTGGGTACGGATGGCCAAGTTTCTCGACGGCACTGTCGTGCTGGACACCCGCAACCATCTCGACCCGGAGAAGCTCGGCAGCGCGGGCCTCGTCTGCCACGGCATCGGCCGATCGCTCAAACCGCGATCTTGGACGGGTGCGCCGCCAGCGGGGTGACCTCGATGTCCATGTATGGGAACAACGGCAGGCCGGACAGCAGCGTGTGCAGCTCGTCGTGGCCGGCGACGTCGAGGATCGAGAAGTTCGCGTACTCGCCCGCGATCCGCCACAGCTGCGGCCATTTTCCCTCTCGCTGGAGCTTCTGGCTGTACGCCATCTCCCGCGCGATGATGTCGGCTCGGTCCGCCGGATCGAGGTCCGGCGGGAGACGAACGTACATGCGGACGTGATAGAGCATCGGTCACTCCAAAAGGGACGGTCGTCGGGTCAGGGACGTTCGGGGTCGAGGACGAAGCCGTACTCGACGGCCTCGCCATCGCCCGACGGACGCGGGTCCAGCACGAGTTCCGGCTTCACCGCCGAAGCGATGTCGTCGTCGTTGTGCTCGTCGCCCGGGAAGTACAGCTGAGCGGCGAGTAGTTCGTGGCCCGGAGCCGAAACCTTGACGTGCAGGTGCGCCGGGCGCCACGCGTGCCAGCCCGCCGCGGCGATGAGCTTGCCGCAGGCGCCGTCGGTCGGGATCTGGTACGGGGCCGGACGCACGTGTGGATCTCGAACTCGCCGTCGGCGTCGGCGGCCGCGGTGGCCGTCTCGTGGATGGCGGTCATGAATCCTCCTTGATTCGTGGTGGGCGTCAGTGGTCCTGGCGGTAGCGCCGGAGCTTTTCGGGATCGATTTCGGCACCGAGGCCGGCGCCGGGGCAGACGGTGAGCTCGTAGGCCGAGCCGAACGCGACCGTGCGCAGCGAGCCGTGCTGGCCGTCGATCTGGTTGCCCATCAGGACTTCCAGGCCGAGACCTCGCTACGAGAGCCCCTGCCGACGGCAAGCTGCACGAAATAACGAGGTCACCGCGGAGCTGTTTGACCCGCGGCTTCAGCTGTACAAGGGCGCACCGACGCGCAAGTAGTCCAAGTACAGGTCCAGCGCCGCTTCCAGATGATCCGCGGATCCGGTGGACATGAGGATGGTCACGCCGCCCTGGATCGCGGCGGTCAAGGCGGCCGAGGCGCGGACCGGGTCGATGTCCCGGCTGATCGAACCGCTCTCCCGCATGTCCTCGATACCGGCCTGGATCTGACGTTGCCACTGCTCCAGGAGCTGCCTGGTCACCGCCTGCGCGGCCGGCGTGTGCCTGCCGATCTCGGTGATCAGCACCCCGAGCGGGCAGTGCACGCCCTGCCGCCGATATCGCTCGACCACGACGTCACGCCATTGGCGCCACGCCTCCCACGAGGTCAGCTGCCCGAGATACGGCTGCTGGTCCTCGATCACCTGACCGGCCTCCCATTCGGCGACGGCCATCAGCAGCTGTTCCTTACCCTCCGGGAAGTAGTGGAAGAGCTGGCTCTTGCCCGTTCCGCTCCGGCGCCCGATGTCGTCGAGGGTCGCCGCTCCCACGCCGCGATCGCGGATCTCGTCGGCGGCGGCGTCGATGATCCGCTGGCGGGTCGCGGCACCCTTTTTCGTGAGCATCGGGACTTCTTCCGGGTCGGGACTGCTGTCCGCCCCTCAAGGTATAGCCGAAAAAATGTACCGGCAAGTACAAAGTGTCGGAGATCGGGATCGCACTTGCCGATACATTTTTCGCCTGCAAGCTCGGCCGACTGGTGGCGACATCAGCCCAGCAGCGCGGAGCCGACCGGCGTGAGGTTGTGCAGCACCACGGCTCGGTGGCGTCGGCTGGTGATGAGTCCGGCGTCGCGGAGCACGGTGGTGTGGCGTGAAACCGCGGCCGCCGAAATGCCCAGCCGGTCGGCGAGTTCGCCGCTGCTGGGGCAGCCCGCCACCGCGTACAGAACGGCGGCGCGGGTCCGGCCGAGCAGGGTGGCCAGGTGTTTTGGCAGCGGCGCGGGTTCGTGCTCGTGGGACACCGGGAAGACGACGACCGGCGGAAGGTCGTCGTCGGCGAGGGCGACCGGAGTGTCCCAGCAGAAGTAGGACGGGACGAGCCGGATACCGCGACCCCGGAGGTGGAGATCGCGGTCGATGGGGTAGCGCGCGGTCAGGATCGGTGCCTCCCAGCGGAAAGCCGGTCGGAGTGAGTCGAGCAGGCCGAAGGTCCCGCTTTCGCCGGCGAGGCGTGAACGCAAGGCCCGGTCGGTGTCGACCTGGGTTCGCACGGTTGTCCATTGTGGAGCGACCAGGGTGTCGTGGGCGATCTTGAGCGCCTCGGCGACCTGATCGAGCGCCACACCCTCCGCCAGCCCATGGATCCACTTGGGGAGACGGTGGTGCTGCGCCATCAGTCCGACTTCGCGCCCGAGTCGATCCGACGGCGTCCCACGGAGTGCCGCCAGCCCCGCCTTCAGTCCGCCCGCGGACTCGGCGGGGGTGAGGAAGTCCGGGAAGTACCTGGCCGGCGGCGCGATCGCCTGGAGGAAACGCACCGCGGTCCGGGCGTCGCGCTCCCGGAGTTCTTCCCGTACGCGGCGCCGCCAGCGGGCGAAGGCGGGAATGCCGTCGAGCGCGAGTTTCTGCATGGCCAGGACGGTTTCCCACAGCGGATCCGGCGCGGCCGCGATACGGACGCGCGCCAGGTCGTGGTCGGTGAAGTGAATACGAAGCATGACGCCTCCCCCCGGAGTCGTCATTCATTTATCACATCGAAGGGGAACGTGAAGGGCTTTCTGGGGAACACGTGACCCCTTCGCCCGGTGACCTGGTGCGTCTCGGCGCCGGGGGTGGGGCTTGTTCTGGAGGCCGGTGTGGTCGACGGGGGAGGATTTCCGGACGTGACCGGGCGCCCTGGCGACGGTGAAGGAATTGGGACATTCAACGTCCCGATTCCTTCACCGTCGACCCAGCGCACGCGGACGCCTCCCGCGCAGGTCAGGCGTAGGTGGGGTTCGCTCTGGTGCGGGGTCGACGGTGGAGGATTTGGGACGGTGGACGTCCCGAATCCTCCACCGTCGCGCGAGCCGCCGTGGTCTCGGACCGACACGGGCCTGGCGCCCGACAGGACCCCCTGATGAAGCTCACGACCCCTCGTCGACCGCCCTGCTCAGTTTCCCGAGGGCGTCGTCGTACCGGTGGCGGTCGAACCGGAACGGTCCGAACCCGGTGTAGTCGCGTGCTGGACGGTGGGGTTGCTCGAAGGCGTCCCAGATCACCAGGTCGTCGGTCGTGGTGATCCGGGCCAGGAGCGGCCAACAGCCCCACTCGCCGCACTCGCACCCCAGCAGCGGAGTCTTCGCGTCGCCGAGCCTCCCGTGGAAGTGGTCTTCCATCGGACCGAACCGGAAGAACTGCGGGACGAGGCCGCCATAGGCGTCGCCCGACGGTCGCATCCCGGCGTCTGTCTCGAATTTGTCGATCAAGTCCGTGAGCGGGGTGCCATCGACGCGCGGCACGACCTCGAACACGCCACGATCGTCGCGAGCCCGATAGGAGAACTGGATCTCATTCTGATCGATGTCCTGGACGTCGCCGGTGCGCCACATCGTGATCGTGTACTGCTCGGTCACGGGAGTGGCGTCGACAAGGGCTTCGAAGTCGTCGGACGACGTGTACCGGTGGAGTATTTCCTGCCGGCGCGCGGAAGCGGCGTCGCGGCCTTGGTGTTCAACGGCGATGGAATACGTTCCTGGTTCGACGTCGATACCGATGGTGCTGCCGGTGGGTGAGCCGAGCGCGAGTTGTCCGGTGGGGCATTCCAGGTGCAGGTGAGGAATGTCGGTGGTCGTGTGCGGGGCGGTGTCCTGGATGGTGACGGTGATGCCGACGGGAAGAAGGTCCTGCGTGACGGAGATGACGAGTGTGCAGCCGTCCGACGCGGCGATGTTCCGTGCGGCGTCTTCGAGGCTGGGGGATCCGGGACCCGCGTCCTTGTCTTGATCGTTGAGGGTGATCAGGCGGTAGTCGGGGACGGTGATCATCCGGTGCGTGGCGAGCGGGCGGTCATCGGGCATGAGGGTGATTGTGGCGTGTACCGATGGTGCGACGAACCAGGAGTCGCCTCATCGCGCGGCGGCCGCGTACTCCTTCAACACCAGGGCGTTCGCGGCTTCGTCGAGCCGGTCGGCGACGTCGTCCGCGGACATCGATCGCAGGCGGCCGGCGGCGAGCTCGATCGCCAGCGGCAGACCGTCGAGAGCGGCGCAGATCCGCCTGACCGCGCCCGGATCGGGGACGACGCCGGGCGCCACCGCCGCGGCCCGCTCGGCGAACAGTCGCTCCGCCGCCTCGTCCGCCAGCGCGCCGACCGGCACCAGCCGCTCGCCGGTCAAGCCCAATGCCTCGCGGCTCGTGGCGAGCACCCGCAGGCCCGCGCATTCGCCGAGCAGCCGCCGGACCAGGTCCGCGACCTCGGCGACGACGTGTTCGCAGTTGTCGAGGACCAGCAGCAGCGGCCGGTCGGCGAGCCCCGCGGCCAGGCGGTCGGCAGGCTCCGGTGCCGCGCCCGGCACGAGTACGCCCTGTTCGCGCAGCCCTAGCGCGGAGAGCACCGTTCGCGGCACGTCAGTCGTCGCGGCCAACTCGACGAAACACACTTCGGCTGACCTACGTGGTGCGACTGCGACAGCCAGCCGGGTCTTGCCCGCGCCACCTGGCCCGGTGAGCGTGACAAGCCGGGAATCACGCAAGGCCTCGGCCAGCAGGCCGAGCTCCGCGTCGCGGCCGACCAGCCCGGTGAGCGGCACCGGCACGCGCCGGGCCGGAACAGGTGCGGCGCCTCGGAGGGCCGCCAAGTGCGCCTCCGCGAGTTCCGCCGCCGGTTCGGTGCCGAGTTCGTCGGCAAGGCGTTTCCGTATCTCGGCGAACACGGCCAAAGCCTCGGCGGAACGGCCGCTGCCGGTCAACGCCCGCATGAGACTGCCGGTGAGCCGCTCCCGGAGCGGGTGCTCACGGGTGAGCGCGCGGAGTTCGGCGACGAGCCGTTCGTGATGGCCGAGCGCCAGCCTCACCTCGGCGTGATCCTCCACCGCGGCCAGATGCGACTCGGCCAGCCGGGCCGCGCTCGGCGCGTCCGCGAGCCCGTCGAACGCCGGTCCGCGCCAGAGAGCCAAAGCCTCGGCGAAGAGCTCGTGCGCGACAGCCGGGTCCGGAGTTTCGCGCGCTTGAGCGGTGAGCCGTTCGAACCGGTGGACATCGACGTCCTCGGGATCGACGGCCAGCCGGTAACCGGCGGCCGTGAATTCGACCAACCCGTCGGGTGCCCCACCATCCCGCAACCGCCGCCGGAGCCGCGAAACCTGGGATTGCAACGCCTCCGCGGCTCCGTCGGGAGGGTGGTCGCCGTGCAGTCCGTCGATCAGCCGCCCGGCGGAAACGACACGCCCGGCGTCGAGCGCCAGGAGCGCGAGCAACCCGCGCAACTGCGGGCCGCCGAGGGCGACCGGGCTCCCGTCAGGTCCGAGGGCTTCGACCGGCCCGAGAATGGTGAACTGCACGTCGTCGATTCTGGACCCAGGCCGCGAGCTCCGGGTCGATCGGCCCTCCTCGGGGTGTAGGGACGCTCAGGTCCCTACACCCCTCGCGGGTTACGGCTTGATGTAGAGGTCCCAGGACCAGGCCGACGCCGAGCAGAAGTAGTCCGACCAACGGCCATTCTGCTTGCCGAAGTAGCCGTTGATCTGGCAGTCGCCCTCTTCCGACCAGCTGGACTCGTAGTGGTACCTCGGGTCGACGCCCGCGCTGGCAGGCTGCGCGAACGCGATCGTCGAGGCCAGCGCGCCCACGACGGCGGCGGTCGCCGCGATCTTCATCTTCACTTGTGGATCCCCAGTTCTGTTTGGAACGCGTACGCGTATAAACAATCATGAAACGGACGCGCTTGTCTGCCGAACGGGCGAATCAGCGGCCGGTCCAGTCAGGCTTCTCTCTCGCCAGGAACGAGCGCACCCCGATGGCGAAGTCCTCGCTGCCGAACACCGTGGAGACCACGTCCTCGTCCGGCACCAGCAGGCGTCGCCGCATGCGGCGGTCTCGGCGTCCAGCAGGCGCCCGCGGAGCAGCAGGTCCAGCGTCGCCCCCGGGCCCACGTGTCCCATGAGCAGGGAGATCGTGTTGGCGGACAAGCAGTTCCCGAGCGTTCCGGCGATCGGGACGCCGAAGCGGGCGCTGGTGTCCGCGACCCGCACGTCACACGCGGCCGCGAGGGCCAGTCCACCGCCCGTGCAAGCTCGGCGGATCACGGCGACCGTCGGTTTCCGGACGGCTTCCAGCCTGTCGACCACCTGCGCGATCGACGTCTCGTAATCGACTCCGTCCTGTCCGGTGTGGAGCTCGGCGAACTGCCGGATGTCCGTTCCCGCGACGAACGCCTTGTCCCCGCCGCCCCGCCACACGAGCACTCGCACGGCGGGATCGGCCAGCTGTGCCGTGGCGAACGGCGCCGCCAGGAAAACACCGACCTCGACCACCGTTACGCCGTCGAGCGAGCCTGTCATTCCTGCCTCCCGATCCTCCGGAACTATCCGCATGGTGGAATATGGCTATCGCAATATGAATCTTCTCCTGGTGTCCCGGGTGTGGTCGAGTTCGTAAGTGGTGCGACTTCCGAATGCGACCAGGCGACGTTGTTTCTCGCCTTTCCCGGGAATTCATCTTGCCGACACGACGGCAGATTCCCCAAAGGGCAGACTTTCGTCCTTTGATTGACCGGCGCCGACGTATTCGACCATGCTCGAATGCCTACCACGTGCGCTGGAGGGAAACCTGTGGCTTCCGAGGAAATGCGAAATCTGCGTCATCGGGTGGCGGGGGAATTCCTCGGGCGACCGGGTATAACCGGTGTCGGTGTCGGCGCGAAGATCGTCGACGGGCAGCCGACCGGACAGGTCGCCGTCACGGTCTTCGTCCGGGAGAAACTGCCTCGAGCCGCGCTCGACGCCGCCGACTTGGTGCCCGCCGACGTCGGTGGGGTGCCGACGGATGTGCTGGTGCTAAGCGATCCCCGGCCGGCGGTCGAGCCGATCGGCACCGTGTACCCGAAGGATGACGAGACCTTTGTGGACAACAAGCGGCACCGGCCGATCACCGGCGGGATGGCCATGCGGGGCAGCCTCATGGAGGGCAACGTCGGCACTCTCGGGTGCCTCCTGCGCGCCACGCAGGACCCGAACCAGGTTTATGCCCTCACATGTCACCATGTTCTTTCCCAGGTCGATCCGCGGTACAACGACAAGGGCCAGGTTTACGACCTCACGGTGGCACACGGGCCCGTCGTCGGCACGACAGTGTGCGGGCAGAACGACCTGAAGACCCACTCGACGTGCGCGGAGGGAATCTTCGGCCGCTACGCGGGCGGTGCGGAGAACGCGGACTGGGACGCGGCGGTGGCTCGGCTGGACGGCGGCACCAGCTATCGCTACGACCTGCGCCGCTCCAGTGTGGCCGCCGGGGAGGATCCCGGGGACGACGACGTCGCCGTGACGGGAATCGCGCCGCCTCCGACCGATCAGCAACTCGCAGCACGCAGCTACTTCGTCCGTAAACGTGGTGCGCGGACCGGGTTCACCGGTGGGTTCGTCATCGCCGCGCACTGCGAGATCCTCTTCCCGGGCCCGCCGCCGGACGGTGGCGCCACGCGGGTATGGGCGCGCGACGCGCTGGTGATCGCCCCGCATCCGAATCCGCAGGTGCCCGCCGACGAGCACAACCACTACCTGGCGGAGGGCGACTCCGGATCGGTCACCGTGGACACCTCGAACCGTGTGCTGGGCCTCAACTTCGGCCGCGCGCTCGCCGGGGTGATCAAACCGCCCTTGACGAATCCACCGGAACGCACGTACTTCGGCGTGGCCTTCCCGATCGCCACGGTGTTGAACAAGCTCGCCGGCCTCGGGCTCGACCTGACCGTCGGCACCGCGACCGAGCCGGGGCAGACGCATACCGTACCGGGCAGGCCGACGGTCACCACCGTCGTCGACGGCGAGCGGGTGGTCGTCCCCGTTCCGGCTCCCGCCGCGGTGGCAACCGTGGTGGGAGCGGCACCGCCGGGTGCGGGCCGACTCGCCGCTGACCTCGCGGAAACGCCCGGTGGGCGCGAACTTTTGGACTTCTGGCGGGCTTACGCGCCGGAACTACGGCGTCTGGTGAACGCCGACCGGCGGGTCGCCACGGCGTGGCATCGCAGCGGTGCGTCGGCGGTCTACCAGGTGCTGTTGCGTGGGCTGAGCGACCAAACGTTCACCATCCCGGCGACGGTCAACGGTCAGCCTTTGCGTCAGTGCCTCGACAGGCTGTACGACGCCCTGCGTGCGGCGGCGGGGGAGCAGTTGCGGACGGCGCTGGACCGACTGCGGCGAAGACTTCCCGATCTGGCCGGATCGACGTATCCCGAGCTCATCGCCGCTCTGTCTCGTCCGGCGGCCGAAGCACAGGTGCGGCATGGACACTGACTCCGAGTTCCACGCCGCCGTCCGGCGGGCCGAGAAGACGTTGCTCCGCATTCCAGGCGTGCACGCCGTCGGCGGCGGAGCGAAGCGCGCAGGTGGTGTCAATCAAGGGTTTCTGGCCATCCAGGTGTATGTCGACCGCAAGCTGCCGTTCGCCGAGGTGGCGCCCGACGAGCGCGTTCCGTCCACTATGGAGGGTTATCCGACGAACGTCGTCGCCATGACCAACCGGCGGTACGCGGTCCTGCCGCAGCCCGCGCCGGGCGAGCCACTGGGTAAACGAGAGCCGCCCCCCGACGTCGACATGCAACTCGCGGACGAGGTACTGGCGGGTGGCGGGCCGATCACCGGCCGGATCGACGACCAGAGCCGAGGCAGCATCGGACTCCTCATGGAGGACGTCGCTGCTCCTGGCAAGAAGATCTACGCGCTGACCTGTTTCCACTCCCTGTGCAAACTCGCCGGGATCGAAAGCAAGCAGGAGGTCATCGAGGCCCCGGTGCGGGAGAAAACCGTTGTCGGACAAGTGGACCCGAACGGGGACTGCTCCTCGTCGCACTGCTGTAACGACGGGTACGGTGAGTTCTGGCAGGGCGACTTCGTCCCGCACAGCTGGCGGGACATCGCACTGGTCCGGCTCCGGCCGGGCACGAAATACTTCGGCGGCATCAAGGATCACCTTCCCATCAAGGGAATCGCGCCGAACCCCACAGAAGCGCAATACCGCGACGACAGTTATCTCGTCCGCAAGTACGGGAACAGAACGGGAAAGACCGGGGGCAGGATCGTCGACTTCGTCCGCAATCCCGCCGCCGGGCAGGTCGTGCAGTTCATCGTGGTGCCGCACATTCCTCCTGGCACGCCACCGGACGCGGTGTACTTCGGCATCCCAGGGGACTCCGGCGCCGCCGTGGTGACCCCCGACGTCCGGGCTATGGGCATCGTGACGGGCGTGGCGGAGTTCGAAGCCAAGGAGTTCTTCCCCGAGACACCGGGGAAGGTGAACGGAACGCTTGTGGCGCCCCTCAACGCGATCATGATCCAGCTCCGCGACAATGTGACTCCCAAGTACAACGTCACGCCGGTGCTGGCCACCAGCCCGGCGGACATCCGGACCGTGCCTGCCAACCTGACCGCGTTGTTCGACGGCGAAGAGGTCCCGGTGAGGATGCCGAGCGCCGCCGCCGTGGCGAGCCAGGACACGCCGCCGCGGCCTACCGAGATCGGCGTCCGGGTGCGGGACGACCTGTCCGCCAGCCCGTTCGGGCGGGAGCTGGTCGTGTTCTGGGAACGGCACGGCGCCGAACTCGTGAACCTGGTCAACCACGACAGGCAGGTGATCGCCACCTGGCACCGCAGTGGCGCTTCGGCCGTCTACCAGCACCTCGGCAGGCTGCCGGACGTCGACGCGGGTGCCCGGCTTCCCGTCACGGTCAACGACGAGCCGCTGGCGGACTGCGTCACGCGGATGCACGCCGTCCTCGCCCGCCGGGGCAGCGACGGGCTACGGGCGGCGCTCGACGACCTGGTTCCTCGGCTACCCGAGCTGGCGGGCTTGAGCTATCCGCGAATCCTCGCCACCTTCGACGCGACAAGGGTGTGAGCATCCATGGCGGACAGAGCGGGCACGGTGGAACAGCTGGCACTCGAACTCGCCAGGGCGATCGCCGCGCTCGGCGACCGGATGGTCGGCGAGCGGCTGCTGGACCTGCTGGCCGAGCTGGGTACCGTGTTCCCGCCCGCGTTGGTGACGAACGCGCAGGTGCGGGCCGCGCAGGACTCCGTCGCCACGGTGACGAAGACGATGGCCCCCGCCGCTGCCGCGCTGGAGTCCGCGATCGCCTCGGGCAACACGGCCGAGATCGTCGCGCGGAGCGCGGAAGTGCTGACCCGCTGCGGTCAGATCGGGCAGAGCTACCTGGCGCTGGGCACGGCCATCGGCACGGTCGGCCCGACCCTGCCCGGTGTTCCCGCGCAGCAGGTCGCCGATCTGGTGGCCGACCTGCCTCGAAAGCTTCTCGACCTGGCCATCCTGCACATCGTTGATCCGGCCCACCGGCTGACCGGCCTGTTCGGATTGTTCGGCCTGGCGGAGGTGACCAGGCTCGACGCCGATCCGGCGAATCCGGCGAGCATCGATCACCAGCGAGTCCGGCTGCGCCTGGATCAGCTGCCGTCGTTCCTGGTCGACCCGATCGGTCAGCTGGGTAAGCGTTTCGGCTGGGGAGGCCCGGTTCTGGACGGAGAGAAGCTGCTGAAGGCGCTGAGGGATCTTCTCGAAGCGGCGCGGCTGCCCGTGCTGTTCGTGCCCGCGGCAGGTGGACAGCCCGCCCGGCTGGAGGCCTGGGCGGTCGACCTCACCGTCGACGGCGACGGACTCGCGATCAGCGTCGTCATGCCGATCGGTGTCGAGGCGAGCAAGTCGGTCGAAATCGTCGCACCACACTGGATCGCCGAACTCAAGGCCTCGGGCCTGCTGCCCGCCGGGACCACCGGTTCACTGCGGCCCCCGTTCCGGCTGACGCTGAAACCACCGGACGGCGCCGCGGAACTGCGCGGTGAGGTGTCGATCCGGGCCACCCCGCCGGAACCGATGCTGCTGCTGGGTGTCGCGGGCGGCAGCAGACTCGAAATCGGCGGCCTCGAACTGAAAGCCGGTCTCACACTGGCCTTCGCCGACGGCCAGGTGACCGGTGTACCCAGCATCCAGGGTGACCTGACCGGCGGCAAACTGGTGATCGACGCCGAATCCGCCGACGGGTTCATCAAGACCCTTTTCGGCGGCGCGAGCCTGGAGGCGGGGTTCGCCACCGGCTTCGCGTTCGACCCGGAGCACGGGCTGCGGTTCCACGGCGGCGCCGGGCTCAGGGTGCAGCTTCCGGTGCATCTGCGGATCGGCCCGGTCGACGTGCACGCACTTCAGGTCATCGCGACGCCGGGCCCGGACGGCGTGCCGGTCGAACTGTCCGCGAACCTCACCGCCGCCCTCGGCCCGCTGACGGCGGCCGTCGAACGAGTGGGCTTGACCGCCGACGTGAGCTTTCCCGAGGGTGGCGGCAACCTCGGCCCGGTCGACGTCGCGTTCGGGTTCAAGCCGCCGACCGGCGTCGGCCTGTCGATCGACGCCGGCATCGTCGCGGGCGGCGGTTTCCTGTACTTCGACCCGGAACGCGGTGAGTACGCGGGCGCGCTGGAGCTGATGTTCGCCGGTTTCATCGAGGTCAAGGCGATCGGCCTGATCACGACCAGAATGCCGGACGGCACGGCCGGGTTCTCGTTGTTGATCGTGCTCACCGCGGAATTCGGGTCGGGTATCCAGCTCGGGTTCGGGTTCACCCTGCTGGGGGTCGGCGGCATCCTCGGGCTGAACCGGCGGATGGACTTCGACGCGCTGCTCGAGGGCGTGGTCAGCGGGTCGATCGAGTCGGTGATGTTCCCGAAGGACGTGGTGGCGAACGCGCCGAGGATCATCAGCGATCTGCGGAAGTTCTTCCCGCCGGAGAACGACAGGTTCCTCGTCGGGCCGATGGCGAAGATCGGCTGGGGCACGCCGACGCTGGTCAGCGTTTCGCTCGGGGTGATCGTCGAGATCCCGCCGGGCAACATCGCGATTCTCGGCGTGCTGGAGTGCATCCTGCCCAGCAAGGACCTGCCGCTCCTGGTGCTGCGGGTCGATTTCATCGGCGCGTTGCAGGTCGACCGGTCACGGCTGTGGTTCTTCGCGAAGCTGTTCGACTCCCGCATCCTCACCATGACCATCGACGGCGGCATGGGCCTGCTCGTCGACTGGAGCGACAACCCGAACTTCGTGTTGTCCGTCGGCGGGTTCCACCCCGCGTTCACCCCGCCACCGCTGCCGTTCCCGGTGCCGCCGCGGCTGTCGGTCGACATCATCAACATGCCCGGCCGCCTCATCCGGGTGTCCGGCTATTTCGCGGTCACCAGCAACACCGTCCAGTTCGGCGCGAAAGCCGAGCTGAGGCTGGGGTTCGGCGGCTTCGGTATCGAGGGGCACCTCAGCTTCGACGCGCTGTTCCGGTTCTCCCCGTTCTCGTTCGTCGTGGAGATCTCGGCGGGGGTGTCGCTGCAGGCGTTCGGAGTCGGGTTCTTCAGCATCGACCTGTACTTCCAGTTGTCGGGCCCCGCGCCGTGGCAGGCGCGCGGTCGCGGTTCGATTTCGTTGCTGTTCTTCGAGATCTCCGCCGACTTCGACATCACGTGGGGCGAGGAACGCACCACCACGCTGCCGCCCGTCGCCGTGCTCGCGTTGCTGGAGGGGGAGATCCGCAAGCTCGACGGCTGGCAGACCCGGCTCCCCGCGGGCGGGGCCGACGCGCTGGTGACGTTGCGGCAGCTCGACCCGGGTGACGACCTCGTGCTGCATCCCTTGGGCAGCCTGTTCATCCACCAGCGGGCCATTCCGCTCGACGTCCGGATCGACCGGGTCGGCGCGCAGCGGCCCAGTGACGGCAAAAAGTTCACCGTCACGCCCGTGGTCGGCAGCGGACTGGTGCGACGGTCGGTGACCGGTGACCAGTTCGCCATGGCTCAGTTCCAGGACATGGACGACGCGGCGAAGCTGTCCCGCCCCGCCTACGAACACCAGGACGCCGGGCTCGAACTGGTGGCCGCCGACGGCGCGCTCGCGTCACCGAGGGTGGTGCGGCGCAGCGCCCGCTACGAGATGTCGATCATCGACAACGAGGCGCCGTCGGAACCTCCGGCGGGTTTCGCCGTGCGAGTGGCCCGCACCGGGCCGAAGCTGTACCGGCCACCGCCCGCGGTGTTCACCCAGCTCCTGGCGAACAGCAGCACCGCGCGGTCCTCGTTGTCGCGGCAGGAGGCGCTGCGGCGGCAGCCGTTCGCCGCCGAAGACACCGTGCAGGTCACCGGTGACCGGTTCGTGGTCGCCTATTCGCGGAACAACCACCAGGCGTTCCCGCCCGGGACCGCGTCGAGTTTCCGCAGCGCCGCTTCCGCCGAGGACGCCATGGCGGCCTGGATCTTCGCGGATCCGTCACTCGCCGGGCAGCTGCACGTCTTGCGGCAGGCCGAGGCAAGCGGCGTGCCTGCCGAACCGGGCGTGTGGTCAGCGGCCGGGTCCCCACCGGCCGCCGTGTCCGGGGCGGAAGCCGTCCGGCTGAACAGCGGCGCGGTGCTCGTGGCGGGTGGCGCGGACGCCACCACCACGGCGGTCGCCACGACGTCGATGTTCGACCCGGTCTCGCGGACCTGGGCGACCGGGACCGCGGCGCTGTCGGTGGCACGACGCGGGCACACCACCACGAAGGTGACCGGTGGCCGGGTCGTCGCGGCCGGCGGGCGCGGTGCGGACGGTGCTCTGCTGGCGTCGGCCGAGGTCTTCGACCCGGCGACCGGCGCTTGGACCACCCCGGCGAGTGGGCTCGCGGCGGCGCGGACCGGTCACACGGCCACGTTCGCGGCAGGCAAGCTGCTGGTCGCCGGTGGCACAGGCGTTCGGGGCGCGGCTCTGGCATCGGCCGAACTGTTCGATCCCGCCAGGTCGGCCTGGACCGCGGCCGCGCCGATGAATCACGCCAGAACCGGCCACGTCGCCGTACCGCTGGACACCGGCGCGGTGCTCGTCGTCGGTGGCGCGACCGGCGATCGGGCCCTCGCGTTCTGCGAGCTGTACGACCCGGCCGAAGGAACGTGGACGGCGACCGGCGAGCTGCTCACCCCGCGCAAGGGCCACCAAGCGACGCTGCTGCCGGACGGCCGGGTGCTGGTCACCGGCGGCGACGCCGTGCCCACTGTCCCGTACCGGGTCGAGAGCCTGGCGTCGGCCGAGGTGTACGACCCGAAAACCGGGGCCTGGACACGGGTCGCGGATCTGCCGGGGGGCGGCCGCAGCGGGCATCGCTGCGTCCGGACCCCGCACGGCGCGGTGGTCGTCGGTGGCGTCGGCAGACCCCGCGCCGTCGCCGGATACCGGGACGCCGTCTTGTTCGACGCGACGTCCGGCACGTGGACGACGACCGGCGCCCTCACCACCGGGCGCTGGGACTTCCCGGCACTCGACCTGGCCGACGGCCGGGTGTTCGTGGTGGGCGGCCGGGCGCTGTCCGGCCCCGCCGCGCCGTCGGCGGCCGAACTGGCCGTCACCGCCGAGATCTATCTGCCATGAGAGGAAAACCTCGATGACCACCGTCATTCTCGCGGCCGACGCGTGGTTGGCCGCTCCCCAGTACGCCGTGGCCGCGCGCTGGCACGGCCAGCACGACACCGCCGTCGTGCTGAAAGACGCCACGAAGGTCCTCGTCGCCGGCGGCGCGGACGCGGCGGGGGTGAGCGTGAGGCAGAGCGCCGTCTTCGATCTGACGGCCGGGACCTGGAAGGCGACCGCACTGCTGGGTGCCGCCCGGCAACTCCACACGCTCACGCCGCTGCCGAACGGGAAAGCGCTGATCACCGGCGGCCGGGTCGGACCTGCCGGGGCGCCGCTGAACACCGCCGAGGTGTTCGACCCGGAGGCGAACTCCTGGCAGAACGTCGCGCAGAACATGGCCGACGGCCGCTGGGGGCACAGCGCGGTGCCGCTCTCGAACGGGAAGGTGCTCGTCGCGGGCGGCATCGGTGCCCGGCCCGGCGGCGGGCTGATGGCCTTGCGGTCGGCCGAGGTGTTCGACCCGGTCGCCGGGACCTGGACCACCGTCGAGCACGGCATGACCGACGCCCGCGCCGGCCATACGGCGGTCGGTTTGCAGGGCGGCGCGAAGGTGCTCGTGTGTGGCGGAAGCGTGCCGATCGGTGCCGCCGACGACGCGGATCTGGCGTTCTGCGAGCTGTACGACACGGCGACCGCGAAGTGGCAGCCGACCGGCAGCCTGCGCCATCCACGCAGTGGGCACACCGCGACCGCGTTGTCGGCCACCACCGTCCTGATCGCCGGAGGCCGGGCGCCGGGAGCGACCGCCGAGGGGTTCGACCCGTTCGCCCGCGCCACCGCCGAGGTGTACGACCTCGCCGCCGGAGCGTGGCACGACGTCGCCGCCATGCCGGCGGGCCGGGCGGCGCACCGCGCGGTCGCGATCGCCGAAGGGAAAGTGCTGGTGGTGGGTGGCTCCGACCACCCCGCCAACGAGACCGGATATCGCGGCGCGCTCCAGTTCTCGGCCGGCGCCTGGACCCCGTATGCCGGGCTGCTCGAAGGCCGGTGGGCGTTCTCGACGGCGGCGTCGGGCACGAAGGTGCTCGTCGCGGGCGGCATCACCAGGACCGGGCTCGCGGCCGCGGAGAAACCGGTCGAGCTAACCACGTCGGCCGAACGGAGCGGCGCATGACCGAGGGCGCTTACTCGTTCCTGCCCTGGCTCCGCGCGGGGTTGTCCACGAGGATCGTGGAACCGCCGGGGATCGAGCGGGCGACGATCCCGGTGCGGCTCGAACTGAACGGCGAGGCGCTGACCACGGGTGGCAAGCCGCCGCACGCGCCGGTCACGCAACCGGTGCAGCTCTACGGCCCGGGGGACGTGATCGGGGTGGATCCGCGTGCGATCTCAAGGACCGAGCCACAGCCGTTCTCGACGAATTTCGAGCCGAACTACCTGGCGCACATCGAGTTCTATCAAGAGGAGTTCGCCTGGCGCTACAGCCCGGACCTGCCCGACGCGACGACCCGGCGACTCGCCCCATGGCTGGCACTGATCGTTCTCGCCGATGGCGGCGAGTCGGGTGTGGGCGAGTTCGAGGAGGGCGTGGCCTCCGGCGAGCCCCTGCCGTTCATCGCCGTGACCGCGCCGGAGGCATTGCAACCGCCGGGAGAACTGGGTGCCTGGGCGCACGTCCACGTCAACGGCGCACTCGACGAGCCGCTGGCCATCGACGACCCGCGCGCGATGGGCACGTCGCTGTCGAACCTCGGCAAGGTCCTGCGGGACGCCCCGGACAGCGCCTGCTGCCGGGTGGTCTGCCCTCGCCATCTGAAGGCCAACACGGCTTATCACGCGTTCCTGGTGCCCGCGTTCGAAACGGGACGGCAGGCGGGACTCGGCTTGATACCCGCGAACATTCGCGCGACGACAGCGAGCTGGGGGCCGGGGGAGAGGCCGCTGGCCGGTCGGCTCCCGTACTACCACCGCTGGTCGTTCGTCACGAGCACCAAGGGCGACTTCGAAGACCTGGTGCGGCTGCTGAAACCCGTCGAGGCCAAGGATCCCACCGGCCTGCGCGACATGGACGCCCATCGCGCCACCGACTTCGCCCTGCCGGAACTGACCACGCCCACCCGGCCGAGCGGGGTGCTGCGGCTCGGCGGGGCACTGCGACTCGTCGACTCCGACAAGATCCTCGACGGCCACGAGAACTGGGACAACTACTACGGTCCCCAGCCGCCGCCCGCGCCACCGCTGCCGCCCATGCCGCCTTACCCAAACGAGTGGCAGCGGGCCATGGCCGGGCTGATCAATCTCGCCGAGAGCTACCAGCACCAACCGGCCGCTGCCGCGAACACCGAGCTGGCGGCGCAGGTCACCGACCTCGCCGGGCAGGTCGACCCGGTGATCACCCCGCCGTTGTACGGGCGCTGGCACGCGCTCACGCCCACGTTGATCACCCGGCCGGACGGCACCGCGATGCCACCGGCCGAGCTGCACAACTGGGTGCACCGGCTCAACCTCGACCCCCGCTTCCGGGTCGCGGCGCATTTCGGCACCAAGGTCGTCCAGGACCGGCAGGAAGAACTGATGGCCTCCGCCTGGGAACAACTCGGCGAGGCACAACGGGCCAACACCCGTATCCGGGCCGCGCAGCTGGCACGGGAAATCGGCAACGTCCTGCATGCCAAGCACATCACCCCACAGGCCGGGGTCGTGCCGTCGGCAGCCGACGCGGAGCCGCTGCGCAACGGCCGGGCACTGACCCTCACCGCGCCCGCCCACCCGAAAGTCCTGGACGTGCCCGGCCGGGTCGCCGCCGCGGGCGAGACCCTCGCCGTCGGGTTCAAGGTCTCCCAGAGCCGCGTCGCGTCGGCGCCGGTTTCGCCGACGATGCGCCGCGTCACCCGCCCCGGCGCGAGGTTGATGAAGACGCTCCGCACGTCACTCGACACTCTGGTGACCCGTATCGACGAAGCACAGGTCCACGCCGCGCCACCGCTGCGGACTCCACCCGGTCTGGTCACGGCGGCGCAGCTTGCCGCGCGGCTGCCCGCGACGACCGCGGACGGTGTCCTCGCGCAGGCGTTGCGGGAGGCACGCGACGGGTTCCGGGCTGCCGCCGCGAACGCCGCCGACGAGCGGCCGAAGCTCCACGTCACCGACACGACCACCTCGGTGGTGACCGGTTTGAACGCCGACACGACCGTGATGAACAACATCGTCGCGGCCATGAACCTGCCCGGCCGCCTGGCCCCGGAGGACGGTGAGCTGGCCGAGATCATGGCGTACCCGGTGTTCGACATGCCGATGTACGCCGACCTCGTGCGGATGTCGACCGGCACGTTCGTGCCCAACCTCGGTCAGCTGCCGCCGAATTCCGTGACCCTGCTGGAGAACAACCGACGCTTCATCGAGTCCTACCTCGTCGGCCTCAACCACGAAATGGCCCGCGAGATGCTGTGGCGGGAGTTCCCGACCGACCTGCGCGGCACGCCGTTCCGTCAGTTCTGGGATCCACGCACGGCACCGGCGAAGGCCGGGGAGAAACCCGCCGCACGACTGGAACGGCTGTACGACATCCCACCGATCCACCGGTGGGGACCGACCGCCCGGCTCGGCGAAAACCCCAATCCCAAGCCGAAGCCCGGCGATCCGCCGCGTACCGAAGACCTGGTGCTGGTGATCCGTGGCGAGCTGCTGAAGAAGTACCCGAACACCGTCGTCTACGCGCACAAGGCGGCGTGGCCGGATCTGCCGGGCAAGCCCGGCCAACCCGACAAGAGCGGCGAGCGCGAGCTGGCGAAGCTACCGACCGGCGAGGACCCGCCGCACGACCTCGTACGCCTGCCGATCTACGAGGCCAAGGTCGAACCGGACATCTACCTTCTCGGCTTCGAACTGGATGCCAAGGAGGCCCGCGGCAAGGGCGCGAACCTCGGCTGGTTCTTCGTGCTGAAGGAATGCCCCGGCGAACCGAGGTTCGGGGTCGACGAGGATCGGCCGGGCGAGGAGCAGCGGGTCGAGGTGTGGAACGACCTGACCTGGGGCCGGGTCGATCCGGGCGCTAGTGGGTTCATCCGGTTCGACGCGGGTGCGCACGTCACGCTCGACAAGTTCAACGGCGACAAGGACGACCAGGAGAAGGGACTCCAGCGCCTCGACGACGAGCAGGTCAAGGTCTGGCAGTCCGACGTCAGCTCGGCCGACGTCGCCTACATCCTCTTCCAAGCACCGGTTCTGGTGGCCATGCACGCACAGGAGATGTTGCCGGATGACCCCGCTCAGCCTTGACTTCCCGGTGCTGCTCGGCCCGGTCCGGGTGGAAACCCGGTTCACGCCGACGCATTTGCTGATTCGCGTGTTCCCCGACGAGTGGTCGGTGAACAAGTTCGAGCCGCGGCCGACACAGGCCGAGGTCTCGGCGCTGGACGCTTACTGGACGGCCATGTGGGCGTCGGGTGGGCAGCCGGTGGGGGAGCAGGCGGCCTGGCACCAACTGGTCGCGCGGATCCCGGCGGGCCGGGCGGGCTGGCTCGTGCGGAGCCGTGAACCGGGCAACCCGACCGAACGCCCATTGGGGGTCCCGATCGGGACGACCGTGCTCGTGGTGGTGAGCCCGCAGCCGGTCCCCGCGGCCGACCGGACTCCCACCACCACGTACTGGACGGCCGTGTGGAAGGCGCACGGCGACCGCGGGAAACTGCGCGACGCCGAGATCGCGTTGCTGGCGGCCGTGGGAGCGAACCGGGCTGCCGCCATCCGAGGCCGCCGTCCGTCTGGTGTGGACAGTGCGCCGAACACGCCTGGGGACAACGTCGTCGTGGCGTTCCTCGTGCTGCCGACGCTGCCCGCCGACAAGATCGCGCCACAGTCGTGGACCGTGGCCGCGAAGGCGGCCTTGCTGCCCGACAAGTTCACTTTCTTCGGGTACGTCGGCGACAGACGGGTTTTCGCGGAACCCGGTCTGCCCGTCCGGCAGGACCTCGCGGTCAGCCCGGACCCGAAGGAACCACCGGCCACCCAGCTGCGCATCAACGAGCGGGACGGCACCCTCTTCGTGCCGCCGGCGCTGGAGTGGCTCACCGAATTCGACAAGGCCGTCGGGGTGGGCATGGGCATCCGGATCAAACGCACCGCGGACTTCCCCGGCGGGCTCGATCGCCTTGTCGTGCTCGGGCTGCGTGAGCAGGCGACGCCGGAGGACAGCGCGGCCGCGTTCGGCAAGCTGCTCGAAGACCAGCTGCACAGTCCCGCCGGATTCGCGTTCCTGCCGCAGGGCACGCCGACCAACAACTCCGAGGAACTCCCCGCCGGTCAGGACCGGAAGACCGAAGCCGAAGCCGGTCTCGCCACCATCGCCGGCTTCACGGCCGCCGCGCCGGACTGGCGTACCAAGACCGACGGCGAGTGGTTCGCCGAACTGCTCGGCCTCGACCCGGCGAAGCTGGCCGGTGTGCCGAACGCGAAAGGCACCGACCGGCGTGACGCGCGGGCCGCCCACACCGCACTGTGGCCCGCGACCTGGGGGAACTACCTGCCCGCGTTGCTGAACGGCGTCCTCACCGGCGAACAGATCGCGCAGACCCGGGAGTTCTTCCTCGCCAACGTGTCCGGCCGGGGGCCCTTGCCCACCGTGAAGATCGGCCGTCAGCCGTACGGGATCCTGCCGACGACAGCGTTCTCCAAGCTCGCCTGGCCGGCCACCACCCCGCATCGCACGGCTCTCAACGCCGTACTCGCGACCGCCACGGCCGACTGGCGAACCGCGCTGAAACACGTCTCAAGCCTGGACAAACCGGGCGCCGATCGGCACCAGACGCTCCTCGACATCCTCGCACTGCACCCGACCTCGGCCGAATTCCGCTTCCGGTACGCGGAAAGCGCGGAGGCCATCGCCGGGCAGGCCGAGATGGACGCGGAACTGGACCGGCTCACCTCGCCGTTGCGGGAGACGCTCACCAGGCTGGGCGTCTCGCAGGACACCGACCCGGACCTGCTGCGACGGCTGTTCGCCGACGACGCGCATCCACTGCTCGCGCCGGTGGTCGACGACCGGCCGCTGTCGGAGACGAAACCGATCCGGCCCTACACCCTCGACAAACGCGACTACCTGACCTGGCTGGCGACCAGCGACCTGAACACGATCCGCGAAGAACTGGGGTTCATCGACGACCTGCCGCCGGACGCGGTGCTGTACTCGCTCGCGCGGCACGCTGTCCTGCTGGGGTGGGCCGAAACCGCGCGCAGGCTCGCCCTGGCGACACCGGGCGCCGACGTACCGGACGTCCGCGACGCGCCGTTCGTGCACATCGGCCCCGCGGACCGGAGCGAGAGCCGCTACCGCACGCTGTATTCGACCGACCCGGCCATCGCCCCGGATCGTCCTGTGCACGAGCACATCCGGTCGATCATGGGCAGCCATCCCGCCACCGGGGAACAGACGGAACAGATCGAGGCGATCAAGATACTGGCCACACTGCCGACGGCGCGCCTCGAGCGGGTGTTCGCCGAGCACGTGGACTGCGCGACCTACCGGCTGGACGCGTGGCGACTCGGACTGGTCAACGAACGGCTGGCCGAACTGCGCTCCGGCCCCTCCGCGACGCGCGGCCTGCACCTCGGCGCCTACGGCTGGCTGGAGCACGTCCACCCGAATACGGAGCCGGTCAAGACCGTGAACGTCCCCGCCGACCTCACGGACGTGTTCGGCACCGACCCGATCCCACAGGACAGCCACAACGGCGGCTACATCCACGCCCCGTCACCCGCTCATGCCCGCACGGCGGCGGTACTGCGTGCCGGCTACGTCGCGAACGCGGACCGGGGCAAGGAAAACGTGTTCGCCGTGAACCTCAGCTCCGAACGGGTCCGGCTCGCGCTGACCATCGCCGACGGGATGCGGCAGGGCCAGTCCCTGTCCGCGTTGCTCGGCTACCGGTTCGAACGCGGCCTGCACGACCGCCGGGCGGGCCTCGACGCGCTCGTCTCCGGGATGCGGCTGAGATTCCCGTTACGTGCCAACAAGATCGAGGAGACCAAGCCTTCGCCGGACGATCCTGCCGTGCCGACGAGCATCGAACAGGTAGAGGCCCGCAACGTCATCGACGGGCTGAAGTTGCTACGGCGCGCGAACGAGCTGAGAGCAGCGCACCCGACGACCGAAAACGCCGACGACTATCCGTTCGGATACGACGACCTCAAGCCGGCCACCGGACAGCAGATCCTCGACATCCGCGCGGAGATCCGAGCGCTGCGAAACGTCCAGGACGCCGTGGCCGACCTGTCTGTCGCCGAGGGCACCCACCAGGCATTGCTGGGCAATACCGAACGCGCCTCCGCCGCGCTGGACGCCTACGCGAAGGAGGGATTGCCGCCCGCCCCGATGATCGTCGAGACACCTCGCAGCGGCACCACCCTGACTCATCGGCTGGCGGTGCAGTTCACCCCCGGTCTCGGCCCGGACCACAACGCGCCTTTGCTCGGCCACAACCCGCCGAGGGCGCAGGCGGAACCGGCCGTCGACGACTGGCTGCCCGCGGTCCTGCCGAAACCGGAGAACGTCGTCGCCCGGGTGAGCTGGACCGAACCGGACGGCTCGCCCGACCACCGGGACGTGACCCAGCAGGAGACCGGCCTGTCGTCGATCGACCTGTTGTTCGCGTTGCGCCCGGCCGACGCGGCGGCGATGACCGATCTGGACGACCGGATCATCGGCGTGGTCACGGAAAGGGCGAAACCGCGCCCGGACCGGGTGCTGAGCATCGACTACACCCAGCGGGTGCCGAACAAGGTCAGCTTCTTCGAGCTGTCCCCGCTGGTCGCGGCCGTGCGCACACTGATGACCACGTCCCGGCCGCTGCGGCAGAGCGACCTCACCCCGGCCGCGGGGAGCACAACCGTGAACCGCGCGGCCGACGACGACGTGACCTTGCCACGGGAACGGCCCGCGGCCGTGCTGGCGTCGCTGACCGTCCTCGTCGACGAAGACGTGGCCGACTTCGTCACCGACCTCGGCGCGCTTTACCCGAAAGGACAGCAACCGGCACGTGCGGCTGTGCTCGACGGCATCGACGGCTTCCTCACCCGGTACGCCAAGCTGGCCACGGCGTCGGCCGGGTTCGGGCTGCCACGCAGCGGATGGGGCGAGCTGACGGTGTGGCGGCGTGGTGTGTTCGCCGACCTGCTCGAAGCGGTCGCTGAACTGGCGGCGCGGATGACCACCGCGCTGACCGCCGCGAACCTGCTGCTGGCACAGTACGAAGACCTGCCCGGCTCGACCCCGGACGAGGACCGGTTCACGTTGCTGGAGAAGGCCGAGCGGCTGCTGACCACCAAGGCACAACCGCGGATGCCGACCCCGTTCCAGATGCGTTCCCGGGTCCGCGGCCTTCGCAACGACTTCGGGTTCAAGGTGAAGGCGCTGGAGCGACAGGCCAGCACCACGAGGACGACGTTGAGCGCACTGTTGACCGAAGTGGCGGGGAACCTTCCTCCCGCTGACTACGATCCGCTCGGCGTCGACCTGATCCCGTTCCAGGACCAGGTGGTCGCGTACGGGCAGGAACTCCTGAGCAGGGCACGGAAACTGTCCGACGAGCTCTCGGCTCGCCGCACGGTGGCGGCCGCCGCGCTCGTGCGTCACGACCAGGCCGCCACCGGTCCGGACCGGGTCCGCGCGGGCACCGACGCGTTGAAGGCGCTGCTCGGTGAGGACGTGCTGGTGGTGCCCGAGTTCACCCCACCGGCGCCGGTCATGCAGCAGTGGCGCAAGGCGCGCGCCGACAGCGACAAACTCATCGCCCACCTCAACGCGAAACGGGACTTCCCGGTCGACGACTGGCTGCACGGGATGGCGAGGGTACGGGACAAGCCGAGACTGTGGGAACAAACGGTGCTGCTCTCGGACGCGCTGCTCGGCCCGGGTGGCCTGCTCGGTACCGGCATCCTCGGCTGGGTGGAGCCCAAGCTGTCGCCGATCCAGTTGCCGTATGTCACCGGTGACCACTGGCTCGGCCTGGAGTTCGCGCCGGGCCCGAACCCGCTGAAGGAGGAAGACCGCCTGCTGTTCACCGCCCACTACGCGACCAGCCTGAACAACGACCGCCAGTGCGGGCTCGTCCTCGACGAGTGGACCGAGGTGATCCCCGCCGAACGCGAGACCACCGGGGTGGCCGTGCACTACGACGGCCCGGACGCGGAACCACCGCAGGCGATGCTGCTGGTCGCGCCGCCGGCGCGGGTCGTGAACGGGTCATGGTCGGCCACCGACCTGCTCGACGCGGTCGTGGAGACGTTCGACCTCGCGAAGATCCGGGCGGTCGAGCCGGCGCACCTCGGTGAGACGCCGCTGGCCCACCTGCTCCCGGCGACCATCATGTCGGCGACCCGGCAGATGACCGTCGGCACCGACCTGGCCCAAGCCAACGAGCGCTGGAGGGCCCGCCGATGACCTTCGCCGACGACCTGGCCGCCCGCCGCACCCCCGCCGTCGGAGTGTGGAACCGCTTGGAAGGCAGGCCACGAACCACCGACTTCACCCGCGCGTTGCGGGCGGAGATCCGGGATCCACTGTGGATGCTGACCAGGCAGTGGCAACTGGGCGAGTTCCAGGGCACCGACGGCGGTTCGCCGGTGACCGCGACCTATTCCGTGGCGCAGTCACGGCCGAGCCGGTTCCGCCCTCTCGACGGTCCGCCCGAGGACCTGCCGACCGACCGTCCACTGGAGACGATGGCGGAACGCCGCAAGGTGCCGTTCACCTACGGTCCGGAGAAGATCGGCTTCGACCTGCGGGTGGCGATCGGCCGTCGCTGGTTCAAACTGCTGGGCAAGGCCGGGCTGCTGGGCAACCTAGTGTTCAAATTCGAGGAGCAGTACGCGAACAAGTACCCGATCGCCCTGCCCGCCAAGGAAGCTGTCACCCAGCGGGCGAACCCGGGTGTGTGGGCCACCATGCAGGCGGTGGCAGGCCGCCGGATGGACGGCTATCTGCTGTACGTCTTCTTGAAGGGTGGGGGTGTGGCGGACGCGGGGATCACGACCATCCCGCTCCTGCACCACGCGGCGCTGGTGGACGCCGGCAAGCGGCTGGTGACCTGGTTCGACGGGCTGATCGACCAGCCTGCCGGTGACGGCACCTGGGATCCACGCAGGCTGGAGCATCGGTTCTCGATCTCGGCGGCGATGCCGGACGGGGCCGAGAAGGTGCTGACCGCCCGGGAATACCCAGGCGGGGAGCTGGATTGGCACGCGTTCTCGGTGAATCCGGGCCCGCCACTCGGCGGCGGCCGCCCACCGGAGCCGCGGCTGTCCAGAACGGTCTTCCCGGCACCGGTCCGCTATTCGGGAATGCCGCTACCACGATGGTGGGCGCTGGAGGACGGGAAAACGAACTTCGCCGCGGTGGGTCCGGACAGCACCGACCTGGCGAGGTTGATCTTCCTCGAGTTCGCGCTGGTGTTCAGCAACGACTGGTACCAGCTGCCTTGCGACCTGCCCGCGGGCACCGTGGCGCGAATCCGCGGCCTGACGGTGACGGACGTCTTCAATCACCGGGAATGGCTGACCCCGGCGGGCGCGGGCCCCGACGAGGACTGGCAGCGTTGGTCGATGTTCACCCTGGACACCATCGGTACCGACGACGTGCCCGCCGACACCGACCTGTTCCTGCCGCCGAGTGTGCCGAAGGTGGCCGTCGGCCCGGTACTGGAGGAAGTCCTGCTTGTCCGCGATGAAAACGCCAACCTGGTCTGGGGTATAGAACAAACCGTCCGCATGCCGACCGGCGAACCCCGCCGGGGCAGCGAAGCGGCCGCGGAAACGGTGGCGTACCGCAGGCGCCCACCCGCCACCACGCCGCCGACGGCGGACGACCCGCCCCGGGCAGCCCTGTCCTACCGGGCGATGAGCGGCATTCCCGAACACTGGATCCCCTTCATCCCGGTGCACGTCCCGAACGACAACCGCGAGATCCAGCTCCAACGCGCGGCGATGCCCAGCGTCGTCGACGGACAGCCGGTCCGCCCGAGAACCAGCTTGTTACGCGTGGGATTCGACGAGGGACAGCGGTACTTCGTCAACGAGGAGGAGGTCCCGCAGTCGGGTACCCGGGTGACGGTCGCCTACAACAGGACCCGGTGGCGAGACGGCCGCGTGTCCCTCTGGCTGTCCGCCCAGCGAGGCGAGGGCCGCGGCCAGGGTTCCAGCGGCCTCGGCTTCGACCTGCTCGTCAAAACCGATCTGCCGAAATGAGTCGTGCGGCGTCCCGATCACCGGTCCGTGCTGGATGCTGTGGGTGTGGAGTACGTGTCCAGAGTGCCGCGACCGCCGCTGGACGGTCTGATCGACGACCTCTACTACCTGGAGGGTGCGCCGCCGTACGCCAGGCTGACGCTGCCGCCGGCGCCGTCGGCGCTGCTCATCGTCAATCTCGGCGCACCCTTCCGCATCCGGGCCGGCACCGACCTCCAGACGGCCGAGTACGCCGACGGCTGTGTGGTCACCATGCGCACCCGAGCGTTGGAGTTCGGCTACCCACTCCGGACCCGGTCCGTCGGCGTGCACGTCAAGCCGTGGGGGCTGGCGCCGTTCCTGCCGATGCCCGCGGCCGAGCTGTGCGACCGGCCGGTGACGGTGGAGCAGGTTTGGGGCAGGCCCGCCATCGCCGAGCTGCGGGACCGGCTGGCCACCGCGCCCGGACCACACGAGATGCTCACGCTGCTCGAAGAGGAGCTGATGCGACGGCTGAGCGAGACCGCGGGCCTGGGGCTGATCCGACATACGAGCAGCGTCCTCGCGGCGACCAACGGGGCGGCGATGATCGGTGACCTGAGTGTGGCGGCCGGGGTCAGCAGCACTCATCTGGCGAAGCGGTTCAAAGAGCTCATCGGCGTCACGCCGAAGCGGCTGGCCCGCACCTACCGCCTCACCGCCGCCGTGTTCGCGATCGACCCCGCCGCCCCGATCGACTGGGGCGACCTCGCCAGTGGGGCCGGCTATTTCGATCAGGCCCACTTCGGCCACGAGTTCCGGGCGTTCACCGGGCTCACGCCGACCCGGTATCTCGAAGCCCGGCGGCGGTTCCTGCGCGAACATCCCGGCCACACGCTGGACGGCTGGCCGCTGCCCGCCGATTGATTTCTTACAAGAGCGACAGGGCACGACAAGCTAATTTGGGGCACCCCGAAGCAGAGGAGCGCCCGTGGGCAAGGTTGTCATGTACGGCTCGGTGTCGGTGGACGGTTTCGTCGCGGACGAAAACGACCAGCCCGGACCGCTGTTCGACTGGTTGTCCGGCGGCGACGTCCCGTTGGACGGGAGCGGCGCACTGAAGGTGTCGCAGAAGTCCTACGACTACGTCCGGCCGTACTGGGACCGGATCGGGGTCACGATCGCCGGTCGTCACGTTTTCGACCTGACGGACGGCTGGGACGGGAAGCCGCCGAGCGGGATCGACAACGTGGTCGTCGTAACGCACCGGCCAGCGCCCGTGGGCTGGGACCCCGCAGCGCCGTTTCACTTCGTCGACGGCGTCGAGGCGGCCGTGGTCAAGGCGCAGGAGCTCGCAGGTGACCGCCTTGTCGAGGTCGCGGCCGGCGACGTCGGTGGCCAGGTGCTCGCCGCGGGTCTGGTCGACGAGGTGCGCATGGACGTCGTACCGGTCGTGTTCGGGTCCGGCAAGCGCTACTTCGGGTCTGTCGACGCGCAGCACCTACTGGAGGATCCTGACGTGGTGATCCACGGAAACCGGGTACTTCACTTGCGTTATCGGGTACTTCGTTGACCGACTGCCGTACTTTTCCCGGGGGACCGGCAACGGCGGGGATATGATCGACGAGCCGGCTTCGTCATCGATTTCGGGAGGCTGAAATTCTGAGCGACACGAACCAGCGTCGAAGCGCGGTGACGATGACGCTCCCGGCCCTTCCCGCACTCGTCTACGAAGTGCTGTGGGAACGGCTCGGCCTCGGGCCCATGCCTTCCCCGCTGGTGGTGCGCCGCCACGGCGGCGATGACGCGGAGCGGCAAGAATTTCGTGCTCGCGCACACCGGTGGCTGACCTCCAACAGCCTCGGAGACGCGAACAACCTCGACGGCGATCTGGTGCAGGCCTTGCGGGCGATGGACGAGCGTGACCTGGCGCTGTCCTTGAGCTACCGCCACCCCGCCGGCCGGGTGGCGGTCGGCTGTTTTCCTCAGTCCACCGGCCGGGCGCTGCGCGTGATGATGCGCGACGAGACCGTGGAATTGGGCTGGATGAACGCGCAGCGGATGGCGGAAGGCATGCTGGAGGCCTTGCCCGACGCGGAGCCGGGCACCGGGCGTCCCCTCCGGGTGAACGAACTCGCCCTCATCCGGTCGGGCCGGACGTGGCGGCGGTCGGGGCTGCTCAGCGACGGGAAGCGATCTTTGATCGAGCACGGCGTGGCCCCTGAGGGTGCGGAATGGTTCCTGCGCGTGCTGTCGAGGGCGAGGGTGACCGGACAGGCGAGTGCGGAGCGATCGGGAGTCGCCGGGAAAACACTGACCGCCGTCCGCCCACTGTCCTTTGTGGACAGTGATGACGGCCGGTACGTCGTCGTGCGGAGCTATGGATCGGTCACGCTCATGCCTGCCGACAGTGCGACGTTGGCGGCCCGGATCAAGGGACTCGCACACGACGACTTCGTCGAGAGCCATCCTCCGCGCGGCAAAGGTGCGTTCAGCCACCTGTGGTGATCAGTTCTGATTGACCGGCCAGGCCGCGGCGGGGTGGCAGTGTGCCGGGCAAGCCAGCACGTAGGTCTCGTTGCCGAGGAAAAGGCCGTACTGACCGGAGCGGAACGTGTCGAGCTGTTCGGGTCGATCGTGCTGTTTGTCGAACCCGGTGTCCGTGGGGACCTGGCACACGTAGACGAGGTCGTTGCCACAGGGGCAGGTGTAGGACTCGCGATCCTGAGCCCAGCTCGGCACCCCGCCGATCTTGAAGCCGGGGAGACCGATGCCGTGGTCGGCGAACGCCGAGTCCAGATCCTCGCCGTCCGAAAGGACGTTGCCGGGCCACCAGATCGCGACCTGCTCGGTCGCGGGACGGAAGTCCAGCCGCTGTGGGCGCAGGTACTCGTCCGAGTCCGGGGCTGGGCTCGTGTCGTCGCGGTGGAGCATGATTCTCCAGAACGCGCCGGGTGCTGTGTAAAGCGGTGGTGGCGTGTCCCAGAACCTCGGCGGCAACTGTTCCGGTGCGCCTTGAGCGACGACCGCGTCGTTGTGTTCGGGACACTGGAAGATCAAGAGGTGATCTCCGCCGAACAAGGCGATGTCCGCGGGGATGTCGAACTGGAAGAACAGGATCATCTTCGAGCCGCAGAAACACAGCGGCCAAGGCTCCCCGGCGGGGAGAATCGGCCACCCGCCGACGGTGTCGCGTGCGCCCGGCGTCACCGGATCGTCGTACCTCTCGACCATGTGCATCGGGGCGTCGGAAGGGCGAGTCAGCGGAGGTTGTTCCTGAGATGTGCTCACTCTCGATACCTTAGGCCGCCGAACCGCCGCACCGCAGGAAGATCCTTCAAGAGTGGGTCGCGTAATTGGCCGGCTGGTCCAGGACCGAGGCGGGGGCCCGGCACGGTGCCCGATGCCGCGAAAGCCACTTTCGGGACGTCTGATGTCCCGAAGGAGGCCTTGTATTTTCTACCTACGCCTGACCTGCTCGGGAGGCGTCCGCGTGCGCTGGGTCGACGGTGAAGGAATCGGGACGTTGAATGTCCCAATTCCTTCATTGTCGCCAGGGCGTCCGGTCTCGGATCTTGATCAACGGAAGATCCGGGACACTCAACGTCCCCCATCCTCCGTTGATCAAGGTCGTACCGGTCGCGTCCGGTGAC
>NZ_NMQT01000111.1 GCF_002234405.1 Amycolatopsis thailandensis | reverse complement strand
GCGCTGTTCTCTTCGACGTACGCGTGCGAGAGATCGGTCGTGTAGATCGTCGACTCCCCTTCGCCCAGGCCCAGGTCGACGACGATCTTGATGTCCCGGCCCGAGAGGTCCGCTTCGGAACGGTCCGCCGCGGGAGTGCCCTTGGCGAACAGGGTGACGCCGTTGATCGCGATGGCGACCTTCTCCGGGTCGATCTCCGCGGGCACCCGGCCCAGCGCCATCGCGATGCGGCCCCAGTTCGGGTCCGAACCGAACAGCGCGGTCTTGACCAGGTTGTCCTCGGCGATCGTCCGGCCGACGGCGATCGCGTCCGCCTCGCTCGCCGCGCCGGTGACCGTGACGTCGACGTACTTGGTCGCGCCTTCGGAGTCCGCGCGCAGTTGCAGCACGAGGTCGAGGCTGACCGCGGTGAGCAGTTCGGCCAGCTCGGCCTCGGTCGGTTCGACGCCGCTGGCGCCGGACGCGAGGACGAGCACGGTGTCGTTGGTGGAGGTGCCGCCGTCGACGTCGAGCCGGTCGAAGGTGACACCGGTGGCGGCGCGCAGGGCCCTGTCGAGGACTTCGGGCGTGACGACGGCGTCGGTGGTGAGGACGGAGAGCATCGTCGCGAGGTTCGGGGCGAGCATGCCCGCGCCCTTGGCGAACCCGCCGACGCTCCAGCCGCTGTCGTGCGTCGCGGCCGCCTGCTTCGGCTTGCTGTCGGTGGTCATGACCGCGGTGGCGGCGGAGAGGTCGGCTTCGGCGCCGACGCCGAGCCGGC
>NZ_NMQT01000110.1 GCF_002234405.1 Amycolatopsis thailandensis | reverse complement strand
CCGCTCGCGTTTAGTCCTCTGGATGCGGTCTTTGCGCGCGCAAGGACCGCATCCAGAGGACTAAACGCGGCCCTTGTCGTAGTGCCGCTTCGCCCGCGCCCGGTTCCCGCAGTCCGACGAGCTGCACCAGCGCCGTGACCGGTTGCGCGTCTGGTCGGTGAAGATCCAGCCGCAGCCCGGCCCCTCGCACTCCCGGATCCGGTCCAGGTCCCCGGATCGCAGCAATTCCTCGGCCTCCAGCGCGAGAAAGTGCGGCAGCGCGGTGTCGTCCGTCAACGGCACCGTCCACTTCAGCGGGAGAGCGGGCGCGAGTTCGGCGTACCGGTACGCCGCGAGCAGTGGCTTCCGCAGCGGCGTGACGTCCCGCGGGTCCGACACGAGGACGCGGTAGAGCGTCTCGCGGAAGTCCTTCACCGCCTCCAGGACGGACTCGGAGATCTCGAGCCGTTCGGCGCCCGCGCCGACCAGGACGACCCACTCGGACAGCCTCGCCGGGGCGGAAAGACGATCGTCCCGCCTGGCCGGATCGCGCCGCCAGGAAACGGTGTTGACCAGGTCCAACGGCACGCTCCCGCCGATGCTGTCGTACCCGTCCCAGTGGCCGTCCACGGATCCTCCTAATGGTCAAACTCAGTTTAGCTTGTTAGGGTCGACGGCATGACAACACTCCGGCGGAACTATCTGGCCGGCGCCCGTGTGGGGCTCGGGCTCGGTGTCGCGACCTTCGTCCTCGGTGTCACCTTCGGCGCCTACAGCCAGACGCTGGGCTGGGGGATCGCGGCCCCGATCGTCGCGTCGATCGTCGTGTTCTCCGGCTCGGCCCAGTTCGCGATGGCGACCGCGCTCGCGGGCGGCGGCAACCTCGCCGTCGCGGTCGGCGCCGCGGCCCTGATCAACGCCCGTTTCCTGCCGATGGGAGTCTCGGTCGCCGCGGACCTGAGGGGCGGGCGCCTGCGCCGCGCGTGGGAGGGCCAGGCCGTCGTCGACGGCTCGTGGGTCGCCGCCCACCTCGGCGAAGGGCGCTTCGACCGCGAAAAACTCATCGGCTGCACGCTCGTCCAGCTGCCCGCGTGGGTGCTGGGCACGGTGCTCGGTGTGCTGGCCGCGCCACCACCGGACGTCGTCGCGCGGTTCGGCCTCGACGTCGTCTTCCCCGGTTTCTTCCTGGTCCTGCTCATCGACGAACTGCGCCGTTCGCGCCAGGCGGTCCGGACCGCCGCGCTCGCCGCCTGCCTGGCCGGGATCCTGGTGCTGTTCGTGCCGGTCGGCCTGGCGCTGATCGGCGCGTCGGCCGCCGCGCTGCTGGGACTGGGGGTGCGGCGATGACGCTCTGGTTCGCGATCGTCCTCGTCGCGCTGGTCAGCATCGGGTTCAAGGCGGTGGGCCCGGTCCTGCTCGGCGACCGGGAGATGCCGCCGCGCCTGGCGGGCGTGATCGCCTTGCTCGCGCCCGCGCTGCTGGCCGGGCTCGTGCTCACCGAGGTGACCGGCCCGGCCTGGTCGGGAGTCGACTGGACGCTCTGCGCGGGGCTGGCCGCGATCGCGGTGACCTACGTGCTGCGCGTCCCGGTGCTCGCCGCGATCCTCTGCGGCGTCGTCGTCACGGCGGCCCTGCGGTTCCTGATCTAGGACCAGAACGCGCCGCTCAGGCCTGCCTGGGCGAAGTACGCGGCGGCGGCCGCCGGATCCCGCCGGGTGTAGCCGTGGTCGAGCCTGCCGTCGTACCAGCCGGCCGCGAGCCGCCACAGCGTCCGCAGATCCAGCACGTAACCCTTGTCCTGTCCCGTTTCCGCGAGCCATTCGTCCACACAGGACTCGCCGCAGAACAGCCGCTGGTTGCCGCAGGTGCGCACGACGTCGTCCCACATCCGCGCCGCCGGGACGAGGAAATGCGCGACCAGATCACCCTTCGGCGGGGCCTGGTCGTTCACCATCAGCGCCTGGGGTTCGCCGCAGCCGCGACAGCGCGTGGACACCAGCACCTCGGGTTCGGCCTTGACCAGATGCGGGATCGCGAACGCGTCCCACGCGCAGCCGCCCCACCACAACGTCCGCTCACCCATCACGGAGAACCCCAGCGGGATCGCCGCGAACGGGTGGGCCATCACGACGTGCTCACAGTCGTCGAGCACCACGTGCCGTTGCTCCGCGAGCCGGTGCAGCGCCTGTTTCGCCACCGCGAGCGACCCGTGGGCGGCGTCGGCCAGCTCCGGCGCCGTCGGCGGCCTCCCGTGCTCGGCGAACGCGCGGTAGACCGCGACGCGGACGTCCTCGTCCCAGCTGGTGTCGTTCTCGGCGCTCATGGCGGCTCCCTGTGGTCGCCCCCGAGTCTCCCCAGGCGGGCGCCACTCGGCAACCGCTCACGATCCGGTCGCGAGTGGCTGAAGTCGCACGCCCATAGCCTGAGAGGGGTCTCCCAGCCAGCGGACTTTCCCCTTTAACATGAGCGGTATGACGTCGGTGGTCGAGCGGTTGCAGGGTGATGGACCCGTGTTCTCCATCGAGTTCTTCCCCCCTCGCGACGCGGCCGACGAGGCGGTTCTGTGGAAGTCGATCCGGGAACTCGAGCCGCTGGACCCGGCGTACATGTCGATCACCTACGGCGCCGGCGGCTCCAGCCGCGACGGCACCATCCGCAGCATCGCCCGCGTCGCCACCGAAACCACGCTGGTGCCGATGGCGCACCTCACCGCCGTGAACCACTCGGTCGCGGAACTGCGCAACGTCATCGGCTGGTACGCCGCCGTCGGCGTGCGGAACATCCTCGCGCTGCGCGGAGACCCGCCCGGTGACGTCTACGGCGACTGGGTCCCGCATCCGGACGGGCTCGACTACGCCGAGGAACTCGTCGAACTGGTGCGCTCCCTCGGCGACTTCTGCGTCGGCGTCTCGGCGTTCCCGTACGGCCACCCGAGGTCGGCGAACCTCGAGGCCGACACCGAATACCTCGTGCGCAAGCTGCGCGCGGGCGCGGATTTCGCGATCGCGCAGCTGTTCTTCGAGCCGGAAGACTTCCTCCGCCTGCGAGACCGGGTGGCGGCCACCGGCTGCGAGGCGCTGGTCATCCCCGGCGTCATGCCGCTGACCACGCTGAGGACGCTGCACACGTCGATCAAGCTGTCCGGCGCGCCCGCGCCGCGGCGGCTGCTGGACAAGCTCGAACCGCTGGCCGACGATCCGAAGGCCTTCCGCGCGGCGGGAATCGACACGGTCACCGAAATGTGCGAGCGGCTCATCGCCGAAGGCGTCCCCGACCTGCACTTCTACACGTTCAACCGGTCCAAGGCCACCCGTGAGGTGGTCAGCAGGCTCGGGCTGGTCCCGGCCCGCGCGTAACTCCGTACCGAAGTCGGCCGCCGTCCCGGTAGCGTGCCGGTCATGGCTTCAACCGCGCGAAGTGTGCACGAGATCTGTGACCGGTACGTCGACGAGTACGCCGCGGCCGACCCGGTCGCCGCGACGACGTTCGGTATCTCCGGATACGACGACCAGCTGACCGACTATTCGCCCGCCGGGCACGCGGCCAGGGCCGCGATCGCCGCGCGCGCACTGGCCGACATCGCCGCGGCCGAACCGGTCGACGACGGTGAACGCGCGGCCAAGGCCGTGTTCAGCGAGCGGATCGCGCTGAACCTCGAAATCCACGAAGCGGGCCTCGACATCGCGGCGCTGAACGTGATCGAAAGCCCGGTGCAGGAACTGCGCATGGTCTTCGACTTCATGCCCACCGAGACCGCGGAGGACTGGGCGACGATCGCCGCCCGGATGGCCAGGGTGCCCGAAGCGCTCGACGGTCTCCGCACCTCGCTGCTCGCGGCCGCCGACGCGGGCCGGGTGTCGGCGTTGCGCCAGGTCGGCAAGGTCGCCGAACAAGCCGAAACCTGGGCCGGGCTGAAAGAGGACACCGGGTACTTCGAGACGCTGGCCTCGGGCGCGAAGGACATCGACGAGAAGCTGCGCGGCGAACTGGACCAGGCCGCGCACGCCGCTCAGGAGGCGTACGCGGAGTTCGCCGGTTTCCTCCGCGCCGAACTGGCGCCGCTGGCGCCGGTCAAGGACGCCGTCGGCGCCGAGGTGTACAAGCTGTGGTCCCGGCTGTTCACCGGAGCCACCTTCGATCTGGACGAGGCCTACGCCTGGGGCTGGGCCGAGTTCACCCGCCTCGAAACGGAGATGCGCGAGGTCGCCGGCCGGATCAAACCCGGCGCCACCCTCGCCGAGGCGGCCGCCGTCCTCGACGCCGATCCCAAGTACGTCGTGCGCGGCCGGGCGGAATTCCAGGCCTGGATGCAGAACCTGTCCGACAACGCGCTGAAGTCGTTGCGCGGCAAGCACTTCGACATCTCCGACCAGGTGATGGGGCTGGAGTGCAAGATCGCCCCGCCCGGCGGCACCGTCGGCGCGTACTACACCGGCCCGAGCGAGGACTTCTCCCGCCCCGGCCGCATGTGGTGGTCGCTGCCGCAGGGCCGTGACGAGTTCACCACCTGGCGCGAGGTCAGCACCGTCTACCACGAGGGCGCGCCGGGGCACCATCTGCAGATCGCGACCGCGGTCGACCAGTCGGAGTCGCTGAACAAGTACCAGCGGCTGCTCGCGTTCACCTCCGGGCACGCCGAGGGCTGGGCGCTGTACTCCGAGCGGCTCATGGAGGACCTCGGGTTCCTCGCCGACGACGGCGAGCTGTTCGGCATGCTGTCCGAGCAGCTGTTCCGCGCCGCGCGGGTGATCGTCGACATCGGCATGCACCTGGAGCTGGAGATCCCGGCGGGCCCCGGGTTCCACGAGGGCGAGCGGTGGACGCCCGAGCTGGGCCTGGAGTTCATGCTCACCCGGACCGTCACCGACCCGGCCCACGTGCACGACGAGATCGACCGCTACCTGGGCTGGCCGGGGCAGGCGCCGTCGTACAAGCTCGGCGAACGCCTCTGGCTCGCCGCGCGCGACGAGGCCCGTGCGCGGCAGGGTGACGCCTTCGACATCAAGCAGTTCCACACGCGGGCACTGGCGCTCGGCGGGATGGGGCTGGACACGCTGCGCGAAATGCTGGCCGCTCTCGACTGAGCTCCGGGGGCTCTGCTCGTGCAATGAAGGGGCCTTTCATAGCAAAATTTGCTATGAAAGGCCCCTTCATTGCGCTTGCCGGGCCCTTCCGCGTGCCGCAATTCACGTGCCCCGTCCGCCGGGGCCTTGCTACGTTCCCTTCGTGCACCGGATCTTTCTCGTCACCCCACCCCCCGCTTCCTGAGCGGGGTGTCTCCGGCCGCGCGGCGTTCCCGCCGCCCGGCCGATACGTGCTGCACTGAAGCACCCCGCGTCGTCGACGTCCTTTCCGACAGACACAGACGCAGGAGCGTTTCCCCATGTCCGTTGCCGTACCCACGCGCGCCCGATCGTCGGCCGCGCTCGTCCTCGCCGGCGTCCTCTGGGGGACCGGCGGCCTCGCCGGATCCCTGCTGGCTTCCCGCGCGGGACTCCATCCGCTGAGCGTCGCCGCGTACCGGCTGCTCATCGGCGGCGTGATCGCCACCGGCTACCTCTGGCTCACCGGAGGCCTCCGCGGCCTTCCCCGCACTCCCCGGGTCCGACGTCGCCTGTTCGCCGTCGGCGGCTTGTTCGCCCTCTTCCAGACCAGCTATTTCGCCGCGGTCTCGCTGAGTTCCGTGAGCGTCGCGACCATGACCACCATCGGCAGCGCGCCCGTCCTGCTGACTGTCGCGACGGTCGTCAGGACCAGGAAACCGCCCGGAGCGTGGACGGCGGTGTCCCTGGCCGGGTCCCTCGCCGGGCTCGTGTTGCTGCAATGGACGCCGGGGGAGAAGGTCAACGCCGCCGGAGTGTTCTTCGCGCTGCTCGCCGCGGCCGGGTTCGCCGCGCTGACCCTGGTGACCGCGACCCGTGTCGAGGGGCTGGATCCCTTGCCCACCACGGCTTTCGGCTGCCTGATCGGCGGTGCCGCGCTGACCCCCGCCGCGCTGTGGTTCGGGATGGGCGTGCCGCCGCAAGCCGACGTGCTCGCGCTCGTCCTCTACTTCGGCGTCGTGCCGACGGCGCTGGCGTACGCGGCGTACTTCCGCGGTCTCGAAGGCGCGCATCCCGTGCTGGCCGCGCTATCCGCCCTGCTTGAACCACTGACGGCCACGCTGTTGTCCATGGCCGTGCTGGGGGAACGGCTCGGCGCGGCGGGCTGGTGCGGCGCGGCGGTGCTCATCGCCGCGCTCGCCGTCGCCTATTCGAAGCCCTAGAGGGGCAGCGTCCGCCCGAGGATCGCGAACGCCCGCGGATCCCCGGCGAAGTGGTAATCCCGCAGCACATCGACGAATCCGACGCGCCGGTAGAGGTTCCAGGCCCGGCTGGTGCCTTCCGGCGTGGAAAGGAGGACGTGGGCGTTGGGCACGCCGTCGAGCAGCCGTCGCAGGAGGTCCTCGCCGATCCGCTTCCCCTGGCTTTCGGGACTGACGTGGATCTCGGTGAGCTCGAAGTAGTCGGACATCCAGTGCTCGGCGGCGTCCACGCCCTCGCGACGGGTCAGGCCGTGGCGGACCTGCTCGTGCCACCACTGGCCGCCGCGGCCCTTGTAGCCGTAGGCGAGCCCGAGCAGGACGCCGTCCGCGTCGAGCGCGGCCATGCAGCGCCAGCCTTCGCGCAGCGCGTGCGTGAGCCACATCGGCGCGCGCTGTTCCGCCGTGCCTTCGGGGTAGCGCATGGCGTTGACGTAGATGGTCAGCGCCTCGGGGAGCCGGGCGCGGAACTCGTCCGCGGACAGCTGGACGAAACGGGTGCATTCCGAGGACATCGCGGTCACGGGCGCCCATCCTGCCCGTCGCCCGCGACGTCCGCGGGAGTGCCCCCGGTCAGCGAGACGAGTCCGGCGAACGTCGTGGGGTACACCGACTTCGGATGCCCGGCGGCGGCCCAGACGACCTCGTGAGCGCGTAACGCGGTGTCGACGAGGGTGGTCAACGCCTTCGGGTGACCGACCGGCGCGACGCCGCCGATCGGCTGCCCGGTGTGCGCGCGGACGAAATCGGCGTCCGCCTTGCCGATCTCGTCGGCGCCGGTCAGCGACGCCAGGAGCCCGGTGTCGGCGCGGTGCGAGCCGGAGGTCAAGGCGAGCAGGGCCGCCTCCGTGTCGCCGGTGCGGCTTCGGAAGACGAGGCTGTTCGCGATCGCGCCGACCTCGACACCGAGCGCTTCGGCGGCCTGCGCGGCCGTGCGGACTTCGGCGGGGAGGATCCGGATCCCGTCCGCGGCGGCCTGCTGGCCCGCCTCGGCGAGCGCGGCCGCGACCTTGGCCACCGAGGGATGACCGGACTGGTCGATGGTGCTCATACGCCTATGAGATCACGTGGCCGATGCCGTGTCCCGCGCCACATGCGGCGATCACCCGGCTACGGGGTTGAAGAAGTGGGCTGGTCGGAGTTACATTGGTCTTGTTCGAACAGACGTTCGACATTCGGTGAGCGCGCACCGGTAGGTGCCCGGCGCGGGGGCGGGGGA
Source organism: Amycolatopsis thailandensis (assembly GCF_002234405.1). GTDB lineage: Bacteria > Actinomycetota > Actinomycetes > Mycobacteriales > Pseudonocardiaceae > Amycolatopsis > Amycolatopsis thailandensis. Next base: position 10,860 of record NZ_NMQT01000110.1, on the reverse strand, counting down.
AGCGCCTCGGCTCCGGGCACCGGCCGGCGCTCACGTACAGGAGGAGGGTCGTCATGTCCGTTTCGGTCGTGTCCCCCGACGAAGCCGAGAGGCCGGGGGGCACCGCGCAGCCCGCCCTGCCGATGTCGTTGCGCCCGCCGGCACCACCCGCGGCGGTCTCCTTGTACGCACAGGCGAGGCGGGGTCTCGCCGAGGCAGAGCGGGAGAACGATCCCGCGGAGCGGTTCATCGGGGCCTATCTCGCCGCGCTGCGGGGCGCGGCCGCGGTCCTGGAGGCCCGCGGTCGTCCGCACCGGGGCCGTGCCCGGCCCGCGAGCGGCTGGGTGCTGCTCGATTCCGTCGCGCCGGAGCTGAAGGAGTGGGCGGCGTTCTTCGCGGCCAACTCGGCGACGCGGGCCGCCGCGCAGGCGGGGATCACCGGCAAGGTCACCGTCGAACTGGCGGACGAGCTGACGCGGGCCGCCACGGTGTTCCTGGAACTGGTCCGGCGGGTGGTGCACGGACTGCCGATGGGTGACTCGGCGTATGTGGCTTAGCAGCCGGTTAGCGGAGCTGCGGTTTGTCCGGAAGTGGCCATACCCGTGAACCCGCCTGGCCGAAGGCCCGCTTTCGCGGTGGCAGGGCGCCTTCACCAGCTTCGTGACTTGAAAGACCAGGTCACGCCCTGCCGACGCCGATCGCGGACGCGGGTTCACCCAGAGACAGAGTGCTCCACGGAGAGGGGGTGCCCGATGGCCGGGCAGGCCATGATCGACCAGGGCAGGTTCCTGGAGGTGATCGGCGCCGAAACCGAGCTGATGGCTCAGGTGGCGCACACCGCGTCCGCCGACGCGCCGGTCCCCACCTGCCCCGGCTGGACGCTCGGCGAGATCCTCAGGCACGTCGGAAGCGTGTACCGGGTCACCCGCCGCTGGATCACCGACGGACGGCGTCCGGAGCACTGGCAGCGCAAACCGGGGCCGCGGCAGACCCTGGAGGAGTACTTCCGCGAGGGCCGGGACGAACTCGTCGCCGAACTGTCCGCGCACGATCCGGACGAACTGGCGCCGACCTGGTGGCCGGCGGACCGCAGCTACGGGTTCTGGCGGCGGCGGATGGCGCACGAGGCGACGATCCACCGGATCGACGCGGAGACCGCGGCGGGCCGGGACGTGTCGGAGATCCCCGAAGACGTGGCACTCGACGGGATCGACGAGGCGCTGGTGCTCTGGTTCGGCCAGCGGCTGCCGTTGCTGGGGCTGTCCGGCACCAAGACCGGATCGGTCGGTGTGCGCACCGCGGGCCACACCTGGATCGCCAGAGCGGGCCCCACGGAGACGATCGCCTGGCGGTGCTCGGCCGAGGAGGCCCAGCGCGCGGACGACCTGATCACCGGGAAGCCGGACAAGATCTACCGCTGGCTCTGGGGCCGGGCGGGTCCGACGTCGGTGACGGTCAGCGGAGACCAGGACATGGCGGGACAACTCTGGGCCCTGTTGCGGCTCGCGACCCGATGACCGGTCGGTGGGGAAGCCAAACCGGTCAGAACCAGTCGGCGGAGCCGAACTTGTGCCAGAGAAGTGGCCGAACCCGTGAACCCGCCCCTGTCGACGGCCCTGCTATCGCGGTGGCAGGGCGCGGGTTCACCCGAACGAGCAAAAGTGTCGGTGGTGCCGTCTAGGTTCACCGGTGTGGTGGCACATCTGGTGAACCTGGTCTTCGACTCGGCCCTTCCCAGGGATCTGGCGGGTTTCTGGGAAGGGCTGTTCAGCTGGGACGCGCCGTTCGAGCCGGCGTTCCGTTCCGAAACGCGGCCCAAAGGGCGCAAGAACCGGCTGCATCTGGATCTGGCGAGCCGTTCGCCCGGGCACCAGGCCGAGCTGGTGGACCGCGCGCTGTCCCTCGGCGCGCGGCACATCGACGTCGGCCAGGGCCCGCCGGAGGAGAAACGGGTGCCGTGGGTGGTGCTCGCGGATCCGGAGGGCAACGAGTTCTGCGTCCTCGAGCCCCGTGAGCGGTACGAGGGCACCGGCGCGATCGCGGCGGTCGTCGTCGACGCCCTCGACCCGGAGCGGCTCGCGCGGTTCTGGGTGGCCGCGCTGGGCTGGGAGATCGGCGTCCAGGAGGAGACGATCGTGGGCCTGCGGCCGCCGGACGGTCGCGGCCCCTGGGTCGAGTTTCTCGCCACGAAAGAGGACAAGGTGGAGCGGAATCGGCTGCGCTTCGAGATCGCGCCGGGGCAGGGCGGGAGCCGGGCGGCCGAAGTCCGGCGTCTGCTGGGGCTGGGCGCGCTAGGGCGCGGTACGGCGAGACGAGGCGCCGTGTCCCTGGTGGACCCGGAGGGCAACGAGTTCAGCGTGCTCACGCCCCGCTGAGTGTTTCGCCCCGGTTGCGCGGCGGCGCCGATCGCTGACCTGGGCGAAACATCGGCGCCGTGGGCAGGCAACAACCGGCCGGGACCGTGGAGGTCATGGAGACCTATCGAGTCCGGCCCACCGAGATCCATCCCGGCGAAGAGACGGCGGCCGCGTCGGCCTGGCGTATCCGGATCCGCGTGGACGACAGGCCCGGCACCCTGGCCAGGATCGCGATCCGGCTGGCCGACCTCGAGTGCAACATCCTCGGGCTGTCGGTGCTCCCGGTCTCGGGCGGCGTGCTCGACGAGATCGTCCTGCGACCGGCCACCGGCCTGCCGAGACAGCTGCTCGTCGACGCGATCCGCGACGAAGGCTGTGAATGCTCCGCCGTCGTCGACGCGGATCTGGCCGAACTGGTCGATCCGGCCACCGCGACCCTCACCGCGGCCAAGAGGGCCGTCGAGGAGCCCGGTGGCCTCGCGGAGGTGCTCCGCGGCGTGCTCGCGGCCGACGTCGTCACGAAGGTCCCGTCGATCGAGGCGAACCCGGCCCGGACGGAAGGCGGGCACCGGGCGGTGTTCGCGGCGGGGGACGGCACCGCGTTCGTCGCGCGCCGCCGGTGGTCGCCGTTCGTCGAACTGGAACTGAGCCGGGCCGTCGCGCTGACCGGGTTGATGACCGCCGTCCGCGACAACGTGACCGGGCCGATCGTGCTCGACCGGCCCGATGGCGCCGCCGTCGTCCTGCGGAAGGGCGTCCCCGGTGACGCGGAGGCGGTGTCCGCGCTGCACCAGAGATGCTCGATGACCACGCTTTTCCATCGCTACCACACCGGAATGCGCACCGTGCCGCGTCGCTGGCTGCACCGGCTCCTGATGCCACCGCGCGGGATCAGCCTGCTCGCGGTCTGCGGTCGTGACGTGATCGGTCTCGGTCAGCTGATCCCGTCGGCCGACGGCGGTGCGGCCGAAGTCTCACTCCTGGTCGAGGATTCCTGGCAGCGCCAAGGCATCGGCACCGCTTTGCTGACCAGGCTCGCCGTCCTCGCCGTGGCCAAGGGAGAGCGCGAACTCGCCGCTGTCTGCCTGCCCGGCGACGACTCCCTCTACCGCACCGCCACCCGCGTCGGACTCCGCCCCGAACGTGTCCCCGGCGACTCCGGCACCCTGCGCTTCGCTCTCCCCGACCCACGCGTTTAGTCCTCTGAACGCGGTAGTTCGCGTTGCCAACCACCGCGTTCAGAGGACGAAATGCGAAGGTGGGTCAGCGGTTCCAGAACCAGTCTTTGCCGCGAGCCTCGCCCAAGGCGCGCTTCTTGCGTTCGGGGGTGAGCCGCTCCAGGTACAGCTTGCCGTCGAGGTGATCGGTCTCGTGTTGCAGGCATTGGGCGAGCACGTCGACGCCTTCGACCTCGACGGGTTCGTTGCGCAGATCGACCCCGCGCACCACGGCGTGCTTCGCGCGGACGACCGGGAACCACAGCTCCGGTACGGACAGGCAGCCCTCGCCGATCTCGTGTGTCTCTTCGGACAGTTCCACGAGTTCCGGGTTGATCACGTATCCGCTCAGCCCGCCGACGTCGTAGCTGAACACCCGCAGGCCGACCCCGATCTGCGGCGCCGCGAGACCCGCGCGCCCGGCCGGTTTCACCCCGTCCATCAGATCGGTCACCAGCGACTCGATCTTCTTGTCGAATGTCGTGACCGGATCGCATACGGTCTTGAGCACGGGGTCCCCGAAGTAGCGCAGGTCGCGCATCACCATGTTCGAACGTCCTTCTCCACTGGCCTGATCGGTGATTCTAGGCCCGCAGGCGCAATCCCTTGGGAGTCGCCCGGAATCCCGCCTCCTGGAGGACGGCCGAAAGCTCCGAGGTGAGCGCCACCTCGCCGTCGGCCTTCTGCACCGCGAGCTGCCCCAGCCAGCCTTCCCGCACCGCGGTGGACAGTGCCCGCGCGGCCGACCGCAGCGGCTCCTGATCCTCGGTGAAACTCAGCAGCGACCGGCCGCCACGTTCGACGTACATCGCCGGGACACCGTCCACGAGCACCGCCAGCGCCCCCGCTTTCCTCGCCGGACGGTGCTTCGTGTCGCCCGTCGCGGCGGGCCACGGCAACGCGGCGCCGTAGGGCTGGGCGGGGTCGGCGGCGGCGAGCACGACCGCGCCCTCGGTGGTGGTGCGCTGGTTCCCGGACTGCGCGCGCAGCCTGTCGACGGCGCCCTTCGCCGCGAACTGCGCGGCACCGAGCCCTTCCACCACGTAGCCCCGGACGACCTGGCCCGAATCCTCCATCCCGCGCAAAACCTTGTAGATCCCGGAAAAACCGCCCGTCACCCGCTCGGTGTCGAGCGCTCCCCGGGTGAGGACGCCGTGCCGTTCGAGGAACGCCTCTGTCCGCGCGTGCGCACGCCTGGTCGGATCCGGTTCGCGATCCGGGGTCAGCGCCCAGCGGCCCGCCACCGTCGGCGGCCCGGTGCGCGAAGGCATCGCCGGACGTCCGGCCCGCAGCCGCGCGTACCGGCCGCGAGGGGCTTGGCGACGAGGCTTGTGCGCCGCGCCGGAACCGGAGACCTGCGCCCGCAGCGGGCCCAGCGTGTCCCCGGTGACCAGCCCGGCCCATACGAGATCCCACAGCGCGGCGACGACTTCGCCGTCGTTGGGCGGGGTTTCGACCAAGGGCGACGCGCGCTCCACGAGCTGCCGGAAGAACTGTGCGCCACCCTCCAAAGTGGACAGAATGGCCGCGTGGAGCGGGCCGGAGGGCAGATCGTCATCGAGGTCGGGCAGCAGCAGATCGGCGACGTCCGTGGGCGCGAGCGCCAGCCAGCCGTCCCCGCCGGACAAGGAACCGCAGCCGCACCACGTCACCTCGCCCGCCGTGGTGAGTTCGTCCAGCAGCGACGGCGTGTAGCCGGGCAGCCTGCTCGGCAGGATCAGCGACTCGACCGCGCTCGCCGGCAGCGGCGCCCCGGCCAGCTGCTCGACCACGGACAGCACGTCGTCCGCCGTCGGCGCCGACCGCACTCGCGCGCCGATGCCGTGCCACGACGGCAGGAACCGGCCCAGCGCCGCCGGTTCGACCGGCTCGACCTCGGCCCGCAGCCGGGCCAGCGACGCCCTCCGGAGCCTGCGCAGCACCGACGCGTCGCAGAACTCCATCCCGACGCCGTGGGTCTCCGGATGCCCGACCGGGCTCAGCTCGCCCCGGACCAGCCTGCCCTGAGCGGTCAGCCTGTCCAGGACACCGGTGACCACGGCCGTCCCGAGCCCGAAGCGCTCGGCGGCCTGGCGGGCGCTGAACGGGCCGCGGCTGCGCGAATAGCGGGAAAGCAGGTCGCCCACGGGATCCTCGACCGGTTCGGTGAACGCCTCCGGCACGCCGACCGGCAGCGCGGTACCCAGCGCGTCCCGCACCCGTCCCGCGTCCTCGATGGCGATGAAGCGTTCGCCACCGCCGATGCGGACCCGGATCACCCGCCGCGCGGCTTCGAGTTCCTCCAGCCATTCCCGCTGGATACCGCGGGCGGCGGCCTCCTCGATCGAGAGATCTCCGAGGAACCGCAACAGATCCGCGGCTTCTTCGGCGTTGCGGGCGTGCCTGTCCGGATCGAGGCGCTGCAACGAGCGCTCGACCTCGGCGACGACCTCGGCGTCCAGCAGTTCCCGGATCGCCTCGGTGCCGAGCAGTTCGGCCAGCAACGTCGAATCCAGCGCCAGCGCCGCTGCGCGCCTTTCCGCGAGTGGGGCGTCGGTCTCGTACAGGAACATCCCGACGTAGCCGAAGAGCAGGCTGCGTGCGAACGGCGACGCCGACGGGGTTTCGACCTCGACCAGCTTGACCTTCCGCGAGCGCACGTCGGCCATCAGTTCGCGCAGCCCGCCGACGTCGTACACGTCTTGCAGGACTTCCCGCATCGCTTCCAGCACCACGGGGAACCGCTCGTACTTGGCCGCGACCGAAAGCAGTTGCGACGCGCGCTGCCGTTGCTGCCACAGCGGCGTGCGACGGCGCGGATCCCGGCGGGGGAGCAGCAGCGCCCGCGCCGCGCATTCCCGGAACCGCGCGGCGAACACCGCCGAACCGCCGACCTCGGCGACGATCAGCTGCTCGACCTCTTCCGGATCGAGCAGCACGTCCTCGACGCCGATGGTGACCTCGGCGCCGTCCATGTCCAGCGCCTCGGGCAGTCTCAGCACGATGCCGTCGTCGGAATGCGCCACCTGGGCGTCGACCCCGCGGTTCTCCCGCAACCGGGCCGCGATCGCGAGTGCCCACGGCGCGTTGACCTGCGCCCCGAACGGCGAGTGCAGGATGACCCGCCAGTCACCCAGTTCGTCACGGAACCTTTCCAACAGCACGGTCTTGTCGTTCGGCACGTGCCGCGTGGCCGACTTCTGCTCTTCCAGGTACGCCAGCAGGTTGTCGCACGCGTACTCGTCCAGCCCGGCGACGGCGGCGCGTTCCCTGGCCGCCGATGGTTCCGAAGTGGACAGTTCACGGACGAACGCGCCCAGCGCCCGCCCCAGTTCCAGCGGACGGCCGGGGGCGTCGCCCTTCCAGAACGGCATCCGGGCGGGCTCACCCGGCGCGGGCACCACGATCACGCGGTCGTGGGTGATGTCGGTGACCCGCCAGGAGGAGGTGCCGAGCAGGATCGTGTCCCCGACGCGGGACTCGTAGACCATCTCCTCGTCGAGCTCGCCCACCCGCGACCCGGGTTTGTCGTCGGCGCCCGGCGTCATCACGGTGAACAGTCCGCGGTCGGGGATCGTGCCGCCGGAGGTCACGGCCAGCCGCTGCGATCCCGGACGGCCGTGCAGCTCGCCGCTGACCCTGTCCCAGGTGATCCGGGCGCGCAGCTCGCCGAACTCCTCGCTGGGGTACCGGCCGGCGAGCATGTCGAGCACGGCCAGCAGCGCGTCGTCCGGCAGGGACGCGAACGGCGCCGCGCGACGGGCGAGGGCGGCCAGTTCGTCGACCGTCCACGATTCGAGCGCCACCATCGCCACGACCTGCTGCGCGAGCACGTCCAGCGGGTTCCTCGGGTACCGGACGGCCTCGATCGCCCCGGACGCCATCCGTTCCGCGACCACCGCGCAGGAGACGAGGTCGCCCCGGAACTTCGGGAACATCACCCCGCTCGACACCGCGCCGACCTGGTGCCCGGCCCGGCCGACCCGTTGCAGTCCCGAAGCGACCGTCGGCGGCGCCTCGATCTGCACGACGAGATCGACGGCGCCCATGTCGATGCCCAGTTCCAAGGAGGACGTCGCCACGACGCACGCCAACCGCCCGGACTTGAGCTCCTCCTCCACATGCGTGCGCTGCTCACGGGACATCGACCCGTGGTGGGCGCGCGCGATCACCGGTGCCACGCCGGTGGTGAGCCCGGACTGGCCGATCGCCTCGGCCGGATACCGCTGATCCGGCTCCAGTTCGGTCTGCTCCGCGACGAGTTCGTTGAGCCGGGCCGTCATCCGCTCGGTGAGCCGCCGCGAGTTGGCGAACACGATCGTCGACCGGTGCGCCTGGATCAGTTCGAGGACCCGTTCCTCCACCGCGGGCCAGATCGACGGCCGCCGCGGCGCGCCGTCGACCTCGTCCAGCGATCCGGGGAGCCGTGCCAAGCCCGCGTCGAGGTCTTCGTTCTGTTTCGGCCCTTGTGGACCGTCGAGATTGGACATGTCCTCGACCGGGACCTCGACCCGGACCTCGATCGTCTTCGCGAGTTTCGGCTGGACGATGGTGACCGGCCTGCCACCGGCCAGGAACGAGGCGACCTCGTCGATCGGCCGGACCGTCGCCGACAGCCCGATGCGCTGGGCGGGCTTTTCGAGAAGGGCGTCGAGCCGTTCCAGGGACAAGGCCAGATGCGCGCCGCGTTTGCCGCCCGCGACCGCGTGCACCTCGTCGATGATCACCGTCTCGACGCCGCGCAGGGAGTCCCGCGCGGACGAGGTGAGGATGAGGAAAAGCGACTCCGGCGTGGTGACCAGCACGTCCGGCGGTGTCTTGCCGAAGGAACGCCGCTCGGCCGCCGTGGTGTCGCCGGTGCGCATGCCGACGCCGATGTCCGGCACCGGCAGCCCCAGCCGCCGCGACGCCTGCGAGATGCCGGCCAATGGCGCCCGCAGGTTGCGCTGGACGTCGACCGCCAGCGCCTTCAGCGGCGAGACGTAGAGGACACGGCAGCGTTTCCGCGGCTCGGACGGCGGCGGCTCGACCGACAGCCTGTCCAGCGCCCAGAGGAACGCCGAGAGCGTTTTGCCGGAGCCTGTCGGGGCCACGACCAGCGCGTGTTCCTTCGCGTGCGCGGCACGCCACGCCCCTTCCTGCGCGCGGGTGGGCGCGGCGAAGGCCCCGGTGAACCAGTCCCTGGTCGCGGGGGAAAAGAGGTCGAGTACGTCTGCCACGCCCTCCATAGTGCGCCGGACCACCGACAGTTTCGCTCCGGGCCTGTGACACGGGACCGGTTCGGCGGGTTCCGCACGTGCGGTGGCCTCGCTCATGGGAGCATCACGGCCAGCGCGGCCGGATCGGTACCTGGGGCGGCCGCCGTTCGTCTGTGAAGGGGTATGAGCTGTGCGGATCCTGTCGGTGGACCTCGGGACGTCCAACACCGTGGCCGTCCTTTCGGCGCACGGGAGGCCGCCGCGGGTGGTCGAGGTCGACGGTTCGGCCAACATGCCGTCCGCGGTGTTCGCCACCGAGGAAGGCACGATCATGGTCGGCCGGGACGCCGAGCGCCGCGCCCGCCTCGACCCGACCCGGTTCGAGCCCAACCCCAAACGCCGCATCGACGAGCAGACGCTCCTGCTGGGCACCGACGTCATCCCGGTCAGCGAGGTGCTGGCCGCGATCCTGCGCCGCGTCCTCGACGAGACCACCCGCCAGCTCGGCGGGGACATGCCCGACGAGGTCCGGCTCACCCACCCCGCGCAGTGGGGCCCGACCCGCCGCAACGTGCTGCTGTCCGCCGCCCGGCTCGCCGGGATGGGCGGCAACCTGGTGCTCGTCCCCGAGCCGGTCGCCGCGGCCGCGCATTTCGCGTCGTTCCCCGGCAAGACGCTCGCGCCCGGTCAGGCGCTCGCCGTGTACGACCTCGGCGCCGGCACCTTCGACGTCGCGATCGTCGGCGCGACCCCGAACGGCGGCTTCACCGTCGTCGCCGAAGACGGCCTCCCCGACCTCGGCGGCCTCGACGTCGACCAGGCGCTGCTGGTGCACGTCGGCCGCGAGGTCTCGCACAAGGATCCCCAGCGCTGGCAGCGGGTCCTGCGGCCCGAGTCCACTCCGGACCGTCGTACGCGACGCGCGCTGCAGGAGGACGTGAAGGCCGCGAAGGAGGCCCTGTCGCGGCACCCGCAGACCGAAGTCCCGATGCCGGAGCCGTTCGAGGACGTCCTCGTCACGCGAGGCGAACTCGAAGCGCTCGTGCGGCCGTCGATGCTGCGCAGTGTCGAGCTGATGGCGCGCGTGGTCCGCTCCGCCGGGATGACCCCGGACCGGCTCGCCGGTATCTACCTCGTCGGTGGTTCGAGCAGGCTTCCGCTGGTCGGCAGTTTGATCGCGGAGAAGCTCGGTGTCGTCCCCGGCAGCCTCGACCAGCCCGAGACCGCGGTCGCGCTCGGCGCCCAGCACGTCGCCTCCGACGGCATCAGCACGCGGACGCAAGGTGTCGAGGGGCAGGTCGCGGCCGGAACCGGCGCGCACCAGGTCGGCCCCGGGGCTTCGGGCCCGTACGCGCCGCCGGTCGCCTCGATCCCCGGCTATCAGTCGGGCGGTCCCGGCCAGTCCGGCGGTTTCCCCCAGTCGGGTTACCCGAACAGCGGCCCGCAGCAGGTGCAGCAGCCCGCGCCGACGAACTTCCCGACGTACTCCCTCGCCGGTCAGACCGCCGCGGAGAAGGCGCCCGCGAGCAAGAAGAAGCCGCTCGTCATCGGGGCCGTCGTGGCCGTCGTCGTGCTGATCGCCGCCGGGCTCACCTACTTCCTGACCTCGTCGTCGGTGACGACCTACACGGCCGACGAATGCAAGACGCCCGCCGCGGCCGACGACAAGGGCCTCACCGGCTGCCTGCGGCAGCTGGCCGGGAAGATCGCCGACACCGGCGACTGCAAGCCCGGGATGGGCAACGGGCCGGCGAAACCGGCGGAGGACCTCGGCGTGACGTCGACCTGTTCCGCGCCGGGCCGCGCCGGGACCCAGGTGACCTATCTGCAAAGCGGTTCGGCCGACAAGCTCAAGGCCTACACCGACGGACTGCTCAATTCGGCGGGCGGGGACCGCACCGAGGCCAAGTGGGTGGGCAACGCCCTGGAAGGCCAGTACTCCTCGGCCGCCGGGCGGAACGCCGCCGTCCTGGTGTTCACCGTGACCGACCGGCCGCTGGTCGGCTTCATCTACCAGGTCCCGGCCGAAGGACAGACCCCGACGCCGGGCGAACTCGCCGATTACTTCGAAAAGAGCGTCCAGCCGGGGGAGTGACCCCGGTATTCGCGACTACACAAAGTCCGTGAAGG
>NZ_NMQT01000011.1 GCF_002234405.1 Amycolatopsis thailandensis | reverse complement strand
CGGACCAGCGCGCGCAACACGGGTGGCACGGATCTGGACCGCGACGGGCGTAGATCGAGCGCTGCGGCGACCAGCCCGGCCGCGCCGGCGGCGTCGGCGACGGCCAAGCGCTGCGAGAGCGGCAGGGAACCCCGGGCCACGTACGTACCGATCCTGCCCGCCGCCCGCCGCTGCGCGGCCAAGGCGTCCAGGAACGCCCCGGTCATCGCCTGGTCCCGCTGCCCGGCAACGCCGGGGACGCCCGCGGTGGCCGAGAGCAGCACGAACCGGTGGGCGTCCGGGACCAGCTCCGCCAGGTTCGACGCCGTTGCCATGACCCGGTTCGGCGAGTCCGTGTCGTCGGCGTCGTAGACCACCCCCACGACCGGCCAGTCTTCGGGCAGGCCGGCGAGCGCGCTCGCGAGTGCCGTCCGATCGGCGAGGTCACAGTCGAGCACCAGCGTTTCGACGCCGGGATCGGCCGGTTCGCCGGTGGCACGCGCGCCCAGCACCACGAGCTTGCGCACGCCGTGGTCCTGGGACAGATGCCGGGCCACGGCGTCCCCGGACGGCCCCGCGACCATCACCGCGCCGCCGGAGTCCCAGTCGCCGGGTCGCTCGGCAGACGCCCGGACCAGCCGGGGTACGAACAGGACGTCGCCCCGGAGGGCCAGCTCGGGTTCGTCGCTGTCGAGCGCCTCGGTCAGCTTCACTGCCCCGTCGTCCACATCGGCGAGCACGAACCGCCCTGGGGCTTCGGCCTGCACCGCACGCACCAGGCCCCACACCGCGGCCTGCCGGAGGTCACCGGCCGTGTCGCCCGGCCGGGCGACGACCGCACCCCGGGTGAGGAACACCACCCGGACCGGCCGCAACCGGGGTTCGTCGAGCAGTTCCCGCACCCAGGCGAGGACCGATCCCGCCGCCTGCTCGTCATTAGCCGGAACCACCACGAGCACGGTCTCCGGGTGCTCCGGCGCGGCGAACAGGTCCGCCGGCGCGGAGTAGGCCGGCAGCCCGGCCAAGACCGGGATCCCACGAGCGTCGCCGAGTACCGCGATGCGACCGCTCGGGCTCGGCGCCGGGAACGGCGCTTCGGTCCAGTCGAGCCGGAAGAGTAGGTGCGCGACACCGCCGGGCGCGGCCGGTGGCCTGTCGGGCAGCGGGCGGGTGTTCAGCGCCCCGATCCGGGCCACCACCTGGCCCGAGCCGTCGGCGAGGACCAGGTTCCGGTGTCCGTCGGTGGTGGGGGTGGTCCGGACCCGCACGTTCGTGGCGCCTTGGGTGTGCAGTGCCACGTCACGCCACTCGAACGCCACCTGGGCCGGATCGTCCGCGCCGAGCACGAACCCCGTGTGGGTGGCGGCGTCGAGCAGGGCCGGGTGCAGGCCGAACCGGACCGCGTCACCCTCCAGCGCCGGCGGCAAGGCAACCTCGGCGAACACTTCGTCGTCCCTGGTCCAGGCGGCTCGCAGGCCCTGGAACGCCGGGCCGTACGCGAAACCGGAAGCGGCGGGCCCGTCGTAGAGGTCGCTGACGTCCACTTTGGTCGCGCCGGGCGGCGGCCACGCGCTCAGATCCGGGTCGACGGCCACGGCGGGCCGCGAGCTCAGCACACCGGTGGCGTGGTGCACCCACTCTCCTCCGGCGGCAGGGCAGGAGAAGATGGTCAGCTCTCGCCGCCCGGTCTCGTCGGGGACGCCGACTGCGACCTGGACGTCGGCCGAGGCCGCCTCGGCCGGTGCCAGCATGATCAGCTCGTCCAGCACCGGGCACCCGACTTCGTCCCCCGCGCGCACGGCCAGTTCCACCAAGGCCGATCCGGGTAGCACCGCCCGGCCTGCCATCACGTGGTCGGCCAGCCACGGCGACGCCGCCGTGGACACCCGGCCGGTCAGCAGCACCGTGCCGGTGCCGGCCACTTCGACCGCCGCTCCCAGGAACGGGTGGTCCGCCGGACGTACCCCGGCGCCGGCCAGGTCCGCAGTCCGGTCCGGGTCGTCCTCGAGCCAGAACCGTTCGTGGTCGAACGCGTAGGTCGGCAGCGGCACCCGGGCTCCGGCGGGCAAGACGGCGGACCAGTCCACATCGTGCCCGAGCACGTACCGGACGGCGGCTGAGGAAAACAGCCGGCGCAGGCCACCGTCTTCCCGGCGCAGCGACCCGACGACGGTGACGGGAACTTCCGCGGCTTCGGCGATGGCCTCGACCGCGGTGGTCAGCGTCGGGTGCGGGGAGCATTCGACGAACGCCGTGTACCCCTCGCCCAGCAGCCCGCGGATCGCGGTGTCGAACCGCACCGGCTCGCGCAGGTTCCGGAACCAGTAGCCGGCGTCCAGCTCCGGTCCGGACCGCCACGCACTGTCCACAGTGGAGTAAAACGGGATCCGGCCGGTACGTGGCCGGACCGGCCCGAGCCGCTCCGCCAGTGCCGGGGCGAGCTCGTCGACCTGTGCGGTGTGCGCGCTGAAGTCCACGTCGGGCACTGGCCAGCGCGGAACTTTCGCTCGTGACAGTTCCTTCTCGAATTCCCGCAGGGCGTCCCGGTCCCCTGATACCACGGTTGTCGCCGGGCCGTTGACCGCCGCGACGGCGAGCCGTCCCCGCCACGGTTCGAGCAGGTCCGCCACCCGGGCCGCCGATGCCACCACCGAAATCATCCCGCCGTCGCCGGCGATCCGCCGGATCTCCCGGCTGCGCAGTACCACGATCCGCGCGGCGTCCTCGAGGGACAGGACGCCGGCCACGGTGGCCGCCGCGACCTCGCCTTGCGAATGCCCGACCACGGCGTCGGGCGGCCCGCTCAGCGACTCCCACACCGCGGCCAGCGACACCATCACCGCCCACAGGACGGGCTGCACCACGTCGACCCGGCGCAGCTCCGCTTCGTTCTCGATCATCTCCGCCAGGCGCCAGCCGCCCCACGGGGAAAGAGCCGCTTCGCACTCCTCCATGCGTTCGGCGAACACCTCGGACGTCTCGATCAGCTCCCGCGCCATGCCCGCCCATTGGGCGCCTTGGCCGGGGAACACGAACACCGTCTTACCGACGTCGTCGACGGCGCCGGCGGCCACCTCCGGCCCCGGCACGTCGTCCTCGCCGGAAAGCTGCGCCAGTCCGGTCAGCAGGTCCGCGGTCCCGGTACCCACCGCCACCGCACGGTGGTCGAACCGCGCGCGGGTGTGCACCAAGGAATGGGCGACGTCGGCCGGACACAGCTCAGGGTGGGCCGAGACGAACTCCCGCAGCCGCCGCACTTGCCCGCGCAAGGCACGCGCCGTGCGCGCCGACAGAACCCACGCCACCGTCACCGGCTCGTCTCCCGCCGGTGCGGGCTCGGGCTCCGGCACGTGTTCCAGCACGGCGTGGGCGTTCGTCCCGCTCACCCCGAACGATGACACCGCTGCTCGCCGCGGCCGGTCCGGGCTCTCCCACGGCCTCGCTTCGGTGACCAGCTCGATCGCGCCGGCGTTCCAGTCCACATGAGACGCGGGTTCGTCCACGTGCAAGGTCGGTGGCACCATCCCGTGCCGCATCGCCTGCACCATCTTGATGACGCCGCCCACTCCGGCGGCGGCTTGGGCGTGGCCGATGTTCGACTTCAACGATCCCAGCAGCAACGGCCGGTCCTTCGGTCGCTGTCCGTACGTCGCCAGCAGTGCTTGTGCCTCGATGGGATCACCCAGCCGGGTGCCGGTGCCGTGCCCCTCGGCCACATCCACCTCGGCACCGGAGAGCCCGGCATTGGCCAGGGCCTGCCGGATCACCCGCTCCTGCGAAAGACCGTTCGGGGCGGTCAGCCCGTTCGACGCCCCGTCCTGGTTCACCGCGGTTCCCCGGACCAGGGCGAGCACCCGGTGACCGTTGCGGCGCGCGTCGGAAAGGCGTTCGACGAGCAGCACCCCCACCCCCTCGGACCACGCCGTCCCGTCGGCGCCCGCCGCGAAGGATTTGCACCGTCCGTCCGGCGCCAGCCCGCCTTGCCTGCTGAACTCCACGAACACCTGCGGCGTCGACATCACCGTGACCCCACCTGCCAGGGCCAGCTCGCACTCACCGCTCCGCAGCGACTGCGCGGCCAGGTGCAACGCCACCAGCGACGACGAACACGCCGTGTCCACCGACACCGCGGGCCCCCGCAAGCCCAGGACGTACGACACCCGGCCCGACGCGACGCTCGCGGTCGACCCGACCCCGGCGATCCCTTCGAACTCACCGGGCACCCGGGACAACCGGGCCAGGTAGTCCTGGCCGATCACCCCGGCGAACACGCCGGTGGCGCTGTCACGCAGGGTGGCCGGGTCGATCCCGGCGTCTTCCAGGCATTCCCACGCCGTCTCCAGCAGCAGCCGCTGCTGCGGATCC
This sequence comes from Amycolatopsis thailandensis, assembly GCF_002234405.1. Classification (GTDB taxonomy): domain Bacteria; phylum Actinomycetota; class Actinomycetes; order Mycobacteriales; family Pseudonocardiaceae; genus Amycolatopsis; species Amycolatopsis thailandensis. Next base: position 124,021 of record NZ_NMQT01000011.1, on the reverse strand, counting down.
ATCGCCACCGCCTCCCGCGGTGAGATCCCGAAGAAGCCGGGATCGAACTCCGCGGGTCCGTCGAGGAAGCCACCCAGCTGTGTGCTGGAAACCCCCTGGCGCGCCGGGTCCGCGCCGGACAGCCGGTCGAGATCCCAGCCGCGGTCCTGAGGGAAACCGCCGATCGCGTCCGTGCCCGAAGCGACCAGCTCCCACAGCTGCTCCGGCGAGTTCGCCCCACCGGGATAGTGGCAGGCCATCCCGACGATCGCGACCGGGTCGTCGGAAGTCACCGGCGCGGCCACCGTGGGCTCGGTGCGGGCACCGGCTCCGGCGAGAAGGCCGGCCAAGTGGGCCGCGACCGCGGCGGCCGTCGGGCGGTCGAACGCCAGCGTCGCCGGCAGCCGGAGCCCGGTCTCCACGCTCAGCCGGTTCCGCAGCTCGACCGCGGTCAAGGAGTCCAGACCCAGTTCGCGGAACGGTTTCGCTTCCGGGACGCTGCGCGCGCCTGGCAACGCGAGCACAGCCGCGGCTTCCCGCAGCACCAGCTCCCGGACCGCCGCGGTCCGGTCGTCCGAGGACAGCGTGGCGAACCGCTCAGGCCCGGTCGATTTCCCGTTTTCCGGGCGCGCCACGCGAGACTCCTGGGTGAGCGCCCGCGGCGGCACTTCGAGGGGTGCGGTGATCAGCACCGGGTCCGGACTCCGGTCAGCGGCGTCGAACAGGGCCAGTGCGGCTTGGGTCGACATCCCGGCGCCGAACCGCCGCTGATCCCGCCGGCCGGTCAGGTGTGCCGGCATCCCGCCCTCTTCGGCCCAGTAGCCCCAATCCAGGGCCTTCGCCGCCAGACCGGCCGTGCTGCGCCGGGCGGCCAGCGCGTCCAAGAAAGCGTTGGCCGCCGCGTAGTTGCCCTGACCACCCGTGCCGAGCACCCCGGCCACCGAGGAGAACAGCACGAACCGGTCGAGATCCAGGTCCCTGGTCAGCTCGTGGAGGTGCCAGGCTCCGGCAGCCTTGGGCGCCAGCACCCGGGCCAGCCGCTCCGGGGTCAAGGCCGTGAGCACGCCGTCGTCGAGCACACCCGCGAGGTGCACGACGCCGCGGACCCGCCACCCGTCCGGAAGGCCCCCCAAGGCTTCGGCCAGGGCGTCCCGGTCCGCGACGTCACACGCCCGCACCACGCATTCGGCACCGGCGGCGGCCAGGTCGGCCACCAGCTCGCCGTCCGCTTCCCGCCGGCTCAGCAACACCAGCCGCCGCACACCGTGCACCCGCGCGAGGTGCCGGGTCACCACCCCGGCCAGTGCGCCGGCGGCGCCCGTCACCACGACCGCCCCCGTCGTGGGCCAAGGGCGGGGCATCGTCAGCACGATCTTGCCCACGTGGCCCGCCTGGCTCATCACGCGCAACGCGGTCCCGATCCGCCGGACGTCCCAGGCGGTCACCGGCAGCGGCGGCAGCGCCCCGGCCGCGAAGAGGGAACTCAGTTCGCGCAGCAGTTCCTGGACCCGGTCGAGATCCACGTCCGCCAGGTCGAACGCCTGGTACCGCACCTCGCCGGAGCCCGCGGCGTCCCGCACGTCGGTCTTGCCCATCTCCAGGAACCGGCCGCCGGACCGCACCAGCCGAAGTGAGGCGTCGACCAGTTCGCCGGTGAGCGAGTTCAGCACGACGTCGACGCCACGTTCCCCGGTGACCGTACGGAAAGCCCGCTCGAACCCGGCGTCGCGCGAAGAAGCGATGTGGTCCTCGGCGATTCCCAGCTCGCGCAGCACGAGGTGTTTGCGCGGGCTCGCGGTGCCGAATACCTCCGCGCCCCAGTGCCGGGCGAGGTGCACGGCCGCGGTGCCGACCCCGCCCGCGGCCGCGTGGATCAGTACCGACTGGCCGGGGCGGAGAGCAGCGAGGTCGTGCAACGCGTGGTACGCCGTCAGATACGCCACGGGGGCGGCCGCGGCGCGGGCGAAGTCCCACCCCGGCGGGACCGGGACGACAGCGCGGGCGTCGGCCACGGCCGTCGACGCGAAGGCGCCCGCGAACAATCCCATCACCCGGTCGCCTACGGCCAGGCCGGGCACCCCCGTGCCCAGTTCGGCGATCACCCCCGCGCCTTCGTACCCCATCGCACCGGGATCTCCCGGGTACATCCCGAGGACGTTCAGCACGTCCCGGAAGTTCACACCCGCCGCACGCACCTCGATGCGCACGTGGCCGGCGGGGAGCGCCGCGGCGGCGTCCGGTCCGCCGACCAGGCCCACGCCGTCCAGCGAACCACGCTCGACGACGTCGATGCGCCAGGGCGTCCCGACTTCGGGGAGCTCCAACTCGGCCGACCCGGTGACCCTGTTCGGCCGAGGCACCAGCAGTTCGCCGTCGCGGACGGCGAACTCGGGCTCATCGGTGCCCAGAATGCCGAGGAGGTCCGGTGAGAGGCGGTCGACGTCTGCCAACGCGAAACGGCCGGGCTCTTCGGTGCGCGCGGAGCGGACCAACCCCCATACGGCGGCCTGCGCCGGGTCCCGCACGCCTTCGCCGGGCCGGACGGCGACCGCACCGTGGGTGACGACCACCAGCCGGGCCGCGCCGAGGCGTGGCTCGGCCAGCCAGTCCTGCAGCAGCCGCAGGACCTGCGCGGTGAGCCGGGACGCTGATTCGGCGAGATCACCGTGTGCTGCCGGGACCGGGAAGAGCACGGTCGCGGGCGGCAGCGGCGCGGCCAGCAGCGCGCTCAGGTCACGATGGCAGGGCATACCCGCCATAGGGTCGCCGAGAACGGCGACGTGATCGCCCGGGCGCGCGGCGCCGGCGACGCTCGTCCAGTCGAGGCGGTACGGCGAGCGCCCCGCGGCCGGCACCGCCCGGATGCGCACGGATCCGATCCGGCCCACCATCCGCCCGGTCGTGTCCGCGAGCAGCACTGTGCGTCCGCCGCCCGGAGCGGGCGTGAGCGTCACGCGCAGCGTGTCCGCGCCGGGAGCGTGCAGGGAGACGTCGCGCCATTCGAACGGGAGCTCCACCACAGCCCGGTCGTCGAGGTCCGGCACCGCCATTGTCTGCAGGGCGGCGTCGAGGAGCGCCGGATGGATCCCGAATCCGGCGGGCCGCCCCTCGGGCAGCGCCACTTCGGCGAAGACGTCCTCACCCCGGGTCCAGGCCGCGCGAACGCCGCGGAACACCGGCCCGTAGGCGAGGCCGATGTCCGCCAGCCGGTCGTAGAAGCCGCTCAGGTCGACCGGGTCCGCGTCCCGCGGCGGCCACCCCGCCGGGCCGGGCTCTTCGACGTCCGGTTCTCGGCGGCCCAGGACTCCGGTGGCGTTGCGGGACCACGGTTCCGTCGAGCCCGACGGTCTGGTGTGGACGGTCAGCGCCCGGTCTCCCCCACTGTCGGCGGTACCGGCCGACACCTGGATGTCGAGGTCCGTTTCCGGGGTCAGCACGACCGGGGCGAGGAGGACGAGTTCCCGCAGCACCGCGCAGCCGGTCTCGTCCCCGGCCCGGACGGCCATCTCCGCGATCGCGGCGCCGGGCAGCAGCACCCGGTTCGCGACCATGTGGTCGGCCAGCCAGGGGTGCCGGGAGAGCGAAAGCCGCCCGGTCAGCGTCACGGCGCCGGAATCCGCACACTCGATCGAGGCGCCGAGCAACGGGTGCCCGGCCGGGCTCACCCCCGTCGCGGACAGGTCCACGGCCCGGACGGGATCGTCTTCCAGCCAGTACCGCTCGCGTTCGAAGGCGTAGGTCGGCAACCCGACGCGGACCGCGCCGAGACCTTCGAAGAACGCCGCCCAGTCCACGAACCCGCCGTCCTGGTGGATCCGTGTCAAGGCCGACACGACGGTGTGGTCTTCGGGCTGTCCCTTGCGCAGCATCGGTGCCCGGACCACGTCGTCCTGGATCATCCCCGTCAGGACCGGATCGGGGCCCAGCTCGACGAACCGCAGCACCCCGCGTTCCCGGAGCGTGCCGAGGACATCTCCGAACCTGACCGCGTCGCGCACGTGCCGTACCCAGTAGGCCGGTGCCGCGATTTCCGGACCGGCCACCCGGCCCGTCAGCCCCGACACGACCGGGATTTCCGGCTGCCGGAACTCCACCTCGGCCAGCGCCCGCGAGAACTCCTCGAGCATCGGTTCCATCAACGGCGAGTGGAACGCGTGCCCGACGTCCAGTCGTGAGGTCCGCATGCCCCGGCGCTCGAGTACGCGCGCGACTGCCAGCACCGAGTCCTCATCGCCGGACAACACCAGGGCTTCCGGTCCGTTGACGGCGGCGATGCCGACAGACGGCCGGTCGACCAGCAGGTCACGGACATCGGCTTCCGCCGCGGCCACGGCCACCATCGCGCCACCGGACGGTAGCCGCTGCATCAGCCTGGCCCGCGCGGAAACGAGGACACACGCGTCTTCCAAGGAAAACACCCCGGCCACGTGCGCGGCGGCGATCTCCCCCACCGAGTGTCCCGCCACGACGTCGGGCCGCACGCCCCACGACTCCAGCAACCTCGCCAGCGCGACTTCGAGGGCGAACAACGCCGGTTGCGCAACACCTGTCCTTTTCAAGCTTTCCGGTCGCTCCCAGACCTCCGCGTGCTCGAGGCCGAGCAAACCGAGGACTTCGTCGAACGCGGCGGCGAACGCGGGGAACGCCGCGTAGGCCTGCTGTCCCATCCCGGCGCGCTGAGCCCCCTGCCCCGTGCACAGGAACGCGGTTTCGGCGGCCTCGGCGAAGGCCGGGCCGCCGGTCTGCTCGTCGAGCCCGTCGAGGAGTGCGGGCACGTCGGCGCCGACCGCGACCGCCCGGTGCTCGAACCGGGCGCGCCCGGTCAGGAGCGAGTACGCGACGTCGACCGGCCGCAGCTCCGGGCGGGCGGCTACGAACTCCTTCAGGCGCACGACTTGCCGCTCCAGCGCGGCCGGCGTGCGAGCCGAGACGACCCACGGCACCGGCGCCCGGACTTCGGCCAGGGGCCCGGGCTCGGGTTCCGGGGTGTATTCGAGGACGACGTGCGCGTTCGTCCCGCTGATCCCGAACGCCGACACGGCCGCCCGGCGCGGCCGGTCCCCGCTGTCCCACGGACGAGGCCGGGTGACCAGTTCGATCGAGCCGGTGTCCCACTTCACGTGCGGGGTCGGGGCGTCGACGTGCAGCATGGCGGGGACGATGCCGTGCCGCATGGCGAGCACGGTCTTGATGACACCGCCGACCCCGGCCGCGGCCTGTGTGTGCCCGATGTTCGACTTCAGCGCGCCCAGCAGGAGCGGGCGCTCCGGTGGCCGCTGCCCGTAGGTGGCCAGCAGCGCCTGCGCCTCGATCGGGTCGCCCAGCCGGGTCGCGGTGCCGTGCGCCTCGACCACGTCGATGTCCGTGACCGACAGCTGGGCGTCGGCGAGGGCCCGGCGGATCACCCGTTCCTGGGACGGCCCGTTGGGCGCGGTCAGGCCGTTCGACGCGCCGTCCTGGTTGACCGCGGTTCCCCGGATCACCGCGAGCACCGGGTGCCCGCGGCGGAGGGCGTCCGAAAGCCGTTCCACCAGCACCACTCCGGCGCCCTCGGAAAAAGCCGTGCCGTCGGCCGCCGCCGCGAACGACCGGCACCGCGAACCGGCGGACAACCCGCCCTGACGGAGGAACTCCTCGTACACCCAGGACGTCCCCATCACCAGGACGCCGCCGGCCAGCGCCAGGTCGCATTCGCCGCCCCGGAGCGCGCGGACGGCCAGGTGCAGGGCCACCAGTGACGACGAGCAGGCGGTGTCCACCGTCATCGCGGGTCCCCGCAGTCCCAGCGCGTACGACACCCGGCCCGACACAGCGCTGGTCAGGTTGCCGTTGGTGGTGAAAGCCTCCGCGTCTTTCGGCACCGCGGACAATCGCGACAGGTACCGGTTGTCCATGGCGCCGATGAACACGCCGGTGGCGCTGCCGTTCAAGGAATGCGGGTCGATTCCCGCGTCCTCCAGGCATTCCCATGCGATCTCCAGAACCAGTCGCTGCTGCGGGTCCATTCCGGCGGCCTCGCGCGGGGAGATGCCGAAGAAGCCGGGATCGAAGTAGGCGACTTCGTCCAGGAAACCGCCCTCGAGCTCCGGTGGCAGCCCGGCCGTGTCCCAGCCGCGGTCGTCCGGCAGGCCGCCCATCGCGTCGCCGCCCGACGCGACCAGGTCCCACAGCTGCCCGGGCGAGCGCACCCCACCGGGGTACCGGCACGCCATGCCCACGATCGCGACCGGCTCGGCGCTCCGGCTCTCCAGCTCCGTCAACCGGTTCCGGGTCTTCCGGGCGTCGGCGATGGCACGCTTGAGGTACTCGCGCAGCCTCTGCTCGTCACTCATCGGCCAGCAGCCCTTTCTCTACAGGCGATTCCCGGTGGTCGTGAGTGGCGATTCGGGTTATTGAGGCGTAAGGCAAAGGTTGCGGGTTCGGGCACTTGCTGGATGCGAGCTTCGGTGTCGCGAAAGCCACTTTCGCGACGTGTCCGAGCCTTCCGTCGCCCATAAGGACCCCACCCCCTGTGGCGAAGGGGACTTTCCGCGCGTGCGATGAAGGGAAAGCTCCCATCACCTCGCCGATCACCATCGCCACTCACGACCATCCGTACCTCCGGTTTTCGTCGACCAGCCGGAAGAGCTGGTCGTCTGTGGCGGTATCGAGGTCCACGTCATCGTCGGCGGCGGTCCAGCGGTCCAGCAGGTTCCGCACCAGGCGGAGCGCCCGCGGCCGGGACTCGCCGTTCGCCACGATCGCCGACAGCACGGCTTCCGCCCGGGCGAGATCCGTCTGGACCGCGGGTTCGGCCAGCAGCACGAGCAACTGCTCGGCGACAGCCGCCGGGGTCGGGTGGTCGAAGACCAAGGTGGCAGGGAGCTCGAGAGCTGTGACCGCGGTCAGGCGGTTCCGGAGATCGATGGCCGTCAGCGAGTCGAAGCCCAGGTCCTTGAACGGCTTCGTCACCGGGAGCCGGTCGGGATCGGGATATGCCAGCACCGCCGCGGCTTCACGGGTCACCACCCGCTGAAGGGCGGGAATGCGCTCTTCCGGCGGCAAGTTGTGCAGCCGGTGGTGCAGGCCCGCGGGACGGGCCGGCCCGTCGGCGACCCGGCGTTTCGGCTCCGCCGTGGCGCTTCGCAGCAGGTGCGGACCGGGCCGGGACCTGCTCGGATCCGCCCCGAGCGGAGAGACGAGCAGCGCTGCCTCGGGGATCCGGACCGCGGCGTCGAACAAGGCGAGTCCTTCGCGGTTCGACATCGGCACACCGAGCCGGGCGAGATCGCGGTGCTCGACCAGCCCGCTGCTCATCCCGTTCGCTTCGGCCCAGAAGCCCCACGCCAGTGACTGGGCGGCCAATCCGGCCGCACGCCGGTGCTCCGCGAGGGCGTCGAGGAACGTGTTCGCGGCCGCGTAGTTCCCCTGACCGCCGGTGCCGAGCACCCCGGCCACCGAGGAGAACAGCACGAAGTAGTCGAGCTCCAGGTCGCGGGTCAGCAGGTGCAGGTTCCAGGCCCCATCGACCTTCGGCGCCCGCACCCGGGCCAGCCGGTCCGCGTTCAACGCCGTGATGACCCCGTCGTCGAGCAGCCCCGCGGTGTGCAGCACGCCGCGGATCCGCCAGCCCGCAGGTAGTCCGGCCAGTGCCTCGGCGACCGCGGGCCGATCGGCGACGTCGCACGCGCGCACCACACATTCCGCGCCGTATTCGGCCAGTTCGGAGACCAGGCTCGCCGTCGTCCGCGAGGCCGGGCCACGCCGGCTCAGCAGCACCAGACGTCGCACCCCGTGCGCCCGCACCAGGTGCCGTGCCAGCAATCCGGCCAGCCTGCCCGAGGCCCCGGTGACCACCACGGCCCCGTCCGCCAGCCGAGGGCCGGCTCCGGCCGAACGGGCCGGAACCAGCCTGGGGACCAGCAGGACCGACTCGCGCAGGGCGAAGGCGGGCTCGTCCGTACCAAGAACTTCGGCCAAGCTGGGCACGGCTCCGTCGACATCGGCCAGGACGAACCGGCCGGGGTGTTCGGTCTGCGCAGAGTGGACCAGACCCCACACCGCCGCCTGAGCGGGATCTCGGGCCGGCTCGTCCGGCCGCGTCGTCACCGCGCCCCGGGTGAGGAACACCAGCCGGCCGGACCGTGCCCGCGGTTCGGTCAGCCAGGCCTGAAGCACCGCCAAGGTCCACTCGGTCACCGACTGCACGGACGCCGGCACGTCGCCGGTGAACTCCGCGCGTGGAACCGGGGCCACCACGATTTCGGGTTCGGCCGACGCGAACACCGCAGGCAAAACCGGGTGCACCGGCACCCCGGTCAACCCGGGCACGGGTTCTTCCGCGAGCACGGCCAGCCGCTTCCTGCCGGGAGGTTCCCCCGCCCCGGGAGTCCAATCGAGGCGAAACAAGGACGGCGTCGACGTCGGTTCCGGCCGCGCACCGGAGGGAGACCGGAAGCCGACGTCATCGACCCTCGCGACCAGCTCACCCGATGAGTCCGCCAGCACCACCCGGAAACGGTCCGACGCCGTCGCCGTCACCCGGACGCGAAGTGCGCTCGCCCCGGTCGCGTGCACCGAAACACCCGCCCACTCGGCCGGGTCACCGGTGCCGTGGCCGGCGCCGAGGAGCCGGCCTGCCCGCACGGCCGCGTCCAGCAGCGCCGGATGGAGCCCGAACCGGGCCACGTCCGGCGCTGCTTCCGGCGGTAGCGCGACCTCGGCGAAAACCTCGTCGCCGCTTGCCCACGCGGCCCGCACTCCGGTGGCCGACTGCAGCGAAAGCGCGTCGGGCGGTGGCCACGCGGTCAGCCCCGGATCGACGACGGCCGGCGAGGGCGAGCTCAGGATCCCAGTGGCCGACCGGACCCACGGGCCGGCTCCGGCGGGACGGGCGTGCACCGTCAGCGCCCGGCGACCTGCCTCGTCGGCCGCCCCCACCGACACCTGGACGTCGGCCGGGCCCTCTTCAGCCTGGCCCGGCCGGGCCGGTACGACCAGCTCCTCCAGCACCGGGCACCCGACCTCGTCACCCGCCCGGATCGCCAGCTCGACCAGGGCCGCCGCGGAGAGCGTCGACGACGACAGCCGTCCCATCAGCACGGCGCCGCCACTTTCCGCCACTTCGACGGACGTGCGCAGCCAAGGGTGCTCCACCGGGCGCACCCCGCTCCCCGTCGGCGCCGCCACCGGTCCGGGTGCTTCGTTCAGCCAGAACCGCTCGTGCTCGAAGGCGTACGTCGGCAGGCCGACAGGGACGCCGCCGGACGCCACCGGCGCCCAATTCACCGGCAACCCGCGCCGGTAGCCGTCCGCGGCCGACGTCAAGAAGCGGCGCCAGCCGCCGTCCCCGCGCCTCAACGTCCCGATGACGAAACCGTCGGCGTGCGCGTCCGCCAGCGTCTCGCGGACGGCGGCGTTCAGGGTCGGGTGCGGCGAACATTCCACGAACGCGGTGTGGCCGGTTTCGGCCACACCGCGCACGGCGTCGGCGAACCGGACCGGCAGGCGGAGGTTGCGGAACCAGTAGTCCGCGTCCAGCTCGGTGCCCGGCAGCCACCGGTTCTCGACCGTGGAATAGAGCGGGACCGTGCCCGGTCCGGGCCGCACCGGGGCCAGCCGCGTGCGGATCTTCCCGGCGAGCACCTCGACCTGCGGTGAATGCGAACCGAAATCGACCCCGGGGACCGGCTGGTGCCGGATGTCGCGGCGAGCCAGCTCGGCCGCGAACGCCGCCAGTGCGGCCCCGGCACCCGAGACGACTGTCGCGTCCGGACTGTTCACGGCGGCGACGGCGAGGTCACTTCCGGCCTGTTCCAGCAGGTCACCGACTCGATCGGCCGGGGCGAGCACCGACAGCAACCCGCCACTTCCGGCGATCTCGCCGATCACCGCGCTTCGCACCGCGACGATCCGTGCCGCATCGTCCAAGGACAAGATCCCGGCCACCGTCGCGGCCGCGATCTCCCCCTGCGAATGCCCGATCACCGCGTCCGGCCGCACACCGAGCGACTTCCAAGTCGCCGCCAGCGCGACCATCACCGCCCACAGAACGGGCTGCACAACGTCGACGCCGGCAGGCAACAACTCCTGGGCCAGCACATCACGCAGGTTCCAGCCGGTCCACGGTTCCAGTGCCTCGGCGCACTCGTCCAGCCGCGTGGCGAACACCGCGGACGACGCCGCGAGGTCCACCGCCATCCCCGGCCATTGCGAGCCCTGCCCTGGGAAGACGAAGACCGTCTTCGCGTCTTCAGACGCCGGCCCGGCATCGGTGTCCTCCTCGGCCACCCGGGCCAGACCGGTGAGCAGCTCGGCACGGTCACCGCCGACCACGACCGCACGGTGCTCGAAGAGGTGGCGTGTGGTCAGCAGCGAATGCCCGACGTCGACCGGCCGGAGCTCCGGGTGCGCGCCGACGTACTCCTGCAACCGCCGGGCCTGCCCGCGCAACGCGTCCGCGGTCCGCGCCGAGAGCACCCACGGGACGACCCCAGGAGCCTCGGGCCCGGCGGACCGTGCGGGTTCGGGCACGTGTTCCAGGACGACGTGGACATTGGTGCCGCTGAACCCGAACGACGACACCGCCGACCGTCGCGGCCGGTCCGCGTCGGCCCAGGGCCGGGCCTCGGTCACCAGCTCGACCGCTCCCGAACTCCAATCCACACGGGACGTCGGCTCGTCCACGTGCAACGTCGGCGGCACAACGCCATGGCGCATCGCCTGCACCATCTTGATCACCCCGCCCACCCCGGCCGCGGCCTGGGCGTGCCCGATGTTCGACTTCAGCGAGCCCAGCAGCAGCGGGTGCCCGGCGGGCCGCCTGCCGTAGGTGCCCAAGATGGCCGTGGCCTCGATCGGATCACCGAGCCGGGTGCCAGTCCCGTGCGCTTCGACCACGTCGACGTCCTCGGCCGCCAGGCCGGCGTCGGCCAAGGCGTAGCGGATCACCTGCTCCTGCGCCGGACCGCTCGGTGCGGTCAGGCCGTCGGTCGCCCCGTCCTGGTTCGCCGCCACGCCCCGGACCACGGCCAGCACCCGGTGACCGCGGCGACGGGCCACCGAGAGCCGCTCCAGCAGCACCAGTCCCGCGCCCTCCGACAACGCGGTGCCATCGGCCGCGGCGGCGAACGGCTTGCAGCGCCCGTCCGCGGCCAGCGCCAGCTGCCGGATGAAGTCGACGATCGCCTGTGGCGTCGCGAACACCGCGACCCCACCGGCCAGCGCCAGCTCGCAGTCACCCGCGCGCAGGGCCCGGACCGCCAGCTGCAGCGCCACCAGTGACGACGACGAGGCGGTGTCCACCGTCACCGCCGGGCCCGTCAGTCCCAGCACGTGCGAGATCCGGCCCGAGACCATGCTCGTCGTCGCCCCGGTCCTCGCGAACGCCTCGATCTCCTCGGGGATGCGCGCAAGCCTGGCCACGTAAGCGCTGTCCATCGCTCCGGCGAACACGCCGGTGGCGCTGTCCCGCAGGGTGGCCGGGTCGATCCCGGCGTCTTCCAGGCATTCCCACGCCGTCTCCAGCAGCAGCCGCTGCTGCGGATCCATCGCCAGCGCCTCGCGCGGTGAGATCCCGAAGAAGCCGGGGTCGAACTCCGCGGCCGTGTCGAGGAACCCGCTCTCGAACGAGAACGTGCCTTCGGCATCCCCGGCGGCCCGGCCGAAGTATCGGACCAGGTCCCAGCCCCGGTCGGCCGGGAAGGGCCCGATGGCGTCCCGGCCCGAGGCCACGAGCTCCCACAGCTGCTCCGGCGAGTTCGCCCCACCGGGATAGTGGCAGGCCATCCCCACGATGGCGATCGGTTCACTCCGCGGACCCGGCTTCTGGGCGGGCATCGGCTGCTCCTTTCCGGATTTCGTCAGCGGCCGGAGGCCAGGTGGCCTCGATCGAGATCCCGCTTTCGGCCGTCCGTTCGCCGGGCGCGAGGTGCAACCGCGTCCCGGGAGCGCCCGCCGGAAGCAGCTCGTGGCAGGCACAGGTCAAGCTCGGCCAGTCGTCGGTGAACCCGGCGAAGCGGTAGGCGATCTCCATCAACCGGTTGCGCCCGGTCCGGCGGAAGTCACCGACGAGATGTGCGCCGTCGGCGCGGGCCGCGCCGGAAAGCCAGTTCAACAGCGCGGCGCCGGCACCGATCGGCACCAGCCGGCAGGACGTGGCCACCAGGCGCAGGTGCCACACACCGGGGCGCCGGGTCACGACGACGACACCGGCCTTGCCGTAGGCGCCGAACCGGTCGGTGACCTCGGCGATCAGGATGTCGGCCGAGCCGTCGGCCAGGATCGCGCGCAGGTCCTCGTGCGTGTGGACCACACCGGTCGCGTTCATCTGCGTGGTCCGCGCGGTCAGTTCCGCCACCCGGTCGAGATCCGCCGGCTCGGCTACCGCGATCTTCATGACCACGTCCAGGTCGCGGACGAAGTCGGCGTCCGTGCCGTCGAACTCCGTACGGCTCGTTTCCCGCCGGGAGGCGGCCAGGTAGGAACCACGGCGCCGCGCGGACTCCTCGGTGATCACCGCCGGGGTGAACTCGGGCAAGCCCGCCAGGGCGGCGATTTCGTCATGGCGGTAGCACCGCACCGAGGGCAGCTTCCTCGACACTTCCGCGAGCTCGACCGGGTTGTCGTCCACGAACGCCATCGCCGCCAGGTCGAAGCGGAGGTGCTCGGCCACGGTCCGCACCGATCCGGACTTCGGCCCCCACCCGAACTGCGGGAAGAGAAAGTAGTCCGCGATCCCCAAGGCCTCGAGCTTGGCCGAAGCGATGTCACGGTCGTTGCGGCTGGCCACCGAGTGCAGGATCCCTCGCCGGTCCAGGCACGTCAGCAGCTCGATCGCCGCCGGTTTGAGGACGACCTCGTCGGACTCGGCCAGCACGCCGTCCCACAGCGTGTCGTCGAGGTCCCAGACGAGGCACTTGACGATCATCCGTCAGCGCCCCGGGAGACGCCCCCGTGCGCCCGGACGACGTCTTCGGCCAGCATCAGCTCGCAGATCTCGTTGGTCCCCTCGATCAGTTCCAGCACCTTCGCGTCGCGGTAAGCGCGTGCGACGGGTCCGGAGTCTTCGACGCCCGCGGAGGCGAGGACTTGCACGGCCCGCGAAGCCGCATTCACCGCTTCACGAGCGGCCACGTGCTTGGCCAGTACGACGGCGACCGCGGCGTCCGGCTCCCGGGCGTCGAGCGCGCTCGACGCCCGGGAACAGGCGAGCGTGGCGACGTGCTCGGCGACGCGCAATTCGGCCAGGTGCCGGGCGACCAGCTGGTGCCGCGCGATCGGCCGGCCGAACTGGAGCCGGCGGACGGCGTGCCGGGCCGCCGCGGCGAGGCAGCTCCGCGCGATCCCGACGCCGCCCCAGGCGACCGACAACCGGCCGTAGGTCAGGGTCCGGCCGGCCAGGTGGTTCAGCGGAGCCCGTTCGCTGTGCGCCAGCAGCGCGGTCCTCGGCAGTTCGACCGACCGGAGCGAAACGTGGGCGTGCCCGGCCGCGCGGAAACCCAGCGGGGTGCCGGTCGCCGTGATCGTGACGCCCTTCGCGTCGGCGGGCACCACAACCGCCGCGCCTCCGTCACCGCACCGGCCGAAGACCACGAGGTGGCCGGCGTAGGTACCCGCGGTGACCCAGCGCTTTTCCCCCGCGACGGTCACGGAGTCCGGGCCGGTGGTGATCTCGGTCGACATCGCGGCGAGGTCGCTCCCTGAACCGGGCTCGGTGAACGCCACCGCGGCCACGGACCCGGTCTTCGCGAACAGAGACAGGTAGTGCGCCCGTTGCCCGGCGTCACCGAACAGGCGCACCGCGGCCGCAGCCATGCCGTGTGCGGTGAAAACGCTGCGAAGGGAACCGCAAACGATCCCGGCGGCGGCGGTCAGCTCGCCGTTCTCACCGGCGTCGGCGCCGAGGCCGCCATACTCGGCCGCCACCTCCGCGCAGAACAGACCCGACCGGGCCAGCGTGGCCAGGAGGTCCGCCGGGATGGTGCCCGCCCGGTCCCACTGCCCGGGTGCCGCGTCGGCGAGCAGACCGGCGAGCGTGGTCTCGTGCTCACTCGCCATCCCGGCCGCCCCGCAGCCTGCCGACCAGGCCGGCCATCGCCGCCACCGAGCGGAAGTTGTCCAGGGCGAGATCGGCGCCGATCACTTCGACGCCGAACTCCTCCTCGATGCGCACCACCAGCTCCATGGCGAACATCGACGAGATCAGGCCCCGGCCGAAGAGGTCGGCGTCGTCGTCGAGTTCGAGGCCGGTGCGCTCGCGCACGAATTCCCTGAGCCCGGCCCGGATCCGCTCGTCCGCCACGTGCGCTCCCTTCGTCAGAAGTCCTGGTTCCGGCGGACGATCGTCAGCCCGTCGCCAATGGTGAGAACGACCTCCTGTGCCCGTTCGTCCGCTTTGATCAGGCGGTTCACTTCGCGGACCGCCTCGGTTTCCGCGTCGGTGGCGGTGCGATCGGCGACCCGGCCGAGGCAGAACGTGTTGTCCAGGAGCACCAGGCCACCCGGCCGCACCAAACGCATGCACCGCCGGTAGTACGTCGGGTAGGACGCCTTGTCCGCGTCGATGTACGCGAGGTCGAATTCCGCTTCGGTGGCGACGAGCTCGGCCAGGGTCGCGCCCGCGTCGCCTAGCCGGAGGGTGATCTTGCCGGTGACACCGTTGCGATCCCAGTGCCGCTTCGCGATCCGCGTCCACCTCGGCACCGAGTCGCAGGTGGTGATGACGCAGTCCGGCCCGGCGGACAACGCCATCGCCAGGGTCGAGTAGCCGGTGAAGGTGCCGATTTCGAGAACCCGGCGTGCGTCGATCGTCGCGACGAGCAACGCCAGCAGCCGGGCTTGGGCCGCCGACGACACCATCCGTGCGAGCATCGGCATCCGGGTGGTCTCGTCGCGCACCGCACGCAGCGCCGGCGGCTCCGGGGTCAGCGAGTCGACGTAGGCGAGCAACCCGGCGGTCAGGGCGGTCCGGTCGGCCATCACGGCTCCCCGTAGCGGTAGAAGCCGCGGCCGGCTTTCCGGCCGACACGGCCCGACGCCGCCATTTCGGACAGCAGCCGGCACGGTCCGGGGAACTTGGCGCCGTCCTGAGCCGCTTGGGCTTTGATCGAGTCGACGAGGTTGTCGATGCCGATGAGGTCAGCCGTCCGCAACGGGCCCATCGGGTGCCCCAGCGCGGCTTCCACAAGCCGGTCCACGGACTCGGCGTCGGCCAAGCCTTCCTCGACGATCCGCGCCGCGTCGTTGATCATCTGGTGCAGCAGCCGGCTGGTCACGAACCCCACTCCGTCCCCGACGAACACTGGCGTACGGCCGACTTCGGCCAGCAGCGAGCCGACCTTCCGGACGACCCGTTCGGACGTCGCCTGCCCGCGGACCGCCTCGACCGTGCGGATGAGGTAGGCGGGGTTCATGAAGTGCACGCCGATCAGGTCTTCGGCCCGCGGGCACAGTTCGGCGAGGCCGGCGATCCGGAAGGACGAGGTGCACGACACGAAGACGGTGCCGGCCGCGACGATCGGCCCCGCTTCGGCGTAGACCGCGCGTTTGGTTTCGAAATCTTCGGTCACCGCTTCGACGACCACGGCCGTGGAGGCGATCGCGCTGAAGTCGCTCGTGACGGTCAGCTCGCCGGCCGCGTTCGCTTTGGGCAGACCGCCCAGCAGGCGGCCGTGCTTCATCGAGCGGCCGACGCGGCCGGGCAGGCTCTCGCGGCGTTCTTTGTTGCTTTCGACAACGATCACCGGCTTGCCGAACCCCGTGAAGAGCGCAGCGATCCCGGCCCCCATGCTGCCCCCGCCGACGATGGCGACGACGTCGGCAGGTCCCGTGCTGAGGTCGGTCTTTTCGCTGCTCATGTCCCGGCTTTCTCATCCACTCGCCGTATCGGCCAAGGGAAAGGCTCGAAGCCGGGACCGAAGTCGTCCAGGCCCCGTTTCACCTCGCGGAATGATCGCGCCGAGGTATCGCCTTTCGGGCAGCGAACATCGATGGATGGACGCTTCAACGCGCGTTTCGTTTGAGTGGAGAAAGAATCCTTCGATAGTCCTTATCGGACGACGAAAGCTTCCGGAGCGAACGTGGCAGCCGACAGGAGGCCCCATGCCCTCGAGCCTTGAAGAGTTCCGCAAGGCCCTGCTTACGGCGTTCCCCGGCTCGCCGACGTCCGACCGGTCCGGGTTCTCCCGGGAAGACTGGGCTCGTCTCGGCGAGCTGGGCCTGCTCGGTACCTCTGTCCCGGCCGAGCTGGGCGGCGGGGGGCAGACCGCACGGGCGACCGCGGAGCTGCTGACCGTGGCGGGAGAAAGCTGCCACGACACCGGCCTGCTGTTCGCCGCCGCCGCACACTCGTTCGCCTGCACGATGCCTCTGGCACGCTTCCGCTCGAACGGCGTCCACGACCGGTGGCTGAAAGCGATGTGCCTCGGCGAAGCCATCGCCGGCTGCGGAATGACCGAGGCCGACGCCGGCTCGGACACGGCCCGGCTCACGACCACCGCGACTCCGGTCGCGGGCGGGTACGTTCTGAACGGCACGAAAACCTGGGTCGGCAACGGACCGGCCGCGGACGTATATCTGGTCTACGCGACCACGGACCCGGAAGCCGGGCACCTCGGCACGACCGCTTTCCTCGTGGAGCGAACCGATCCCGGTGTGCGCCCCGGCTCGGCGCACGACAAGGCCGGGCTGCGCTCATGTCCGGTGAGCCCGGTGCACCTGACCGACTGCCTGGTCCCCGACGACCGGGTGCTGGGCGCGGTCGGCGCCGGCTCGGCGGTCTTCGCGTATTCGATGCTGTGGGAACGCAGCTGCCTCTTCGCGATCTACGTCGGACTGCACCAGCGCCTGCTCGGCCTGTGTGTCGACCATGCCCGGCGGCGACGCCAGTTCGGTCAGCCCATCGGCCGGTTCCAGGCCGTCGCCGACCGGATCGTGGGGATGAAGCAGCGGCTGGAAAACGGGCGGCTCCTGCTCCACCGCGCGTGCGTCGCCGTCGACGAAGAAGCGGACGACGCCGCCGGCCTGGCCGCCGAAGCCAAGCTGGCGATCTCCGAAGGCGTCGTGGCCTCGGCGCTGGAGGCGGTGAACCTGTTCGGCGGCGCCGGTTACCTGCGTGGCGAACCCGTCGAGCTGATCCTGCGCGACAGTCTCGCGGCCACGGTCTTCTCGGGGACGTCGGACATCCAGCGCCGGCTGATCGCGCGGGAGCTGGGCCTGTGAATCTCCGTGACCTCGTGCCCTTCGCCGCCCGGCGTACCCCGGACGCCCCGGCAGTCGCTGACCTGGCCACGACGCTCACCTACGCAGAACTCGAAGCCACCTCAGCCGCGTCGGCCGCCGCCCTGCACGCGCTGGGGGTCCGGCCCGGCGACCGGGTGGTGCTTTGGGCCGAGAAATCCGCCGAACTGGTCGCCGTGCTGCAAGGAGTGCTGCGCGTGGGCGCGGTCTATGTGCCCGTCGCGCCGGGGAACCCGGTCGAACGCGTGCGCCGGATCATCGACGACTGCGGCGCCGCCTTGCTCGTCACCGATCAGACGCCGGAGACGAACTGTCCGAAAGCGACTCCCGCCCAGGTGTCGGCCGGTCACGGCACGGCGGCGGCACCCGTGCCGGTGGGGCCGGACGACCCGGTGTACATCGTCTACACCTCGGGCTCGACCGGTGCGCCCAAGGGCGTGGTGATGTCCGACCGCGCGGCGCTCACCTTCGTCGAGTGGGCCGTCACCACCACCGGGTTGACGCCGGACGACCGCTTGGCCAACCACGCTTCGTTCAACTTCGACCTGTCCGTCTTCGATCTCTACGGCGCGTTTTCGGTGGGCGCGAGCGTGCACCTCATCCCGGAGGCGCTCACCCACGTCGCTCCCATGCTGGTGGACTTCGTCCGCGACCACGAGATCTCCGTCTGGTACTCGGTTCCGTCCGCACTGGTCAAGATGATCGAGGACGGCGAACTGCTCGCCCGGGGCCCGGGCCGGCTCCGGATGTGCGTCTTCGCCGGCGAACCGGTGCCGTTGCCGGCCTGCCGGCGACTGCTCACGGAGTGGCCGGCCACCACCGTGTTCAACTGGTACGGGCCGACCGAGGCCATCGTCTGCACGTCCCACCAGGTCACCCCGGCCGATCTGGAGCGCAGCACGCCCCTGCCGGCGGGCCGGGCCGCCTGCGGGAACGACGTCCGGCTCACCGTCGACGGCGAGATCGTCGTCGACGGCCCGACCGTGATGCTGGGTTACTGGGGCCGCGAGTCCCGCCGCGGGCCGCACCACACCGGTGACCTCGGCCGCTTCGACGCGGACGGCACCCTGCACTGCCTGGGGCGGCAGGACGACATGGTGAAGGTCCGAGGACACCGGATCGAGCCCGGGGAAGTCGAAGCGGCCCTGTCGTTGCACGAAGATGTCGCGCAGGTCGTCGTGTTCGGCTCCGGCTCCGGCGCCGAAGCACGGTTGCACGCGGTGGTACGGCCCCACGGTGAGCGGCGACCCGGTCTCGGCGCGCTCCGGCAGCACTGCGCTCGGTACCTGCCGCCGTACATGCGGATCGACTTCCTGCACCTGCGCGAGCACTTTCCCCTGAACCCGAACGGGAAAGTCGACCGGCCGCACCTCGTCCGTGAGGTGCTGCGCGAAGCCGAGCGCACCCGACAACGAAATCTGGAGGCTCCCCATGTCGTCTGAGGCCGATCGGGCCGCGGAGCTGCAGGCTCGGATCCTGGCGTTCGTACACGACGAACTCGCCAACGAGGCCGAGCGCGCACTGGTGACCGCGAGCGCGCCGCTGCTCGAAATAGGGGTCCTGGACTCCCTTCGCACCACGAGGCTCATCGCCTGGCTCCGCGAAGAATTCGGCGTGCGGGTGCCGCCGCTGGCGATGACCGGGAAGAACTTTCGAGACGTCGGCAGCATCACCACGCTCGTCCTCGACCTCCGGACCGCGGCATGACCGGCGAGGGAAGCCCGCCGGCCGCCGGCGGCGCGGATTTCGACGTGGCGGTGATCGGGGGTGGCCCGGGCGGCTCCACCGCTGCCTCGTACCTGGCCAAGGCCGGCTTGTCCGTGGCCGTCTTCGAGGCGCAGACTTTCCCCCGCGAACACGTCGGCGAATCCTTGGTCCCGGCGACCACGCCGGTGCTGCTCGAGATCGGCGCGATGGACAAGATCGAAGCCGCCGGCTTTCCCCGCAAGTACGGCGCCGCCTGGTCGGCGGCCACCGGCAACGCCGGCATAAGCCCGCTCGGGTTCCAGGTTCCCGACGACGGCTTCGGCAACGCGGATCTGCTGTTCAACGAGCGCGTGCAGCCAGGAGTGGACCGGGACTACACGTTCCACGTCGACCGGGGCCGGTTCGACCACATCCTGCTGAAGCACGCCGAAGAACTCGGCGCGAAGGTTTTCTCCGGTGTCCGTGTCCACGGCGTCGACTTCACCGACCGGGATCTTCCGGCTCTCGACATCGGGCTCGGGCCGGCACCCAGCCGGGTGCACGCCCGCATGGTGGTCGACGCGAGCGGCCGGTCGACGCTGCTGGGCCGCCAGCTCAAGGTCAAGGTCCCGGACCCGGAGTTCAAGCAGTACGCCGTGCACGCGTGGTTCGACGGGCTCGACCGGACCGCGCTCACCACCGACGAACGCCAAGCCGACTACATCTTCATCCACTTCCTGCCGCTGGAGGACACCTGGGTATGGCAGATCCCGATCACCGACACCATCACCTCGGTCGGCGTCGTGACGCAGAAAGCCAGGTTCAAGGAAGCCAAGGACGACCTCGAGCGGTTCTTCTGGAACTCCGTGGCCACGCGACCCCGACTGTCGGACGCCCTCCGGCGGACCGAACGGGTCCGTCCCTTCAAATCCGAAGGCGACTACAGCTACGGCATGCGCAAGGTCGCCGGGGACTCGATGGTCCTGATCGGGGACGCCGCCCGGTTCGTCGACCCCATCTTCTCGAGCGGTGTGTCAGTGGCGATGAACAGCGCCCGGCTCGCCTGCGCCGACATCGTCGCGGCCGCCGGCGCGGGCGACTTCCGCACCCACCGGTTCGACACCTACGTCGGCAAACTCCGGCGCGCCGTCTCGACCTGGTACGAGTTCATCTCCATCTACTACCGGCTGAACATCCTGTTCACGGCGTTCGTGCAGGATCCCCGCCATCGGCCGGACATGCTGAAGCTGCTGCAAGGCGACGTCTACGACGACGAAGAGCCGAAAGCACTGATCGCCATGCGCGAGTTCCTCGCGGTCGTCGAAGCCGATCCGACGCACCTGTGGCACGACAAGCTCGGCAACCTGCGGGTCAGCCAGGAGTCCCGATGTCTCTTCTGAGTCCCGGCCGCCAGGATCCGGTGCGGACACCTTGACCGCGCCAGTGGGCCAGTTCTTCTTCAGCCTCGCCGTCATCATCATCGCGGCGCGGATCGGCGGGGTGCTCGCCAAGCGACTCGGCCAGCCGCCGGTGGTCGGCGAGATCGTCGTGGGCATCGCGCTCGGTCCCTCGCTGCTCGGCCTGGTCGCCCCCGGTTTGGCCGCTTCGGTGGTGCCGGCGGCGGTAGCCCCGATGATCCAGAGCGTCGCCCAGCTCGGACTCGTCGTGTTCATGCTGCTCGTCGGCCTCGAGATCGACACCACCGCGCACCGCGGGAACACCGTCCTGGTCGCCTCGGCCGGGCTGGGCGCCGCCCTCGTTCCGTTCGGGCTCGGCGCGCTGCTTTCCCTCCTGCTCAGCGCCCGGTACCCGGCCGACGTGTCCGCGGCGGCCTTCACGCTGTTCTGCGGCGTGGCCCTTTCCGTCACCGCTTTCCCCGTGCTGTCGAGGATCGTCGAGGAACGCGGCCTGACCGGCACCCCGCTCGGCACGGTCGCCGTGTCCGCCGCCGCCGTCATCGACCTGATCGCCTGGGCCGCGCTCTCGGTGGTCACCGGACTGGCGGCATCCGGCCACGGGGCCGGTTGGCTACCGGTGCTGGGCGTCGGCTTCGCGCTCCTGATGCTGCTGGGGGTACGGCCGCTGCTGGCGCGGGCAGCGCGGTCCGGGCTTGTCGCCCGGTGCTCCTCGCCCACCCTCCTCGCCAGTGCCTTGGCCGCCGCGGCGCTGGCCGCGTGGTTCACCGAGTCCATCGGCCTGCACATCATGTTCGGGCCGTTCCTGGTCGGGCTCGTCATCCCCCGCACCGGCGACACCGCGCGGTTCCTCACCGACCGGCTCGGCGACGTCTGCGGTCGCCTCCTGCTTCCGGCGTTCTTCGTCGTCGGCGGCCTGGGCGTACACCTCGAAGCGCTGACGGTGAGTGATGCGGCCGTCTTGGGGCTGGTCGTCCTGCTGGCGGTCGCCGGGAAGGTAGCGGGCGGCGCGGTGCCGGCCCGGCTGGCGGGCTGGGACGGGCGCACCGCGACCCGGCTCGGTGTCCTGCTCAGCACCCGCGGTCTCACCGAACTGGTCGTCCTCTCGATCGGTCTCGCCGAAGGCATCCTGACGCACCGCCTTTACACGATCTTCGTGGTCACCGCGATCGTCACCACCGTGATCACCAGCCCGCTCTTGACCGCGCTCGAACGAAAACCCGGCCGCGGACGACGACCCGAGGAGACGATGGCATGCACCGAGCGGAACTGAACGTCCCCGACGCTTTTGCTCGCTATTGGACGGAGCTGGAAGAGGCGCTCGCCCGCACGGAAGCGCGGCGCTCGGCCGCCCCCGGCGGACCGACGCGATTCTCGCCACCGTTCCGGTTCCCGCCCCGCGGCGAGCTGCCGGACGGCGCCACCGCCGCCAGCGCCCTCGCCCTGGGTTCCCTCGGCGAATACCGCGGGAAGCAGTTGCGGTACCTCGATCTCGCGCGCAACCCTGGCACACGCACGACCAAGTCCTTCGGGTCGCTGGCCATCGTCCTGCGCGCGGTGGCACACACCCGCGCCACCGGCGAGCCGATCATGCTGGTCACGCCGTCGTCCGCCAACAAGGCAAGCGCGTTGCGCGACGCCGTCGGCCACGCCTACCAGGTCGGTCTGGCCACACCGCGCACGCTCCGCGTCAGCGTGGTGATCCCCGCGACCGGACTCCCCAAGCTCTGGGCGTCGACGTTGGACACCGACGCGAACCTGCGGTCCTCGAACCCGATCTGCGTCTGCGACGCAGAGGATCCCGAAGTGGTCAAAGAGCTGGTGCGCGAATTCTCCGGTCGCGACGCCGAGCGCATCGCGGGCGAGTCCGGCTTCCGGCTCTGGGAAAGCCAGCACATCGACAACTACCTCGTCGCGGACGTCGTCCGCGGTTTCGCCGAGTTCGACGCGTGGGGCGTCCCGCGGAACCCCCGACTCCACGTGCACGCGGTCTCGAGCGCGTATGGCCTCCTCGGCCACGCACTCGGCGCCCGGATCCGCGGTGCGGGAGCTCCGGCGAACTACCTGCTGATCCAGCACCTGGCGACGCCCGATCTCGTGCTGTGGAGTCACACCGGCCGGATGGACGAGGCCGATCTGCCCTCCTACACCTTCGACCCGACGACGAACCGGTACCGGCAGGACGAGTCGCCGTACTTCCCGCCGACGGTGGAGGACCTCCACGAGTGCGTCGAGCCGACGTTCTACACCCGCCGGCCGCCGACCGTGGACCAGATCGCCGACTGGTTGCCCGGCGCGAAGGGCCGAGGCATGGTCGTCTCCCGGGAGGAGTGCCGGTCCCGGTACCCGGAAGTGGCGGAGCGGCTGGCCGTGCACACCCAGGTCCGGCCCGCCGCCTCAGCGGCGGAAGTCCGCGAGTGGTCCACGATCATGGCCGTCACCGGAGCCATGAACGCGATCGACCGCGGGCTGGTGGCCGAGGACGAGATCGTCATTCACGGCTCCGGCTGCTACGACGCGACCGACGTCGGCACCCGCCCCAGCGAGTTCGTCAGGCCCGTCGCCTCCGCGGCCGACGTCGCCGACATCGTGACCCGCGCCTGCCTGCACCCGGCCGATGACGCCCGGCTGGTCCGGGCCTCGACCAACCGATAACCCCAACCGATAACCGAGGAGAACCCGATGAAGCGAACGTTCCTGCGCTCGAAGATCCACCGCGCGACCGTCACGGCAAGCGACCTCAACTACGTCGGCTCGGTGACCGTCGACATCGGCCTGCTCGAAGCCGCGGACATGCGACCCAACGAGCAGGTGTCCATCGTGGACATCACCAACGGCGCCCGGTTCGAGACCTACCTCGCCGAAGGGCCGCGCGGTTCGGGCGAAGTCGTCATCAACGGCGCGGCCGCGCGGCTCGTGCACTACGGGGACATCGTGATCATCATGACCTACGGCAGTTACGACGAGACGGAACTGGACGACTACGCGCCCACTGTCGTCCACGTCGACGACGCGAACAGGCCGATCAGCGCGCACGAAGCCGAGGACCTGGTCGACAAGCGGGCCGCGCACCCCTCCGTGCCGCGGCGCGACGCGTGAAGCCGGTCTCGCTCTGCGTCGTGGGAACGGGCGCGTTCGCGACGGGCATCTGCGTAAGCCTCGCCCACCAGTTGCGCACTCCCGCGACCCTGACGATCGCCGCACGATCACTCGCCGATGCACAGGCCCTGGCTGTCGAGAGTGGAGTCCGAGCTCGCGCGGCCGGTGGTGACCTGACGGTCGACGCCGAGTCCGTTCGCCTGGATTCCGTCGAGTCGGCGGCAGAATTCATCTCGCGCGTGCGGCCTGACGTCGTGGTCAACGTCGTTTCCCCACAGCCGCCGAGCGAACTGCACGATGCCACCGGCGCCTGGCCGAGCCTGGTCCGGGCGGCGGGCTTCGCCGTCACGCTGCCGCTGCAAGCGGTTCTGGCCGCGCGGCTCGCGGCCGCGATCGCTCAGGCCCGTCCGGATTGTTCGTTCGTCAACGCCGCTTACCCGGACGGCGTCAATCCGGTCCTGCGGGCGATGAAACTGCCAGTCCTGTGTGGACTGGGTAACGTTGCGCTGTTCGACGCCGCACTGCGAAACGGCCTTTCCCGGCCGTTCGGCGAACTGCGCGTCGTCGGTCACCATTGCCACCTGTCGGCGACACCCGGCGTCCCCGAGGCTCGCGCTTGGTTCGGCGAGCAGGAACTACTCGATGTCACCGCGTTGCTGGCCGCCGCCCGTACGCTCCCGCGCGCGACCGCCAATTCGATCGCGGCGTGCGCCGCGGGCACGTTCCTGCGGAAGCTCGTCTCCGACGAGCGCTTCAACACCAGCCTGCCAGGGCCGGACGGGCTCCCCGGCGGCTATCCCGTGACCGTGGACAGCGGCAAGATCTCCGTCGATCTCCCACGTGAGATCACTCTCAGCGAAGCCGTGGCACTCAACGAAGCGTGGTCCCGCACCGAAGGCGCTTGGGTGACCCACAACGGCGAAGTGCGCTTCTCCGGCGTCGCGGCGGACGCGCTCGCCCGTCACGGCCTGGACGACCTCGCCGGCGGTTTCGCGGTGGCCGATCTCGAAGACGTCGCCACCACCCTGGCCGAGGCGCGTGAGACACTGGGCGGGCTCCGTTGATCGGTATTCGTGAGGTTCACCCACAAGATGGCCTTCGCACCAGGCGCAGATGCTCCCGCGCCAACTCGGCGACGGCTTCGGCCGGAGGGATCGAGCGCTCGCTCGCGGTCAGCGTGCAGAGGTTGGGCACCTGCTCTTCCGCGTCCCGCTCCACCGAAGTGGGGTCGTTGAACGCCAGCACGTAGTCCTGAGCCGCGAAGGTGTAGGCGTTCCGCACCTGTTCGGCGTTCCGCTGCGCGGGCGTCAGTTCTCGTTCGTGTACGTACTCGAGAAGGTCCAACCACGGAACGGCCCCGGTCCCGTCAAGCCGACGCCGCCAGTACTGGTCCCGTGTCTCTCTCCTGCCACGCTCCGGGTAGCGCGCGCTCCGGTACCAGGTTTCGAGATCGGCGAAGAGCAAGCGAAGCCATTCTTCACTCATGCCGCCGTCACGCAACGCCGTGCCCACCGAACTCCACTCACGGAGATAGTCGTTGCGCGGCGAACGTGTTCCCCGCAGCACGCCCAGGACGGCTTGGGCATGCTCTTCCTCGATTCCCCAACGCTCGCTGACGTCGTCGTCCGTCGTCCACAGGGTCAGCAGGCGCGCGATCACGGCGAGTCGTTCGGGATCGCCTCCCGGATAGGAGTGGCAGGCGAAAAATTCCGCGTGCCGCAGTGGAACGAGATCACCGGGATAGCCGGGCGGGGTGAGAGTCGCGGCGCCCGCCCACTCCCGCAGGCGCCCCCCCGACATCCGCCAAGAGCGCCGGAGCGGGCCTCGAATCCCACGCCTCGGGGTACCACATCGTCACCTGAACAGGCGGAAAGGTCACCGTCGAACTCATCGTATTTCCCCTTCCCACCGCTGGATTCGCCCGGCCGACCGACTCTTGGCCGGTCGCCGGCAAAGGCTAGGCGGCAGACCGGCGAAGGTGTTACCGCGCGTTCCGCCTCACGAGACGTCGTTTCATCCGATGGGTCGTTTCACCCGGCGGAACCCTCGCTTCACGATTCGGCGGTCAGGTGTCACGGTTCTGTGCGGAGGTGACGCCCATGCTTGCCGGTAAATCAGTGCTCAGACGGCTGCTGTCGCGTCATCCGGCGCGTCGCGGGATCGTCTTCGACCTGCCCGAAGTGGTGTCCGGTGCGCAGGACAAGCTCGCCTCGGCGGGCGACACCTACCCGGTCAGCGTCGTCGGCGGCAGCTTTTTCGACGCGGTACCCGCCGCGGACGTCTACATCGTGTCCGTCGTACTGCACAATTGGAACGACACGGATGCCGGCCGTATCCTCGACAACATCGCCACGGCCGCGCGGGATCGCGCGAAACTCGTCCTGGTCGAGTTGGTGCTCCCGGAGGAAGCCGCCTCCGCGTTCATCGCGACGATCGATCTCACCATGCTGGCCATGCTCGGCGGGCGGGAAAGAACGGCCACCGCTTGGCGGGAACTGCTGAATCGACACGGATTCACCCTCGAGCGCGTCGTGCCGACCCCGACCGCGTTCTCCATCATCGAAGCGACGGCCCCCTGAGCGCGAGATCGCGCGAAAGCCGGGGAGGTGACATGAGAAATCGGTACGCGCGAGCTCGATACCTGAGCGGCCTGGATCCCGAGAAGGACTGCCATGAGATCCACCGGGTGCACTCGCGCCTGGAGTTCCCCTGGGATTACGGGCGCGGGCTGGAGATCGCGCTGTGGAAGGCCTGCTGCGTCCCGGCGGTGTCCGAACAACTCCATCGAAGCGGGCATGTCGAACACCTGAGCCAAAAACGCTACGACGACACCCGGATCCTGCTGGGTGAGATCGTGGCGAACGGGACCGAGTCACTCCAAGGACGCCAGGCCATCCGCCAGATCAACCGGGCGCATCGGGGTGTCACCTATGCCAACGAGGACATGTTGTACATCCTGTCGACCTTCATCTACGAACCGGTGCACTGGATCGACCGCTGGGGCTGGCGGCGGGTCACCGACGCCGAAAAGCTCGGCAGCTTCTACTTCTTCCGCAGGATCGGCAGACTCATGAACATCGATTCCCTGCCGGAGGATTACGACTCTTTTCTCGAGTTCAAGAACAAATTCGAGAAAAGATGTTTCCGTTATGCCGAAAGCAACCGGCAGGTGTCCGAAGCGATTCTCCGGCTGTACGTCTCGTGGTATCCCGGGCCGATCGCCCGGCTCATGTCGCCGGTGTTGCCTGCCCGGCTGGACGAGCGGGCGCGGCACGCGCTGGGCCTTCCGGACCCGGGATCGTGGGCGAGAGCCGCCAACACGGCGATCCTGACCGCGCACGCGTATTTCGAAAGGCTCGCTCCACGGACGGCCGCGAAGCTGACGTCCAGACCCGCGGCGCGCACCTACCCGGGCTACCCGGCCGGTTACGACCTCTCGAAGATCGGGCCGATGCACGACGCCGCAGAACCGTCGAAAGGACGAGATGGTGACCGAGTTCCCGTTCGGCACGGAGTTCTACATCGACGGAAAGTGGATCGAACCGACCTCCACCACCACGGCTGACGTCGTCGATCCGGCCACGGAGCGGACCATCGCACGGGTCAGGCTGGCCGGCGCGGAAGACGTCGACCGGGCCGTGGCCGCCGCGAAGTCCGCCTTCCCGACGTGGTCTCGGACCGACCCACGGGAGCGGTCGGCCCTGCTCCGGAGGATCTCCGAGGTGTACCGGCGCCGGTCCCCCGAACTCTCGGCGGCGATCACCGCGGAGATGGGGGCACCGGTGAAGCTCGCCGGCAAGGCGCAGGTGCCTGCCGGACTCGGGCATGTGCTGACCGGTATCGAAGTGCTGGACGACTACCCCTTCGAACGCCTGCGCGGGTCTACGGTGATCAGGCGGGAACCGGTGGGGGTCTGCGCGCTGATCACACCGTGGAACTGGCCGCTGAACCAGATCCTCTGCAAGGTCGTCCCCGCGCTGGCCACGGGCTGCACGATGGTGCTCAAACCCAGTGAGAGGGCGCCGCTGAGTGCGTCGCTGCTCGCCGAGATCCTCGCGGAGGCGGGTGTGCCGGACGGTGTCTTCAATCTCGTCCACGGCGACGGTCCTGGCGCGGGCACCCTGCTGGCCAAGCACGCCGACGTCGACATGGTGTCGTTCACGGGCTCGACCCACGTCGGCGTGCTCGTCTCCAGGAACGCCGCCGGCACGATCAAACGCGTCTCCCTCGAACTGGGCGGCAAGTCGGCGAACGTGGTGCTCCCCGACGCCGACCTGCCCGCGGCCGTGCGGACCGTGGTGGACGGTTGCTTCCGCAACACGGGGCAGAGCTGCAACGCCACCACCCGGGTGCTCGTCCAGCACGATCAGGCGGCGGAGTTGATCTCACTGCTGGAAAAGGCGGTCGAGGCCATCTCCGTGGGAGATCCCCGCTCACCGGGCACCGAACTGGGCCCGGTGGGGAACAAGGCCCAGTTCGAGAAGGTCCAGGCCCTCATCTGGTCGGGGATCGAAGAAGGCGCCAGGCTCGTCACCGGCGGGCTCGGCGCGCCCGACGGGCTGGACCTCGGCTTCTTCGTCAAACCGACGGTCTTCGCCGACGTCACCCCCGACATGCGGATCGCGCGCGAGGAGATCTTCGGTCCGGTTCTGGCCGTGCTGACCTACGAAGACGAGGAAGACGCCATCAGGATCGCCAACGACAGCGACTACGGCCTGTCCGGCGCCGTCCAATCCGCCGACCCCGAGCACGCTCTCGCGGTCGCGCGCCGCATCCGCACCGGGATGGTGGGGGTCAACGGGGCGGGGAGCGACCTGCACGCTCCCTTCGGTGGGTACGGACAGTCGGGCAACGGCCGCGAGTGGGGCGAGTACGGCTTCGACGAATACACCGAGCTCAAAGCCATCTTGGGCGCGGTAGCCCACGACTGACGACAGGAGCGAACGATGACATCGACGGCACAGCAGCACGAGCACAGCGGGCATGACCACGCCCACGGAGAAGGATGCGGCCACGTCGCCATCCCGCACGGTGATCACGTCGACTACGTCCACGATGGACACTTGCACGTGGGACACGGCGGCCATTTCGACGAATGCGAGCGTCCCGCGCACGAACCGTGCGCATCAGCAAGCGTGAGCGCTCCGCTCCCAAGCCGCAGTGTCGCATCAGGCCTTCCGCCGAGATCGGGCGTTGGCGCTCCTCGCGATGACGACGATCCACCTCGATGGCTTTCGCCACGAGGTCGTCGTCGATCCTGGACAAGCTTGACCGCTTCGTTGGCTGCCGGGATGAGTCGATCAGCTGAGTTCGTGCATCCGAGGGAGCGTCGGGAGCCGTCGACGCGGGCGCGGTCGGCGACGGTGCCGAAACAGCAGGTTGCTCGACAGACGGCGCCGTGCGCGCGATCTCTCGAAGTAGTGTTGGGCCGACGTCGGCCCAACCGATCAGCAGGAGCGGGCCGACCGCGTCGAACAGAGCTCGACCGATCTCCCCCGCGATGAGCGGCTCGGCCACGTTCAGAGCCAGCGTGACGACGCTCGAGACCAGCAGCAGTCGGCGCGCCGGCCGGATCACCTCCGCGGAGGCGCCACGCAGCGACAACTGCCGGATCACGATCAGTAGCGCCAGGACCGACAAGTCCACGGCGGGCGCGACCAACGGAGCGACCCACCCGGATACGCCAAGCCTGAGACCAAACGCCAGGACATTGCCGAAACCGAACAGGAACGTCAACCCCACGATGACGCCAACGATCACCGTGACCAGCTGCAGAACAGCGTCACGTTCAACTGGGAAACCAACAGCTTTGACAGACACGAAGTAGCTCCTCGTAACCAGCAATCGAAGATCAACTGGCGATATTCAGGCGACCAGAACGCGCCGCAACGCGTCCAAAGCCGCCCCAACGAGGAGGAACAGGCGGGGCTTCAGTCGTTAATGGGCGATGGCCCTCGGAGTGGTCTTCACCTACCCGTCACGGAAGGTGGCGTGCGGGTGCGGGAACCACTCCCCCAGCTTCGTCCGCTCGCTCGGGCTAAGTGCGACCGGCGACTTCGGGGATGCCGTCGGCTGGGGTGGGCGAAGCTCGCGGGAACGGTGCGGACGTCGACCGTTGCAGTGCCGGAGGTACTCGGCGAGCACGGCGCGCAGATGCCGCTCGCTCAGCATCAACATCCGGTCGGTGAACTCGGTTCTGGCCGTGAGCACAAACCGTTCCGCGTAGCAGTTCGCCGCGGGCAACGCGGAGGAATCCTTAACGCCTCCATGCCGACGTCGGCCAGGACGGCGTCGAACGAGGACGCGAACTGGCCAGCCCGAATCCATCACGAGGTTCCGGATCTGCCGAGTAGTCCACCAGCCGTCCGGATTCGTGGTCGTGCCCAGAATGTGGACGTAGCGTGACGCGCGTCGGTCAAGGTGAACGACGTGCTCTGGTACAGCGGCGTCGCCCGGGCGCCGGTCGCGGGATCCGGGCGAGCGCCTGCGTGGATCTGCCGGGTTTCTGAAAGGGCCGGGAGGTCATCCACGTTCCACCAGGACGTCGCTCCACCAGCGCTCGGCGACCTTCGGATGCGAACGCAGCCAGCCGACGAGCGCGTTCTCGCCGAACGCCGCGTGCAGCGGATTGTCCGCGTCCTGGCTGACCCCGCTGGCCTCCGCGGCCAGTTCCGGTGGCAGCCGCAAGGGTTCGACGACGGCGTCCAAGCGCGGGCCGAGGAAGAACGGCACCGAGAACCGCTCCACGCCGGCGGGCGGGCTGACCACGCGGTGACGTGTCGCCTTCAGGTAGCCCTGCGTCGCGATCTCCAGCATTTCGCCGATGTTGAACACGAAGCTGCCCGGGATCGGGGTGGCGTCGATCCAGCCGCCGTCGGCGGACTGGACTTGCAGGCCGCCGATCTCGTCCTGCTGCAACAGGGCGAGGTAGCCGTAGTCCTTGTGCGCGCCGACGCCCTGCTCCTGCTCGGCCGTGGGACGGCCGGGATAGCGGATGATCTTGACGTGGGTGGCGGCCTCGTCGTCGAACCAGGCGTCGAAGTAGCCTTCGTCCTGCCCTAGCGCGGCGGCGAGCGCGCGCAGGACTTCGCGGCTGACCCGCAACGCCTCCGCCTGCCAGGCCAGCGTCGTCTCCCGCAGGCCTGGGAGGCCCTCGGGCCATTGGTTGGGACCGATGAGCCGCTGCCAGGCGGGGCCGCCCGGTGGCACGGGCGCGCGTTCCGGGCCGATGTCGATCTGCTCCCGCCAATCGGGCTTACCACCGGTGTATTCGTGACCGGTCCGCGTGTAGCCGCGGAACTGCGGGGAGTGGATGTTCTCGATCGCCAGCCGGTCTTCGGCCGGCAACGCGAAGAAGTCCTTGGCCGTCTGGAAAATCCCGGTAGTCAGCCGCTCCGGCACGCCGTGGCCGACCACATAGAAGAAGCCGACCTCGTGCGCGGCGCGGCGCAACCCGGCCAGGAACTCCTCACGGTCCGCGGCCGGATCACGAAAGCGCGAGATGTCGATCAGTGGCAGGGCGGTGGCCCCTTCGGCTGCCTCGAACGTCGTCACACTCGCAGACTAAGCGTCCCCCGGAGCCGGAAAAGGTGTTCCCACATCGCGGTCACCCCCTGGGCGCGCCGGGATGGTCACCTGACCTCACGATGTTGATCGGCGTCCTCGCAAAGGAAGTCGTCGAAGGTTCGGGGCGGGCGCCCGGTGAGGTCGGCGACCGCGTCCGTGGTCGGGGCGAGCCTGCCTTCGAAATGCTCAAGCCCTAAGCGTGCAAAGAACTTCTGCCCGGCGGGAGAGGATCGCCTGCCCGGAGCCGTCGCCAGGCTTCACGCCGCCGCCGTTGTGCCGCGGGGTCGGCGACCGGCGCGGCCGACAGCAGGCGGCGGGTATAGGGATGCACCGGATCGGTGAGCACCTCCTTCGTCGGACCTTGCTCCACTACGTGGCCGCGATGCATCACCGCGACCCGGTCGGCGAGCCGCTCGACGACGGCGAGGTCGTGGCTGATGAACAGGCAGGCGAAACCGAGTTCGTCCTGCAAGGTCCGCAGGAGATCGAGGATCCGGGCCTGGATGGTGACGTCGAGTGCGCTGGTCGGCTCGTCGGCCACCAGCAGGTCCGGATCGAGAGCCAGCGCTCTGGCGACACACACGCGCTGCCGCTGTCCGCCGGACAGCTGGTGCGGATAGCGACCGCGCAGATCGGGGGAAAGCCGCACCGACTCGAAGAGCCCGGCGACCCGCTCGTCCACCTCGGTCCCGCGATGCGTGCGATGCAGCCGGATCGGTGTTGCCACACTCTCCCCCACGGTGATCCGGGGATTGAGCGAGGACAACGGATCCTGGAAGACCACGCCGATCCGGCGGCGCAGCGCCTTGGCGGTCTTGCCCTTCGTCCGCGCGATGTCGGTCCCACCGATCCGGACCGAGCCCGAGGTGGGCGGGATCAATCCCGTGACCGCACCGGCCACGGTGCTCTTCCCCGACCCCGATTCCCCGACCAGACCGAGGATCTCACCGGGTTCGACGTGGAGGCTCACCCCGTCCGCCGCCCGGACCGCCATCGCCCGGAAGCGGCCGCGATAGGTGACGGACAGGTCTTCCACCACCAGCAACGGTGCTTCCGCCGGGGCGTCCGGCACCGACCGGGTGGCGGGATGGTCGGTCGCGGCGTGATGACGGGCGGACACGACCGGCTCCGCCACGAGCACCCGCTCGACTCCTTCCGTCGCCGCGGCACCGAGCGAGACCACCGAGCCGAGCAGGCGGCGGGTGTAGTCCTCACGTGGCGAGGTGAACACCGCTTCCACGGCGTCCTGCTCCACGACGCCGCCGTCGTACATCACCACGACCCGGTCGGCGATGTCGGCGACCACGCCCATGTCGTGGGTGATGAGCAGGATCGCCGTGCCGAGCCGGTCGCGCAGATCCCGCAGCAGTTCGAGGATCTCGGCCTGCACGGTGACGTCGAGCGCCGTGGTCGGTTCGTCGGCGATCAGCAGTTTCGGTTCGTTGGCGACCGCCATGGCGATCACGATCCGCTGCAGCTGACCGCCTGACAGCTCGTGCGGATACGACCCGAACCGTTGCTCGGGAGCGGGCAGTCCCACCAGGCCGAGCAGTTCGATCGCCCGCCGCCGGGCGGCCTTCGGTGTCAGGTCCTGATGAGTTCGGATCGCTTCGATCAGTTGGTCTCCGATGGGGAACACCGGATTCAGCGCGCTCATCGGTTCCTGAAACACCATGCCGATCTCGTTGCCCCGGACGGCGCGCAGTTCGTCCGGCGTCAGCGTGTAGAGATCGCGGCCGGACAGCAGCGCCTGGCCGGAGACCTCCGCGTCCGGCGACAGCAATCCGAGCAGGGACAACGCGGTGACCGACTTGCCCGAGCCTGATTCGCCGACCACCGCGACGACTTCCCCTGCCGAGACCGACCAGGACACCGAGCGCGCCGCCCTGGTCTGTCCAAAAGAGACACTGACGTCACTTAAGGCCAGCAGGGCGGCCTCGCCGTCCGGCTCCGCCTGCCCACCGGACGGCGAGGCCCCCGTCACTGGATCAGCCCGAACTGGCGATAGTCCGGATACGCCGGGAACCGCCCGATCACGACGTTGCCGAACTTCGATCCGTGCAGGAACGAGTTCCGCGTGTAGATCAGCGGCACCACCGGCGAGTCACCGAGGATCTTCTTGTCCAGCGCCGCCCACTTCTTCCCCGCTTCGGCGGGATCCAGCGTCGCCTGCGCCTCGGTGATCAGCCGGTCGACCTCGGGATTGGCGTACCGCGACTCGTTGACCCCGCCGTTACCGATCTCGGTCGACTGGAACAGCGGCTGGATGTTGGCGTTGGCGGACGGGATGTCCGGCTGCCACGAGGTCAGCGTCAGGTCGTAGTCCGAGATCCCCTTGGTGTCCACTTCGGACGTGTAGGTGTCCTCGTCGAGCGCCTTGATGGTGATCTTGATGTTCGCCCTGGCCAGCGCGGCCTGGATGGCCGCGGCCTTCTCCGGGTAGCTGTTCTCGTTGCGGGTGGCCAGGACCAGGCCGTCGAGACCGTTCGGCAGACCTGCCTCGGCCAGCAGCTTCTTCGCCTTCTCCGGGTCACCGCTCGGCGGAGCCGGGTACAGGTCGAACTGTTCGCGCCCCTGCAGGCCCGGGGTGATCAGTGTGGTCGCGATGTCCCCGGCGAGCTGGGCGTTTCCGGCACTGGCGACCTGGTACGCGGCCTTGTCCACCGCGTACTGGAACGCCTGGCGCACCTTGGGGTCGACCAGTTTGCCGCGCTGGGTGTTCAGCGTGAGGTACGCGAGCGCTCCCGATTCCGAGGTGACGACCCGCGACTTCGCCGAAGGGTTCGCCTGGATCTGGGCCAGCTGCGCGGGAGAGGCGAACGGGATGCTGAACGCGCTCTGGTCGTCACCGCTGTCGTCGATCAGCCGCTTCGAGATGACGCTGGTGTCCTGGCCGAGCTGGAAGACGATGGTGTCCGGGTTGGCCTTGCGGGTGTCATCGGTCGCCCGGTCCCAGTGCGGGTTCCGGACGAGCCTCGCCTCCTTGCCACGCTCGTACTTCTCCAGCACGTACGGACCGGACGCCACCGGATGGTTGCCGTAGTCCGCCTCTTGTCCCTTTCCCTTGGGCACCGGGGAGAACGCGGGCGTGCTCGCGATCCAGTTCCAGTCACCGTAAGGACGGGCGAGATGGAACACGATGGTCTTGTCGTCGGGTGTCTCGATCGAGTCGAGTTCCTTGCCGCCCTCGAACGGGCCCTTGTACGCCAGCCCGGGGGACAGCAGATCCTTGTGATAGGTCAGTCCACCGGAAAACGCAGCCGCGTACGTGCGCTCCAGTCCCCACTTGATGTCCTGCGCCTTGATCGGGGAGCCGTCGTTGTACTTGACGTTGTCCTTCAGCGTGAAGGTCCAGGTCTTACCGCCCTCGGTGGGCCTGCCCGTGTCGGTCGCGAGGTCGGGGATGATCGTGGTGTCCTGCCCTGGCGCGACCTTCCACGAGGTCAATCTGCGGTGCACCAGGCCGAGCGCGGTCACCACGAGGCTTCCGCTCTTGGCCGGGTCGTACTGCTGGGTGGCGCTGTCGTTCAGCAGCCGGACGGTGCCGCCGGGTTTGACCTCGCCCCCGGTCTGCGCCGGTTTGTCGTTGGCGCCGCAGGCGGTCAGCACCGTCGTGGCGGCGACCACCCCGGCCACCGCCTTCAGCAAAGCCTTGCGTTTCATCGTTTCCCCTTCAGATCAGGCGGGCTCGCGGATCGAGCGCGCCATAGCACAGGTCGACCAGGAAGTTCACGACCGTCACGAGGACCGCCGAGAACAAGGTCACGCCTAGCAGCACGGGCAGGTTCATCGAGGCGATGCCGTCGACCAGCAGCCTGCCGACCCCGGCCATCCCGAAGATCCGTTCGGTGATCACGGTCCCGGCGAGCAAGGCGCCGAGGTCGACACCGAACACGGTGACCACCGGCAGGAGCACATTGCGCAGCGCGTGCTTGCCGACCACCTTCCGCTCGCTGAGCCCCTTGGCCCGCGCGGTGCGAATGAAGTCCTCGCCGAGCGTCTCCAGCATCTGGCTCCGCGTCAGCCGCGCGTAGATCGCGGCGTGCAGGAAGGCCAGCACGAGCCAGGGCAAGACGAGGTGCCAGGCCCATTGGACCGGATCCTCGCCGATCGGCACATAGCCGTTCTTCGGCACGACATCCAGCGCGAACGCGAAAATCGTGATGCCGATCATCCCGGCGAGGTAGGCGGGCAGGGAGACCCCGGCCATCGCGACCGCCATGGTGATCCGGTCGGCCGCGCTCCCCCGGCGCAGCGCCGAGAGCACGCCGAGGCCGACGCCGATGACGAGCCAGAGCACCGCGGCGCCGAGCGCCACCGAGAAACTCACCTCGATCCGCTCGCCGATCTCCGTCAGCACCTCGACGTTGTTCTGGAAGTCGTAACCGAAACACGGGGCACCGCACTGGATCGCGGTGACGCCGGTGCCGAACGTCCGCCCGGCGAAGATGCCGCCGAGGAATTCGGCGAACTGCCGGTACCACGGCGCGTCGTACCCCATGAATTCCCTTGCCAGCGCGAGGCTTTCCGGGGAGCAGGGACGACCGCAGGCCATCCGCGCCGGGTCGGCGGGCAGCAGGTAGAACACCACGAACGTCACGAAGGTGACGATCAGCAGGACGAGGACCATGCCGGCGAACCGGCCGAGCACGAAACGCAGGGCACGCATCAGCGCCTGCCTCCCGACCGCGGGTCGAGCGTGTCGCGCACCGCGTCGCCGACGACGTTGAACGCCAAAGTGACCACGAACAGCAGCAGCCCCGGGAACACCAGGTACAGCGGGTCGGTCTCGAAGAAGTCGATCGCGGCGCTGATCGTCCGGCCCCAGCTGGGGGTCGGCGGCAGGACACCGACCCCCAGGAAGGAAAGCGCCGCCTCGCTGCCGATCATCGACGGGATCGACAAGCTCGCCACGACGATCACCGGCGCCCACAGGTTCGGAAGCAGCTCTCGGGTGAAGACGTGCCAGGGTCCCCCGCCCATCACCTTGGCCGCCGACACGAAATCGCGGCCGCTCAGCGAAAGGGTCTGCGCGCGGACGATCCGCGCGACCCGGGGCCAGCCGAAGACGCCCAGTACGACGATCAGGAGGGGCAGCCGCGGGAAGTCCGGTGGTGCCATCGCGCCAAGCGCGATCATGAAGATCAGGTATGGAAAGCCCAGGACCACGTCGGCGGTCCAGGTGACCACCCGATCCCACCAGCCCCCGAGATAGCCGGCACTGGCCCCGATCAACACCCCGAGCACGGTGGCCAGCACCGTCGCGCCGAGCCCGACCAGCAATGACGTCCTGGCGCCGTGGGCGACCAGTGCGAACAGGTCGATCCCGGTCAACGGTTCCACCCCGAACCAGTGGGCTCCGCTGACCCCGCCCAGGGGTCCGGCGGGCAGCCCGGTCGGCCCGAGGTTCGCGATGTCCGGGGTCAGGCTCTGTCCCTCGACGAGGACGAGCAGGTCCGCGGCGGCCGCCATGGCGAGGATCAGCACCACGACGATCGCGCAGGTGAGAGTCCATCCACTGGACCGGACCGCGTGCCACACCGCGGACGGCAGGGAACGCGCCGCCGTCGGCGGGATGCCTTCGGGCAGCAGCAAGGGATCGGGCACAGCACCTACTCGGGTTCATCTGATCGGGTGACGATCAGGGACCCTAAAGAAAGAAAACCGTCCCACCCAGCTCTGACACCGGCATCTCACCAGCTGGACTGTGAGCTATCCGGCACCGAGAAGTCCTCTTTGGACGAACCCGGCGTTTCGCCTACGGACCGTACGCGCGCACGAACGTGTCGACGCCCGATTCCGCGATGGCGTCGAGCTCATCCTCCGGAAGAGTGCGCGTCCCCAGGCGAGAGCGTGACTCCAGCGGCCCGATCAGCAGTGCCAGGAAGTGCTCGGCGGCCCTGGCCGGATCACATGAGCGAAGAGCGCCCGAGAGGACGAGGTGAGCGAACCGGTCGGCCAGCGCCTCGATCAGATGCGCCGACGTGCGTTCCTGCATCGCGACCGCCAGCTCCGGGAACGTGGCCAGTTCGGCGTGTGCCAGGGACCGGAGCGCGTGCGAACGCTCACCAGAGCAGATCCGCAGCAGCCGGGAAGCCGCGGTTCCGAGGGCCGCTCGGACGTCGATCCCCGCGTCACGGAGCGGCTCGATGGCGTCGAGCGAGTCAGCGGCGACGCCATCTGCGGCAGCCGCCATGGCGCCGCGAAACAGCGTCTCCTTATCACCGAAATGGTTGTAGACGGTGGGTTTCGCGACTTTCGCCTCGTCCGCGATCTCCTGGACGGAAGCCCGGGTGTACCCACGGCGCGCGAAGACCGCGAAGGCCACGTCCAAGATCCGTTGCCGCTTCGAAATCCGGTGTTGCACCTGAACCCGCCCGTTCGCTACTTTGAACTCATGGGTTCAAAGTAGTGGAGGAAGTCTTGATCGTCCAGTTCATGCGCTTCGCGTTCCGCGAGGAAAGCACCGAGAAGCAGAAGGCCCGTGCCCTGGAATTGATCCGCCGGACCGCCAAGGTGGAGTCGGTGGCGTACTCGACGGTCGGCAGGCTTCTCGGCGATCCGGCCGAGGGCTACACCCACGGCTATTCCTTCGGTCTCGCCGACCTCGACGCATTCGAGCGCTACATGTACGACCCGGTCCATCTGGCCGGGGACACGGAGATCCTCCCGCACTACGCCAAACTGCACGTCGGGGTCGCCGTGACCGACGACCCCGATCCGGACCTGGGCGCGAAGATCTCCGCTGTCTACGAAGGCAAGCTCGCCCGGTATCCCGAATGGGAACGGCTGATGACGGCGATCCCCGAGGTCCGGTTCGGCTGACCGTGGCTCACCCGCCCTCTTGAGCTGGATACCCGCCCCGGCTGAGGCTCCCGGTCAGCTCTCGAAAAGCACCGCGGCGATCTCGTCGGCCGTGACTTTGGCCAGGTCCACGAAGAAGGGCAATCGTTCGGGGATCATCAGAGCCGTCGTGCCGCGCAATCCGAGAGCGAACCGAGTACGGCCTTCCCCGTCGCGCAGCGGAAGGCCGATCGTGCGGAAACCGGCGGCCAGTTCCTCGTCGTTGAAGGCCCATCCGCGTTCGCGGGTCAGGGCGAGTTCCTTGGCCAGCCCGGCCGGATCCGTGGGAGCGCGTTCGGTTCCGTCGGTGAACGGAAGTCGCGCCAACTCCTCCTCCGACACGTCGGACCACGCGAGCAGTGCCCTGCCCAGCGCGCTCGCGTGGAGCGGGATCCGGAGCCCCTGGAGCTCGTGCCCGTCCGCCTCCCGCCAGCGGCTGGTGCCCAGCAGCACCATGTCGTTGCCGTGCCGGACCGCGATCGACGCGGACGCCCCGGTGGTGGTCGCGAGCTGTTCGAGGTGGGGCTCGACCAGATAGATCCGGTGCTGCCGGTAGGCGATCTGCCCGTACTCCGCGAGAGCGCCCCCGATCCGGTACCGGTTCGACGTCGGGCTCTTCTCCAGGAAACCGGCGCCGATGAGCGCCGTCACCAGGCGATGGGTCGTACTGGCCGGAAGCTCCACCCGGCGGGAGAGCTCGGTGATCCCCAGCTCGCCGCCACCTCGAAAACACCCGAGGACCGCCAGCGCCCTCGCCACGGTCTGGACGCCGTCACCACCTTCTCGCGCCATGCGGCTCAGCGTAACAGTATTCCAAATAGTGGTAGGACTTTCCTCATTCACACCCTCTGTGGCAGACGGGCCGCCCGTGTTTTCCATTCTGTGGAACACCTGGATCCCCTGATGCGGCGTGGTTAGCGTTGCGCCCATCTCGACCGGGCCATCCGAACCGGGTCCCCTCTCCCCAGGAGTCACCTCCATGCCCCGCAGCCGGAATTCCAGACTCACGCTCGCACTCATCGCCCTTCTCGCGCTGACCACCGCGTGTGCCGGCGCCGGCCCGGACACCGGCGGCACCTTCACACTCAAGGTCACCGATCCCGGCAACGCCGGGCCCCTCGCGGTCGGCAAACGGGACGGGACGTTCGACAAGGCACTGGCACCGCTGGGTGCCCGCGTCGAATGGGTGCCCAGCACGCCGGGCTTCAGCTCGAACCTGAAACTGTTCAACACCAAGCAACTCGACGTCTCCGGTGGCGCGTACAGCCCTGTGATCGGCGCACTGTCCAAGGACGTCGGCGTCCGGATCGTCGCCGTCGCCGACCCGGTCGGCAAGGACCAGAACGGCATCCTGGCCACGCCGAAGTCCGGCATCAAGTCGGTCCGTGACCTGGCGGGCAAGCGGATCGCGGTGAACCCGGCGGGAAAGGGCGAGTACATCACGCTGCTGGCACTGGCTCAGGCCGGCGTGCCCGTCGACCAGGTCGAACGAGTGCCGTTGCAGCAAGCGGACGCGACCTCGGCGTTCGCCACCGGCCAGATCGACGCGTGGGCGTCGTTCAACGAGCCTTACCAGGAGGCGAAAGCGAACGGCGGCGTGGAGATCGCCACCGAGGAAAGCATCGGTTCGGTCGACAACACGATCGTCGCGTTCCGCACCGACGTGCTGGACTCGCGGCCGGACGTCGCCGCCAAGTACCTGGAGACGCTGCAGCAGTTGACCCGGCAGCAACGGGAAAACCCGGCGGCCTTCGAAAACGTCTTCGACAAGTCCGGCCCCCGCGCACTGTCGGGCGATCGGCTGCGGCGTGCGCTGGCACTGGGCGGACAGGCCACGGTTCCCCGGTACCCCGGTGAGAAGGATCTGCGCGACCTCGAATCGGTCGCGGACCTGTTCTCGGCGAACAAGGTGACCCAGCGGAAGATCACCGCGGCGGACGTCGTCTACGACCTGCCCGCCAAGCTCGCCGAGCACCAGAAGGCGGCGAAATGAGCGTCGTCACCGCGCCCGGACCGGTAGACACCGAACCACCGGACCTCGTCCGGCCCGAATACCAGGGGCACCGGCGACAGCGGCGCTGGTCGTCGATCCCCTTACGCTTCGCCGTTCCGCTGCTGCTCGTCGCCCTGTGGTGGATCGGCACGGCCACGGGCGGGATCTCCGAGCAGGTGCTGCCCGGACCGCCGAAGGTGTGGAACGCGTTCGTCGAACTGTTCCGGACCGGTCAGCTGGTGGACTTCACCCTCGCCTCCCTGCGACGCGCGGCGGCCGGAGTCGCCCTCGGCGTCGCGTCCGGACTCCTTTTCGGTGTCCTGGCCGGACTTTCCGCACTCGGCGAAGAACTGATCGACGCGACCATGCAGATCAACCGCGCCATCCCGTTCCTCGCGCTCGTGCCGCTGTTCATCGCGTGGTTCGGCATCGACGAGACGTTCAAGGTGCTGCTGATCGCGGTCGCCACCATCGCACCGATGTACGCCTACACCTACCTCGGCGTCCGCAACGTCGACCGGAAGATGCTCGAAGCGGCCAGGAGTTTCGGGGTGCGCGGGCCGCGGCTGGTGTTCGGGACCATCCTTCCTTCCGCGCTTCCCGCCGTCCTGATGGCCCTGCGGATCTGCCTGTCGATCAGCGTCACCGGGCTCATCGCGGCCGAGCAGGTCGGCACCCGCGAAGGCATCGGCTATCTGGTCAGCCTGGCCCAGGAGTACAACCGCACCGACTACATGGTGCTGTGCGTGGTGCTTTACGCCGTGCTGGGCCTGGTGTTCGACGCGGCGGTCCGGGTACTGGAACGGTTCGCGATGCCGTGGCGGGCGGGGGTGGCGGCGCGATGACGGCCACCACCACCGAACTCGCGGTGTCGTTGTCGGGTGTGAGCAAGAGCTTCGGCGACAAGACCGTGCTGGACGGGGTCGATCTGGCGATCAGGCGAGGCGAGTTCGTCGTACTGCTCGGCCCCAGCGGAACCGGCAAGACCACCCTCCTGCGGCTGCTACTCGGGCTCGAACGTCCGGACACCGGA
The DNA here is from genome assembly GCF_002234405.1 of Amycolatopsis thailandensis. Classification (GTDB taxonomy): domain Bacteria; phylum Actinomycetota; class Actinomycetes; order Mycobacteriales; family Pseudonocardiaceae; genus Amycolatopsis; species Amycolatopsis thailandensis. The sequence goes on along the minus strand of NZ_NMQT01000011.1, from coordinate 83,190 downwards.
GAGATCCTGGTTCCCCGGAAACGGACCGTCGTCTACCAGGAACCACGGCTGATCCCGTCCAAACGCGTACTGTCCAATGTGGTCATCGGTCAGCCGCACGGCAAGCAGACCAAGGACAACGGACGCCGCGCGCTCGCCGAGGTGAATCTCGCGGACAAGCACCGTGCCTGGCCCGCGACGCTGTCCGGCGGTGAGGCGCAACGTGTCGCGCTCGCCAGGGCGCTGGTGCGCGAGCCGGAACTGCTGTTGCTCGACGAGCCGTTCGCCGCCCTCGACGCGCTGACCCGGTTGCGCATGCAGGATCTCGTCGGCGACCTCGTGGCCCGTCACCGGCCCGCCGTCCTGCTCGTGACCCACGACGTCGACGAGGCGATCCGGCTCGCCGACCGGGTGCTGGTCCTCCACAAAGGACGGTTCGGGCACGACGTCGTCGTGGATCTGCCCCGCCCCCGTCACCGCACCGACCCCGCGGCACTCGACTACCGCGCCGCCTTCCTCGCCGAACTCGGCGTCGGCGGCGCCCCGACCCCCTCGGAGGACACCCATGACCATCGCGACTGAGCAGACCATCGACCAGCTCTGGTACACCCGCTGCCCGGTACCCACGGCCAGCGGTCTCGCCCACAGCCTCGGCTGGCTCTCCGACAACGCGGCCGACCACGGTCTTCCCTTGTCGATCCTTCAGGACGCCGCACCCGAGATCGCCGTCCACCACTACGACCACCGGCTGCGCGGGCTGATCCGCGAAGGCGGCAACGTCCCCGCCCTCGCCGCCCGCGCCCAGGGCTCGCCCACCCGGCTCATCGGGCTGACCTGGATCGACGAGGCACAGGCCATCCTCGTCGCCGGCGACTCCCCTGTCACGGACGCCGCCGGTCTCGCCGGCGCGCGGATCGGCATCCCGGCGTGGGCCGCGGATCAGGCCCGCAGCTTCCCGAGGGCGATGGCGCTGCACGGGTTCGCGAACGCCCTGCGCCTGGCGAGCCGCACCCTCGCCGACGTCACGGTGACCGAGGTCGACGTGAACCGTGATCCCCAGGTCCATGGCCGCGCCACCCGAGGGACCACCTGGGGTGTGGCCGAACTGCTGGCCGGTGACGTCGACGCGATCTACGTCAAGGGTGCCCGGGCGGCCGAAGTGGCGCGGGAACAGGGACTGCGGGTCGCGGTCGATCTCGACACCGCCACCACCCGGCGGGGCCGGGTCAACAACGGCACGCCCCGGCCCATCACCGTGCACGCCGACCTTCTGGAGCACCGGCCCGAGGCAGTGGTGGGCTTCCTCGCGGCGAGCCTGCGTGCCGCGGACTGGGCGGCAGGCCACCTCGACGAGGTCCGCGCCGTGCTCGCCCACGAGACGTTCTCCGGGCCGGAGGGCGTCGTCGCGGCCTACGGCGAGGAGTTCCATCGCACCCTGCATCCGGAGCTGTCCGCCGAGCGGATCGAACTGCTCGGGGTCCAGAAGCAGTTCCTCTACACCCACGGCTTTCTAGCCGCCGACTTCGATCTCGGCTCGTGGGTGGCGCACGAACCCCTGGAGCAGGCGAAGGCACTGGTCGCCGGAGAGCGGGCGGCATGACCCGGTTCCTGTGGGAGCTGCCCACCCGCGGCGACGGCCGCCGCGCGGACCCGAACCTGTGGCAGCGCGCCGGCTTCGAGCATCTGCACCAAGTGATCGATGCCGCTGAACTGTCCGGTTTGGACGGTGTGGTGGCGCCCTACGACCCCCGTGGCGAGGAGTCGTGGATCGTGGCGGGCGGCGCGCTGCGCCACACCCGGCACGCCCGGGTGACCGTGGAGTTCACGCCGTCCTTCGCCACCCCGGTGTACGCGGCGAAGATGTCGTTGACGTTGCAGCGCCTCGGCGCCGACAGGCTCGACTGGCTGGTGCGGGTCGACACCGACCCCGAGGACGACCGCCGACGGGGTGACCGCCTCGGCCGCACCGAGCGGTACGAACGCGCCGCCGAATTCCTCACCGTCGCGCGCGGTGCCTGGTCCGGGCGCGGCGCTTCACCGGGCGGGTTCGACGGCGGGGAGTTCGACCACGACGGCGGCTACTACCACGTGCGGTCAGGCGGCTTCGACGAAGCGGCCGACGGCCGACCGTTCCCGGTGGTGCACCTCTCCGGGACGTCACCGGAGGTGATCGCCCTGTCGGCCGCCCACGGCGACGTGCACCTCTTCCCGGCGTCCACCTCGGACCTGACTTCGAGTGTCCGCGCGCTCCACACCGCCGCCGAGAGCCATGGCCGGACGGTCCGGGCCGGGCTGGTGCTCCCGATCATCGCCAGAGAAGACGAACACGAGGCCTGGGCCCGGGTGCTGCGTCTCTGGCGCGAGATCGACCCGGCCGCCACCGAACACGACGTCCGCTCCCGCGCGCCGGACGGGACGACGTTCGACGGCTTCGACCGGATCGGGCACCGCACTCCGGTCGGGCTGGTCGGCGGCTACCGGGAAGTGGCGGCGCGGTTGGCCGAGTACGAGCGCTCCGGCATCACCACCTTCGTCCTCAGTGGACACCCCGGTATCGAAGAAATCCACCGGGCGGGAGAACACCTCCTTCATCTCGCCGACCCGGCGGGCCGGACACCGACAGGAGCGAGCGCATGACCGTGGACGTCTACTGGCGCATCGGCATGGGCGGCGACCACGCCTCGCTGCGCACTCCGAAGATCCGCAACCGCGGCGACTGGGGCGGGCTCGGCCCCGGCAACATCACACCGGCCCTGCGCGACGGTGAACCCGACGGATACGCCTACATCGACCACGCCGCGGCTGTGGCCAAGGCGTCGGAAGCGGCCGGCTTCCTGGGCGGGTTGCTGCCCTCCTTCCCCGGCACCGAAGACCCGTGGGCGTTGTCGGCCGCACTCGCCAGGGAGACCACCACCTACCGTTTCATGGTCGCGTTCCAGCCGGGGTTCCTGCATCCGCTGCAGGCCGCACGCATGTCGGCGAGCCTGCAACGCGCCACCGGCGGCCGCCTCGTCTACAACATCATCTCCGGCGGTGGCGGGCCCGCACAGCTGTGGTGGGGCGACAAGGTCGACCACGACGACCGCTACGCCCGGACATCGGAGTTCCTCCACGTCCTCAAAGGAGTGTGGCGGGGCGAACCGTACGACTTCGACGGCCGGTTCTTCACCACCCGTGGTGCCGCGCTGCCCGAGCACCTCGTCGGCGAACCCTTCCCGGAGATCTACTTCTCCGGATCGTCGGGGGCGGCGGTGAACGCGGCGGGACTGCATGCCGACTACTACCTGTCGTGGCTGGAGCCGTTCGCCGACCTCGGGCGGAAGTTCGACGGCGTCCGGGAGCACGCCGCGAAACTCGGTCGAACCCCGAAGTTCGCCGTGCGCATCGACATCCTCGCCCGGCACACCGAGGAGGCCGCGTGGGCCGAGATCGAGAAGGGCTGGCGCCACGTCGACCCGGAGATCGCCAACCGGCAGGCACAAGGCGACTCCGTCGGCGCGGGCCGGATCAAAGGCTGGGTGCCGTCCACCATCACCGGGTACCGCGACGTCGAGGTCCAGCCGAACGTCTGGGCCGGGTTCTCCCTGCTGCGCGGCGGCCCCGCGTTCGGCCTCGTCGGCAGCTACGAGCAGGTCGCCGAACGCCTCGACCAGCTGCTCGACCTCGGCGTCGACGCGTTCATCCTCGCCGGCAACCCGCATCTGGAGGAGGCCTACCGCGTCGGGGAAGAGGTACTCCCCCTGCTCGGCCGTTCCCGCTTCACCCGGCCCACCGCCCTGCACGCCCCCGCGTCTGTCGCCTGATCAGGAGGAATGTTGACCAGCACACTCGATTCGAGTATCACCGAGTTCGTCGAGAACGCCCGCCGGGACGCCGAAAGGGCGTTCCGGGTGTTTCGGGAAACCGGCACCACCTCGGCGAACGGCACCGTGAACTTCGTGGAGCGGGTTCCCGGCGAAGAGATCGCCGTGGCCCTCAACGAACCCGGTCCCTGGGCCGACGACCGCGAAGTGGAACCCGTGATCGCCACGTTCGACGGCACCGTGCTGTCCGGGAGCGGACGCGCCGGTTTCATCGGCGGCTACAGCAAGGTCTTCCGCGAGCACCCGGAAATCACGACAGTGGTGCACGTCCACACGCCCTGGCTCGGTGGCTGGGCACAGACCCACCGCACCCTGCCGATCCGCTACGCCGCGTCCCAGCGCCTCACCCTGTCGCGGGAGATCCCGCCGCACATCGACCGCAGCCGGCCCGCGAGCGAGTTCATCCTGGAACGATTGCGAGAGGACCCGCATCTGGTCGCGATCTTCGAGGCCAACGGCGGCGTCAACGTCCTCGGCCGCGACGGCCTGCTGGAAACCGCGAAGTTCATCGTGCTGCTCGAAGAAGGCGCGCAGTTCCAGGCGATCGCCGAGGGATTGGGCGGATCGGTCGAGTTCGATCCGACCAACCTGGTCGCGCAGTGGAGCCGCAGCGGTCTCGTCGACGAGGCACGCCGCCTCGGCCTGATCCCCGAACACTGAGGAGCGCACACCCATGACCGTTCGAGTCGGTTTCTTCCCCCACAACAATTCGCTGTTCGTCCTCCGCCACCGCGGCATCCTGGAGCGCCGGCTGCCCGGCGTCGAATGGGTCGACCTCCGTACCCTGCCCGCGAAACCGCCGGTCGACCCGAAGACCGCGCTGCCGACCCTGCACTCGGACTGGCTGTTCGAACCGGGCGGGTACGACTTCATCGGCACCGGCTTCACTCCGCCCGTGACCGGCCTCGCCCACGGTCGTGATCTCGTCTATGTCGGTATCTCCGGCCCACGGGTGGAAAACGGCAGGCTGGTGGTCAAGCCGGAGTCGCCGGTCCGGTCCGTCGCCGACCTCCGGGGTCGTCGCGTCGGCATCGCGCACGGGTCCTGGCAGACCACGCTCCTGTTGTTCGCCTTGGAGCGAGCCGGGCTGTCCTGGTCCGACATCGAACCGGTCGACACCTCGGTGCACGACGGGCCGTCCGCGTTCCGGTCCGGCGACCTCGACGCCTGGGTCGGGGCCTATCCGGCTTTGGCCGCGGTCGAACAGGAGGGTCCGGTCCGGACCCTGATCGACACCGAAGGCCTCTTCAGCCACCCCTCACTGTGGTTCACCCGGCGCGACTTCGCCGAGAACCATCGCGACGAACTCACCGAAATCGTCCGCTCGCTGCAAGAGTCCGACGCTTGGATCACGGCCGATCCCCGGGAAGCCGCACGCTACTTCGCCGAAGACGCGGGAACGACCTCGCCGTCGGACCTCGATCGGTGGGAACACGCCCTGCGCGGCCGTCCGTTCGGACTCAACCCGGTGACCGAAGAATTCCTCGCCGAACAACACCACGCGGCGGAACTGCTGGCAGCCAACGGACTCCTGCCCCGATCGGTCGATCCGCGGTCCGCGGTCCTACCCTGGCTCAACGATCTGCTGACTCCGCACGTGGCCCGGTAACCCTGCCGCGGTCGACCCGCGCCGGCTGCCGGAGACGCTGTTCGTGTGGGCTCAGGTGACGGTGATCGCGCTGACGGAGGCGGAGTCGGCTAAGACCATTATCGAACGCTCCGGGATGTCCTGAGATAGGCCCGGCATCACTCGTACGCGTACGAGTGATGCCGGGTTTCGCGCAGTAGTCCGACGCGTCCGCGGAGTGGCTATCGCGTGTGCTTGTCCAGTTCGTCCATCGCCTGGTTCGCGGTCTTGCCGATCAGGGCCGGGGTGACGTCGGCGCGTTCCTCGGTGACGGTTTTCACAACGTCGGGCCGTTCGTTCTCGGTGCCGTAGGCGACCATGGCGTCGAAGAGCGCGTTGCTCTGGTCGACCATCTGTTTGGTGACGACGACAGTGTCGCCTTCATCGGTCAGCACGGAGACGAGGGCCGGTGAAAGGGTGGTCATCGTCCTGATGAATTGATCGCGCAGTGCCCTGTCCTTGTTGAAGATGTCCATGATGTCTTTCCCGGTGTCCATGATCACCCGCCCGTAGTGCGTCAGAGCGGGACTGGCGTTGCGCTGCATCAGGTCGCGGACGTGCCCGGCCCCCGCGAGGATGTCGTCGGCGGGGACGTCGATGTCGGGGAACTGGTCCATGTCGGTGTCGCTGATGATGATCGGGATGAAGCAGATGCACAGCAGGAACACATACTCGTGCTCCCGGCCGAGCACGCCGACCTGTTGCCAGGATTGTTGTGCCGCCAGGGTTTCCGGTGTGTTCTGCCCGTACAGGTCCCGGGCCGCCAGCACGGTGGCCTGCGCGGCGCTGAAGAACGCCGAGGTGGGGACGAGGTAGGTGGTCAGCGCGCGGAAGGCGATCTGCTCGGCCCGGTCCTCGCCGATGGCCTGAGCCATGATGACGTAGGCGCGGTTGGCGATCCCGCTGTTGTAGTGCACACCCCCGTTGTCCATGCAGGTGTACACGTACTCGTCCATGTGATCCGGTTGCCAGAACTTGGTTTCGTCGTTCCCGTCGTTGCCGTTGTTCGGATCGGCCATGTTCCGGATGACGCCCGCCGCGGATCCGGCCCCGATCGTCCAGTCGGTGGTGACGACTTTCCCGGTCGCGTGCCGTTGCACCATCTTGCCGAAGATGTCGGCATAGCTTTCGTTGAGCGCGCCGGGTGATCCGAGGTAGTCGAGATTGGCGGTGTACTGGATGACGCCGTGGGTGAGCTCGTGGCCCGTCACGTCCGGGGTCACCATGTTGTCGCCGAAGTACATCGCGTCCCCGCCCCAGCCCGCGTTGACCCAGTCGACCGCGTGGCGGACGTGCGAGAGGATGGTCATTCCCTTGCCGTCGATCCCGTCACGGCCGAACTTGTCCCGGTAGTAGGTGTAGGTGGCGCCGGTCCAGTCGTAGGCCTTGTCCGCGTCGAGCACGTCGTTCGGCCCGACGTGGTGGCCGCCCGCCCATACCGTCTCCGGGTTCGGCGCCTCCTCGCTGTCGGTCCCCTGGTGCTGGTCGTCGAGGACCTTGATGTCGCGGCCGGTCTCGAACTTGTTATCAGACCACCGCAGGTGACCGTTGTGCGCGTCGACGTAATAGTCGTTCGAGGTGTTGCTCGACGGGTCGGACAGCCACACTCGCCACACCAGCCTGGTGTCGGTCTTCCTGTCCTTCGCCGGACGCTCACCCCGGACGAACAGCTGGATCGGCGCGATCAGTTTGCCTTGGGGCAAGGCCTTGCGGGCGACCGCGAGCGCCTTGTCCGCGCCGACGTCCGGGGTGGTGGACACCGGGGTGAGATCGGGCCGGGCACTGCTGCTGATCGCTCGCACGCTTTCGCCACCGGTGTTCAGGTGCATGATGACCACGGCGTTGTGCACCGGGACGCCGTCCACCGTCTGCTGGTAGCGGATGTGCTTCTGGCCCAGCCGGTCGGTGTCCTCCTGGACCTGCCGGAGCTGCCGGGCCGGGTCGGGCAGGCCGAACAGGGCGGCGTGGTCCGTCAGCCAGCCGCCGGTTCCGCTCCTCAAGGAACTGTTGACCCCGATCAGGGACGGCACGTCGAGCTGGGTGTCCATGGCCAGCAGGAAGTCGCTGCCCGATTCCTGGCGCAACCGGTCGATGGCGGCCGCGGTCGCGGACGGGTAGCCGCCCATCGCCGGTCTGCCGCCCGCCGCCACCGTCGTGCTCGCCACGAGCGCGATCACCATCGCGAGCACGGCGAACCTGTGCCGCGGCCCCGCCTGCGGGATCCGGGTGACCGCGATCGCGCAGAGCTTGCCCAGAACCGCGATCACCAGCACCCAGGCACCCGTGAACCCCGCCGCCACCAGCCACGGCGTGCTCAGGGTCAGCAACGCCGGTCCGCCGGTCGTGTTCAAGGTGTCGACGAGCAGCAGGCCACCGCCGACCGTGACGACGTAGCCGAGGCCGATGCCGAGCACGCCGGCGAGACCGCAGCCGCGCCACCGGGCGAGGAATGCCGTGACCAGCAGAGCCGCCGCGGGTCCGAGCAGCACCCACAGCAAAGGCGAGGCCTGGCCCAGCAGTTCGACCGGCCAGATCCGCCCCGTCCAGCCGGTGCCCGCGAACCGCCAGTCGACCGGAGCGCCGAGCCCCGCGCCGAAGGCGGTGAACACTCCCCCCGCCCCGCGGCGAAGCTGGTCGGCCGCCGAGGCGTCGAACCCGGAGCCGGTGGCCGCGATCAGCAAGCCGAGCCAGGTCGCCCCGAGACCGGCGAGCGTCCCGATGACGGCTTTCGCGGCCCCCAGCCCGAATCTCGCGGGCCACGCGTACCCGGCGCGTGATGACGTGTTGTCGTTACGCATTCGCATAGTCCTTGTCCGTAGTCAGGCGTGGAGTTACCGGACCTGCGTGGCGTCCGGCACCCGGCGCCATTTCTGCTGGGCCGATCCCGTGCATGCCGAGATCCGCAGTGCTTCACCGACCGCGGCCGAGGTCAGGCAGCCGCCCGCGCCGTTGGCCAGCTTCAACCAGCCTCCGCCGGCGTCGGCCAGCGACCACCGCTGACCGGCGGCGCCTTCGGAATAGGCGACCAGTTGTGTCTGGTCGTCCGGTCCCCTGCCGAGCACCTTCGAGCCGCCGTAGCCGGTCTCGATCACCCAGCTCCCCGTGCCCTGTTCCCGCAGGAGCCATTGCTGGGGCTGCGGCCACCAGGGTTTGGGTTTGCGTGCCTGGATCTTCGTGCCCGGGGTGCGGTCGCCGAAGTCGAGGTCGACGGCGAAACCGTCACTCGAGACCAGCGCCTCGGTGGGCTGCTTCGTCGGTGGCAGAACGGCACTCAGCTCCGCCGGCTGCCACCGCTGTGCCGCACGGCCGTCGCATTCCGCGGCGACCAGCCCCGCCCCCGCGTTGCCCGCGGTGAGACAGGTGCCATCGGTGTTGTCCATCAGGTTGTACCAACCGGAACCGGCGGGGCGGAACATCCACCCCTGGTACGCACCACCCGGCACGTAGTCGACCAGGTTCGCCCCGTGCGACGCCGAGGTGTCCAGCAGCAGGTCCTTGCCGTCCGGGTTGCCCGAGTTCGTGGCCTGGGTTTCGATCAGCCAGTTGCCGTTGCCCGCGTCGTGGAACGCCCAGCTCTTGTCGTCACCGGCGAACGTGGTCGCGCCCGCGCCGGTGACCGGAGCCCCGGCGTTCGAACCCGGGGCGGCGAGCAGTCCGGTGGCCGACTTCAGCTTGCCCGACTGCCCGTCCTTCACCGGCGCGTCGGCCAGTTGCCCGGGAGTCTTGCCGTCCTCTCCCTTCGCCGGGGTGTTCGGCGCGAAGATCGTGCCGCAGAGCACCTGCCACGTCTCGCACACCGAACTCGGCCCCGATTCCAGGGTCTCGCTGCCCGGCTGAGCCTGGTACCCGTGTTTGCCGAAGCGGGCGAGCTTGCCGTCGCTGATCAGGACGAACTCGCTCCACCCCGAGGAGCACGCCCACTGAGTGGGCACCGGACGGCGGCAGCCGCCCGGGATCCCGATACCGAAGGCCGCGTCGACCTTCTTCCGGAACGTCGTCCCGGCGGGATCGGCCTGCTTGAGCGTGTGCCACATCTCGCCGGTGCCGCGGACGGTGCCCGCCACCGTCTGGAGCGGGAACCCGCCGAACCGGACGTCCACCACCTTGTCACCCTTGATCAGGTAGGCGGTGTCCAGGGACTGGCCATCGGCGAACGCGGCGTCGACCCCGGTGTCGAAACCGGTACCACGCAACGAAGGCCAGCGTTCCGCGATGGGCGCCGGGCCCTCGCGCAACCAGTCGGAGCCGCGGTCCCCGCCCAGGCCGAGAACGAGGTACTGGTCACCGCTGAACAGGTACGCCTGCCGGTTCTCGCCGGGGATGACGAAGCCGCCGTCGATCTTGTTCGCGAACCTGGTCCCCCGGAGAGCGGGCCAGGTTTCGTAGATGCCCTTGACACCGCCGTCGATATGGGTGCTGCCCTCGACCTTCGCGTACGCGGGACCGTGGAACACATACACGTCGTCGTGGTCCAGCGTGAGCGCGGCGTCGATCGGCCGTCCCGGTGTCGGGCCGGGATCGGTGATCGAGCCGAGGCGCACACTGTCCGGTCCCTTACCCGGGGTGCCGACACACTTCAGAGAACTGCCCTTTTGCGTCCGGGCGAACTGGGTGAGGCAGGCACTCAGCGCGCGCTGGCCGAACGCGTTCGGGTGAATGGCCTCCTGCGCCGCACCCTGGAAGTTCGGCTGCGGCAGCCACGGCTTGTCGATACCGGGCACCCAGCGCACCCATTCCGCCTTCTCCGCGGGCAGCGGATTCGCGGCGCTGTTCCCCGCTGCCGCCTGGCTCGCCCTGTCCGCGCACAGTTCGTGGCCGTCGAACGCGTCCCGCAGGTCCAGGAAGTCCGCGCCGACCGAGGAGGCCGCGCCGCGGAGCATCCCGCCGATGGCGGGGATCACCTTGTCGTGCGCCCAGGTCGCGTCGTCGTTGTAGAACGGGCAACCATCCCTGGTGTATCGCTGATAGTTCTCTTCCTTCTCGCGGAACCGGGAGCCCACCGGCATCGGCGCGGGATAGGACTGCAGCACCAGCCGGTAGGAATCGCGCTGGTAGCCGAGATCGGCCATGGTGTCGATGATCTTCTGCAGGGTGGCGTGGATCTTCGGCTGCGTCTCCCGCAGCCCCTTGTCCAGCTTCTCCTGCTGGGTCTTGTTGCACCTCGCGGAGGTGGCCGGGTTGAGATAGTTGGTCGCGCAGGTCGTCACGATGTCCGAGAAGCCGAGATCGTTGCCGCCGACCGAGACGGTGATCAGCTTGACCTCGTTGTCCGCCGCCACCTTCTCCAACTGCTGGATCTGCGGTTTCTCACCCTTGAAGGTCTCCGCGAGGACATGCTGGGTCAGCGCCCCGGAACAAGCCAGGTTGAACCGTCGTTCCGGTGGCACCCCGGCGACGTCGGCACCCTTGATCTCGGCGACATCGGACCGGTCGCATTTGTTGCCACTCTGGTAGCCGGTGTTGTCCACATAGGCGCTCATCCCCCGGTCGGTCCCCCAGACCGAGTCCTTCTCCGGGGTGTTCGCGTTGCCCGCCCAGCGTCCTGCCTCACCGGAGATGTACGAGTCCCCCATGGACACGATCGCCGGGGACCTCAGCGAGCACGAGTAGTCGTCGCCCGCCACCCGGAGGTTCGAGGCGGGTACAGGGAGACACTTGTCCTCTCCGGCTTTGCGGAGGGCCTTGTCGGTCTCCTTGCGGAACACGACCGGGTAGTGATCCGAGTCCGTCGAGGTGATGTAGCTCTGGCGGAATCCGGTGTACTCCTGCCTGTCCCGCTCGGGGGAAGGCATATGCGGAGTGGTGGCGGGGAAACCGTTGGCGATCATGTAGTCGTACTTGCTGCGTTGTTCCCTGCCCACCTTGAAGGTGTTCTTCGTCGAGCCGACCGCTGCCTCACCGGGGTCCAACGGGAGATCCGGGTCGAGGCGGTTCCCGTTCTCGTCGAGATCCCCGAGGACGAGGGTTTCCATTTCCCGGTTGTAGTCCCCGACGACGGCGTAGCGCTCACCGAGCCGCGTGGAGACCGGGGCGACCAACTTGTCCACGTCGTTCTCTTTGTCGCCCTTGGACTCCGCGTGCAGGTTGTAGACCCAAGTGTCGCCGAACTTCAAGCCGAACAGGGGCTTGGCGGCGAACATCAGCCGCCAATCGCCGCGCGTCTTGAGCTCGGGGTACTTCTTGGCGTCCTCGTCCAGTTTCCTCGGCTCGACCAAGGCGGGCTGGATCCGGCACGCGCTGGCCGGCTGATCGGAGATCATCGCCAGCGTCCGCTCGCTGCTCTTGGTCTTCAGCAGGTACACATGGAACGTGTCGCTGTGCGGCGCGGGGAACTCGATCTTGAGGTGCGCGTACCGGGTCTTGCCGAACTCGCTGGTCTTGTACTTGTCGGAGGTGAAGTCGTCCATGCACCCGCGAGGCGAGTCGGCGTACTGATCGTCGGGATCGGCCGAGGTGGTCAAGTCACCGGTACCGTCGTCGGCAGCACCGTTTCCTTCGACGTCGGTGACTTTCGCGCCGGTGTTCTCCAGCGATTTATCCCAGTTGTCCGAGTGTTCCTGCAGTGCCATCACGCGCAGTCCGTGCGCGCGCATCATTCCCGGAATGATGCTTCCCCACTTGTTGACGCCGCTGACACTGCCACGCATGTTCCAGGTGGCCACTCGGAGATCGGTCACCGCGGCGACCGCCGGTGCCGCCGCGGACACCAGAGCGGGGAGCAGGCCCGCGATCAGGGACAGAGCGAGAACCACGGAGACTCTTCGTCTCTGCGCAGGAGCAGGTAACACAAGTCCTCCAAAATCACGGAATCGCCGGCATCAGCGCAGCGAAAAGATCCGATCGGCGCCGGTCGCGACGCTGATCCGGGAATCGACACTCGACGGTGACGCGAAGACAAAAGTGCGAGCCGTGCAATTCACGGCCTTCGCTCAGGAAAGAGGGCTACTTCCGGATCCGGTTTCGCCCGGCGGGGGAATCGTCCGCACAGCACAAGGTCGTTCGCATACAGACTCTCCCGCGTTCCGACGCCCCAGGACGCCGACCGCGCCCAGCGCGCGGTCAGACCTACTCACGGGTCAAGTAAACCGGCGCGCAGGTCGAGCCAAACAGTCAAATGCCCTTCGGTTCAGAGAACTCTGTCCGCCGGGGAAGATCGACTCCTGGCCCGTCCCGCCCACCGGGAACACGCGGCTACTACATCCGTCCCGGAGGCAAACGGGACTACTCCCCCACTTCTCGTGGCAAACCTTTTCACCGTCGCCGCGTTGTACGTAGGCTCGATGGCAGCTGAGATTGCCGGGGTCCGTCGGTCGACGGGGCGCACGGCGGAGGAGACCTCTCGGTTTTACGGGGCATGCCCTTGAACCGGAGGTCGAGTCGAGTGCCGAGTTTTCTGCTTGCAACTGTCGCAGTCGCCGTCGCTGCGCGGACGGCGATGCTGTTTCTGCTGGTCGTGGCCGCTGTCTACGCGGGTCGGGCCGAGCGCCGGTCTGCTGCTCTGAAGGTATTGCGGCTCCTCATGCGTTCCGGCGAGAGGAGTGCGAAGCCGACCTTTGTGGCAGCCAGTTCCTCGGCAGGTAGAAAACCGAGTGCTGCCTGACAGTGGACAACTCGGCAGTCCGCAGCTGGGTCGCCGGGGCGCGGGCAGGCCTATCGGGCACTGTTCCTGATCTTGCGGGCAGGCCTTCGGCTGCAGGACAGCCGGGTAGTGCATCGTGGCGATGCTGCGCAGGATCACCTGGGCAGAGATGGAATCACCGCGGAAACACAAGGAGAGTCAGGACATGATGCTGATTCGTCGCGCCGCGTCAGCGGGTGTGCTCGCCCTCGCGGTAGCCGGCTCTGTGCTGTCGCTGTCCGGCGCGGACGCAGGTTGGCTTGGTCACGACGGAGCCGCGGCGAGCAGCGACCGTGGTGCCAACCTGGCGTCGTTCGACCACGAGCTGCGGAACATCTCGGGCGGTTGCGCACAATTCCCGTGCGATATCTAGCCGGTCTTCTCGTCGATGGGGAGAGGGGCTCAGGTGCGGGCGGTGGACCGACAGCCCGGCTCGTCGGGATCAGCGTCCGCAGTCAGCGCCGCGGAACACGAGGCGTGCCGGCGGCGAGCCAGCGTGCCGTTTGCGGAATCAACGCCAGCAGGAGCGTCATGGCCGCCGCGCCCAGGACCACCGCGAACGGCCAGCTGGAGCCGATGCGCGGAGTGAGTCCGCTGTACGAGACGGTGAAGCGTGAGCTTATCCACGGCACGAGCAGGACCAGCCCGGCGAAGCCGAGCGTGATCCCCGCTCCGATCGCGGTGAGCACCCGCCCAGGGGCTTTGCGCTGGAGCAACAGGATCCCGCCGCTCGCGAGCAGCGCCATGGCCAACAGATCGGTCACCGCGGCGATCGCGAGGAAGACGGGCGCGGCGACGGAGAGATCGATGCCGGGGGCGATCACTCCGACGGCGAGCAGAACAAGGGAATAGGCGCACTCGATGGTGTGGAGCGCGGCAGCTGCCAGGAACACGAGTCCACCGAGAATCGCCAGAACCCCGGCAGCGATCCCGCTCGCACCCTTCGGCTGCGACGTCGCAGCCGAAGGGTGTTCGAGTGTCATCCCATTCCCGATCGCGTGCTCGCCGTCTCTGGAATCACGGTCTCTGGTCCTGACGGGATAAAGCCGCCGGCCGTCAGCAAGCCTTGACGATGACCGAGTGCGCCTTGCCACCGAGGTCGAGGATCTTCACGTTCCGGTTCCCGGCAGGCACACGAACCTCATAGGTGCCGGGATCGACCGGATATCCGAAGTAACTGCCCGCCGGAGCGGCCCCGGTACCCGCGATCATCGAGCCGTTGGTGCGGTGGATCGTAGTGGAGACCGCGCTACCGCAGTTGTTGGAGATGTAGATCTTGCCCTTGGTCGCGGCGGAGGCAGAGCCAGTCCCGAGGACCGAGACGGCCAGCCCTGTTGTGGCCAGAACGGTAAGAACGCGCTGGGTAGTCGTCATGGTGGCTTCTCCGGTGTCGGGTCGGGGTCGGCCACAAGCTACCGGCAGGCGCGGCCACCTGCTGTCGGTCGAACAGACCACAACGGCACCGTTCGACCGGTGATGTCGGTCTCGCCGGCGACCTCGAAGACCCGCGCTGGGCGCATCTTTCGGCGCATAAGGGCTTACTCGACGTCATAGCCCCTGCTCATCCTAACAACCTGGAATGACGCATTTGAGAGTGTAGTTGACCTGCGCGTGGCGTTCGTTGTTTCCCTGGACGGTCATCGTGAACAGCCCGCCGGCTGTGCCGTCGAAGGAATTGGAACCGAAATAGGGAAGGTTCCAGTGGGCGTAGGCATAGCCTTGACCCCCTGATCTGTCGATGGTGTAACTCACCCAGCCTTCGGTGCCGGTGAACGCCCCGCAGCTGTCGGACCGCCAGTAAACCGCGGTACGAGGCTGGATCTGACTGGATGGCTCGACGTTCCAGCACCCATGATCAAGGTGGGACGCCTTGAGGGTCAGGACGTGATTGGTCTGGTTGAACAAGGTCACGTAAGCTTCGAACTCCGACTCCGGTCCCCGGTGTGGGACCGACGCCGACGCCCCGGGGGACAGCAGCGCCGTCAGCAAAAAGACGGCGGGCAGCGCCAGAAACAAACCCATCTTCTTCATGACACTCCTTGGCAATGGACAATTGATCGATTTCGAAACATCATCGACACCGAATAAGCAATATCCGTCCATCCCACACCAGAACCCCGGGCGAACATGATCGCTTCCGGGTCATGAAACGGGCGAGAATCCTTACCCGAAAGGGCAGCCCGCTCCCCGGTTCGATACCGACCGAGCCACACAGCCTCAGCCGGGTTGCCCTTCATGGGAACGTCGCCGTCAAGCTCGGCGTCCGGCCGAACTCAGCCGAACCGGACGTCGTGAACGGCGCCGGGAGCGGCGAAGTCCAGTAACCACAGCGCTTCGGCTTCGATGGCCTCTCGGTCGGCGGCGGAGATCGAGCGGAGCGGGACGACGGTGAGCACACCCGTGCGGTCCCTCGTCCAAGTCGCGGCCACCGTGCCGTCGACGAGCACGGTGGCCGCCACCGCCGCGCCCTGGCAGACCTGACGCCGGATCGGCTCGGTCATCACGCGCGTGCGATCGGCGTGGGCGAGCAGGGTCGCGTCGAACTCCGCGAGGAGCCGGACGGGCGCCGGCAGGTCCGGCGAAGGGATCTCGTGGTCCGGCAGGTCGAACAGCTCGCGCCCCGCTTCGTCGGTGTATGTCCGCAGTTCCGGCCGCAGCTGCTCGAAGACCTCACGCAGTCCGCTCACCCCGGACCAGGTCCGGGCGTCGGCGACGGTGGCAGGCCCGAAAGCGGCGAGATAGCGCCGGACCAGCTCGCGCACGTCGTCGGCGGTGGCGGCTTCGGGAACACCGGGGAAGACGGCGAACGGGGTCGCGCCGCGTTTGCCCCACGTTCCGCTCGGGGCGGGGTGCACCAGCGCGAGCAGGTACTGCACGGTCCAGCCGAGTGCCTGCGCGTCGGCACCCGGGCGGGTTCGCGCGAGCGCCCGCCCCAGCTCGGGCCGGGTGAGGACGCCGCCGCCTTCGAGCAGTTCGGCCGCGTCGGCGACCAGTTCGCCGAGGTCGACGCCGGTGGTGCGGCCGCCGAAGGCGTTGCGCTGCACCCGCCGCAGCAGTGGTGCCAGCACCGGCCGGACGAGCCGGAAGTCGGCGGCCGACATCAGGTGCTGGGTGGCCCGCATCATCGTGGACCGCACCAGGACACCACGCTCGATGGCGACGGTGAGGTCCTCGATGGTGAAGCGTTCGAGCCGGTTCCAGAGCGCGAAATACGCGAGATCCGGGTCCTGCGCGTTCAGTCCGAAGAGGTGCTCGGTCGCCTCGGCCACCCCGAGATCGACACGGCCGAGAAGGAGTTGCCTGCCGAGAAGGGCGCGGTTGAGCGCCCGCGGGCTCAGCACCGCGGTCCCGCGGGCGCCCATCTCAGCGCACCTTCCGGAAGAACACGCGGACGTCGTCGACCAGCGCGCCGGGAGCCTCCATGGCGAGGAAGTGCCCGCCGTGGCCGAGTTCGGTCCAATGCACGACGTGGTGGTCGCGCTCGGCCCAGCGACGGACGGTCACATCGTGCGCGGACACGAGCACACCGGTGGGCACCGTCGGCGCCGCGGCGTCGCTCCAATCGCCGGATCCCCAGTCACCGGAGTCGCCGCCGCTCCAGTCGTTCGCCGAAATCTCCTCGTAGTAGATCTGGGCGGCCGAGCCGGCGGTGCCGGTGAACCAGTACAGCGAGATCGTGGCGAGCATGCGGTCGCGATCCACGCATTCCTCGGGCAGCGCGTCTTCGGGCATGGTCAGTTCCTTGAACTTCTCCACGATCCACGCGAGCTGACCGGCGGGCGAGTCGTGCAGGCCGTAGGCCACCGTCTGCGGACGCTTGGAGTTGCACTGCAGGTAGCCGTCGTTGAAGTTCTGCATCGACGCCCAGCGACGCTGGTCGGCCTCGGGAAGGTCGTCCAGTTCGCCCTCCGCGCCGATCGGGAACGTGATCATCGCGTTGAGGTGCACGCCGAGCACGTGCCCCGGATCCTGCTTGCCGATCTCCGGCGCGACCCACGAACCCGTGTCGTAGCCGTGCACGCCGTACCGCTCGTAGCCGAGCGCGGCCATCAGCCGGGTGAACAGGCCCGCCATCTTCGCGGCGCTCATCCCCGGTCCGGCCAGCGGCGTGGAGAACCCGAACCCCGGCAAGGACGGGATCACCAGGTGGAAGGCGTCGGCCGGGTCTCCCCCGTGCGCTCGCGGGTCCGAAAGCGGCCCGATCACGTCGAGGAAGTCGGTCACCCCGCCCGGCCACCCGTGCAGCAGGATCAGCGGCGTGGCGTCCGGCTCCGGTGAGCGCACGTGGAGGAAGTGCAGGCGCTGACCGTCGATGGTGGTGACGGACTGCGGATGCGCGTTGATCGCGGCCTCTTGCGCCCGCCAGTCGAACCCGGTGCGCCAGTACTCGGCCAGTCCGGCGAGGTAACCGGCGGGCACACCCCGGCTCCAGCCGACGTCCGGCAGTTCGCCCGGCCAGCGGGTGGCGGCCAGGCGCGCGGCGAGGTCGTCGAGGTCGGCCTGCGGGATGTCGATCGAGAAAGGGTGGATGTCCTGTGTCATGAGACCACGCTAGAAACCGGTTAGGACGACTTCGGTCCTAACCGGACGGCAGAATGAAAACCATGCTGGAGACCTCCGCACGACTGCTGAAGCTCCTTTCGCTGCTGCAGACCCACCGCGACTGGCCGGGTACCGACCTGGCCGAACGCCTCGGCGTCACCACGCGGACCGTGCGACGGGATGTCGAGCGCCTGCGAGAACTCGGCTACCCGGTGCACGCGCTCCAAGGCACGCCGGGCTATCGGCTCGGCGCGGGCGCGTCCCTGCCACCGCTGCTGCTCGACGACGACGAAGCCGTCGCGGTGGCCGTCGGGCTGCGCACCGCCACCGGCAGTTCGGTCACCGGTATCGAGGAGACCGCGTTGCGCGCGCTCACCAAGCTGGAACAGGTACTGCCGTCGCGGCTTCGGCATCGGGTGAACACGCTCCAGACCGCGACCGTACGCGCCGGGGAGGCGCCCGGTCCGAAGATCTCGGCGGACACGCTGATGACCATCGCGGACGCGTGCCGCCGCCACGAACGCCTGCGCTTCGACTACCTCAGCCCGCGCGGCGGTGCCTCCCGGCGGCACGCCGAGCCCTATCGCTTGGTCAACTTCGGCAGGCACTGGTACCTCGTCGCCTTCGACGTCGACCGCGACGACTGGCGCACCTTCCGCGTCGATCGCCTCACCCCGCGGCCGCCCGCCGGCGCCCGGTTCACGCCCCGCGAGCCGCCGTTCGACGACGTCGCGGCCTATCTGGCGCAGCAGCTTTCCGCGCGCGCCTGGCCGTGCCAGGCGACGGTCGAGCTGCACGAATCGGCAGCCGCGGTGGCCGACCGGGTGTGGCCGGGAATGGGCGCCATCGAGGCCGTCGACGAGCAGCGCTGTCTCCTGCACCTCGGCGCCCCGACGACGTCCGACCTGGTGTGGATGATCACGTCGGTGCAGACCGATTTCACCCTGGTCAGCGGACCGCCGGAACTCGAAGGCGCGCTCCGGCAACAGGCGGAACGGTGCCTGCGCGCGATCGAGGCTTGACGCGGCGGTTTCCCACGCCCGGCGCCCGTCCAGGCCCAGTCTTGGCTTCGGCGACAAGCCGGGCACGCGGTCACCAGCAAGGCGCCAAGGCCTGTCTCCGTTCCCGGACGGCCAGCGCGACCGAGGCCGCGGCCAGCCCGCTCATGACCACCATCGCGGCCGCCAGCCGTCGGAGCCGCCACGCGGATCGGTTCGCGCGGGCCGTCTCTTCATCACGGGCCTGGATGCTCGCGTCGAGGAACCGATGTTCCCGGAGGGTCAATCTCGTCCATCCGGCCAACGCGATCGCTTCGTCGAGCTGGCTGCCCCGGTAGAGCGGCGCCGGATCGCGGTTCGCGCGTTCCCACACCCCGGTGGCCTCGGTCAGCCGCCGGTGCAGGTACAGGGCGCCGCGGCCGGTGGACAGCCAGCTTCGCAGCCGCGGCCACTCCCGGATGAGCGCGTCGTGCGCGAACTCCAGCCCGTCCGCACCGGCGGTCACGAGCCGGGCGTCGATCAGCCGGGCGAGCACCGGCGCGGCGGCCGGGTCGAGTTCGTGCGCGGGGACGCGCCGCCGGGTGTCGTGGCCGTCGGTTCCCAGCGCGGTCAGCCGGAGGAACACGTCCCGTGCCTGCTGCCGCCCGAGTTCGTCGAGCTCGCCGAAGACCTCCTCGGCCGTGTCGGCCAGGGCACGCGTCATCCCGCCGGCCGCCTGGTACGCGGCGAGGGTGAGCGTGGCGCCGTGAGGGCGTTGCCAGGTCCGGCGCATCGCCTGGGAGACGAGCGGGAGAACGCCGTGCCCGCCCGCCGTCTCGGCCATGATCGTGGCGACCAGCGCGCCTTCCAGCTGGTGTCCGGCGGCGATCGCCGGGCGCATGATCGCCGAGCGCAGCTGCTCCGCGGTCATCGGCCCGGTGTCGACCCGGTTCCCGGGGCGCAGCGCCGCGGCGAGCGCCGGGTACCGGCCGCAGTGTCCGATGAAGTCCGAACGCACGCCCACCACGAGCCGGGTCCGGCTGTCCGGTTCCTGGACGGCGTGCAGGAGCACCGCGACGAAGGCGTCACGCTCCTCCACGGTCCGGCAGCGGGTGAAGACCTCTTCGAACTGATCGACGACGAGCAGCAGTTCCGCGTCCGCGTCCCGTCTCGCCAGGAACTGACGGACACGCAGATGCAGTCCAGCCGGATCCGCCTTCAGCTCTCCGTGCAGCCGGACCGCCGATCCGCCGCTCACCGCGGCCAGCTGGATCGCGCTTTCCCGGAGCGGATGCGGTCCGGGAGTGAGCCGCAGGATCGTCCGGTCCCTGCCGGATCTCCGGACACCCGCGATCAGCCCGGCCTCCAGCAAGGAGGACTTGCCGGATCCCGACGCGCCGGAAACCGCGAGGAGTCGCCGTTCGGTGACTTGGCGCGACAATTCTTCGACAAGGCGCTCTCGGCCGAAGAAATAGCCGGCCTGATGCTCACCGAATGCGTCGAGACCCGGATAGGGGATCTCTTCGTCGATTTTTTCGGGCTCCGGTGTACGGTTCGTCGCGGCTGTCCCGTACCAGCGCTCCTCCCACTCGGCGAGGTCGCCTTCGCAGGCCCGGACATAGGCCAAGGTCACCGCCAGGGTCGGCAGTTTTCGGCCACCCGCCGCGTCGGACAGGGTGCTCGCCGCGTAGTGGGCCCGCTTGCTCAATTCCCGGTACGGCGGGCTTCCGGCCTTCTCACGCAATCGTCGCAGATCCCCCGCGAACTGTGACAATGAATCTTCGTCCGTAACGAACGGACGTTCGTGCCGTGGCATCAGCCACCCCCCAGGTGTCTGCTTTTCTCCATTGTCCGGAAGTTTGTCGTTCGCTGTCCACTCCCCGGCACAGAACACCGCCGGCGCACTAGACAGGTGACAGCGGGTGCCGCGCTTTTACGCGGCCCTCGCTCTCGAAAACCGGAAATGATCACTGGAGGGGAAATGAATAACGTGGGGATCCGCGGAATCGCGGTGGCGGCGGGGGCCGTCGCACTCACCGGGGGCATCCTGCTGGCAGGCGCCGGCTCGGCGTCCGCCGACACCGAGGTGAAGCATCACTCGGCGATCGGCGGGGAGGTCGGCACCAGTCACGTGGGCAGGTGGACGACCACCTACTACGACGGCGTCGCCTGGAACGCCACCGTGTTCGTCGACTACGGCCGCAGTGGCGCCTACACCAAGTGCTCGGACGGCCACCGGGTCTACGGTCCGCTGGTGGGACCGGGCACCTGGCTGTGGGGCGGCGATTGCTACAACCACGGCACCATCGTCGACTACGGCTGGTACGACGGCTGACAGCAGCCTGAACAGCGGCCCGCTCCCTTCTCGGGGGCGGGCCGCCGTCACCATGGCGAGGGGTTCAGTTCCCGAAGAGCTCCGTCAGCCAGTCGTTCAGCGCGGCGGCGGCGGACTCCGCGTGCCGGGTCAGCAGGGTGTAGTGGTTGCCGGGCAGATCGACGGTCCGCGCGCACAGCGCGGTCGGGAACTGTTCGTCCGCGGTGAACGACGGCAGGCCCGGGAGGGCTTCCGAGGCCCGCAGGTGCGGCGTCGGGGTCCGGATCGGGACCGGCTCCCAGGTGTCGAACAACGTGACATACCGGCCCATCGCGCCGAGCCGGCTCGCCATCGAGCCCGCTTTCCCGAAGAGTTCCTGCCGTCCTGCTCGCTCTTGCATGAACCGCCCGCGTACCTCGTTCAAGCGGTGCCGTCCGCCGCGGCGGCGATCTGTCAGGCGCGCTCGGTTCGCGCCGGTGCACGCCGCGCTTCGACGGCTCCGTCCGGACCGGGCTGGTCGGTGGCGAAGCCGGCGGACCGGAGGATCCGCAGGGCGGCCTGGTTCGACTCACGAGTCGACGCGCTCAGCGCCGCCACGCCGGACGCCGACGCCTCGCCGATCAGCAGTCGCACAGCCTCGGCACCGACGCCGCGGCCCCGTGTCGACCGGGCGAGCCAGATCCCCAGTTCAGCGGCCGCATCGCCGGTGGGACCGGCCGCGAGACGCACCGCCCCCACGATCGTTCCTCCGGCACGAACCGCCCAGGTACGTTCCCGGCAAGGTCCAGCCAGACCTGATCGACGGTCCCGATGATAGGCGCGCAGCCAAGCGACCCGCTCGTCGCTCCACGAGCCGTCCGCTGTCAACGGCGGCGTCACGTCGTCAGCCGAGGCATCTTCGACCGCGACCTTGACCAGAGCGTCGAGCACCGCGTCGTCCACCGCGACGAGTTCCACGGCGTCAGAACGCTTCAGCGTCATGGGAGGCACTCCTTACGATCCAGGCACGGCAAGGAGCCGACCATAACGGGCTACGCCACGACCGTCGAACGGATACTCGCTCGTCACCGGGATTCCTGCCGCCGCCGTCGCCGCCGATCCCACCAGTCGACCAGGAGTCCACCGGTGAACGGACCCAGCCCGACGATTCCGTGAAACCAGACGTCCGCGCGACCGAACAGGTAGTTGATCCCGACGGCGGCCAGGTAGCACAGTGCGGCGAGCCCCACGAGAGACGCCACTACCCGGGCGCGTCGGCGACGCGATCTCACCGGTACTCGTTCCCGGTCCGGAGAAGGCACGCTCTCCAGCATGCCTTGCCCGCCGAGGGGGCGCACGGAAAACATGTGTGAAAAGCGGCTTTCCGGGGAAGACACGACCATGAGCGACCTGACGAACGTTCGTGCCGGGATGACCGAGACCGCCGGACGACCCGGCCAGATAGCCGCCATGCGGCGGATGCTGCTCGCTTTCGGGGTCGGCGGAGCGCTGGGTTGCCTGACCTGGATGGCGATCTGGCTCGCGATGCAACTGTGAGTGTTCCCCTGGGTTTGGCATAGCCGGGTTCTTGTTCGCCGGGCGACGTGATTGACACCGCCTTCTCGCGGGTAATCGTCCTCAGTGGCCGAATCTCCTATCGCCGTCCTGGACATCGACGGGACGCTCATCGATTCCAACTACCACCATGCGCTGGCCTGGTATCGGGCCCTGCGCCGCCTCGGTGAGATCTATCCGGTGTGGCGGTTGCACCGGCTGATCGGCATGGGCGGGGATCAGCTGCTCACGGCTCTCGGTGGTGAAGATCTGGAACGTCGCGTCGGTGACCGCGCGCGGGAATTGCAAGGCGAGGAAACCGACTCGATGCTCGGCGAAATGGCGACGTTGCCCGGCGCCCGCGACCTGCTGCTCGCGATCAAGGAGCGCGGCCATCGGCTCGTCCTCGCCAGCTCCGGTCAGCAGCGGCACGTCGAGGTTTTCCTGGACAAACTCGACGCCCGTGACATCGCCGACGCCTGGACAACCAGCGCCGACGTCGAGGCCTCCAAGCCTGCGCCGGACCTGCTCCAAGTGGCCTTGAAGAAGGCAGGCGTCTCGTCCGGCACGCCCGCCGTCATGGTCGGCGACTCGGTCTGGGACGTCGAAGCGGCGCGCGCCGCCGGGATGCCCGCGATGGTCGTCCGCTCGGGCGGATTCGGTGACGACGAACTCCTCGAAGCCGGGGCCCTCGCCCTCTACGACACTCCCGGAGACCTCGCGAAAGCCCTGGATCGCACTCCGCTCGCGTGACATCGCATCGTCGGGGGCCTGAAGAACGGTTTCAGTTCAAGGTGTCCAGGCCGTGCTGCCACCGTTGGCGTCGTTCCGCGCGATCCTGTTCCCACCACGGGGTACCCCGCTCCCCCAAGGCGACCTTGGCGGCGTGCACCCGTGCCCTGGCGTCCCGTTCGGCTTCGGAATCCTGAGCACGGCGGGCCGCGCCGACGTCCCGGCGGGCGCGCATCAGCAGACTTCGCAGCCGAGCCGCCGCTTCCTCCGGGATATCCGGGTCAGTCGCTCGCCAGCGCCTGCCGTCGATCACGACGAAGCGCCCATCGGGCGTGCGCTCCGGCTCAGCCATGGGCGCGCTCCGGCAACCGGATCCTGATCGGCCCCGCCCACTCCTCGTCCGGATCGAGTGAACGTCCACGCTGGGTCAGTCGCACCTCTCCGGCCCTCGCGAGTTCACGCGCCAGTTCCTGGGCTCGAGGCAATAATGGACGCCACTCGTCCGCCAAGGCCCTTGCCGCGTCGGAGGGACAGGTGCTGCTGTCTTCGCCTCGCGCGGAAGCCAAGGCGACGATCGCCGCCCGCAGCCGATCCGGAAGCGGACCGGAACCCAGTGCGATGCGGGAATGAGCCGCACCCGGTCCGGCGCTCTCCCGGATCCGCTCCAGTTCTCGTCGTGGTCCCGGCCGATCGGTCACGGACTCAGGGTCGCACCGATCGCGCCGTTCCGCCGTCTGGGTCGGCAACCGCGAAGGTCGCCTGGACGCCGTCGACCGTCCGCCACGGCGGACGCGCGAGCGGGGCGGGCCGTCGGAGGACGCCCCCGCGAACCTGCACCTGTCCAGGTCACGTCAACGAGGGACTTTTCGTCCACTTAGGACTTTCCTGAGAGGCAGAGCGAATATGGCGTGATCAAGCCTCTTGCCTTCGCGGCACGACCTGAGCTGACCCAAGGGAGCCGGTCGCAGGCTCGACTGTCCACAAGAGACGCTCCCTCCGACTGGAATGCCCGTTTTGGGAACTTTGCGTGGCTTTGCGAAGGGGTCGTGAGTGATAAAGATGGTTAGAACCCTCTTTGCCACTCACGACCCCACGCAGAACCGGCCATACAAGCATAAATCAGACACTCAACTGCCACTAGGTGTCCCATGTGGACACTCGGCCACGACCGGCCTGGGCCAGTCCGGAACCCTGCCCTCAAGGCAGCGAAGAAGGCATGCTCAGCAGGATCGGCCATGCACCGTCTCGATTCGCGCGTCCTGTCAGAGGTGGACGTCGTGGCGGGACGAGGCGTTCAGCTTGCGACGGACCTTGACCACGTACTCCTCGACCGTGCGACGGGACAGGAACAGGGCTTGGGCGATTTCCCGGTTGGTGTGGCCGCCTGCCAGGAGGCGGGCGACATCCCGTTCACGAGGCGAGAGTTCGCTGCCGTAGCCCCGTCTGCCGCGGGGTGACGGGGTGGCTGTGCCGGTACTGCGGGCGCGATGACGGCAGCGGGCGGCGTCGACCGTGGCGCCCAGGGCGTCGTAGGTCTGGGTCAGGGCTTCGAGCACCGCCGCGTCGGTGATCGTTTCGCCCTCGGCCTGCTCGGCGAGCTGGGTGGCCCGGTACGACAGGCCCAGGTCCCAGTGCAGGTCGATCGCCTCCCGGTAGAGCCTGTCGGCCTCGTCGCGGTCGTCCGTGACCGCGGTCAGCCGCGCACGGCAGGCGGCCAGGCTCGCCTGGGCCAGTGGGGCGTCGACTCCACGGAGACCGGTGGCTGTTTCCGAGACGAGCAGCCGTGCGGCGCCGACGTCGCCGACCGCCAGGTAGTAGTCGACGGCCTGGGGAAGGATATCGCCCGACCACACCCACGCGCCCTTGCTCCGCAACATCGTCACGCCGCGTCGCACGTGCTCCTCCGCCGCGGCTGCCTTGCCCCGGCTGAGGAGCATGCCCGCCATCCCGCCCGCCGCCGAGATGCCCACCGGGAACACCTGCGCCGCCGGGTGCGCGCCCGTCGCCGCCTGGAAGGCTTCCTCCGCCCGCACCCACTCGCCTCGCGCCGCCGCCAGCCAGCCTCGCGTGAGATGCAGGTCCGTGGTCAGCAGCAGGTCCGCATAGGTCTCGATCAGCCGGTCGAGGCGCTGCCCCAAGCCCTGCCATCGTCCGCTGAGCCAGTCGAGCCGGACCGCCGTGGCCTCGGCGGTGCCGACGACGTAAGAGGAGCCGACCCGTTTGGCCAAGACGATCCCGTCGCGCAGGAACTCCCGGGCCCTGGCGTAGTGCCCGATCCACGAGCACGCGTCCGCCAGATTGCAGTGGGCCCGGGCCAGGTGATGGAGTTCCTCGGGGTCGTGCACGTCCGACGGGGACGGCAGCCGGGCGATGCGCTCCCAGGTGCTCGGGTCGCCGGCGATCAGCCGTCCGCCGAGCGTCGTGGCCAGCAGCGCGGTGCGCAGTTCCCGGGTGGGCAGGTGGTCGATGACCCCCTCGACCCGGTCGAGCGACCTCTGGTGTTCGGCGATGGACGCGGACCCCAGATACGGCCCGGCCATCGCCGCCATGCCGCGTACGGTGCGTTCCGGCTGGTCACCGAGCAGGCCGAGGGCGAGGGCGATCTCCTCCGCGCCGCGGTCGACCGACCCGGTCTCCCGTTGCAGCAGCAGTCCGAACCACAGGTGGACCTGGGCTCGGACGTCCGGGGCCAGGCGAGGATCCGCGAGAAGGCTTTCGATTCGCGCGGTCATCATCCCGCCGGGCAGTCCCGTCAAGGCGTGGTCACAGAGCTTGGTCGCCAGCCGGTTCGCGACCTCGGGACTGGTTTCCGCATCGCTCAGGACCTCGACCAGCAAGTCGACAGCGGTGGAGACATCGTTGGCGTCCTCGGCGGCTTTGGCGGCGAGTTCGCTGTATCGCAACCACTCGGCTTTCAGGCCCGCCGCTTTGGCGTGCGCGCACAGGCGGGCGACGGGGACCCGGTCAAGGGCGGACAGCGTCGTGAGGGCGCGTTCGTGCAGTTCCCGTCGTCGCGGACCCGGCAGTGACGCGTACACCGCGCGTCTCGCGATGTTGTGCCGGAAGCCGTATCTGTTGGCCGTTTCCTCCACGAGCACACCGGACTCCACCGACGCGATCAGATGCGCCGCGGTCGCCTCCCCCGCCACGGCGCTCAGCACCTCGAGCGTCTCCGGGACCTCCAGCACCGCTGCGGCCTCGGTGAGGACCTGCGCGGCGCCGGGCAAGGCCGCCAGCCGCTCCTTGATCGTGTCCGCCACCGAGGGCGGCACGTCGATCCCAGCGAGGATCCGCTGTGCCAAGTCACCTTCGGCGCGCACGTCCCGCACCGGGTCGCTCAGCGCCCGCACCGTTTCCTCGACCACGAACGGGATCCCCGCGGTCTCGTGCAGAACGGCCTCGGCGAACCGGTGCGACGTCACGGCGGCTCCCACCAGCTCGTCGATCATGGCGCGCACCTCCGTCGCGCCGAAGGGCCGCAGGACGAGATCGACCCCGGTCACTCCGTGCGGGAGGTGGAAGGCGTGGCCGAATGGTGCCACCGACGGCAGATCCTCACGACGGTAGGTGGCCACGATCGACAGCTCCGGCGGCGGGTCCGCCAGCACGAAGCGCAACACCCGGCGGGTCTTTTCGTCCGCCCACTGCAGATCCTCGAGCACGAGTACGGCCGGTCCCAGCGAACGGAGGAGATCGCGCACGGCGCGGAAGATCCGGTGCCGCTCGGCGTCGGGGTCACCGAGGGCGCGCGGCGCGGGTGGCAGACGGTCGGCGAGTTCGGGCAGATGGTCCCGTAGCGCGCCGGTCACCGGGCCGGGCTCGCGCAGCAGGTCGCCGCACTGGCTGAGGCAGTCGAGAAGCACCCCGTACGGGAACGGGGCAGGCAACGGCTGGCACGAACCCCTGATCACCCGCGGAGCCCCGCCGCGGGCGGCCGCGGCGGCGAACTCGGTGACCAGCCTGGACTTGCCCACGCCGGCCTGGCCGTCCACGAACACGACCGACGGCGGGTTCCGCACCGCGTCGAGCAAAGCCGCGAGTTCGGCGTCCCGGCCGATCATCGGCGGCGGGATCGGCTGGAGAGGGGATTCGCGCGACCGTCGACCATGCTCGCTCCTGTCGGTGAACTCCTCCGAAGAGGAATGCCAGCCATGGTAGGTCGGCGGGCACGGGCGTCATAACCCCGCGAGCTACGGCACTTACGTCCACACAGGATCAGGTACCGGTACGGGTCGCGACCACACTTGTTCCCCCATCGGCCAGGCCGAAGGCTGATTACTCGAGCGGCTCGATGTCACAAATCCCCTGCGGCCGTTCGAACGCGCGATGGAGGAATCGATGCAACAGTGCAGAACGAGATGGATGGCGAACCTGTTCACCGTCGCGGTCGCCGCCGCGGCAGTGGTGACGACCGCGGGTGTGGCCGCGGCGCAACAGGCGGAGGCGGCTGTCGTCCAGGCCGATCGGCCGTACGCCGGGCAGTACATCGTGGTGCTCGAAGGTGGCGCCCGTGCCGCGGCCGAAGGCCAGGCCTCGGCGCTCACCGGACGCTACGGCGGCGAGGTGACCGACACGTACTCGGTCACCCTGAACGGTTTCTCGGTCCGCGGTCTTTCCGAGCGGCAGGCACGGCGACTGGCCGCCGACCCGTCGGTCAAGGCGGTGCACCAGGACGGCACGACCAGGGCGACGGGTGAACAGCCGAGTCCGCCGTCGTGGGGCCTGGATCAGATCGACCAGCGAACCGCCGCTCTGGACAAGAAGTACACCTTCCCGAATTCGGGCGAGGGAGTGACCGCCTATGTCATCGACTCCGGGGTGCAGGCCCAGCACCCCGAGTTCGAGGGCAGGGCGAGCCACGGCTACGACTTCCTCGACAACGACACCGATGCCGGCGACTGTTACTGGCACGGCTCGCACGTGGCGGGGACGATCGCGGGCAAAACCGTCGGCGTGGCGAAGAAGGCCAAGGTCGTGGCCGTGCGTTCGCTGGACTGCAAAGGTTCCGGCCCGGACTCGGCCACGGTCAGCGCCATGGAATGGGTGGCCAAGAACGCCGTCAAACCCGCGGTGGTGAACCTGAGCCTGGGCATGGACGTGCTCGGCGTCGGCGACGAACAGGTCAAGGCGCTGGTGGCCAAGGGAATCGTCGTGGCGGTCTCCGCGGGCAACGACGGCAAGGACGCCTGCGGCGTCAGCCCGGCGCGTGTCCCGGAGGCGATCACCGTCGGCTGGTTCAACAAGGACCGCACCCGCGGCGGGAACTACGGCCGCTGCGTCGATCTCTTCGCACCGGGCGGCAACATCCACTCCAGTGACAACACCGGATCGTTCCGCACCGCCAGCGGTACGTCCATGGCCTCCCCGCACGTCGCCGGCGGGGCCGCGCTGTATCTCGCCGCGAACCCCGGCGCTACCCCGCAGCAGGTCAGCGACGCGCTGGTGCGCAGCGCCACCCCGGACCTGATCACCAACCCGGGGACCGGCTCGCCGAACAAGCTGCTCTACGTCGGTGACCTGGGTGGCGGCACGCCGCCCAGGTGCGGGACCAAGAGCAACGACGAGGACGTGGCCATCCCCGACGCGGACGCCGCTGTCGGGACCTCCGTGAGCCAGGATTCCTGCGACGGCAAGGCATCGGCCACGCTGGCGGTGCGCGTGGACATCGACCACGGCTACACCGGCGATCTCGCCATCGACCTGATCGGACCGAGCGGAACGTCCTATCCGCTCAAACGCGCGGGCGGCGTCGGCGAATCCGGCGGCGTGCACCAGAGCTTCACCGTCGACGCCTCCCGCGAGGACGCGAACGGCACGTGGCGGCTCTCGGTGCGCGACACCTACCGGTTCGACGTCGGCACGCTCACGGGCTGGTCGATCACCTTCTGACCACAGTGGACAGAGAGCACCACTATTCTTTTGACCTCGAAGGAGAACGATGAGAACACCACGCTTCGCCGTAGCGCTCACCCTCGCCTTGGCCGCGGCGACCTCACCCATCATGAGCACCGCGACCGCCGCACCGGCCGACGGGATCAGCGTCGCGGCGACCCCGACCGATCAGCTCCGCACAGGAGACATGGGAACCCGGATCGTCAACGGGGAACGCACCACGGTCAAGGAGTACCCGTCCGTCATCGCGGGCATGCGGGTCGGAGGCGGAGGTCCGCAGGGTCAGTCCTGCACCGCCTCCGTGGTCGGCAAGCGCAAGATCCTGACCGCGGCGCACTGCATGGTCGACACCACCGGTGCCAAGAGCTACCTCTACGGCGACGACGACCTGAACACCCCCGGCGACGAGACGTTCCGCACGGCCGTCGCCTCGTTCAAGGCCCACCCCCAGTACAGCGGCTCCGGCGGCTGGCGGACGGGCCACGACGTCGCGGTGGTCACCACCGTCGACGACCTCCCGGTGCCGGAAAGCCAGTGGGCCAAGGTGGCGGGCTCGGGAGACGGCGCGCTCACCCAGCCGGGCAAGTCGGGCGTCTCGCTCGGCTACGGCAAGACCTCGGCGAGCGGCGGCTCCGGCGAACTCCGCAAGACCACCATGCCGGTCAACGACCCCGCCGGATGCCAGGTCTTCGACATCCGGGTCAACGGCGACCTGATGGTGTGCACGGGCTACAACGACGGACGCACCGCCGACTGCTCGGGTGACAGCGGCGGTCCGTTCATCGTGGACGGCGTGATCGTCGGTGTCTCGTCATGGGGCTCCAGCGGCTGCGACCGTTACAGCATCATGGCGCGTCTGACCAACGCGATGGGCGACTGGGCCCGCGCCGAGATCGGCGGAACCCAGCCCGGCGACGGCAAGTTCGGCATGGCGTTGTCGCCCTCCTCCGGCAAGGCCGATCCCGGTAAGCACGTTTCCACCAGCCTCGCCACCACGGCGGGTGACCAGGGTTCGGAGAAGCTGGAGCTGAGCGCGTCCGCCCTGCCCACCGGAACGACCGCCACCTTCCAGCCCTCGTCGGCCGTCGACTCCGGACAGGTCGCCAAACTGACCCTGCAGACCTCGGCCGGCACCCCGGCGGGCACCTA
Organism: Amycolatopsis thailandensis; assembly: GCF_002234405.1. Classification (GTDB taxonomy): domain Bacteria; phylum Actinomycetota; class Actinomycetes; order Mycobacteriales; family Pseudonocardiaceae; genus Amycolatopsis; species Amycolatopsis thailandensis. The sequence continues at coordinate 52,964 of NZ_NMQT01000011.1, read as the reverse complement.
CAAGGTCACCGTCACGGCCAAGGGCGTCTCCGGAACCAAGACCGCCGAGTTCGCGCTCACGGTCGGGGACGGCGGTACCGGCGAGGGCCCCAGGCCGTCCGTCTCGCCGAACTCCGGCACGGTCCCGCCCGGCGGTTACGCCAACGCGACGATCACCGTCACCGGCGGCACGGGTCCCGTCCGGCTCAGCGGCGCCGGACTGTCCTACCCGCCGACGTTCTCACCGCAGACCGTCAACCCCGGCGGCACCTCGCGCATGACGGTCATGGGGCCGTATCAGCGCGGTACCCACAAGGTGACCATCACGGCGACGGACAGCACCGGCAAGACCGGAACCACGGAGTACACCCTCACGGTGCGGTGATCCACGGGCCGTCAGGTCCGTACCTTGCCGCCCCAGTGGAGCCCGCGGCCGCTCACGCGGTCGCGGGTTCCGCGATCTGCCGTCGTTGACCCGTCAGGTCCACTTCGGGCGCGACCGTCGACCTCGAATCCGGCGGTCGCGAAAGAGGGCAGGGCTCATCGCAGCCGCCCCGGGCCACCGGGGTCCATCCCTTCTCGCCGATCGTTCGCCTGGGCCACCCGTGCGGACGGATCGCGCGCGCCCGCGTCGCGTACGCGGTCAGTGAGCAGGAAACCCGGCAGCTCCACCTCGTGCTCCTCGGTGAGCCGGAAAGTGCCGCCGAGCGCGCCGGGGTCCCAGCCGAGGGCGAGCGCGCGCACGATCAAGAACCGGACGTCGGCGGGTTCCGGGTAGGAACCGTCGGTCGCGGCCGGGGTCCAGCCCACGCTCACAGCCTTCGAGAGCAGATCGGCTTCCAGAGCTCGTCCGTTCTTGCCGGCACCCCAGGCACGCACCCGGACGCAGCGATGGCTGTCGGCGCCGTCGCCGTCGACCTGGCCGATCGTGGCTCGCCAGGTGTAGGTCCGCTCCCCGATGTGGAGCGTCCGCAGCCTCGTTCGCACTGGATCATTCTATCGAGAGGAAAGACAAAGGTGGCGTGTTGTGAAAGCCACGTTCGCAACGGTGAAGGTTGCGAACGTGGCTTTCGCGACACGGCGAACTGAGTCCGCTGAAACGCCCCGGCCGCCGGACCGGCGCGATCCCGACACCGCGGCTACCGGGCGCGACGGTGCGGGAATTGGGACGTTGAACGTCCCGATTCCTTCATCGTGGGGTCGCCCCGGCATCGGACCTTGATCAACGGAGGATCGGGGACGTTGAGTGTCCCGGATCTTCCGTTGTTCAAGGTCGCGCCAGGCGCGACCCGGCGACAGACGAGGTGACGGGGGAAGATCCCGGACGCTCAACGTCCGGAATCCTCCCCCGTCGACCACCAGGATCCAGCGCCAGCCCCACTCGGCACCACGACGAACCAGGGCCCCACCGACGCCGGATCCGGACGTTCACTGTCCCGACTCCCCTACCAACGAGACCGAGCGTGGAAGATCCGGGACACTCAACGCCCCAAATCCTCCACGCTCGCCAGCCACACCAGCGGGTCGTGAGTGACGTTTCGGGTTAGAGCGGACCGGTACTCCTGAACTGGGCGAGAGTGGTGGTTCAGCGGCTGCCAGGGCGCGACGATGTGGGAACTGGGACGTTGAACGTCCCAATTCCTTCATCGTGGGGTCGCCCCGGCTTCGGACCACCATCCAGCACCAACCCCACCAACCAGACTGAGCGTGGAAGATCCGGGACACTCAACGCCCCAAATCCTCCACACTCGCCAGCGACACCACTGGGCAGGCAAAACCGAGTCCGCCAGAACCCGAAACACCACTCACGACACCCGCTTACGCGACTTTGCCGAGACCCTGACCTCGAAGTGGCTTTCACAAACACCGCCGACCCGTCAGGCCGAGTAGCGGCGGTGAAGGCCTAGCGCTCTCGCTTCCCAGCCAGTGTTCGCCGCGCCCGGGGAAGGTGACGCCGAAGGGCAACTCCGGGTTCGTCGTCAGTGTGCGGTGAGCCCGCCGTCGACGACGAACTCGGCTCCGGTGACGAACGAGGATTCGTCGCCGGCCAAGAAGAGCATCGCGGGAGCGATCTCGGCGGGACTGCCCGCGCGGCGCATGGGGGTGCGCCGGATGTCGGGTTGTTCGTCGCCCTGTTCGTCGAGCAGTTCTTGGATCATCGGGGTGGCGATGACGCCGGGGTGCACCGAGTTGACTCGGACTCCGCAGGTCGCGTATTCGACGGCGGCGGTCTTGGTCAGCAGGCGCACCGCTCCTTTGGAAGCCTGGTAGGCGGCGGCCGCTCCGCTGCCCACCAGGCCGAGCACCGAGGAGGTGTTGATGACCGAGGCGTTGCCGGAGGCGCGCAGCAGGGGCATGGCGGCCTTCATCCCGAGCCAGGTGCCGGTCTGGTTGACCGCGATCACCCGGTCCCAGGCGTCCTTTGTGGTCTCTTCGATACCGGGCCAGTCCACGACACCGGCGATGTTGACCAAGATGTCAAGGCGGCCGAAACGCCGCCGGGTCGACTCGATCGCCTCGCTCCAGTTCTCCGGCGAAGCGACGTCCAGCCGGGCCGCCAGCACGTCGGCGTCTTCGGCTTCCAGTGACGCGGCAAGGCCTTCCACCGCGTTCCGGTCGATGTCGGTGACGACCAGGCCGGCCCCTTCGCGGGCGAAGAGTTCCGCGGTGGCTCGTCCGATGCCGCCTGTCGCGCCGGTTATCAACGCGACCTTGCCGTCGAGGCGTCCGGGCATGATGTGCTCTTTTCGTTGTGGTTGCTGGTTTTCAGGCCGCGGTGTAGCCACCGTCGGCGGCGACGACAGCGCCGGTGATGAACCCGGACCGGGGCGAGGCCAGGAAACCGATCACCTCGGCGATCTCCTCGGGCTGCGCGACACGGCCCAAGGGGTGGGCGTCGCCGAAGGAACGCAAATACTCCCGGCTGTCCGGGCGGAAGTCGTCGAGCATGTCGGTCTCGATCACGCCGGGGGCGACGACGTTGGCACGGATGCCATACGGGCCGCCTTCCAGCGCGAGCACCTTGGTCAGCTGCGCCAACGCTCCCTTGGACGCGCTGTAGGCCGCCGCCTCGGCCAGGCCGACCGTGCAGGCGAACGAGCCGACGGTGACGATCACGCCCCCGCCGCGTTCGCGCATCACCCGGAACGCCTCCCTGGCGTGCAGGAAGGTTCCGCGGGCGTTGACCGACATCAGTCCGTCCCAGTCGGCCGCGGTGGTCTCGGTGATCGGCTTGTTCACCGAGCGACCGGCGTTGGCGACCAGGATGTCCACGCCACCGAACCGCTCGATCGCCGCGGCCACCGACCGCACCGCGACGTCTTCCCTGGACACATCGCCCACCAGAGTGGACACCCGGTCGAATCGGGTGGCGAGAGCATCCACCTCGGGGCGGAGGTCCGTGGCCAGTACTCGCGCGCCCCGGGCGTGCAGCCAGGCGACCGCGGCCGCGCCGACCCCGCGGGCGGCGCCGGTGACGAGCGCGACCTTGCCCTCCAGTTCGCCGTCCTCCGGCTCGCGGCCGGCCCACCTGCCTGAGACGTCGATATCGCTTGTCATACCGACCAGCGTCGGCGACGGGAGCAAGTGACGGCAGGACGTGTGGTGGCTGGGTGTGCGGCACCCTCCCAACCGGACGGACAACGCCCTACGCTGGTGCCATGGCCAGTGGCGAGCTGGGGGCGTTCCTGCGAGCGCGCCGCGCACAAAGATCCCCGGAAGACGCTGGCGTGCTCTACTCCGGCCGCCGCAAGGTGACCGGACTGCGCCGCGAAGAAGTCGCCGTGCTCGCCGGGGTGAACGCCGACTACTACACCCGCCTGGAACAGGGCCGCGAAACCCACCCGTCCCCGCAGGTGCTCGACGCCCTCTGCCGCGCGCTGGATCTCGGCCCCGACGCCCGTGAGCACCTGTACCGGCTGGCCGGCGCAACACCGGGCGACACACCTGCGCCAGTACCCCGGACTGTGAGCCCCGAACTGCGGCAACTCATGGACGGCTACCCGCACACCCCCGCCTTCGTGCTCGACCGCGTCCTGGACGTCCTGGCCACCAACACCCTCGCCGACGCGCTGTTCTCGCCCTTCCGTGCGGTGGACAACCTCGCCCGCATGACCTTCCTCGACCCGGCGGGAAGGCAGTTCTACGCACGCTGGGACTGGACCGCTCAGGCCACCGTGGCGAACCTGCGGGTGGCCGCGGGCTTCGACCCGCACGACCCCGCTCTGCGGCACCTCGTGGCCGAACTCGAAAACGGAAGCGCGCACTTCCGCGCCCTGTGGGAGACACACCAGGTGCGCGGCAAGACCCGCGAACCGAAGCACCTCGTGCACCCCGACGTCGGCCCGCTCACCCTCACCTACCAGGCATTCGACGTGCGCAGCGCCCCGGGCCAGCAACTGATCATCTACCACGCCGAACCCGCCACCCCCAGCGCCCACGCCCTCGCGCTGCTGAGCAGCCTCCACGCCACCGCGCCGGTCGACACCTGACCCGCGGAAGTGGCCAGGAGCGTGTCCCGCTCCCGGCCACCCGATCCACTACGCGGGCAGGGTGTCGGTCCACTCGGCGGTGATCTTCGCGCCGGCGGGGTCGGCCACCCGGTAAACCGCGCCCTCCATGGTGATGAAGACCGACGTCCCGTTCACCCGTCCGGTCGCCGGATCGACGACGAGCCGCTCGCCCTCGGGCAGCACCAGGCCCTGGCCGCCCGGCACCGTGCCGAGGTTTTGGACACCCGGATGGCCCGCGATCGCGCGGAAGGCCGTGGCCCGGACCTCCGGCGTGGCGGGCAGCGTGGACACCAGTGAGATCAACGACTGGAAGGCGGCTCGTTCCCGGTCGCTCGCGGTGAGCTCGCCGGCGCTCGTCCTGGCCTCGCTGCGCTCGAGGGCGTCGGCGATCCAGGCCTTCAGCGCGTCCGGGTCCGTCGGCAGGGCACGCAACTGCTCGAGGGTCAGATCGATGGCGACCAGTGAGAACGGGGTGGCTGAAAGCGTTGCCAGCTGCGTGACCTTGCCTCCTGTCTTCGCACCCCGCATCCACGACTGACCGTCCGGCTTGATCCAGGACTCGTACTCGATCGACGCGGCGGCGCCGTCCGCCTCGGTCACCTTCACATGCCAGTAGGTGCCGGCCCCCTCGGGGGAACGCTCGGCGGCGGTCGCGGCCGCGAGCAGGATCTCCTGCCCGCTGACCGTCTGCACCGCCGGGCTGTCGACCGGTGCGGCCGGCATGACCGCGATCGCCACGGCGGCCGCGGCCGCGGTGAATCCGGCCCCCGCGATCAGCCATCCGGTCCGCCGCCGGAAAGAGGCCCGGCCGCCGCGTATCCGGTTCTGGAGCCGGTGCCGGCTGCGGTCGACGACGTCCTGGGACGGCTCGTCCGGGGTCAGCGCGGCGCGCAGCGTCTGCAGGTCATTCATCGAGTGCCTCCGGGGTGAGAATGAGGTTGAGCTTCTTGCGGGCACGGTTGAGCCGGGAACCGACCGTGCCGGAGGAGATACCGAGGGCCGTGGCCACTTCCTCGTACCCGAGCTCGCCGAGCGCCACGAGCAGCAGCACGTCCCGTTCCCCGCTGGACAGCCGCGACAGCGCGTTCGCGAGCTGAGGCAGCAGCCGCCGGGCAGCCACCGACGCGACCACCGTGCTCTCGTGTCCCTCGACCGCCGGTGCGACGCTCACCCGCGCCAGGGCCCGATAGTGGCGAGCCTCCCTGCGGCGGTGCCTGGCCACCAGATTCGTGGCGATGCCGAACAGCCAGGCCCGCACCTCACCGCGTTCGGGGTCGAACGTGCCGCGCCGGTCGAACGCGACGAGGAACGTCTCCGCGGCGATGTCCTCCGCGGTCTGCGCGTCCAGCCTGCCTGCCACATACCGGTAGATGGCCGCGAAGTAGCGATCGTGCACTTCGGTGAACAGTTCCGGTTCCCGCGCCAACCGGGCGGCCAGGTCGGCATCGGTCACCTGCTCGCCCGTTCCCGCCGTCATGTGTCCGCCTCTGACATGTGGGTCCTTTCCCGTCGACGGTCAGCTTTCACCACCACTTCGCCGCCGGGCGGTTTCTTCTTCCCACTCCCGCAGTGCGGTATGACTGATCCTCCTTCACCGGCTACCTCCCGCTGCCGGGTTTCGGCCTCCGGTCAGCGGTGCACCAGGCGCTGGAGTCGACGTAGCGTTGTCGCCATGTCCAAGGGACAGAAGCCCGCTCTGAGCTTCTGGGGACTGATGGGCCGCGTGGCCGGGTCCCTGTTCGGGGTCGGTCTGACAATTTTGGCCGTGTTGACAGTGACAGGCGACATCGCCGTCGTGAACGGCGCGGGCGAGCCGACCTCCGACGTCACCCGCGTACTGGTCGGGCTGGTCTACAGCGTCCTGGGGCTGACGACCGTGGGTGCCTCGATCGCCGGATTCCCCGAAGCACCGCACGACGACGGCGGGCGCGCCGGCCGCGAAAGTGGCTTCGAAGACAACGGCGATGGCGACGCCGACTTCGACTGAAAAGCCCACGGCGCGGAAAAACTGCCGCGTCCTTCGGCGTTCGTGAGCGGTGACAAATCACCGGGCCTCGGCGGGCGACGATTCGTGAGATGTGACGACGACACGGTCGTTCGCGGAACGGCAGGCTTGCCGTGAAGGCGAAAGCGAGGGAGGCAGTTCCATGAAAAAGAGTCAGCCCGCCAGGATGTTCCGACACGTCCTGGCCTTGTTGGGAGCGTTACTCGCGATGGCCGTGATCACGGCAGGCACGGCTTCGGCCGCGGTGCCACGTGTCGACACCGATGCCGTCCTGAAGGCGGACAGCCGTGCGGCCCTCGGGTCCAACGCCACGAAACAGGTGATATCCCAAAGAACCACGAAGGGCACGGCGGGCGTCGCGGCCACGACCTGCACGGTGAACTACACGGCGCCGGTCAAGGCAGGCGCCTCCGAGGTGGCCGCCAGCTATTCGGTCAACTGCGACCAGGAAGTCACAGGCATCGCCGGCTTCGTCGCGATCTTCCGGATTGGCCAAGCCGCCCCGCTGGGCAACACCTCGGACCAGTTCAATTTCGGGACATTGGGCGGCGGCGAGCAGATCAAGCGGCCGTGTGCCAGCGGCAACCTCTACACCGCGCTGCGTGTGGTGGTCGTCTTCAAGACCGGCGAGCCGAAGATGATCGACCAGACGTTCTTCAGCCCCGTTTCCCGGGTTTCCTGCTGAGCGGCACACCATCGCGAACACCGGCGGGGGCCGCGTCCGACGGGGCGCGGCCTCCGCTGCTCGGTCCCGGACCGTCATACCGCGGTGAAGGGCATCAGCAGGTCGAGCAGTTCCTTCGGCCGGTCGAGCGGGATGATGTGGCCGCAATCGGGGATGAGGTGTCCGGTGAGGTCGGCGGCCACAGGACGCAACTGTCGTTCCAGGGCGTTGCCGACCGGGTGGGCGCCGATCGCCAGGGTGGGCATGACGAGCCCGCCGCGCGCCACGGCGTCGCGGATCTGACGGGCGCTGGCGGGCAGGGCGCGGTAGTAGGAAAAAGCGCAGCGCAGCGCGTCGGATCCGGTGTAGGCGTCGATGAACGCCTTGCGGACCTCCGCGGGCACGCCGCGGCCGAGGGTGCCCATGTGCAGGAACCAGTCGATGTACTGCGCCTCGTGGCCGATCAGGACAGTTTCGGCGAGACCGGGGACGGCGTGGAATCCGAACCACCAGGGTGGGCCGGCGGCGAGGAAGTCCTCGGCGCCGGGCAGCGTCCCCAGCAGCGATTCCATGACCACGAGTCGATGCACCCGGTCCGGTTGCCGTAGCGCGAGCAAGACGGCGGCGGGCACGGCGGCGTCGATGGCGACCACGGCCGCGCTGGATTCGCCCATGGCGTCGAGGATCCCGGCGACGTCTGCGGCCAGGGTGCCCGCGTCGTAACCGTCGGCGGCACGGCTACTGGCCCCGAGCCCGCGCAAGTCCGGGGCGATCACCCGGTGGCGCGTGGCCAGCGGGCCGATGACCTCGCGCCAGAGCTGCCAGGTGTGCGGAAAACCGTGCAGCAGCACGACCGGCGAGCCCGTGCCTGCCGTCGCCACAGTCACGTGGATGCCGTTGGTCGCGATCCGCCTCAGCGTGAGCGGACGGTCGGGTACATCGGGCAAGAGAGTCCTCCAGGTGGTCACCATCGGTTACCATGAAACGGTAGGTAACCCCGACGGTGCTGCCAAGACGGCACCTTGCCGACAGGTGGTGAGGTCCAGGTGACCACTCGAACGGCTCGTGCGACCGGCGCCGCACGAGGTGATCTGTTCTCCCCGACGTGCCCGACCCGCCAACTGCTGGACCGCATCGGCACGAAATGGACGTCGATGGCCATCAAGGTGCTCGCCGACGCCGCGCCGCAAGAGGTGCGGTTCGCCGAGTTGCGGCGGCGGATGCCCGGTGTCTCGCAGAAAATGCTGTCGGTGACCCTCCACAGCCTGACCCGTGACGGTCTGGTCACGCGCAGAGTGGAGCCGACGGTGCCGCCACGGGTGCACTACCGGCTCACCGAATTGGGCCTGTCGCTGGAGATCCCGCTCGCGGCGGTCCGGGCATGGGCGGAACGGCACATGGCCGAGATCGACCGGATCAACGCGATCAACGACGCCCGGCCGGATAGCGACGGGGCAGCCCGGGGGCGATCCTCGTGACAGCCTCGTAAACGGAGGTGCCCGACCATTGAGCGATCTCCTCCGCGGTGATTTCGGTTCCGGCGTCGTCCCTGCCGAGGAGGATCACCTCGTCCCCGACCCGCACGGTGGTGTCGCCACAGTCCACGATGACGTGGCTCATGCCCACGGCACCGGCGATCGGCCTGCGGCTGCCGTGCACGATCACCCGCCCTCGATTGCCCGCGAGCCGGGGAAGGCCGTCGCCGAAACCCACCGGCACCACGGCGAGCGTCGACTCCGTCTCGAGCCGGTAGCGCAATCCGTAGCCGACCCGTTCGCCCTCCCCCACCCGCTGGGTGGCGACGACGCCGCTGCGCCACGACATAGCCGGACGGAACCCGGCGAGCCCGGGCACCGACGGACCGGGACGCAGCCCGTACAGCACCGCGCCCAGCCGCACCATGGTGAAGTGCGTCCCGGTGTCACCCAAAGCGGCGGAACTGTTGGCGGCGTGCACCTGCCGGGGTTCGACACCGGCCGCGCGCAGCCGCTCGACCGTGGCGGCGAACAGCTCCCGCTGAACGCCGAGCTGTGGGTCGCCCGGGTCGTCCGCGGTGGCGAAATGCGTCCACACCCCGGTCACGCGCAGGCCCATGCTCTCGGCCCGCAGCGCCATCGCGACCGCGTGCTCGGGGGCGACACCCAGCCGGTGGAGTCCGGTGTCGATCTTCAGGTGCACGTCCAGCGGCGCGGAGTGCGCCGCCGCGGCCAGCCTGGCGACGCCGTCGGGGCTGGCGATGGTCGGCGTCAGCCCGGCCTCGATCGCCGCGATCTCCTCCCCTGGCGCCGGCTCGGTGAAGACGAGGATCGGCGTCTCGGGCGCGACCGCTCGCAGCGGCAGCGCCTCCTCCAGGAACGCGACACCGAAGCACGCGACACCGGCGGAGTCGAGCGCCTGGGTGACCGCCGTGGCGCCATGTCCGTAGGCGTCGCATTTCACCACGGCCATCACGTCGGCCCCGGACACCAGTTCCTTGGCCGCGGCGAGATTCGAGGTGATCGCGCCGAGGTCGACCTCGACCGTGCTGCGCGGCGGGATCACAGCTTGCTCCTGAGGTGACGGGCCAGCGCGGCGACGCTCGGACTGGCGAACAGCTGACGCAGCGGTACCTCGACGCCGAGGCTGCGGCGTACCCGCACCACGTACTGGGTCGCCAGCAGCGAATGCCCGACCTCGAAGAAGCTCTGGTCGAGACGGGCGGGCGGGCCGCCGAGCACCTCCTCCCACGCGGTGGCGAGCGCGGACTCCACGGGGTCCAGTTCCGCGGCGGACTCGACGGCTTCCACCGCGGGGAACTCGATCTGGCGCAACACGTGCTCGTCCACCTTGCCGTTGGACGTCATCGGGAGGGAATCGGTGATCGCCAGCCGGGCGGGCCGCTGGTGGACGGGCAGCTGTTCGGCCAGGTACGCGGTCAGCTCGCCGATCGTCGGCGCACCGCCCGGAGCGGGCACGACGTGCGCGGCCAGCCAGTCGTCTTCCGGGCGCGGGCCCCGGCAAGCGAGCACCGCCGCCTCCCACACGTCGGGGTGGGCGGTGAGGACGGCCTCGATCTGGGCGGGTTCGACGCGGTGGCCGCGGAGGTTCAGTTGCCGGTCGCGGCGGCCCGCGAGTTCGACCGTGCCGTCCGGCCGGTAGCGCGCCATGTCGCCGGTGCGATAGATCCGATCTTCGGGATCCTGGCCGAACATGTTGGCGGGAAAGGGATCCCCGTCGAGGTAGCGCAGCGCCAGGTTCGGCGACCGCACCACGAGCTCACCCGGCTCGCCGACACCTGCCTGCCGATCCGCGTCCGTGATCACCAGGAGCTGGGCTTCGCCGGTGCCGCGGCCGATCGGCACGTGCGGGCCCGGCGGGCAAGGTGAGGCCACGAAGTGACCGGCGGCCTGCGGGGTCTCCGTCGTGCCGTAGAAGTTCACCGGCACCGCCGAGGGCGCCCACCGCGTCATCGACCGGACCTGGGCCGAGGACAAGGCCTCGCCGCCGAAGAACAGCCACCGCAGCTCCGGGGCCGCGGAGTCGGTCGCGGTGGCGAGCATGGTGCCCAGGGTCGGGGTGAGATGTGCCGAAGTGATCCTGTTCGATCGCAGCCAAGCCGCCAGCTCGGCGGGTTCGCCGCGGGTCTCCTCGGCGGGGAAGTGGACTTCGCCTCCCACGAGCAGGCCGGCGAAGCAGTCACGCAGGATCGGGTCGTGCCCGAGGCCCGACAGCACCGCGAACCGGTCGGCACCGGACAGCCCGAACCGTTCCGCCTGCCACCGCAGGAAGCGGCACAACGGCTGCTGGGCACTCAGTACCCCTTTGGGTTCCGCCGTCGTGCCCGACGTGAAAAGGAGGAAAGCGGCGGCGAGGCCCGCTTCACCGGGAACCCGCCACGGATCGTCCACAGTAGACGGTTCATGCTCCGCCGGGCGGATCGCCGTGACACCGTCGAGTGTCACGGCCGACAGGTTCAGCACGGCGGCGGGCCGGAGCCGGCGCATCCGACGGTCCAGCCACGTCCGCGGGTACGCCGGGTCGAACAACGCCGCCACGGCCCCGACCGACAAGACCGCCAGCACCGACGCGGGCAGCCACGGCGTCCGGGCGCCCAGTATCGCCACGGTGTCACCGCGGCCGACCCCGGCGGACCGCAGCGCTCCGGCGGTCGCGGCGGTCCGTTCGACGAGTTCGCGGTAGGTCCACGTCTCGTCCGGCCCGCGCAGCGCCACCCGATCCGGGTGGGCACGGGCGGCCGCGACCACCTGGCTCACCAGACCCGGCACCGCCTCGGCTCGCATCGGTCGCCGCGGATCCGGCAACAGGCTCCTCATCCCGTCCGTCACCAGCGAAATCCGGGACAGCCGCCGTTCCCCGTCACCGGTGAGCGCGCGCAGCACCGCGAGGTACTGGTCGGCGACCCCGCTCATCCGCTCCGCGCCGAACAGGTCCGCGTTGTAGATGAACTGGCACCGGACCCGGTCGCCGTGCTCCCAGACGTACAGGGCGAGATCCAGCTTGGCGAACGCCTCGTCCCCCTGCTCCCGCCGCCAGCGCGCACCGCCGCTGTCCCATTCGTCCCGGCGCGGCATTATGTGGTTGAAGAGCACTTGGCACAGCGGCGAACGGCTCAGGTCCCGTTCGGGGCGCAGCTCCTCCACCAGCCGTTCGAACGGCAGATCCTGATGGGCGTAGGCCTGCAAGGTCATCTCCCGCACCCTGGCGAGCAGCTCCCCCACCGTCGGTTCGCCCGTCAGGTCGGCCCGCAGCGCGAGCTGGTTGACGAAGAACCCGACAGCCGACTCCGTCTCCGGGCGGTTGCGGCCCGCGATGGGAGTGCCCACCAGGAACCGCTCCTGCCCGGAAAGCCTGCCCAGCAGGAGAAAGAAGCCGGCCAGCATGACCATGAACGGTGTGGCGCCCGCGTCGCGGGCGGTGGCGCGGACCGCGCCGGCCACCTCGGCCGGGAGGTCCTGCCACAGCACCGATCCGCGATAGGACTGCACGGCCGGCCGCTGCCGGTCCGTGGGCAGGTCCAGGATCTGCGGACATCCGGTCAGCGCACGCTTCCAGTAGGCGAGGTGTCCCTCCGCGGCCGGGCCGGTCAGGTGTTCGCGTTGCCAGGCGACGAAATCCAGGTACTGGAACGCGGGCGGGGCGGGTACCGGGACCGGCTCGCCGGTGTGGTGCGCGTAAAGGTCGCTGAGCTCGTCCAGCAGCACGTCCATCGACCAGGCGTCGACGGCGATGTGGTGCACCGTGATCACCAGCAGGCTGTCGCCCGTGCCGAGGCGCAGCAGCAGTGCGCGCACCGGCAGGTCGGCGGCCAGGTCGAAGGGCTCGGTCGTCTCCCGGGTGACCGCGTGCGCCGCCGCGTCGGCGTCCGGCGGCCGGACGACCCGCAGTCGCGCCTCCCGGCCGTCGACCACGCGCTGGCTCGGCTTGCCGTCCTCGCCGCCGAACACGGTACGAAGCGCGTCGTGCCGGGCGACGAGCGCGCCGAAGGCCTCGGCGAGTGCCGTCTCGGACACCGCGCCGGACAGCCGGATGATCGAGGGCACATTGTAGAGCGCGGTGCCCGGCTGGAGTTGTTCCAGGAACCACAATCGTTGCTGGCCCGGGGAAAGCGGCGCCGGACCGACCGCGCCCGCGGCGGCCGTGATGGGCGGCGTGTCCGCCGTGCCGCGTCCCGTCAGCTCCCCGATCACCGGTTCCAGGGACGCCGGGGTGCGGTGATCGAAGATCGCGCGCAGCGGCAGATCCACGCCGAACTCGCGGTTGAGCCTGCCGACGAGCCGGGTCGCGGACAGCGAATGCCCGCCGACGGCGAAGAAGTCCGCGTCCGCCCCCAGCTTCGCGCCGTCCTGGCCGAGCACCTCCGCCCAGACGGCGGTGATCTTCCGCCCCAGTGGTGTTTCGGCCGGACGGCCGGACAGACCGGCCCAGTCCACGGGCGGCAGCGCCTTGCGGTCGAGTTTGCCGTGCGCGGTGACGGGCAGATCGCCGACGACCACGACGGCCATCGGCACCGTGTGCTCGGGAAGCGATTTCGCGACGAAGGCGCGCAAGGACGTGCCGTCCGGCGCGGGGTGGCCGTCGGCGGCGGTCACGTAGCCGACGAGCCGCTGATCGCCGGGGACGTCCTCACTCAGCACGGCGGCCGCCCGGCCCACCGAGTCGTGCGCCAGCAACGCCGACTCGATCTCGCCGAGCTCGACGCGGAAGCCGCGCACCTTGACCTGGTCGTCCGAACGCCCGAGGTACTCCAGCGCGCTATCGGGGCGTGCCCGGACCAGGTCCCCGGTCTGGTACATCCGCTCACCCGGCGCGGCGAACGGGCACGGCACGAACCGGTCGGCGGTCAGCCCCGGTTTGCCGTGATATCCCCACGCCAGCTGGGCGCCCGCGATGTACAGCTCGCCGATCGCACCGGGTTCGACCGGCCGCCGCGCCGGGTCGAGCACGTACAGCCGGGTGTCGCGGACCGGTTCGCCGATGGCGACGGTCTCGGCGTCTTCGGCCGGATCGAAGCGCCGGTGCGATACATCCACCGCGGCTTCGGTGGGACCGTAGAGGTTGTGCAGCTCGGATCGCGGCAGCAGCTCCGTGAACCGGCGTGCCACCGCGGACGGCAGGGCTTCACCACTGCAGAGGACACGACGAAGAGACGTGCATCCGGCCGCGGCGGGATCGCTCAGGAACATCGTCAGCATCGACGGCACGAAATGGGCGGTCGTCACCTCTTCGGTTCGGATGAGACCGGCCAGATACGCCGGATCGCGGTGCCCGCCCGGTTTGGCGACCACCAGCCGGGCCCCGGCCAGCAGCGGCCAGAAGAACTCCCACACCGAGACGTCGAAGGACGCGGGTGTCTTCTGCAGCACGCTGTCGCCCGGCCCGAGCGGATACCGGTCTTGCGCCCACAACAGCCGGTTCACGATGGCCGAATGCGGGACGACGACGCCCTTGGGGCGGCCGGTGGAGCCCGAGGTGTAGATGACGTAGGCCGGGTCGCCCGCGTGCGGTGGCCGGATCGGCTCGCCGCCGTCCTCCTCGTCCGCGGCGGCGAGCCCGCTGACCTCGCTCGCCGTCAGCACCGCGTCGGGCGCGGAATCCTCCAGCAGATAAGCGATGCGTTCGGCCGGGTAGTCGGGATCGACCGGGACGTAGGCCGCCCCGGATCCGGTCACCGCGTGAATCGCGATCACCAGTTCGAGCGACCGGGGGATGGTGAGGGCCACTTTGGACCCCGGTCCGATCCCCCGGCGGGCAAGCGCTTTCGCCACCCGCCGGGCACGCGTGCCGAACTCGCGGTAGGTCAGGACCTCGCCTTCGAAGGCCACCGCGGCGGCGTGCGGCGTCCGCGCGATCTGCTGGTCGATCAAGGAGGCAAGGGTGGCGTCAGACATGGCTCGCCCCCGCCTCGATCATCTCGAACACCAGCTCGCGCACGGCGTCCGCGCCCGGGAGTTCTTCGGCGGACAGCGCGAGCCGCCGGACCGAAAGCGGATCGACCAGCGCGGCGGGGATCTCGCGGTCCCGCGACATCAGGCACCGCACCGCGAGCGCGTCCCCGGCGGGCGCGTGGTGTGCGGTGGCGAGCAGGAAACCGAGCCAGGCTCGGTATCTGGCGACCAGTTCGGTGGTGATGGCGTCCGCGTCCTCGGCGTCCATTTCGTTGTCGGCGGCGAACGCGGTCGCGTCCAGAGCCAGCTGCGACGCCATGCCGCGCAGCGCGGTCCCTGGGTCGCCCTGACAGTCGACGTCTGCCACCGGCGGTTCCGTGCGGCCGAAGGCTCTCCGCCGATCTTCGAACGACCGGGCAACACTCGCGGGCGTCGGCCGGAGCGGGTCCAGCAGGACGACGAGCGGGGCCCGGTCACCGGCCGCGGCCAGCTCCTCCGCGAGGGCGAGGGTCAGCGTCGCGGCGGTGCAGTAGCCGATCACCGCGATCGGTGCGAGCCCGGCCGCCTGCTCGGCGTAACCGCGCGCCATCGCGGGCAGCGACACGTATCCGGACGCGGCGGTCAGGTCACCGAGCGGGTCGATCCGGTGCAGCGCGAAGCCTCTGGTTTCCTTGGCCAGTAAGGAATCGAGGTCACGCCCGAGTTCGACCCCGGTGAAGCTGACCGAGAGCACGTTCGCCCGTGCGCCTCCGGCCACCTGCTCGATCGACGACCGCGCGCTCATCACGATTCCTCCCCCATCCGGTTGCCCGGCAACGGTTCCCAGTCCACCGGCGCGCCGGTGGCGACGGCCAGTCGCGGCGCGACGACCCGCATCGTGGGCGGTGGCTGCTGCCGCGAAGGCACCAGATGGAACATGACGGCCGCTTCGTCTTCCGAACGCAGATCCGCGTGACACGGGCAGCCGTCCTCGGCGAAGCCCGCGAACCGATAGGCGATCTCCATCACGCGATTGCGGTCCGTGGCGCGGAAATCCGCGACGAGGTGCACACCGGCGGCGGCGGTCTGGTCGGCGAGCCAGCGCAGGATCACCGCGCCTACGCCGAAGGAGACGACCCGGCACGAAGTCGCCAGCAATTTGAGCCGCCACACGCGTTCGGACTTCTCCAGCAGGAGTACGCCGATCGCGCCGTGTGAGCCGAAGCGATCCGTGAGTGTCGCGACGAGGACTTCGTGACCGGGATCGTCGACCAGCCCGCGCAGGACCTCGTCCGGATAGTGCACGCCCGTGGCGTTCATCTGGCTCGTCCGCAGGGTCAGCTCCGCCACCCGCGCCAGCTCCCGCTCTCCGGCCCGGTCGACGCGCAGCACCATGTCCAGCGAGCGCAGGAACTGCTCGTCCGGTCCCTGGAACGCGGCCCGCCCGGCGTCGCGCCGGACGTTCGCCTGATACATCCGCCGCCGCTGCCGCGAGTCCGCGGTCACCGACGCCGGGGTGAACTCCGGCCGGTCGAGGAGGGTTTCGGCCTCTTCCGCCGCGTACAGCCGGACGTCGGGCAGGTGGAAGCGCACCTCGGCCCGTTCGGCGGGCTGATCGTCGATGAACGCCAACGTCTCGTGGGCGAAGCCGAGTTCGTCCGCGATCGCGCGTACCGAGTCGGATTTGCGTCCCCAGCCGATCTTCGGCGCCACGAAGTACTCCGCGATACCCAGCTCCTCCAGCCGCGGCCAGGCGTGCTCGTGATCGTTGCGGCTGGCGATGGAGTTCAGGATGCCCCTGGCGTCCAGTCCGACGATGACGTCACGGATCTCCCCGGACAGCCGGATCTCCCCCGCTTCGAGGAGAATCCCTTGCCACAGTGTCTGATCGAGGTCCCAGACCAGGCACTTCACCGTGCTCACGCCCATGCCGTCACCGCCTGCTCGGCCAGGATGAGTTCACAGATCTCGTTGCTTCCTTCGATGATCTCCATCAGCTTCGCGTCGCGGTACGCCCTGGCCACCACCGAGCCGTCCCGCGCGCCGGCCGAGGCCAGCACCTGCGTCGCCCGCGCCGCGCCGTCGGCGGCACGGCGCGCGGCCACGTGCTTGGCGAGCACCGCCGATGTGACCAGGTCCGGGGTGCGCTCGTCCCAGTGCCCGCTGGCTTGACGGCAGATCAGGGTCGCCACCTGTTCGTCCACCATGAGGTCGGCCAGGTGACGGGCGACGAGCTGATGCCCGGCAAGGGGTTTGCCGAACTGACGTCTGGTCGCCGCGTGCCGGCACGCGGCGGCGAGGCACGCCCGCAGGATGCCCACGCAGCCCCATGCGACGGAGAGCCTGCCGTAGGTCAGCGCCGAGGTGACCAGCATCCCCAGCGGCTGCCCCGCCCCGCCGAGCACGCTGCCGCGCGGCAGCCGGACGGAGTCCAGCCGGATGTCGGCATGACCGGCGGCCCGGCAGCCCAGTGGGTCGGGCCGCCGCTCGGTCCGCACTCCGGGCGTGTGGGACGGCACGACCACCGCGGCGGCACCGTCGGCGTAGCGGCCGAACACCAGGATCAGATCCGCGTACGCCGCGGCAGTGGTCCAGACCTTCTCGCCCTCGATGACCACGTCGTCCCCGTCGGGCCGGATCCGGGTGGTCATCGCGGACAGGTCGCTGCCCGCGTCCGGCTCGCTGAACGCCACACAGGCCAAGGCACCCGAGGTGAGCCGCGGCAGCCATTCGGCTCGCTGCGCGTCATCGCCCAGCCGGGCGACGCACCACGCCGCGATGCCCTGGGAGGTCATGACACTGCGCAAGGACGAACACCGGCTGCCCACCTCCGCCGTGAGTTCGCCGCAGTTCAGGCTGTCCATGCCCAGTCCGCCGTACTCCTGGGGCACTTGCGGGCAGAGGACGCCCTCGGCTCCCATCCGGAGCAGCACGTCGGCCGGGAGCTTCCCCTCGACGTCCCAGTCTCCCGCCGAATCCCCGACGAGAGCGGCGGCCAGCTCACGGGCGGCCGTCCACCGCGCGTCCACCGCCTCAGTCATCGCTTGCCCCGCCGAGCCGCACCAGCAAGGCGACCATCGCGTCGACCGAGCGGAAGTTGTCCAGCCGCAGATCGTCACCGGCGACCGTCACGCCGAACTCGCGTTCCAGGTGGACGACCAGTTGCAAGGCGAACAGCGACGAGATCAGTCCTGCCGAGAACAGGTCCTGCGCCGGGTCGACGGTGGTCTTCGTGCTCGCTTCGAGGAATCCGGTCAGGCTCCGCCGTGCCAGGTCGGCGGGTCGCGTGCCGGGCGTCTGAGGGTCGATGGCGTGGCTCACGGTGTGCTCCGATACTCGAAGAATCCCGACCCCGTCTTGCGGCCGAGGTGACCTGCTCGCACTTTGTCGAGCAAAAGGGAACTCGGTCGGTAGCCGGGGTCGTCGGTACGCGACGCCAGCACGGTGAGCGAGTCCACGACGTTGTCCAGCCCGATCAGATCGGCGGTGGCCAAGGGGCCGGTGGTGTGGCCGAGGCAGCCGGTGAACAACGCGTCGACCGCCTCGGGCGTGGCTTTGCCTTCGTCGACCACCCGGGCGGCCTCGTTGATCATCCGTTGCAGGATCCGGTTGATCACGAACCCCGGCCCGTCCGCCACCACCACGTACTCGCGGTCGAGCGCGGTCAGGAACGCGCCCACCGCGGCGAGCGCCGCCTCACCGGTGCGCCGTCCGCGCACGACCTCCACGGTGCGGATGAAGTACGGCGGGTTCATGAAGTGAGCACCGACGAGGTCCTCGGGCCTGCCGACGGAGCCGGCGAGTTCGTCGACGGGGATGGCCGAGGTGTTGGTGATCAGCAGAGTGCCCGGCCGCACCGCCTCGGACGCCGCGGCGAGCGCCCGCGCCTTCGGCTCGATGCGTTCGGTGACCGCCTCCACGACCACGGTCGCGCGGTCCAAGCCCTCGACCGAGGTCGCCGTCTCGATCGTTCCCGCGGTGACGTCGCGCGGCAACGCGCCCATGAGCTGGGCGAGGCGGAGCTGATCCGGGACGGTCGCGAGGGCGCCTGTCAGCTGCCCGGGATCGGTGTCCACGAGAAGCACCGGATGGCCGCGTCCCGCGGCGAGGGTGGCGATTCCCCGGCCCATCACCCCGGCGCCCAGAATGGCGACGCGTCCGGCGTCGGTCGTGTCGGTCATGATTTGCCCGCCTCCGTGAGATCGGTGTGCCGTAACGGCGAGAACCAGGCGACGGCCGGCGCGATCGCCAGTCCGACGCAGCCGATCGCGATCCCCGCGTACAGGCCGAAAACGCTCGTCGACACGCCGCCCATCACGGCGCCCAGCGGACGAAGGCCGCTGCCGACCCAGCGGTGCGCGGCGGTGATCCTCGAACGCAGACCGTCCGGGGATTCGTGCTGCCGCAAGGTCCGCGAGGTGACGTTGTAACAGACGGTGGAGAAGATCGCGAGACACTGCGCGGCGCAGGTGAGCACCTGGCCGGCGAGCCCGGGGCTCAGCAGCAGCACCACCGCTTCGCAAGGCCCGCCGAAGAAGACCGCCGCCACCAACAGCTTTCCGGTACCCAAGGCCGAATGCAGTCGTTTCACCAGCAGTGAGCCCAGAATGCCGCCGAGTCCGGCGATGCCCATGACGAGGCCGTACGCCGCGGGAGACCAGTGCAGCGCACCGACCAGGTACACCACCAGCACGGCCTGGATCCAAAAGATGAAGAAGTTGTCGACCGAGTTGACGATCATCAGGACGCGCAGGACCACGTTGCGCCCGACGAACCGCAGCCCCTCGGCGATGTCCTTGCGCAGGGTCGCGCGTTCCACGGGACCGTCCGGACGCTGCTCCCGTGAGCTGATCCGGGTCAGCGTGAACGCGCTGTAGAAACTCGCCAGCACGCCGAGGCCGAGCGTCACCGGCGCGCCGAGCCTCCCCACGAGGAACCCGGCGATCATCGGACCCGTGGTCGTGGCGGCGGAATCGGCCAGCGACAGCTTCGCGTTGGCGTCGATCAGCTGCGCGTTCGTGACCAGATGCGGGGTCAGCGACAGATGCGCGACCTGGGACACGATCCCGAAACCGGTCGACACGAACCCGGTGACGCACAACGTCGGGATCGACAGCGCGCCGCTCCACCACAGCAACGGCACCGCCAGGATCGCGACGCCCTGACCGACGTCCGCCCACATCATGATCCTGCGTTTGTCGACCCGGTCCACGACGGCGCCGATGGGCAGGGTCAGCAGGAGCGCGGGGAGCATCGAGGACGCGGACACGATCGACGCGGCCAGGCCGTTCGCGTGCAAAGTGACCACGGCGACCAGGCCCATCGCGACCGGGACGACCGCCGTGCCCATCATCGCCACGGCCTGCCCGGCGAAATACGTCCGGAAATTCCGCTGCCGCAACAGGGAAGTCTCTTGCGCTACCGTCACACCGGTCCTTTCACCCATGGAATCCCCGCCCTGTCATGCCTTAAAGTCGGGCCGAGACAGCTTGTCCCACTCCGACCGGAAGCGGTGAGCGCATGTCCCACGGAGAACACGCACCGGCCGACCGACAGGATCTCGACGGACTCGTGATCGGCATCTGGCGTGATGTCCTCAGTGGACCGGTCGGCCCCGACGACGATTTCTTCGCACTCGGCGGCGATTCCATCAAAGCGGGCCAGATCGTGGCCCGGCTGCGCAAGCAGGCGCGGACCGGGCTTTCCCTCGCCGAGTTCCTCGCCGAGGTGAGCACCCCGCGCGAGCTGGCCGCTTTGGTACGCGCCAGGGCCGTCTGAGCCTGTGCGGCGCGCCCGCGTCGCGATCGGGTCCACGCGCTCACACCTCGACCAGCATGGAGCTCCAGGCGGCGGCCGGGCTGTTGTTCATCACCAGGACGAGATCTCCGGGCTCGAACTGACCGGAGGTCACGCCCGCGTCCAGGTTGGCCATGACGTCGACCGGACCGAGATGGCCGTAGCCGGCCAGGTTCCGCTCGCACACCTTCGCGATCTCGACGTCGAACGCCTCTTCGTAGAAGCGGAAGGCGCCGGTCGAGACGTTCTGCATGAGCACGTGGTCGACGTCGGACATGGCCAGCCCGTTCCGGTCGAGCACCAGCCGGTTGAGCCGGTCGAGCCGGTTGCGGCTCTCGATGGCCAGCTCGAACGAGTACCGCGCGGGATCGGCGCAGACCTCGCGCCAGTGTTCCGGCGCCAAGCCCCGGTACTCCACCCGGAACAGGTCCCAGAACCGGCCGTCGGTCTCCACGGCGACGTCCACGACGCGCAGCGCGGTGGCGAGGGGACGCATCAGCACCGCGAGCCCGGCGTCCCCGTTGACCGTCACCGGGAGCCGGATCCGGCCGGGGCCGGGGCGCACGCAGCCGTGCGCGATCACCACATTGCGCCAGTCCGAAGTGGACAGTAGCAGTGACCGGGCGGTCAGCAGCGCGGTCGAAATGGACGCGCACCCGAGGTCCGACACCGAGAACGACAGCGCCGAAGACAGGCCTGTCTCGTGCTGGACCCTGGTCGACTCGGAGGCCATGAGGTACTCCGGTGCCCTGCCGCCGATCAGCAGCAGCGCGTCGACCTCACCGGGCCGCAAGCCGGTCCGGGCCAGCAACGCCCGCACCGCTTCGACCGCCAGGTCCGTCCCGTGGCGGTCGCCCGCGTCCGGCACGGACGCGATCCCGAAGCCGTCCACCAGTGTCCGGTCCGGCTCGGCGAGGCCGGCGTACTCGGCGAGGTCACGGATCGGCGTCCGGTCCGCGGGCAGCCACACCTCGATCGCGTCGATCCCGACCGCGGTCACGGTGTGCTCCCGGCCGCCCGGTCTCGCACGCTTTTCGGGGTGATGTCGGTCCAGACCTGTTCGATGTGGCCGAGGCAGTCCTCCCGGGTGCCGGTGTAGCCCACCGGCCGCCAGCCCGCCGGTGGTTCACCGGTCGCGGGCCAGACGGAGTACTGCTCTTCGTGGTTGATCACGACCTGGAATCGGTCTTCCTGCGGCACGGCTGCGGTCACAAGACCCTCCCGATGATGTCGGCGATCGCGGTGTGGTGCCGGCGCATCATGGTGAAGTGATCGCCGGGCACGGAGTGGACGGTGACCTCGCCGGTGATGAACTTGCGCCAGCCGAGGTCCTCGGCCCGGTCGTCCGGGCCCTCGAAGAGCGGCGACTCGGCCCGGATCACTGTCGCCGGACCGGCGTACCCGGCCCACCGGTAGTCGAGCAGCGCGAGGTCGTTGGCGCGCAACACTTTCGTCATGGCGCCGATCTGGTGCCTGGTCATGGCCGTCGGCAAGCGCCCGGCCTCTTTGGCCGTCTTGACGACGGCGGCCAACCGTTCCCGCTCGGACAGCGCGTCCAGCGCGCCGGTGTCGACGCGGAAGTCGGAGCCGGCGGTGAGCAGGTTGATCAGCAGCGCCGATTCCTGTTCCGGGGGCGGCCCGGGATCCAGTTCGGTGTTCGCGTCGATCAGCACCAGCGTCGCCACGCGGTCGCCCTCCGCGCTGAGCCGCCGGGCCATCTCGTAGGCGATCACGGCGCCGAAGGACCAGCCGACGAGCCGGTACGGTCCCGTGGGCTGGACCTGCCGCAGTTCACCGACGTACCGGGTGGCCATGGCCTCGACGGTCGGGTCCGGCTCCAGTCCGTCGTCGAGACCGACGGCGGGCACTCCGATGACCGGATAACCGGCGGGCAACGCCCGCGCGAGTTCGAAGTACGGCTGGACACCACCGCCGGAGGGATGCGGGCAGAACAGCGGCGGGTGCTCGCCCCCTGCCCGGATCGGCACCAGCCGCCCGGTGGCCGCCGGATCGTGCCCGGCGCTCGCGGCCATGAACCCGGCGAGGTCGCGGAGTGTCCGGTGCGCGTAGATGTCCCGCAGCCGCAACCGCACGCCGAGTTCCCTGCGGATGTCGGCCAGCACCTGCAACGCCAGCACGGAGGTGCCACCGAGCTCGAAGTAGTCGGCGTCGGGCGGCACCTCGCCGACGCGCAGCGAACCGGTCCAGACCCGGGCGAGCGCCTGTTCGTAGTCCGTGCGCGACGTCGGCGGCCGGTCGGGTCGCGGCGGCACGAGGCCGGGTGCCGGTGGCGCCGTGTCGCGCTGTGGAGGCGTGACCCAGCACCGCGTCGGCTCGAAGGAGTAGCCGGGCAAGGAAACCCGGCGTCGCCCGGTGCCCTCGTGCACGACGTCCCAGTCCACGTCCACGCCCGAGACGTAGAGCTCCGCCACGCGGGCGAGCACGTCGTCGCCGCGCACCGAGTCCAGATCGCATACGACGAGATCGCCGCCGGGGTCGTCGCTTCCGTGCTCACCGTCGTCGGAGCGCGTCGCCTCGGCCAGCGCCTCGGAAAGGCTCGATTCGCCGCGCGCGTGCTTCGCCAGCGCCAGGGAACCCGACACCAGCGTCGTATCGATCCCCCACGTCCGCATGAGACGCAGGAACGCGTGGTTCCGGGAAAACCACGCCGTCGTGTCCTCGTCCACCTCGTCCGGTGCGGCCTCGGCACACTCGGCGACGGCGGCCGCGTACACCGCGTACCGTCCGGCCAGCAGGTCCGCGTCTCGCGCGCTCGGCCCGGCGCCGGGGACGACCGTCCACATCGGACGGCGGGCGCCCGACGGTGCCGGACCGCCACGAGCGGCGCTCTTGCCCGCCCTGCGCAGACCGTCCAGCAGTCCGGCCCGGTCGCGCACCGGGAACGCCACCCGCCACGGCAGATGGTCCCGCCCGCGATTGAGGGTGTGCAGCACATCGCGGACGTCCAGTCCAGGGTCGTCCGCGATCCGCTCCCGTAACGCCGCGCAGACACGGGCGACCGCGGGCCAGCCGCGACCGGACACCGTCGCCACACCGCCCGCCCATCCCGATGGCTCCCCGCCCGCGGGCGGTGCCGCCGGTGCCGACTCCAGGACGGCGTGCGCGTTGGTCCCGGCCAGGCTGAACGAGCTCACCCCGCCGAACAGCGGGCCGTCGTCGTCCGCCTTCCACTCGACGAGTTCGGTGGCCACCCGCACGCCCAGCCGATCGAAGTCGACGAGCGGGTTGGGGCGGGTGAAATGCAGGGACGGGTAGATCACCCGGTTCTGGATGCCCGCGACGACCTTGACCAGTCCGGCGAGGCCCGCGACGTGGTCGAGGTGGCCGATGTTGGTCTTCACCGAACCGATGACGCGGGATTCCCGGCCGGGTTCCGGCTCGCCGCAGGCCCGGGAGACCGCCTCCACCTCGATGAGGTCGCCCAGCCGCGTCCCGGATCCGTGCGCTTCCAGGTATCCGAGCTGCCCTGGCCGCAGACCGGCCTTCTCCCAGGCGTCGCGCAGCAGGTCCACCTGCGCGGCGGGACTGGGCGCGCTCAGTCCGTTGGACCGGTCGCCGTTGTGGTTCACCGCGGTCGAGCGGACGACGGCGTGCACGTGGTCGCGGTCCCGCACGGCGTCCGACAGGAGCTTGAGGACGAGCACCACGCCGCCCTCGCCGTCCCCGGTGCCGTCCGCGGCGGCGTCGAAGGCCCGGCACCGGCCCGAGGCGGACACCACCTCGGCGTACCGGTCGTCGGAGGCGTCGGCGAACGTGCTGCGCACCGCGACACCGCCGACGACAGCCAGGCTCGCCTGACCGCCGCGCAACATGCCCGCCGCGAGGTCGAGCGCCACCAGCCCGGTCGAGCATCCGGCGTCGACCACCAGGGCCGGGCCCTGGGTGCCGAGCAGATGCGCAATCCGGCCCGGCAACACCGAGGTGCCCGTGCCCAGCAGGGTCAGCACCCCTTCGTCGGCCTCGGTCATCAGCTCCGCGTAATCCGAGCGTCCGCCTGCCATCACCACCGCGGTCCGGGTACCGCGGACGCTGCCGAGCGGATGACCGGAGTCTTCGATCGCCGCACAGGCCAGCTGGAGGCAGAGCCGGTGCTGCGGGTCCATCAACTCGGCTTCGCGCAACGGGATCCCGAAGAACTCGTGATCGAACTCCTCCACGCCGGTCAAGGACGCGAGCGGCCGGTGGCGAAGGCCCGGGTCGGCGCCCGCGAGGCGCAGCCGCTCGGCCGGCACCTCCCGGACGCTGTCCTTGCCCTCGGCCAGATTCCGGTGGAAGCGCCGCAGCGAATCGGCGTCCGGCAACCGCACCGCCATGCCGGTGATCGCGATCGGCTCGGCAACGGGGGTCATGACGTCCTCCCCTGTCCGTCGACGAAGGCCGCGATCCGCCGCACCGTCGTCTGGTCGAACAGCTCGACCACCGACGGGGCGAGCGCGCCGAACTCCTCGCCGAGCCGTTCCGCGAGGCCGACCAGCAGCAGCGAGTTGCCCCCGGCGGCGAAGAACGGGGTGTCCCGGGCGACCTGCCCGGCTCCGGTGACGGCGAGCCAGATCTTCGCCACCCGCTTCTCGGTTCCGGTCGACGGTGGCTCGCCGTCCGCGCCGTTGTCCTTGTCCGGCACAGGAAGCGCCGCTCTGTCCACTTTGGCGTTTCCGGTCAGCGGGATCTCGGGGACGGCGATCAGATACGCCGGGACCAGGGCGGCGGGGAGGATCTCGCGGAGATACCGGTCCACGACCGCGGGCTCGAACGCCGTCCCCTGGCGTGCGACGGCGTACCCCACCAGCGCGGGGCCGCCGCGCAGGTCGGACCGCAGCAGGACGACGGCGTCGTCGACGTCCGGGTGGGCGCGCAGCGCCGAGGCGACCTCGCCGGTCTCCACCCGGAAGCCGCGAAGCTTGACCTGGCCGTCGATGCGGCCGAGGAACTCCAGCCTGCCATCGGCGAGGAAGCGCACGAGATCGCCGGTGCGGTAAAGCCGCGCGCCGCGTTCGCCGGAGAACGGATCGGGGACGAACCGCTCGGCGGTCAGCGCCGGCCGTCCGAGATAGCCGCGGGCCAGCCCGGCGCCGCCGAGCAGCAACTCGCCCGGCACTCCCGCCGGCACCGGCCGCAGGCCGGGGTCCACCACGTAGACCGTCGTGTTGCCGATCGGGCGTCCGATCGGCAACACGCCTTGACCGGGGCGCACCGCGTGTACGGGCTCGAACGTGGCGAACAGCGTCGACTCGGTCGGCCCGTACATGTGCAGCACCGCGTCACTGTCCACATGGTCCAGTGCGGCGGACACCGCCGCCGGGTCGACGACGTCGCCGCCGACGAACAGGGTCCGGATCGACGACAGCAGTTCCGGCGCGTGCTCGACGATCAGGTTCAGCTGGGGCGCGATGAGCTGCATCATGGTGACCGGGTGGGTGTCCACCGCGGCCCTGATCTGGTCCAGGATCGCGGAGGTTCCGGCGTCCCCCGGCGGGATCGCGACCGCGCCGCCGTTGAGCAGGGGCCCCCACAGTTCGACCAGTGACGCGTCGAAGGTGAGCGGCGACAGGTGCAGGCACACGTCGCCGCGGCCGAACTCGTGGAAGCGGGCGCCGCGGACCAGCCGCCCGATCGAGCGCTGTTCGACCCCGACGGGGTTGGGCTTGCCGGTCGAACCGGAGGTGTAGACGACATGCGCGAGGGTGCGGCCGTCGGCCAGCCGGGGCGGGTTCCCGGTGGCGGGCGCGGACGTGATGTCCGCCCACGACACCGTCCCCGGCAAACCGGCCACCGCCTCGGACGACCTGGTGTCGGTGAGGACCACCGCGGCGCCGGAATCCTCGACGAGCAGGCGCAACCGCTCCGGCGGATGGTCGGGCGCGAGCGGCACGTAGGCCGCGCCGGATTTGAGCACGCCCAGGATCGCGGCGATCGCCTCCGGGGAGCGGCGCAGGCACAGCCCGACCCGTGATTCCAGGCCGATCCCCCGCGCCAGCAAGCCGTGCGCCACCGTGTTCGCGAGCGAGTTCAGCTCGGCATAGGACAAGACGCCACCGTCGTGGTGGACGGCGGGCGCGTCCGGGGCCGACGCCACTTGCTCCTCGAACAGCTCCTGGATCGATCGGTCCGGGAACGGGATCCGGGTTCGGTTGACGTCCTCGACCAGGCGCGCCCGCTCGGCGCCGACGACCAAGGGGACGTCCAGCACCGGCCGGTCCGGTTCCTCGGCCAGCGCCGTCAGCGAGCGCACGAGGTAATCGGTGAGCCGGGCGATCGTGGCCTCGTCGAAGAGATCGGTGTCGTAGGTGACGATCGCCGTGAGCTCGTCGCCGCGTTCCCGGAAGGTGACCGCGAGCTCCCATTTCGCGACCCCCAGGAACGAGTCGGCCCGGGACACGCGCAGCCCGGCGAACCCGGCCGGATCGACGACCCGGTCCAGCGCCACCGCGACCTGCGCGAGCGGGGTCCGGCTGAGGTCGCGGCCGGGTTCAAGCACCTCGGCGAGCCGCTCGAACGGCATGCCCTGGTGCTCCAACCCGTCCATGAAGGTGAGAAAGACCTGTTCCAGCAGGTCGGCGAAGCGGGGATTCCCGCCGAGATCGGTGCGCAGCACCAGTCCGTTGACGAGGAAGCCGAGCACGTTCTCCGCGGCGGGCAACGGCCGGTTCGCCACCTGAACGGCCACCGGCACGTCGTCCTGACGGGCCCAGCGGCCCATCGCCGCGGCGACGACGGCCACCAGCGCCATGTAGAGGGACACGTGCTGTTCCCGGCAGAGCGACCGCAACGCCGTGACCGTCGCCGCCGGCACCGGGATCCCGTACGCCGCGCCCCGGAACGCGGGGCGGGCCGGGCGCGGCCGATCGGTGCGGAGGTCGAGCGGGGTGAGCCCGGTGAGGACGTTCTTCCAGTAGGCCAGCAACTCCGGCTCCGCGGCCGCCACGGCGTGCCGCTCCCACTCGGCGATGTCACCGTGCTGCACGGGCAATTCCGGCAGCACCGGCTCGCGGCCGTCGGCCAGCGCCGAGTAGCAGACCGCCAGCTCGGCCAGCAGCACGTCCTCGGACCAGCCGTCGAACACCGCGTGGTGCACGGAAAGCGCGAGCAGGTGCGCACGCGCTCCGACGCCGCGCAGCGAGGCGCGCAACGTCGGCCCGGCACTCAGGTCGAACGGCTCCTGGCCTTCGCGGATCGCGTCGAGCCGGGCGGACTCCCATGGATCCTCACCCGCGTCCGGCGCGACGGGGAGCACCGGCATCGGGGGGTGATTCTCCGGCGCGCCGACGGGCCGGACCCGCTGGCGGAGTTCCGTGTCGTGGACCAGCGCCGTGCGCAGGCTCTCGTGCCGGTCCACGAGCCGCCACACCGATTTCCGCAACGCGGCGACGTCCAGCTCTCCTTCGATCCGCAGGAGGATGAGGTAGTTGTAGGCGAAGCTGTCCGGGAAGAACCGTTGCAACGGCCACAACCGGCGCTGCGCGAACGACGCGGGCAGCAGGACGCGGCCGTCTTCGTCCGGCCGCCGGGGCAGCCGCACGGGACCCGCCGTGGCGGTGTCCCCGGGCACGAGGTCAGTCACGAGCTCCACCTCCCCCGGAGGCGTCGAGCGCGGTGGCCAGGCTCGCCACCGTCGGATTCCGGAACAGCAGCCGCAACGGGATCTCGCGGCCGACCGCGCGCCCCGCCCGCGCCACGACCCGCAGCATCGTCAGGGAATGGCCGCCGAGGTCGAAGAAGTCCTCGTGCACGCCGACCCGCTCGGCCCCGAGCACCTCGGCCCACACCTCGGCGAGCGCCTTCTCCAGCGGGGTGCTCGGTTCGTCCGCGTCCTCGGTCCCGGCGCGAGGGCCGGCGGGCGCGGGCAAGGCCGCGCGGTCGAGCTTTCCGCTGGCGTTGAACGGGAGTTCGGCCAGCACCGTGATCGACGACGGGACCGCCGCCGCGGGCACCTCGCCGCGCAGGAATTCCCGCAGCCGCGCGGGATCCGGGTCCGCTCCGGCGGTGGCGGGCGTGACGTAGCCGACCAGCGACGGGGACACCCCCGGCGTCGACCGGTTCAAGACCACCGCGGCCTGTCCCACCGTCGGATGCGCCCGCAACGCGGTCACCACCTCGGCGGGTTCGACCCGGGTGCCCCTGATCTTGACCTGGTCGTCCATCCGGCCGAGGAACTCCAGGTCGCCGCTCGGCAGCCAGCGGCCGAGGTCGCCGGTGCGGTACAGCCTCGCCCCCGGCTCGGGAGCCCAGGGATCCGGCGCGAACCGGTCCGCGGTGATCGCGAGCCTGCCAGGGTAACCGCGGGCCACCGCGACGCCGCCGATGCAGATCTCGCCGGGGACGCGCTCCGGGACCGGGTTGAAGTCGTCGTCCAGCACATAGGCCCGGATATGCGCCAGTGGCTTGCCGATCAACGCGACCGGCGAGTCGCTGTGGCCGGGGTAGATCCAGCCGCTCGCGGTGATGGTCCCTTCGGTGGGGCCGTAGCTCACGACAGCCCGCACGTGCGGCACAACCTGGTGCCACTGAGCGAGTTGTTCGGTGGTCACGACGTCGCCGCCGACGGTCACCAGGCGCAGGCTGCCCGTCCTCGCCACGGGATCGGGATGGGCGATCAGGGTGCGGACGACCTCCCAGCCGTACTCCGGCAGCAGTTCCATCACCGTGACGCCGTGCGCGCACACCACGTCGAGCAGCTTGTCCGGGCTCCACACCTCCTGGTCGCGCAGCAGCACCGTCGCACCGGTCAGCAGCGGGGTCAGCGCCTGCTCCAGCGAAGCGTCGAAACCGATCGACGAGAACTGGAGGACGACGTCGTCCGCGTGGATCTCGTACAGCCGCTGGATGCTGCGGCAGTTGGTCGCGACCGAGGCATGCGTGATCGCGACCCCCTTGGGAGTACCGGTGGAGCCGGAGGTGTAGACGAGATACGCCAGGTCTTCCGGGTGTTGCGCGCGAGCGGGCGCCGACGGCAGCGACGGCCCCGTGGTCCGGCCGTCCACGCACAGGGCGAGCCGCCGGTCACCCGACAGACCGGGCGCGTCCAGCCGGGAAAGCAGCGCCTGCTCGGTCACCACGGCACTCACCCCCGCGTCGTCGAGCATGAGCCGAAGCCGCCGGTCGGGCAGTGCGGGATCGAGCGGGAGATAGACGCCGCCCGCGCGCAGCACGGCCAGCAACGCGACCACCAGCATCTCCGAGCGGTCCAGGAACACCCCGACCACTCGTTCCGGTCCGATGCCCTCGGCACGCAGCCGTCGCGCCAGCGTTTCCGCGGCCTGGTCCAGTTCCGCGTAGCTCAGCGTCACGTCACCGCAGACGACCGCCGCCGCGGCACCACGGCGCCGGATCTGCTCTCCGATCAGCTCGTGGACGAGGCCGGACACCGTGGGCGCCGGAGGCGGGCTGTAGCGGTCCACGATCTCGGCGCGCGCCGCGGGGCTCAGCGGGTGCACCGAACCCACCAGGGCCGCCGGGTCGGCGGCGAGCGTGTCGAGGATGGTGAGAAAGCCTTCCGCGATGTCGCGCACCGCATCCTCGTCGAGGTGGTCGCGCTGGTGCTCGAACACGACCCGCGGTGTCTCGCCGAGCCACACCGTGACGAACAGCGGGTAGCCGGTCCGCCCGAACCGGCGGACCAGGTCCATCCGGAGCTCTCCCGCCGACCACCGGTCGTCGCTCGAACCCGGGTAGTTCTCGCAGACCAGGACCGAATCGAACAGTCGCGTGCCGGGTTCCAGCCCGGTCGCGGCCTGGAGTTCCGCCAGCGACTCCCCACCGTGTTCGCGGGCCGCCGCCAGCCGTTTCTGGTTCGCCCGCAGCCACTCGACGATCGTCGCGTCGCGATCCACCCGGACCCGGGCCGGGATGGTGTTGATCAGTAACCCGATCGGCTGCTCGTCTTCGGGGACGTCGGGCGGCCGCACCGAGACGGTCGAGCCGAACACGACGTCGCGGCTCCGGGTGTAGTGGCCGAGCAGCAGCCCCCAGGCCGCGTGGAACACCGTGGCCTGGGTGACCCTGGCCCGCTTGCACAGCTCACGCAGGGCGGTGGTCCTGGTCCCGTCGAGCAGCACGCTGTGCTCGCCGGTTCCCGGTTCGGCGCGGCGGCCGGCCAGCTCGGGGAGCGGCACGCCACCGGTGAAACCGCTCAACTCGGTACGCCAGAAGGCAAGGGACGCCGCAGAGTCACTCGATCGGGCACGGACGGCGAAGTCGCCGAATCGCGGCGCGGGCCGTTCCGGTCCGGGATTCCCGGCGTAGGCGGTGGCCAGCTCCTCCAGGACCAGCGTCCGGCTCCAGCCGTCCATCAGGATGTGGTGCGACGTCCACAGCACCAGATGCGCCGCGTCCGCGACCCGGATGACGGTGATCCGGCTCAACGGCGCGGTGTCGAGCCGGAACCCGCGTGCCTGATCCGCTCGCAGCACCGCGTCGAACCGCGCGTCCTGCTCGGCCTGGCCGAGCAGACTCCAGTCCAGGACGGTCAAGGACAACGGCACGTCCGGGAGGACGACCATGCGGGGCTCCGGCAGATCCCGCCACCGGATCTCGGCGCGGAAGACCGAATGCCGCCGGATCACCGACCGCCACGCCGCGCCGAAGGCGTCGATGTCCAGCTCGCCCTCGACACGGAACAGATGCTGCACGAGGTCGGCGTCGTTCTCGGGATCGCGCAGCGCGTCCACGAGCATGCCGCTCTGCAAGGGGGTCAACGGCCACGAGTCCTCGGCCGTACCCGGTCCGGCGTCGGTCATCCCACCGGCCTCGAGGTGTAGAACCCCCAGTAGCCCGCCTGCTCCATGATCGGGCCGGTGCCTTCCGGCTGGCGGTTGAACCCGGTGAACCGGTCCGACCGGTACGCCTCCAGCGCGACCGGATAGGCCAGCAGGATGGTGGGCACGAGGTCGTAGTACCGGGCCTGCGCCTGCTTCACGATCTCGGCGCGGGCCGCCGGGTC
Source organism: Amycolatopsis thailandensis (assembly GCF_002234405.1). Lineage (GTDB taxonomy): Bacteria > Actinomycetota > Actinomycetes > Mycobacteriales > Pseudonocardiaceae > Amycolatopsis > Amycolatopsis thailandensis. The sequence goes on along the minus strand of NZ_NMQT01000011.1, from coordinate 21,688 downwards.
CATCTCGGCCAGCTGCCGTTCGTAGAGGACGTCGAACTCGTCGTCCGCGAGGAACGAGGCGCTCACCGTGGTGTCGCGGTCCGAGGGCAGGCTCTTGCTGGTCTGCCTGGCCAGGATCCAGTCGGGGTCGGGCGGGCTGCCCCAGCCGGCGACGGTGAGATCGAACCGGCCGCTGTTGTACTCCTCTTCGTAGTCGTCGTCGGGCAGGCCGATCGACTCGACGCCGATGCCGAGTTCGCCGAGCCAGCCGCCGATGTGGCCCGCCGCGCGCTCGTGGTAGTCCGTGCCCAGCCGCCAGAGCAGCCGGAATCGCAACGGATCGCCGTCGGGGCCGGTCCGCCTGTCTCCTCGCAGGCGATAGCCCGCGGCGTCGAGCTCTTCACCCGCCCGCTTCAGATCGAACCGGTACCGCTGTTCTTCCGACGGTTCCCAGTGATAGTCCGGGAAGATGGCCGGCACGATGCCGCCGGGCGGACGACTGAAGCCGCCGTAGACGCCGTCCCGGATCGCCTCGACGTCGATGGCCTTCGCGAGCGCCTTGCGCACCCGGATGTCCCGCAGCGCGGGATGACCGTCGCCGATCGGCTGCCGGTCCCGGTTCAGCGCGCCGAGGTTGAGCATCAAGTGGTTGTAGCGACGGCTATCCGCTTCCACGACGGTGACGCCGTCGGTGGCCGAAAGTTTCCGGTGCTGCGTGAAGGTCACCCGGTTGACGACATCGACCTCGCCCGCGCACAACGCGTCGACGGCGTCGTCCGCACTCGCGAAGAAGATGAGATGGATTTCGTCGATCGCCGCGCGGCCACGCCAGTAGCCCGGATTCGCCTTCAGGACCGTGACGTCGTCCTTGCGGTGCTCGGCGACCAGGAACGGGCCGCTGCCCACCCCGACGATCTCGACGGACTCGCCGAGCGGGTCGTCCATGTCCTCGACCGCGCGCCAAACGTGCTCCGGGACGATCGGCACGTCGAGCGCGGTCATGCTGGCTTGCGGCGCCTTCGTCCGGAACCACACCGTGTCGTCGCCCTCGGCCTCGACACTCACGAAGTTCTCGACGTAACTGCCGTTCGCCTCGGCGGCCACTTCGTCCGACATGATCTTGGTGAAGGTGAACGCCACGTCGCGCGCGGTCAGCGGCGTGCCGTCCGACCACGTCAGGCCCTGACGGATCACGCACTTCCAGGTCAGCTTGTCTTCGGAAGGCGTCAACGATTCGGCGACCCCGCTCGTGGGCTTGAAATCGACCGGCGACGGCGGCGTGAGGAATTCCCAGCACAGCCTGCCGATCATGGCGCCTGCCTCTTTGACCGCCCGAAACGGATTGACGTGGTCGATTCTCTGCGACAGGGCAACACGCAATATCGAATGCCCAAGGTCGCGTTCCTCAGCAGCCACCACACCCCGGCCCTTCTCAATTCGGGTACGCCTCGATTCACTTCAACCCAACCAGGATCCGGCGAGATCCGTCAACGCCGGTCAAGCGGCACCGATCGCCCGACGGGCAGCACGCGGCAATTGCCGGATCAAAAGAGAAAGTGAGTGCCATTCAAAGGCACGGAACGAGCACGGCCGTCAATTCACCGCGCTCTTTTCACGCTTCGTCGCTCACGCCCGGCAGGGCGGTTCAGCGGCCGAGCGGTTTCGCGACGTCTTGGGGGACGTCCCCTTCGCGGACGCGCTGTTCCAGCCGGGCGACGAACCGCTGCCAGTCCGCCACGCAGTGCCGGGCGAGTTCGACGACCATGCCGGTGCAGTGCTGCGGCACGTTGTCCGCCAGACTGAGCCAGCTCTCCTCCCCGCCCGCGTGCGGGTTCAGCGATTGCAGCAACGCCCGGCCGGACTCGGCGAACCGCAAGGACGGGTCCGCCCGCAATCGACGCAGGACCGTCGCCCGGTCCCAGACCGGGGATTCTTCGGCGGTGCCGTCGATCCGGGCCGGCTCGGTCCGCTGTCCACTCGGGACCAGATCGTCGCCGCAGCGCAGGCGTCTGCGCACGTCCTTCACGGTGGTCGTCGAGATCCCCGCCGCGCGGGCGACCTCCTCGACCGGGGTGTCCGGGTTCGCGACCAGGAGCTCGCCCGCCCGGCGCCTGCCCTCGACGCCGTTGAGCGGCCGGACTCTGCCGTCCCTGCCGACCCGCGCGGTCAAGTGGGGATTTTCCCCAGTCGACCGGCGCCGGATCGCGCCGACGGTCTTGTGCGCGAGACCGGTGAGGGCCGCGATCGCGCGGTCCGACCATTCGCCGTGGGTGCCGATGATGCGTCTGGCGGCGGCTTTCCGGTCGGCCAAGGCGAGCGACAGGCCGTGCGCGATGTTCGCTTTCACGGCGAGCAGGAACGCGTCGTCCGCGCTGCCGTCGAAGAACCGCACCGCGATGGTGGTTTCGCCCCGCGCTTCCGCGACGCGGATCCGATGCATGCCGTCGATCACCCGCATCGTCGCACGGTGCACGATGATGGGCGGCAAGGCGACCTCCCAGGTCGCCAATTCTCTTACGTGCGCCGGATCCTCGCCCGCTGTCCGCGGCGAGTCGGCGGGCAGCAGCGAGTCGATGGGCACCCGCACCACCTCTTGGCCGAGATGCCCTGGGACGGTGGCCGGCTGCTCCGCGGCGACTGGTTCCGGACGCGCTCGACTCTGCATCTCCTTGCCCCCCACAGCATTGATCGCGAACACGACGGCTCGGCGCCATCCTCGAATTCGAAATCTTTCGGACGCGGGCGATATCACCGGAGGACGACGGACGGCGAACGACGCGGGTGACCTACGGATATCTTGGTCAGCGCGGCTTCAGACAATGAAACGACCGTCCTTCCCCCAGTGGGCTGCCGTTCTCAAACCGATTGAGTGGACCGCCCGGATGCCATGGAACCAGCCGGACGACTTTGCGGGCAAGGGGAATACAACGAAAGCACCAACGAGAGGACGTTAGAACGTTCAGGGTGACTCCCTGTCATGGAAGTGCACCCGATAAGACTCCTGGAGTACCACCGCGACCCGATGCGGCGGACGCGAAGAGCATCCGACCTTTATCGCCGATTTGCGCGGATAAAGGACGCGGTGGTACCAGTGTGAAGGATGTGGCTGATGGGGCGCCTGTGCCGGTTATTCCGGCGAAGGCCGGTAGTTCGGGTTCTCCCAGACGAACGTGACCTTGTTGCCCGCCGGATCCGCGGCCTCCGTCAGTTTGACGAAGTCGTAGTCCTGGATCGGACCGCATGTCACGTCCTGGGCCTCGAGCGCGCCGACGGTCTCGTCGATGTCGTCGACGACGATGACCACGGTGCTCCTGCCCGCGGCCTCGGGGGCGTGCGCGACCTGGATCCCCGCGTTCCCGGCGATCCGCCACTCGGCCACGCCTTCCATGGGTTCGGCGTCGGGCCGCCGCCCGATCCAACGCTCGTACCACGCGACCGCGGCGGAATGGTCGGCGACCGGCAAAACGGCGTAAACATCCTTGAAACCCGGCACGGCGAGTCGTCCTTTCAGGAATCACGAAGTCACGATCAAGCAGTTCATGACCACTTTAGGACGACGAAGCTCTCCCGCGGTTCCGCTCAGCGGCCGCGGAATCGCGCGGCCAGCGCGGCGATCGGCGACCGCTTCGCCCGGACCGGAAGCCTGCCGGAGGTGATGTCGTCCAGCAGGGTCGACACGGTTTCCCCGGCGCAGGTGCGGTTCGCGCCGATCCCGCCCGAGGGGCCGCGTTTGATCCAGCCGACGACGTACGCGCCGGTGCTTCCGTCGACCCGGCCGGCGGTGTTCGGGATCGTGCCGCGGTCGTCGTCGAACGGGAGGCCCGGCACGGGGACGCCCCGGTATCCGACCGCGCGCACGACCTGGCCGGCGGCGATCTCGACCGGCCCGTCCGGGCTTGTGACGCGCAGGCCGCGCACCTGCGTGTCCCCGATGATCCCGGTGGGCGCGGAGTGGAAGCGCAGGACGATGCGGCGTGAGTCCGCGTCCGGCGGCGTGGTCCAGTCGACGGTCTCGCGGTCGAGTTCGCGCAGCAGCTTCGCCTTGCCGGTGCCCGCGTCGATCGCGGCCGTGGTGCGCGGGTCCGCGTCGTCGACGACGAGCGGAACACCGGTGCGCCCGGACAGCGCGAGCAGTTCCGGGGAGGTGTAGGCGGCGTCCTCCGGTCCGCGCCGGGCGAGCAGTACGACTTCCCGGATTTTGCTGCTACGCAAGCGTTCCAGCGCGTGCGGAGCGATCGTGGTCCCGGCGAGGGTGTCCGGGTCGGCGGTGAGGATCCGGGCCACGTCGAGGGCGACGTTGCCGGTGCCGACCAGCACGACACGTTCCGCGGACAGGTCCACCGCGTTCGCGGGGACGTCCGGGTGCCCGTTGTACCAGCCGACCACGGTGGTCGCGGCGATGCTGCCGGACAGCTCCTCGCCGTCCAGGCCGAGGCCGCGCGCGGACGAGGCGCCGACCGCGTAGACGACGGCGTCGTGGCGGCCTGCCAGTTCGTCCACGGTGACGTCGCGGCCGACCTCGGTGCCCAGGCGCAGCCGCAGCCTCGGGTGCTCGTGAAGTCGCGAGAACGTCTCGCCGATCCGCTTCGTGGCGGGGTGATCCGGGGCGACGCCGAAGCGGACGAGCCCGCCCGCGACCGGCAGCCTGTCGATCAGGGTGACCCGCGCGTTGGTGTGCAGGAGCAGGTCTTCGACGGCGTACATACCCGCCGGGCCGGTGCCGACGACGGCGATGTCCGGCGGCGCGAAGTCGCTCGGGATGGCCCTGTCGAACGTCGGCGGGCTCCAGCGGTGGAAGTTCGGCGCCGGGTCGGCGGAAGAGACGACCTCACGGTCCGCGTAGTACTCCGCGTTGATTCCCGCGTAGACCTGGAGCGGTCCGGTCAGCAGATCCGCCGGGAAGATCGCGTCCACCGGGCAGGCGTCCGCGCAGGCCCCGCAATCGATGCACGAAGCCGGGTCGACGTAGAGCATCTCGGTGGTGCCGAAGTCGGGCTCGTCCGGGGTGGGATGGATGCAGTTGACCGGGCAGACCGACACGCAAGTGGCGTCGCTGCAACAGGTCTGGGTGATCGCGAAGGCCATGTCAGATCAGGTTCGCCCGCTTGTAGAACACCAGGGCGGGCTTGGTGAGCAGACCGCACGAGCCGAGGAACTCCATCAGCCCGGCACAGCTGGAGCGCATCATCGACTTGTGGTGCTCGTTGGCCTTCGCCTCGCGCAGCGCGCGCCCGGTGTCGAGTCCCGCGTTCTTGTAGACGTCGCGGTTGACCATGCTGCTGACGATGAAATACGACGCGATCGCGATGACCAGCGCGTTGATCCGGCGGCGCACGGGGCCCGCGCCCTCCAGCTGCTCGCGGGTCTCTTCCCGGGCGAACTTCATGTGCCGGGACTCTTCGACCACGTGGATGTTGTTGATGGTGCGCACGAAGGGAACCACGCGCTCGTCACGCATCCAGTCGCGCTGCATCACGTCGAGGACCTCTTCGGCGACGAGGATCGCCGCGTACGCCGCTTCGCCACTGGCCGTCGCCTTGAAGACCCGGCCGAGCTCGACGGCGAGCCTGCGCGGGCGATACGGGGGCGCGCCGAGCTTCTCCGCGCCGCGGGCGAACATGATCGAGTGACGGCATTCGTCGGCGATCTCGGTCAAGGCCCATTGGAAGGCCGGGTCGGTCGGGTCCTTGGCGTAGAAATCGCGCAGCACCATCTGCTGGAGGATCATCTCGAACCAGATACCGGTGCTCGCGACCGAAGCGGCTTCCTGGCGCGTGAGCTCCTTCTGCTGCTCCGTGCTCATCTCGGCCCAGTAGCTCGTGCCGTAGAGCGTGCTCCACTCCGGACTCGCGCCGTGGAAGTCCTTGTCCAGCGGCGTCTCCCAGTCCACCTCGGTGGCCGGGTCGTAGGACAGCATCGCGGACGAATCAAGCAGCCGCCGAGCGGTCTCGCGGCGGCCGTCCTCGGCCGTACCCGCGGTGCGAGGCACATCGGTGCTGGTCATACGGACCTCCCTGACAACGTCGGCTGGGTGTACGGTTTAAGCGTTACCGAGATTCACTGTTACCCAAGGTAACACCTAAATGGCCGTCAAGGCCACCCACCCCGCCGATCAGCGAGGAGACCCGACCTTGACCTCACCCAGCCGAGTCGGATCCTTCGAACACGACGGCCTCACCTTCGACGTGCGCGACACCGGTCCGCTGGACGGCACCGTCGTCGTCCTGCTGCACGGATTCCCGCAGACGAGCACTTCGTGGGCGGAGACCGCCGCGCTGCTCAACGAGCGGGGGTACCGCACGATCGCGCCCGACCAGCGCGGCTACTCCCCTCGCGCGCGGCCACGGGGCCGTTTCGCCTACCGGTCGAGCCGTCTAGTGGCCGACACCGTCTCGCTCATCGACACCATCGGCACCGGACCGGTCCACCTGGTCGGACACGACTGGGGCGCCAACGTCGCCTGGGCGACCGCGGCCCGGCGACCGGACCTGGTCCGGTCCCTGACCAGCGTCTCGGTCCCCCATGCCGGGGCTTTCCTGCGCGCGATGCTGACCAGCGACCAGCTCGTCCGGTCGTACTACATGGCCCTCTTCCAGATTCCCTGGCTGCCCGAACGCGCCCTGCGATCCCGGCCGCGGTTCCTGGACCGCACGCTCGCCAAAACCGGGATGACCCCGACCCAGATCGCCCGGGTCCACCAGGAGATCGTGCTCGGCGGCGCGCTGACCGGCGGGCTGAACTGGTACCGCGCGATGTTCCTGCAACGTCCGACGGGCCTGCGTGGCCGGGTTCCCGTGCCGACCACCCACGTCTGGAGCGACGGCGACACGGCCCTCTCCCGCCGGAGCGCCGAGCTCGCGGGCGAGTACGTCGACGGCGAGTACCGGCTCGAGATCCTGACCGGCGTCAGCCACTGGGTTCCCGAAGAGGCCGCCACGACACTGGCCGCCATCGTCGACCGCACCGCTACAGCTGCGGGCGGACTTTCCTGAAGCAAGCGGTCGTGCGCGGCGTATGTGGCGATCCGCTGGTCCAGCCGGGTGCTTCGCGTGGCTGCTTGGACGAGACGTGTGATCAGACGGACGACACACGTGATCGGCTGGACGACACATCCACACGGCCGGCTTCACCACGAGGCGTCCCTCCAATCACACGTGCCGTCCATCCAGTCACGTGTGTCGTCCGTCTGATCACGGGCGACCGCCAGACCAGCGGGGCGGAGGCAGCGTTGTGAAAGCCACTTTCGCAACGTTGAAGGTTGCGAAAGTGGCTTTCACAACGTCCCGGCGGGACTCGCCGCCGCAGTCGATCTCGGTTCGCCGACTGTGACATCCGTGCGTTCACCCGACCGCCTCAGTCGGCTTCGACGGACACTGCGGGACGCTGGGCGGGCTCGGGGACTCGCGCTCCCGTGGGGAATTGCGCGACGACGAGATATCCGGTACCGAGCCAGCGGCGGGCCCTTCGGCTCACCGTCCGTTCGGGGGCATACCGCCATCGATACGACCACGGCCGGATCAGGCGATCGAACGGCGGGACGAACGCCGTGATGTCGTAGAACACGACGTCATGCGGCCGCAGACCCGATTCCCGCATCCGGCCGACCAGCCGGAAAGCAGGCAAGGCGTGGATACCGCTCTTGTCCGCGCGATGCCTGCGTTCCTCCGGGACACCGGAAAGCCCTTCGATCCGGCCGAGCAGGCGCCGCGCCGGCCAGAACACGCCCCACTCGAACAGACGGTAGGGGCTGAGCGGGTTGAGCATGGTGATCACGACGAACCCGCCGGGCTTCGTCACGCGCGCGATCTCCCCCAGGGCGCGGTCGACGTCGACGTACTCCAGCACGCCCATCGCCAGCACGATGTCGAAGCTGTCACAGGGAAACGGCAGTTCGTCGATGTCGGCGACATGCAGCCGGACCTTGTCGTCGTCGCGCAGTCCGCGCGCGGCGAGGTCGATCATCGCGGCGGACTGGTCGCAGGCGGTGATCCGGAATTCGCCGCCGTCGGCGCCGAGCAGATGATGGACCATCATGCCCGGACCACACCCCACATCGAGCAGCTCACCGGACGGGAACGACCGCAAAGTCTCCGCGATGGCGTACAGCCGCGACGCGAAATAGCGCTCACTCGGACCGGAACGGTAAGCCCGCGCGTAATCGGCGGCGAAACGGGCATCCTGATAGTGAAGCCGGACGTGTCGTCCGCGAGCGGAACGGTTGGCTCGACCGAACACCTGCTTACCTCCATGACTTTGTCAGGCTTCGTAGCGATCCCGGGAATCCATCGACAACGTCGAGAAGATTCGGCGTTCCGTTACCAATTCTCAGAATGTGCGGAACAATTCCGACTCGCGAAACAAAGGCGATCAACAGTTCGCACGAGCAGAAATAAGACACCCGACCTGCGCCGATCTTCGAAACCCGAGCTCAGGATTCAAGATTAACGCAAGGTATTTCGAACGGCAAAGGGGCCAATATTTCTTGCCTTTTCCTCGAACTGCTCCGGCGCCGGACGCCGACGCGGTGCACCTGGCCGCGGCCGGTCGGGCTAGTTTGCTCGGGTGAGTCTTCTTGATGATGTGGCCGAACGCGACGGCTGGCGATGCTGGGTGTGCGACGAACCGGTCGACCCGGACATGTCGGTGAACGACCCGCGAGGGCCCAGTGTCGACAGCCGGACCGCCGACCGGAAGGCCAAGATCGCCGAACGGCTGGCGCACCGCGGGTGCAACACCCGCAAGGGCGCGGTGAAGGTGGTGATCGCCTGGCCCGATCGCCTGCACGTGGTCGAACCCGCACCGCTGATCACCGTCGCCGGGCGGCTGGAGCGCAAGGGCGGCCGCGAGATGGTGGCCCGTTGCCCGACCAGGCAGGACGCGCAGGAGGCGGCGGATTGGCTGGTGGACCGATTTTCCCGGCTGGTACCGGGAGTACCGGTGACCGCGAACGTCGAACCGGGTGGCGGCCAGTTCCTCGTCATCCTGGCCGCCGGCCGCCGCTGACCGCCGAACTGGTGGCTTGCCCGTAACGTCGTCCCCTCCCGTCCCGACTACGGACGACCACCGACCGGGTGACCGACCCGTCGGCCAAGCCCGTGTCGGGGGTGACGAAGACATGAATCTCCCCACTGTAGTGAGCCTGATAAGCGTGACTGTCGCCCTCATCGGGCTTCCCGCGACCTGGGCGAACTGGAGACGGCACAGGAGCGAACGATCCTCGGAGCGCTTCCTTCGCGTAGCGGAGCACGTTCACGGAAAACAGGCTCGCCTCCACAATCTCACCTCGTCGGCCGCGCGACCGGAGTGGACCTCTCACGCGGACGTCCCGATGCTCACCAAGGCCGGGTGGATCCTTTCCGCTCCGGCTTCCGTGGAAGACGTCCGGCTGGAGTGGGAGGACGGCTCACCTCCAGGCGATCGCTTCGGCGAAGCGAAGGCGCGGGCACGCCGCTTGCTGCCGTGGCGAACGGGCGCCGAGCGCTATCCCGCGTACAGCAGTGCCTTGGTTCAGCTGGCGGGCCGTTCGCAGCTCTATGACGGTGACCTGTACCGGCCCACCGCCATCGCGGGCGAGGCGAACGGTATCCGGTTGCGGTTCACCCACGGTCGATATTTCGAACACCTCGACACCACCGAGATCCTGGCCTACGAGGCCGCGTCGAGAGATCTCGCGGGCCGCACCCCCGCCGACGGCCGGTACCGGCGCTGGTTGAAGGATCCTTTCGACCTGACTCGGCGTTCGACCGGCCTGGGCACGGTCACTCTGACGATCCGTACCGCCGCCGGATCAGCGGGCTTCTACATGCACAAGCGCGACGCGGACCAGTTGGCCGTCGGCGCGGGTGTCGTGCACGCCGTCCCCGCGGGCGAGTTCACGCCGTCCGACATCGGCCTGGAAGCCATACGCGCGGACTTCGACCTCTGGCGCACGGTCATGCGGGAGTACGCGGAAGAATTCCTCGACTTGGAAGAAGCTTACGGCCGCGGCGGACGGCCGTTGGACTACGACCACGACTGGCCCTTCGGCAGTCTCAACGAGGCCCGCGAATCCGGTGGCCTGCGTCTCTACGTGCTCGGTGTCGGCCTCGACGTGCTGACCTGGAAGCCGGAGTTGCTTCTCGTCTGCCTCATCGACGGGGCCGTGTTCGACCGGATCTTCGCCGACATGGTGACCGCGGGGAAGGAAGGCACGATCATCGCCGGACCTCGTGGCAACGGCATTCCGTTCGAGTTCTCCAACATCAGCCGCTATGTCGACAGCGAAAACACGCGTGGCGCGGCCAAGGCGTGTTTGACCCTGGCTTGGCGCCATCGCGCGGCGCTGGGCATCGTCTCCGACGTTGACTCCTGACCACCGGGTCACTCAGGACAAGAGACGCCGGGCCTGCCCCTCGTGGACGTCGCTCACCCACTCCCAGCCGGGTTTGGCCGACGGGCCGACCCGCGGGTCTTCGGGGACCCGGCCTTCGCGCAGGGCGAGCACGTACGCCCGGTCGCGGTCGATTCGTTCGCGTACCTGTCCGGCTCCGCCGACCGACCCGTGGCCGGGGACGACGACATCGACGTCGCCCGCGGAGTCCTCCAGCAGTCGTAGCGCGGCGAGGTAGTCCTCGATCGGGTCGTCGGCGTCGGCGTCGAGCATCGGGACCAGCACATCGGAGAGCATGTCGCCGGCGACGAGCACGCCGCGCTCCTCGACGACCAGCGCGGCGTGGCCCGGTGCGTGCGCTCGATGCTCGATGATCCGGACCCGTGGGCCGTCCCACGGGATCCGCGCCGTCCCGACGGGCAGGGCGGTGATGAGACCGAACAGGTCCATCGGGACCTTTTCGGCGATACCCGTCGGCTCGAGGTGTTCGATGATGCGGGCCTTCGCGTCCGGGTCGGACAGCAGTTTCCCGACGGCGTCCGCGCAGCGGGCCGTGCCGTGCCGGGGAGGCGCGCCGAACTCGGCGTGCCAGAGCAGATGATCCCAGTCCGGATGCGTCGAGAAGCCCGCCACCACGGTCTGGCCCGACTGCGCCAGGTCGTTCGCGAGACAGCCCATTTCGTGGTCCTGCACGCCGGGATCGACGAGGAGCACACCGGTCCCGCCCTGCACGACGACGGCGTTGCTCTGCACGAACTCGCTCTCGTGGACGAGCACGCCCTCCGCGACCCGCGTCAGCACGGGCGGACCTCGCTCGCGCTGTCCGCCGTCCGCTTGGTGTCGCTCATCCGTCGCCTCCTGGTCCGCTGGTGCGTCGCGACGATTCTGGCCCGGGACAAGGCGGCGGGCAATGACGGCGGTGCGGCTACCCGCCTGTGATCGCTTTCGTGACCCGGGCCCACTCTGCGCGACACCGGAACTCGGGCGCCGACTGTGTGGATTTTGGTGCGTTGGACGCTCAGAAATCCACACAGTCCCGGATGACCGGACCGGTCACAGCCAGGTGGCCCGAGAGGCTTGAGGGGGTGTGTGGAAATAGGGACATTCAACGTCCCTGTTTCCACACACCCCTCACCCTGAGTGACATCTCACGCTCTCGCCAGCCACAACGACCCGACACCTTTGCCTTACCCCTCAAGAGAACCCGAATCGCCACTCACGACTACCTCGACCCGAAGCGCTCCAGCGGCACCCGACGTCGCGAGCGCGACGCCCGTGACACTCACCGGAACCGGGTCAGGGCACTTCGTAGAACTTGTCGTAGTGCCCCGGCGCGTAATAGAACTTGTCGTTGTCGTCCTTGACGATGCGATCCGGCTTCGGCCGCTGGTTGTCCGGCAACGGCTTCCCGTTGAAGTCCGTGTACTCGTCGGCGTCCCGGATGGGTTTGTTGTCGTAGCGCGGTGTCGGGTGGACGTCGAACTCGTAGTACTTGCCGTCGTACGGCTTCGTCGGCTTCCCGTCCGGGCCCAGCGGTTGATCGGCGGGTTTGTTGCTGTCGCTCATCTTGCCGTTGTGCGGGAGCCTGCCCTCGTTCCCGATCTTGCCGCCGGCCTGCCCGTGGTTCCCGTAGATCCGGCCGCCCCACGTCGAGCCCGCGCCGGGAGTGGGCTTGTTCCCCAAGCCAAGCGAGTTGAGCTTGTTGTCGTCCACCTTGTCGTGCCAGGCACCGAACTGGCCGCTGTCCTTGTGGTCGAGGATCCACCGCTTCATCTTCTGCGCGGCGTCCTTCTGCGCCTGGGTGAGATCGTCGAACTTCCCGAGCTGGGGCGAAAGCTCCGGCGGCTTGTCCGGCTGCGGCTGGGGCTTCTTCCCCTTGCCGCCGCCTCCCCCGCCACGGGTTCCGCTGTACTCCCCGCCACCCGGCTTCGGGCCACGGGGCTTCCCCGCGGGACCGGTCTTGCCAGCGTCGATCTTGCGAAGCGCCTTCTCCGCTTGGGCGAAGATGTTCTTCGCCTTCTTCATCAGCGGCGCGAGCGCGCTCATCGCCTTGACCAGCTTCGTGACGACGGAGGCGATCTTGGTCGCGGTCTTCGCGATGGCGGCGGTGACCTGGGGCAGCACCCAGGTCATGCCGAGACCGAGCGTCGCCAGCACCTGGAGCGCCCAGCTGATCAGCCTGGCGATCAGTTCGGCGATGGTGTCGCGAACCAGGGTGCGGACCGCGGTGACCACCTCACCGCCGATCCGGGTACCGGAGGACGCGCCACCGGCGGCCTGCTGGCAGGCGCCGATCAGGGCCGCGACATCCGCTCCCCGGGTTCGGTAGGCGTCTCCGGCCGTGCCTGTCCAGTTCGCGGTCTCGGCGACGACCATCGCGTCCAGGTCGGTGCCGATCGAGGCGAGTTCGTCGGCGACGTTCTGCCAGGTCTCCGCGTGCGCCGTGATCTCGTCCGGGTCCCCGGCGAGCGCGTCGAGCGCCTCCTTGAGGGGGCCGACGTGCTCCATCAGCCAGCCGACCCCGGCGGCGAGGATGGTGCCGAACGGGTCCATGGCGGCGGACACCGCGTCCATGGCGGTCCCGAAGGCGCCGACCGCGACGGACGCCCAGTCACCGCTCTCGATGGACGCTTTGAGCTCGGTAGCGGATTCGAGCAAGGGGACGCCGGACACCGCGGTGGTGGAATCCTTCGGCGTGGCGACGAGAGGGTTGGTCATGCCTGGGCCTTCTTCATCGGCGTCATCGGGATCGCGGCCTCGTACTGCTTGAACATCTCGACGCCGGCGGCGTCCTGCCCGGCATAGGACTGCTCGGCCGTGCGCAGGTTGGCGGCGGTCGCCCGGACGCCGTCGCTCGCGGCCTTGATCGAGTCGATCGTCTTCTCCTCCGCCGGATTGATGAACGGCGGCACGAACGCGCAGATCAGACCGTAGGCCTCGTCCGACATGGCCGCGGTGTTCGCCGCCGCCAGCACCGTGTCCAAGCGCTCGGCTATCCCGTCGACATTGGCCGCGTGCTTGCCGATTTCCGCGGGTACGACCTGAAAACTCATCTGCCTTGCCTCCCAGAGCGACCCCGGGCGAGAGCCCGTCGCTCCTTCTGAATGATCACTGCGCGGCCACCCTGTCATCGCGCGCCGACGCGCGTGGGCGCTCTGCTCGAACAGGCACCGTTCGATGAACGAACGGGCAACCACGTCAGCCGCGTCCGGGTTTCGGCGCGGTGCTAGCGTCTCTTCGATGAGCGTCGATTTCCTCGGTCTCCGCACGGTTGTCTACCCGGCACCGGATCTCCAGGCCGCCAAGAAGTGGTGGACTTCAGCACTGAACATCGAGCCTTACTTCGACGAGCCGTTCTACGTCGGTTACGCGGTCGCGGGCTACGAACTCGCGCTCGACCCGAACGGCGATCCCGGCGCCGGCCCGATCACCTATTGGGGCGTCGAGGATGCCGAGGCCGCCGAAGAGGCCATGCTCTCCGCCGGGGCGACTTCACATTCCGGCGTCAAAGAGGTCGGCGGAGGCATCAAGGTCGCCATCGTCCGCATCCCCGACGGCAATCTCGTCGGCCTGATCTACAACCCCCACTTCAAGGCCGAATAGCCGGCTCAGACGATGTCCAGCACCGCTTTGCCGTGCAGTCGCCGGTCGAGCAGGGCCGTGACAGCCTCACCATAGGAGGTCCACGCCGCCCGCATGCTGATTCCGGCGTCGAGCCGGCCCGCGGCGATCTCGGCGGCGAGCCAGGACAAGTCCGCGGAGAAGTCTTCGGCCGCGTTTGCCAGCAAGAAGTAGGTGCGGATCGACCGGTCGTGCCGTCCGTCGGTCGGCGTCAAGGCCGCCGCGGGGAAGATCGAGTCCGCTCCGGACGACCGGCCGACGCTCACCACCGTTCCGCCCGCCTCGACAGCGGCGAACGCGTCCACGAGCTGCTGCCCTCCGACGTTCTCCAGCACCGCGGCCACGGGCCGCTCCACCTGGGCGGGGTCGGCGTGCACCTCGTGCGCGCCCAGCGCCCGCAGGCTTTCCTCGACCGCGGGGTTCCCGCTGATGGCGACGACTTCGGCACCCGCCCGGGCCGCGAGCTGGATCGCGTAGCGGCCGACACCGCCGGAGGCGCCGGTGATCATCACCCGGCGGCCGAGCAGCTGTCCCATGCGGCGCAGCACCTGCAACGCGGTCAGACCGGCGACCGGGATCGTGCTCACCGCCCCGAGATCGGCGCCCTCCGGCACGATGCCGAGCCGCGTCGCCGGGACCGCCCGCAGTTCGGCCCACCCCGCGGTCTCACCCAGCGTGACCACCGGCGTCCCGGCCGCGGGCCCCGAACCGTCGGCCGCGGCCTCGATCACCACACCCGCCGCGTCCCAGCCGATCAGGGCGCCGTCCGGAGTCGACGGGTCGGTCGCGCCCTTGACCTCGCCGTAGTTGAGGGAAACCGCCTCCACCCGGACCAGCGCCTCGCCGGGCGCGGGTACCGGATCGGCCACGTCGGCCTGGGAGAGATGGGCCTTCGCGGTGTGGTCCACGACAAGTGCGCGCACGATCTGATCTCCTCCACTTAAAGTGCCACAGTGTGGCGTTTGCCCCATTGAAGCATATGCTCGTCTGAGGCGGGTCGGTTAGACTTCGGCCCATGACGACGTCCGGGGAGCCCTCGACACTGCGCGAGCGCAAGAAGCTGCGTACTCGCCAGGCCCTGGCGGAAACGGCGATCTCACTGTTCGGAGAGCACGGATTCGACGCCACCCCGCTCGACGCGCTACTGGACGAGGTGGAGGTGTCGAGGCGGACCTTCTTCCGCAACTACCGCTCGAAGGAGGACGTCGCCCTCACCGCCGTCAAACAGCTCTGGAGCGATTTCCTCGTCACACTGGACGAAACCGGGAAGTCCGGGTCACTCGTGGACGTTTTCCGCGACGCCCTGCTGACCACACTGGACCGCATGGACGACGACTGGTACCAGCGCTTCCCCGCGACGCTCAGGCTGGTCGACCAGTCGGCCTCGCTGAACGGTCATTCGCTGCGGCACTGCGCGGAGATCCAGACGGAGGTCGCGCACCGGCTCGGCGACCCGCGGGATCTCGAACTGCGCATGCTCATCGAATTCTGCGTGGCCACCTGGCGGTGCGCACTGGACGAATGGCTGCCCGAGTGCGCCCCCGGCGAACTGCCGGGCCACGTGCGGCGCGCCTTCTCCGCCATGCACGACAGCCTGCTCCTGCGAGCGTGACCGGCTTGCCGCCGAAACTGTTCGACGCGGGGTCGTGAGCGGCGATTCGGATTATTGGGCGATAAGCCAAATATGGCATGGTCGATCCTGCCGCGCAGGCCTTCTTCGCTACCCGAGGACATGGTTCCGGACTGGACGGCGACCAGGCGCGCCCCGGGTGTCCACATGGGACGGCTGAGTGTCCGATTTACGGCCATATGAGGCTTCCCATGGGGGTCGTGAGTGTTAAAGAGGGTTAGAACCCTCTTTAACACTCACGACCCGTACGCAAACTCACGCAAAGTGCCCAAAACGGACGTTTTCTCCGGAACGGGTGTCCCTTGTGGACGGTCGAGGTCGTGACCGGCTCCGGCGGGCCAGTTCGGTCCGTGCCGCGAAGGCCATGGCTCAGCAGAAGACTCAATCACGCCATCCTCGGCAGGTTGGTGCACACACAGCGCGAACTCACCCTGCGGCTGGACGACATCCGGCAAGCTCGTGAGCACGAACGCCTCTTGGACGCCCAGGCGGTCCTCGCCAAGGAACGCACCCAGCTGGCCCGCGAAATGCACGACGTCGTGTCGCACCAGGTCAGCCTGATCGCCGTCCAGGCGGGTGCGCTCAGCGTTTCGACCAGCGACCCGGACGCGAGAACCGCCGCCGAGAACGTCCGCAGGCTCTCCGTCGACACCCTCGACGAGCTACGCCACATGGTGAACCTGCTGCGTGCCTCCGGCAGCTCCACGACCGAGCTGATGCCACAGCCGACGCTGTCCGATCTCGACCGCCTGATCGCCGGAAGCGGCATCGAGACGCGGCGGACCGGGACAGCGCCGGAGGGCATCGACACCGCCGTCCAGCGCACGATCTACCGCACCATCCAGGAAGCCCTGACCAACGTCCGCAAACACGCGCCGGGAAGCACGGCGACCGTCGACATCGCGCACGACGGCACCGATCTCACCGTGACCGTCGGCAACACTCCCGCGACCCGGCCGAGCCTGACGTTGCCCAGCGCCCGCCACGGACTGCTCGGGCTCCAGGAACGCGCCGCGTTGGTGGGCGGCACCGTGGTCACCGAGGCGACCCCCGACGGCGGCTTCCGCCTGCGGTTGCGGCTGCCGATCAGCGGTCAGCGAAGCCGGGCCGACGCGTGACAGGGGCTCACGGTCATCGCGGTCCGTAGAGCACGACGGTGTTGCCCCACGGGTCGCGTGCCACGGCCCGGACCTCGTGCGGGCCCTGTTCCGGCTGCCGGACCACGGATCCGCCGCTCTCCACGACGGCGGCCACCGCCGCGGCCACGTCGGGAACCTTGAACGACGCCGCCGGCACGCCACCGGTGACGTCCTCGGCGGGACCGGCGAGAGCGAGCGTGGTGCCGCCGGCGTCGAGCGCGGCGTAGCGGTCGCCGTCCACGAATTTCGTTTCCAGGCCAAGGGCGGTGGAGTAGAACCGCACGGCGGCGTCGACGTCCGCCACCGGGTGCAGCACGTTGCCGATCCTGGCCGGGTCGATCTTCGCGTTTTCGCTCATGTGGCGACCGTAGCGGTTTTCAGCCGGTCGAGCGGACCGCGTTGTAGTAGGTGTCGGCGATGAAATCGCACGGCCCCCGGGCCGGGCCCGTGCCGAAGGTGTGGTCGCATTGCTGATGCATGAGCCGGAAGAAGAGGTTGTCGCAACGCAGCGTGTTCTTGCCGCCTGCTTCTTCGCACATGTCGTGGTTGGCACACGGCCCGCGGAAGTCCACTTGGCCCCAGGGCGGGACGACGGGCTTGTCCGGCGACAACGTGCAGTAGTCGTGCCAGGCGCCGCGATTCGGGTCGTAAACGTAATTCGAAGGAATGGGCACGAAGGCGGCGGCCTGCGCGGTCCCCGCCAGGAAGGGGAAGGCACCCGCGGCGACGGCCATCACGACAGCGCCTCGCCGAAGCCTCGACGATGTCCGTGACTGGCTCGATTTCGGTTCGGTCATCGGGATTCACCTCATCTGTCGAAGATTCACCTGAAACCCAGGCGTCATGACAAAAAAGGCTATTCCGGTCCGGCCGGACTCGTCAGGGCTCGTTCGGACCACACGACCGGATCCCGGTCAGCGCACGAGACCCGATTCCCAGGCCCACACGGCGATTTCGGTGCGGTTGCGGGCCGCGATCTTGCGCTGGATCGACGCGAGGTGGGTCTTCACCGTCGACAGCGAGATCGTCAGTTCCTCGGTGATCTCCGCGTTCGTCCGGCCGCGAGCGATGGCCTTGGCGACGTCGAGTTCGCGGTGGGTCAGCGCGGGATCGGCGCGGCGGGCGCGGCGCCGGGCCGACGTGGCGGTGAAATGAGCCAGCAGGCGCGTGGTGATCGACGGCGAGACCAGGGCTTCACCGTTCGCGGCCGCGTGCACCGCCTCCACCAGCAGACCGGGACCGGCGTCCTTCAGGAGAAAGCCGCAGGCACCGGAGCACAAGGCCTCGTGTACCAGCTCGTCGAGGTCGAAGGTCGTGACGACCAGGACACGCAACGGGTCTTCGACGTCGGGGCCCGCCAGTCGCCGGGTGGCGGCGAGACCGTCGACCAAGGGCATACGGATGTCCATCAGCGTCACGTCCGGGCGCAGCCGCCGGGCCAGCTCGACCGCCTGCTCGCCGTTTTCCGCCTCGCCGACCACTTCCAGCCCGGGCACCCGCTCCAGGATCAGCCGGAAACCCGTGCGCACCAAGGCCTGATCGTCGGCCAGCAGGACTCGCAGTGTCACCGCGCGGCTCCTCCTTCCGCTGCGGCGGCAGGCGAAACCCCGCCGGGCAAAGGCAGTTCGGCGAGGACTCGCCAGCCGCGCTCTCCGTGTTCACCGGCGATCAGCGTGCCGTCCAGTGCCGAGATCCGCTCGGCCATCCCGATCAAGCCGTAGCCGCCCGGCGACCGGCGCACCCGGCCGGGCCGGAGACCGTCGTTGCCGACCTCGACCCGGAGATGCCGGCGGCCCTCGGTCGGCTCGACCAGCACGGTGACGCGGCGGGCGTCGGGCGCGTGCCTGCGCACGTTGTTCAGCGATTCGAGGACGACGCGGTGGACGGTGGACACCGTTTCCGGCGCGACCGCGAGCTCGGCGAGCCCGTCCGCCAGTCGCACCGTGACGCTTTCGTCGTCCCCGACCGCCGCTTCCACGGTCTCCACCAATCCGCCGACGGTGACCTGGGACGCGAGTTCGGGGCTGCGCAGCATCATCACCAGCCGCCGGACCGCGCCGAGCGCTTCCGCGCCGGCGTGCTCGATCTCCTTGATCAGTTCCTGTTCCGGACCGTCCGCCAGTACGACGCCGGCGGCTTGGGTGCGGACCACGACCCCGGTGATGTGGTGCGCCACCAGGTCGTGCAATTCCCGGGCCAGCGCCAACCGTTCCCGGTCTCGGGCCGCGGCCAGCGCCGCTTCACGGCGGGCATCGCCGTCCCGCAGGATCAGCCCGACGATGACGCTGCACCCCCACAGCAAGGCCCACACCACCGCGATGGACAGTGTCGTGAACGTATCGCCGAAGCGCAGGACCGGGGCCGCGGCCATGGTCAGCCCACCGAGCACCGCGTAAACGGCGGCGTGACCACCCGGCAGCCGATGGCACACCGCCCCGACCAGAATCGCGAGCGCCAGCGACTCGGCGTCTCCGCTCGGAGCCGCGGCCGGTTCGGCCAGGAAACCCACGGCGCTGCAAGCCAGTGAGAGCGCGATCCCCGACAGCGTCAACGCCGCCGTCCGGGCCGGGAAACGACGCCGCAGCAACGCGAGCACGCCCAGCACCAGGCCGACCGCGAAGTAGAGGATCTCCCCGGCCGGGGCCGGACCGTCCAGGATCAGGCGTCGCACCAGCTGCTCGATGTTCAACGCGGCCAGCACCACGACCTCGGCGATCACCAACCCTCGGACGGGTGGTGGTGCGGCGGTCGGAAGCACGCGGCCGTCCTTCCTGGTTCGCTGGTCCGGTGATCATCATGCCTCAGCGGCCGTGAGGACGCCGGATGCCGCCCGCGGCACCCGGCGTCCCCGGTGATCACCGTGGTTCGGCCGCGCACGCCAGGTCGTGCTTCGGACGCTCACCCGTCACCAGGAAGGTGGTCGCCGCCGTGTCGGCGCACTTGTTGCCGACGTAGGGATAGACGCCGTGCCCACCCGCGTCGACGGTGACCATGCGGGCCCTGTCGCCGAACGCGCGCCGCAGTTTCTCGGCCCCCGCCAGCGGTGTCGCCGGGTCGCGCCGGTTCTGCAGCATGAGGATGTTGGCCGGACCCCGGTCACCGACGCGCACCGGCGGGTCGGCGGGCTCGGGCCAGAACGCGCACGGCTGGACGTTGGCCCCGGCTGCGCCGAACATCGGGTGACGGAGCCTGTCGATCGCGACGGTGCGCTGGTAAGTGCCCACCGACCCGGGCCAGCGGGAGTCGTTGCAGATCATGTAATAGCGGCCGGAGACCAGGTTTTCGATCCCGGGCGGTGCGTCCGGCCCCATCGGCGGGAGCGGCTGGTCCTTGTCGAGCGCTTGCCAGAGCTTGCCCACGAGCGGCATTGCCAAGTCATTGAAGAGGAAGCCGTAGGTCAGCATCCGGAACGTCGGGCCGTCGACGTCGCGGACCGGCGCCTTGTCCAGCCTCGCGGCGAGGTCGAAGTACTTCGCGGTGACCTGCGCCGGTGTGCTGCCCAAACCGTAGGTGGCCGAGTTGGCCGCAGCGAACTTGGCGAAGTCCGGGAAACGGTCGTCGAAGCCCTGGGCGTACATCCGGTCGTTCGCGTAGTCCCAGCCGTCCGGGCCCACGTTGCTGTCGAGCATGATCCGGTCGCCGCGCTGCGGGTACAGCGTGGTGTACACGGCGCCCAGGTGGGTGCCCCACGAATAGCCGGCGAAGGAGATCTTCTTCTCGCCCAGGGCGGCCCGGATCCGGTCCATGTCCCGCGCGGTGTTCGCTGTGCTGACGTGCGGCAGCATCCACGCCGACTTCGAAGCGGCGCACTGCCTGGCGATGGCCTTCGACTGCTCCGCCCGCTTCGCCACGTCGGCAGCGTTGCGCGCATACGGCGGGACATTGCCCACCGCGCTCTGCTCCGGCGTCAGGTCACAGGTCACCGGGGTGCTGTGCCCCATCCCGCGCGGGTCGAACCCGATCAGGTCGTAGCTGTCGAACACAGCCTGCGGCACCTTCGCCGTCCTCAGGTCGGCGGGGAACTTCAACCCGGCCGCCGGACCACCCGGATTGGTCAGCAGGACGCCGCGGCGCTGCTCCGGCTTCTTGCTCGCCAGCCGGGAGATCGCGATGTCGATCTGCTTGCCGCCGGGATCGTCGTAGTCGAGTGGAACCTTGATCGTCGAACACTCCAGGCCGGGCGCCGCGGCGTCCGCCGGACACTGCCCCCACTTCACCGGCTGCGGTGACGCCTCCGGTGATGCCCCCGCCGGTACCGCCGCCGCCGCGGCGGCCGCCAGAATGGCGAGCGCGAGCGCGATGGACCACGTTTTCCTCATCCGAGACCCCTCTTCCGATCTGTTGGCGAATCTCCATCCTGTTCACCGGCCGGTGAACGCACATCGAGCGCGCGAATGGTTCTTTCATCGCCTTTGGTCGGCCAAAAGGACTAGCTGTCCGGACGAGGGGTCCCGGGTGAGGCGTCGGGCGGGGTGGTCGTGAGGTGGCATTTCGGGTTAGAGCGGACCGGTATTTACCTACCCACGCCTGAACTGGGCGAGAGTGGTGGTTCAGCGGCTGCCAGGGCGCGACGGTGAAGGAATTGGGACGTTGAACGTCCCAATTCCTTCACCGTGGGGTCGCCCCGGCTTCGGACCTTGATCAACGGAAGATCCGGGACACTCAACGTCCCCGATCCTCCGTTGATCAAGGTCGCACCAGGCGCGACCGGTGGCCGACGAGGTGACGGGGGAAGATCCCGGACGTTCACTGCCCCGACTCCCTCGCCAACCAGGCCGAGCGTGGAGGATTCGGGACGTTGAACGTCCCAAATCCTCCACACTCGCCGGTCACACCAGTGGGTAGCTAAATACGACTCCGCCGGGACCGGTCACTTCACGACCCCATCGCGGCTCAGAGCATCGCGTTCACCCCGGTGAGATCGCGCCCGATCAGCAGCTTCTGCACCTG
>NZ_NMQT01000109.1 GCF_002234405.1 Amycolatopsis thailandensis | reverse complement strand
CGAGCCTCCGTCGCCCACGAGGCCCGCGGTACCCGCAAGACCTGTGGTGAAGGGGACTTTCCGCTCATGCGATGAGAGGAAAGTCCCCTTCACCACACTCATGTCACCCGAACGCAAAGTCCGTGAAGGCCTCCTTGCCACTCACGACTCTGCACAGAAAAGCTTATACAAGCATGAATCAATCATCTGATCGCCGATAAATGCCCCATGTGGACACTCAGGGCACGGCCGACCCCGTCGGCCAGTTCAGCACCATGCCTTCACGGCAGCCATCGGTGGGGCCGCCTCTTCAGAGGCGTTCGATGCGGTCGGCCTGCGGGCCCCGGTCGCCCTGACGCACCGCGTACCGGACCCGGTCACCCTTCTGCAGCGGCTCCGACCCCATGATCACGGACACGTGGGCGAAGAGATCGTCGCCGCCTGCGTCCGGGGTGATGAAGCCGAAGCCGCGGTCGGGGTCGTAGCGCGCGACGACGCCCTCGCCGCCTCGTACGGGCACGTCCCGCGCCGCCGGCCCCGCGGCCGCGGCAGGTGCCGACCGCTGCGGCGCCGCCTGGGGCTCGGCGCCCCGGACCAGGTGCACGTCGCGGGCCTGCGGGCCCTTGTCCCCACTGGCCACCTCGTAGGCGACGCGGTCGCCCTCCGCGAGCCACGTCAGCCCCTCGGCCAAGGCCCGGGCGTGCACGAAGACGTCCCCGGCGCCGGAGTCGGGGTTGATGAAGCCGAAGCCCTTGTCCTCGTCGTACCAGGCCACCGTGCCGTCGGCGCCGTCCGCGATACCGGCCGCGGCGGGTGAGCCGGCTCCTGCTCCCAGCGGGATCACGTGGTCGGCCTGCGGGCCGCGCTCGCCTTCGACGATCAGGAAGGCCACCCGCTGCCCCTCGGTGACCACGCCGCCGGTCACGATGGCGGAGCTGTGCACGAAGATGTCGGCGCCGCCGCCGTCCGGCGACGCGAAACCGTAGCCCTTGCCCGGCTCGTACCAGTTGACGGTGCCGAGCAGGCCCACGGCGCTGCCGGTGGCCGCATCGGCGGTGACGCGAACGCGCAGCGCCTGGGGCCCGCGGTCGTTCTCGCCAACCTCGAACACGACGGCCTGACCCTCGCGGAGCATTTTCGCGCCGCCGTCCCCGACGATCTCGGAGGCGTGCACGAACACGTCCGGCGAGCCGTCCTCGGGCGCGAGGAAGCCGAAACCCCGTTCGGCGTCGAACCAACGGACGGTCCCTTGCGGCATAAAAGGCTCCAGGTCGAGAGGGCGGGCACTGGCCCCCAGTCTCTCTGACAGACTTCCGGTCCGTCGGGCCGGGCCCACCGGCGGGCGGTGCGGAGCCAGGGCGGACCGTTGGTGGTCGCAGGAATCGGGTGTGGACGACCTCGTAGGTGACCTTGCCGTGGACGGACGTTCACAGGGCGTCGGGGTGGAACCTGACGTCGGGAGCAGGTCGCTGGTCAGCGGGCGGAGAGTGCGTTACGCAGGAACGCGTCGAAGCGCTGAAGCCAGGGGAAGTCGGTGCGCAAGGTGGGGATGTCGGCCTGGTAGCCGTCCTCGGCGAACCACTGGTACATCCGTTCCTCGATCGGCTTGGGCGCCAGCCGCGTGCGGACGCCGGTCACCTGCTGGTACGTCGTCGCCACCTGCTCGAAGCTCACGGCGTCACCGGCGATCGCCAGCCGGGTGCCGAGGTAGGCCTCGGGCTCGGCGAACGCGGCGGCGGCGATCCGGCCGATGTCCGAGGCCGCGATCATCTGCATCGGGCGGTCGGGGACCACCGGCAGTTCCAGGACGCGTTCGTCGGTGGCGTCGGCGTACCAGAGCAGATTGTCCATGAAGAACACCGGCCGCAGGATCGTCGCCGACGGGAAGGTATCGGCGATGTGCTCCTCGATGCGGGTCTTGGATTCGAAGTGGTCGATGCCGGTGGCGCGTTCGGCACCGTCGACCGAGCTGTAGACCAGGTGCGCGACATCCGCGGTCCGGGCGGCGTCGGCCAGGGCGATCCCACGGCGGACCTCGGTGGCCAGTTCCTCCTCGGTGACGGCCAGCGGCTGGACGCTGAACACGCCGTGCGCGCCGGCGGTCGCCCGGGCCAGTGACTCCGCGTCGTCGAGGTCGCCGTGGACCAGGGTCGCACCGGCACGGGCCAAGGCATGGGCGGTGGCCGCGTCCGGGTCCCGCACCAGGGCCCGCACGTTCCAGCCGTCGGCGAGCAGTGCCCGGGCGGCGGCGCCGCCCTGGTTTCCGGTCGCTCCGGCGACTAGCACGGTCTTGTTCGAAGGCACAGGATCCTCGCTTTCCTTAGTCCGGAGCAATGTGCTCCGGACATGGAGGACACTACTTGCGGAGCGTTTCACTCCGCAAGGTCTAGGATGACGGGCATGCCCATCTCCAGACAGCAGCAGGCCCGGCAGGCCGAGGTCGCCCGCAACGACCAGGCCCTCCTGGAGGCCGCCCGGCGGGTGTTCGCCCGCGACGGGGCCAACGCCTCGGTCAACGCGATCGCCGAGGTCGCCGGAGTCGGCGTGGGCACGCTCTACCGGCGCTACAACGGCAAGGCCGCCTTGTACGAACGACTGCTGGTGCTGTCGAACCAGCAATGGTCGGCGGCCGTGCACACGGCCGCCGACCACTCCGACCCGTGGCAGGGCCTGCAGAACCTGGTCATCGAGAGCGTCGAGTACGGCCAAGGCACCCTGGCCCCACTGGGGAGGCTGACCTCGCTGCCCCCGCAGATGGCCGACCTCGCGGCCGCGGCAGACCGGGACTTCGCCGCCCTGGTGGACCGCGCGCGCGAGTGCGGCGGACTACGCGGAGGCGTCACAGCAACCGACATCCTCCTGCTCATCGAGCAGCTGGGCCGTTCGCCTCTGATCGAGCAGATCCAGGACCTGGACGACGCCTCGCTCACCGCCGAAGCGCGGGCCGCCCGGCGCCGCCTGATCGCGATCGCCCTGGGCGGCCTCGCCGCCAGGCCGAACGTCGACCTCCCCGGGACGCCCCCCGCGCAACGCCTGCTGACGGCGCGTTGGCAGACCTGACCCGACTCGTCCGCGCGGGGTCGCTCCGCCGTCCGGGAGCGTCCTGGGCCATGCCGGCGATCCGCGAGCCCAATGACACCAAGGAAAATGCGAACAAGAATCACGTGACGAGCCGAATTGGCAGGCCACCCTGCCATGTTGATCCGGAGCCGCCAAGGGGGCTCGAACCCCTGACCTTCTGTTTACAAGTTCCAGCGCCGGCCTGTGGATAGTCCGCTACCTGGGCCCTGCTGCGCATCGGTGGCGGCAAAATGGGCGTGCTGGGCATGACTGAGCAGCAGTTCGTGGACCAAAGCGTGGACCGCAGGCCGGCCCCGCCAGCAGACCGCTAAGCACCAAGCCGGCACCCCGTATCGCACCGCCTACAAGCGGAGCCGCTCGCGAGGAGGGCAGAATGACCCAGTGGCCAGACTCCCGCTAGTCAACTTCCCAGCATTCAGGCAACATACCGAAGCACGCGAGAGCGCGAACACGGCGATTATGGGCCTGCTGTTCGGTGCTCAGATGTCGGCAAAGTTTCTGACTCTGATGGACGGCTCTGACCAGCTGCTGCCGGCAATGTTCCCTGGGGTTCAGCACGTAGGCAGGTTCAACTTGACAACCACCTCGGCACGCAACGTTCTTGTCGAGGCGGACAAGCACCTCGGGATGATGGCAGTGCCCTACGCGCTCGCGATCCATGAGGACCTACTGCGCTCGTGCATCGAGCTCACCGGCTGCGATGTGCCGCGTGACGCCAGTCAGCTACACAACAAGCTGGGGTCCGAGTGCAGCAAGGGAGGCGGCGCGTTCAACCAAGACTCGCTGAGTCAACTGCACACGCTTCGTGAGATGCGGAACGCGGTCATTCATCGGGGTGGCGTCATCGACGGTCGGGTGGTGAAGCGCGTTGCCGCCATGTCCAACGATGCGGTGCTTGATTGGCGAAAGGTCGTGGGCCGAAACCCGCTCCCTCTGGTGGAGGGCGCGACGATCGACCTCGGCGTCGGCGAGATGTTCTTGGCGCTCGCGGCGACGAAGGTCCTGGCCAAACAGGCAAACGAGATGCTCGCACGATCTCTGCCAGTCATCCGCTGGGCCGAAGTGGTCGTTGACGACTTTCTTACCCACGGCCCACAGGTGAGTACAGCGAACGACCGCCGCCTGCGTAAAAAGCTACTCGGCTGGAGCAGGTTTCACTACCACGCCCTTAAGATCTCCGACGACGAGATCGCGGCGGCTGCGGACGCCCGAGGCCTGAAGATCTGACAAGCACTCAACGTCGGCGATTGTGGTACCGTAGGAGCTGGAGCAGGGAGATCTGGGTTCAAATCCCAGCTTGTAGCTCAACGGTAGAGCCCCTGTTTTTAGCCGGTAGAGAAGGGCCAGTCCAGCGGACTGGCCCTTCTCCCATTCTCGCACCTCGTGTCGGACACAGCTAAGGTTCTCAGAGGGTTGGTACACCGTGAAGGTCTTGAGCGCTGCGCGGAACCACATGCCTCTCGGGCTGCACCCCAGAGGCATCCGGAGCGCTGCTGTCACACCTGAACCAGGGCCGACCCGGACTGGCATGTCCGAATGCTCCCGACCGTGGTCTGCAACCACGATGGTTCTCCATCGATCAACTTCCCGAGTCCGACCGGCGACTAGCACTCGGCACACTTTCGAGCCCGATCTGGCTCAGCTTCGACACGCCAAGAGACAAGTTTCACTCGACATGCCAACAAAGTTCCCCGAACGATGACCACGGGCCCCGGCGTGGACGTCAGGCCGCCACCACAAGGCACGTAGACATGAACAGCCTCACCCGCCATGGTCGCCTCGAAGAACTTCCCCACGAGTTATCCACAGGCTGCTTGTCCAGGTCAAGGCGTGCCAACCAGGCAGAAGCTTAAGCGTTCAACCGGTCACTCAAAGGCGCCAAGCCCGACATGCGGATCACCCTTCGATCCGGCAGAACCGCCAGTAAACTTCATGTGGATCTCACATGAACCACTTACTCGCAACCCCCGAGGCGACCACACTATGCGCGTGTCACGTAGGGGCTACACCACAAGATGTAGTATATTGACAGTGTCGAGCATCACAAGATCATAAAGTCGGCAATAGCGCCCACGTCGAGGAGAGCCTCGACCCGGAGAGGGGGTCAGATGGTTCAGCCTCCGGCGCACGCCCGAGCTTGCACATTGCACAAAAGCCACCCGACGTCAGTCGCGTTCTTCGACGAGGCGGGGGCAATTTCGAGCGATAGATTCTTCGTCGTTGGCCTTCTTCGCGTAGAAGATCACGCCGCGCTACTCAAGCAAGTGAAAGCGATCCGAAAAAAGCACAAGTTTTATGACGAGTTCAAATGGGGAAGCATAACTACGTCCAGCCTGGCAGCCTCAGAATCCTTGATCGAACTACTCCTTGATAGCTCGGCCAATTTCTCTTGTTTTGTTGCCGATCGACACGTCGCCGACCCAGTTGCAAGGTTTGGCAACACTTTCAGGGCCTACGAGAAGCTTGCTACGCAACTCTTGATTGGAAGCGTGCAGCCATATGAGCTTGTGACCGTAATAGCAGACAACTACTCTGCACCGAACAACCGGTCATTCGAGAGTACAGTGAAGATCGAGTGCAACAATAGACTTGACCGTCTGGCTGTCACTTCCGTTATCCAAGTCGACTCGAAGGCGACTGAAGGACTACAGCTTGTTGACATGCTCGTTGGGGCGGTAGCGTTCGGCTTCAAAGCTGACTGCGGGCTTGGCAACCATCGGTCATTGAAGGGCCAATTGGCCCAGAAACTTCGAGCGAAACTGGGCGTCCCCAACTTCGATAGCGGTTACAAGTCATCCGCGTTTGGCGTCAGACTGTACGAGCACGACAAGTGGCTTCGGCGTCAGCAGATGAGGCTGGGCTCACCTTCGTGACGGTTTGACCACCGTGCCCAGTCCGGCTAGTCTAGTAGAGACGCGTGGACTTCGGGTCTGTAGTGTCGACGGCTTAAGCCGATTAGCCTAGCTGCGTGGACTTCGGGTCTGCAGCAGCAGAGCAGGCGCGGAGAGGCCTCAAGGTGTACTCCTTGGGGCCTCTCTGTCCCTCACTTCGGGCTCAGCGGTGCATCTTGCAACCTCCACCAGCCACATCACCCAACCGCCCGTCACCCGGCTTACCAAGCTCAGCTGGCATCACACAGCTAACACAATCCATCAGTCAGGGCCGTCGCTGTTCCGGCCCAGGTGCCTTGCTCCGCCCAGACGGCTTGGACGTCGTTGGCGTGGAGTACGTCGAGGCAGAGGTCTCCGACGGGCTCGTTGAAGAGGGCGAGTAGTCGTACCGTCCGGGGTTCGGTGTAGTGGACGTGGCGGTACCAGTAGAGCTGGGCGAGGGCGCCGCGGGTGGCTTGTACGGCGTCGCCGCGTCGGAGGACCTTCGCCTCGATGAGCCAGTCCTGTCCGTCTCGGGTGGCGGTGAGGTCGCGGGGGTGTGGGCTGGCGGTGGTGAAGCCGCGGTCGCGTAGGTGGTCGTTGAAGGTGTTGACGAGTGTCTCGTGTTTGCGGCTTTTGATGATCTTGCGGGCGGCGATCGTCTGTTCGTGCTCGCTGTCGTCTTTCGATTTGAACCCTTCTGCGGCGGGTGGTTGGTATCGCTCGCCGGTGGCGATCGCGCCGGGGTCGGAGAGGGCGAGCTGGCGGCGGCAGTCGATCCCGTGCTCGCACAGGCGTAGAAATCGGAGGAGGTCGTCCGCGAGTCGCTGGTCGGCGGGCAGGTCCGCGATCTCGTAGCGTTTCGCGATGATGGTGCCGGCCTCGTAGTACTTCGGGCGCTGCACGCGTTTGGGGGCGACCAAGGTGACGCGCTCGTCCAGGTCCGTGATGAGGTTCGGGTCCATCGCCCGCCGGATCGCGCCGGCCTGGCCGGCCAGGTCGCCCAGGGCGTCTCCCTTGATCACTTTGCGGAGGTCTTCGGACCCCTGCAACAGGGTGAGGGACACCGAGCGCATGTCGGCGGCGAACAGGTACACGACGTACATGCCATGGGTGGCCGAGTCGGTCTCGTCCGGGTCGAAGACCGCGATCCATGGCACGAACGCCGTGGTGCTCTGCCCGCTGCTGCCCTTGACGAGGTAGCCCAGCGGGACGTAGCGCTCGAGGACCTCGCCGGCGCCGCGCAGCAGGCGCGCGGCCGGTGCTTGCTGTCCCAGCTCGCGGTCGTAGGTGGTCGCGATCGTGCTCAGCAGCTCACGCAAGTCCATGAAGTTCCCCCTTCGTGCCCGTTCTGAATCAGCGAGCGCCTCTTCGTGTCCGTCTTGGAGCCGTCGGCGGACGGCTTGTCGCCGGGTTGGTGATCATCGGGTAGTGAGGTCGGGTTCGCGGGTCTGGTCGAGCAGGCCGGCGTCGTGCACGAGCCGCCATGCGTCGGCGAGGTTCTCCTCGCGGGTGGGCCGCTCGACCTCGCCCACGTAGCGTTCGCGGGTCTTACCGTGCTCGGACCAGCGCAGATACGCGTAGATCCGCCGACCCGACGGGTAGACCCGCAACGCGACCGAGCCACACACCGGCGGCCCGTCGGGTAACCGGATGTGGCGGGCGCCGCGTCCGCCGGCGGCGGTGTCCTGTTCCTCGGCGCGTTCCCGCTGCGTCTTTCCCGGTGTGGGCTGCCAGGCGGCGGGTTCGGGGCGTTGCTCTTTCCAGTGATACCGCTCGGTCATCAGCCGTCGCTTCGCTCGGGCTTCGTGTCCAGCGCGTCCGCGACCGAGCGCGCGATCGCCTGCGCGAGCAGGACCGGGACGGCGTTGCCTAGTTGTCGCATCTGCTCGCTGCGCGGCCCCATCAGGTAGTAGTCGTCCGGGAAGGTCATGACCCGCGAGACCTCGCGGACGGTCATGTAGCGGATCGAGCCGTCATCACGCTGCAAGACGGTCTCGCCGCCCGGCACACCGTGGACGCCGGCCTTGACCGTCTTCGCCGGCCGGTCCAGCAGGTTCGGCGTGTGTCCCGGGTATTGGCGGGCGCCCGGCCAGCCGTAGTGGTGCAGATGGTCCGGGTGCTCGACCTTGTCCCCGACCGGTTCGCCGAGCTTTGGCAGACCGCGCGCCGGGTCGGCGTTGATCGCGTCCCGCAGTGTCCGCCACCGCTCGGTGCCGTCCCCATCGTCGACGTCGTCCAGCAGCGGCGGCGCGTACCGGTAGCGCTTGGCGACCTTGTGCTCGTCCCAGTAGCTGCCATCCGCCTGCGCGCGCAGCAACGCGCCCTCGGAGTGGGTGGGTTCGGGGAACTCCCAGTCCGCCAACCCCAGATCGCGGCGGAACGCCACCACGAACACCCGCCACCGGACCTGCGGAACCCCGTAGTCTGCGGCGTTGACCAGCTTGAACTTCACGTCGTAGCGCTCGGACGGGTCGATCGAGTCCTTCGCCAAGGCCTTCTCGAGCCGTTTGGCGTGGTCCTGCCAGTCCTCGCCCTCGACCCGCCGTTCGAACGGTGCCCGCAACTCGTTGAGGATGTACTCGTAGTACGGCGCGAACGACGGCCGCAGGAGGCCCTTCACGTTCTCCGCGATGATCGCCCGCGGCCGGGTCTCCCGAACGGTGCGGAACAGCTCGGGCCACAAGTTGCGCTCGTCGTCGTACCCCTTGTGCGCACCACCGAGCGACCACGGCTGACACGGCACACCGCCGGCGACGACGTCCACCTTGCCCAACCACGGATCGAACTCGACGTCACGGACGCTCATGGCCTTCAACGGCCACGGCGACCCGAGCGTCGTGCCCTGCTCGGCCGAGGCCCCGAACTCCTCCGCGTGATTCCTCTTCAACGTCTCGCAGGCACGCTTGTCCAGCTCCACCGCCAACAGGTGCCGGAAACCGACGTTCTCCATCGCCATCGCGAGACCGCCACCACCGGTGAACAGCTCGATACTCGTACCGACCTCACGCACGACCGCGCGCGGCGAGAACAGCTCTGCCTGCGTACCCATGCCGGAAACCATACCGCGGCCTGGTCGAACACCTGCGCGACACTCCATGACTTCGATGACCAATCTCGCCTTCGTGACCGGCAAGCTCGCGACCCGCTCCTTCTGACCTTCATGATCGGTATCCTGCGGACTCACACGATCGGCGCGGCCGGGTCTGCAACAGGAACGCCGCGCACCCCAGGGGAGGGGACAACAGTGCCATCCAGGAAACCACCCGAACCGAGAAAAGCCGTGCTCGACAGCGTGGCCCTCGCGGCTGAAGAAGCCACGAAGGTCGCAGCCGCCCTGACGGATAAAACTCGCGAGAACTTCCGCAAGAACCTGAACTCCAAGATCTCCGCACTGCAAGCCGCAGTGGACCAGCTCGACCCTGTGCTCCGGCCGACCAAGCTCTTCAATCCACTTGAGCCGGACACCACCGCGCGGATCGTGGCCCTCATGGCCGCGTCCCAACCCCGGCACCCACTGGCAACCCTTCGCCCCTTCTACGGCGCCGGTGTCTACGCCCTCTACTACAACGGCCCGTTCGAACCCTATGCCGAACTGTCCAAGAAAGAGCATCCGCTGTACGTCGGAAAAGCCGACCCCGCGAAACGATCCAGCAGCGACCCGATCGACCACGGAACAAGGCTGTTCAAACGGCTCGGCGAGCACGCCGCATCCATTCACTCGACCGCCACACTCGACATCAAAGACTTCGACTGCCGATTCCTCATCGTTCAGAGCGGATTCCAACACGCCGCCGAGGTTCAGCTGATCGACTTCTTCAAACCCATCTGGAACAAGGAAACCAAGGTCTGCACGGGCATCGGAAAACACGGCGACGACCCCGAGACCAGGCAAAACAAACGATCACCTTGGGACACCCTGCACCCCGGCCGAAACTGGGCAAAGAACTCGACCCAGGACCAAAAAGATCAACAAAAGATAATTGATGGAATTCAGGCTCACCTCGAACAACATCCGCCTATCTCCACCCTTGAAGAACTTCTCGAAAATTTCATCACAGAACTCCGGCAAATCGACGAAAAAGAGTTCTCTAATAACATGGGAGAACCGCAAGAAGTCGACGCTTCACCAGATGCGCCGACTTCAAGCGGGGAACTTGACCACGAGCGGAACCTTCTTGACTTGATCGAAGAAGGCGAGTTCAAGACGACCTAATGCCTCGTCATGGACCTCATGCTTCGCGTCAAGACAAGTCCGCAGCGGGTTACCCGATCTACGTCACCATGTCACCGCACCGGAGTCATCGGTCCTTCCTCATAGCGACGTGGGCGCCCCGGCCGGTGCGGCTGTAGGCGGTGGTCCATCCGGTGAGCCAGTCGTGGACGACGAACCTGTGCTGGCCGAGTTCGTGGGCGATCGCGGCGAACGCGGGCAGGTTCTCCGGGTCGGTGAAGGTCAGCACGCCAGGTTCGCTGTAGGTGCGTACGCCGCCGTCGGGCAGAGGGCGGGCGGAGATGAGTTCAGCCGGGGCGCCGACCCACACGGGAAGGTGGCGGGAGTGCAGGGTTTTGAACTCGGCCAGGGTGTGCAGCTGGTTGCCTGGGGTGTAGCCCTCACGGAGTCCGATCGCAACCAGGGCAGAGGTGCGGGCCAGCTGCCCTCTGCTCTGCCACCGGCCGGTGGCAGCGAGGTTTCGCGCGGCGCGTTCGCAGTCGCGTGGGTCGGGGGTTCCGTGGGTGACGCTAGGGTCGCGGACCAGCACGATCTGCCACGCGGTGATGCCGGTGGTGCGCACGTAGGCGGTCATCGGGACGCCGGTGCGGCGGGTCAACGCTGTGATTTCGTCCGCGATGTCGGCGAGTGGCACGGACGGTGAGGTGGAGTCGAGCTGGTGAGCCCAGGCTCCGGGGGCGTAGGCGGCCTCGCGGTAGGCGGACGTGCTCATCGGAGGTCCTTCCGGCTCGTGTCCGGCAGCTGACGCTGCTGGTCGGCGCGTTCGGCATCGACCCGGACGACGGGGGTGGCCGGCGGGATGGCGACGGTCAGGTACACGCGGCCCAACGTGGTGGCCCCGCGGTTGGCGTAGAACCGGCTGGTTTCCTGGACCTCCAACACGGTGGCGATGCGTTTGACCGCGGCGGCGATCTCGGTTTCGGTGCCCTCGACGCGAATCCTCATCGGATGCTCTCTTTCGTGGCCGGGGGTGGACGGGTGTCAGGACTCGCTGTCCTCGTGGACGGCGAGCGGGTCTTTCGTCAGGCCGGTGCCGGCGAGAAGGTCGTTCGGGGCGTGGTCGCGGAGCTCGCTGAGCTGGTGCTCGGTGTCGCGGATCGCGTCGAGGAGGTCCTTGGCCTCGGCGGGGCGGAGCCGCCCGCAACGGGAGTAGTGGAAGGTGTCTTCAGCGGCTTCGAGCAACGCGGCGGCGAGCTTGACGGCGTCGCACCGGGTCAGCCGGACCGGATACTCGCTGTCGCGGGTGGGCTTGTAGTTGGTGTCGATCTCGACAAGCTGGCGCTCCTCGCCGCAGTCGGCGTACTCCATTTCCTTGTCGGTGACCTCGCCGGTGAAGGTCGGGTCATAGCCCTCGACCACTTCGACGCGGACGCTGTTGGGCCACTGCTCCAGGTCGTCCGGGTTGGGGGTCCAGCCCTCGAAACAGGTGGAAAATGCCGGGGACGGTACGTAGGCAGGGTGCTGCTCGGTCATAGCGTTCAGTCCTTTGTGATCGAAGTCAGATGTGCCATTGGTGGCCGCAGTCGAGGCAGGTCGCGATTCCGGCGAGGACGTAGAAGCTCCAATGTGTGCAGCTCATGACGCGGCCTGGTCCGGTTCGCAGGCGAACAGTTCTTCCTGCCCCTCGACCTGCCCCCAGGAGGCGAGTTTGGTGTCGGCGCCGGCGGTCCCGGCCGGGCGCCTGCCGCGTCCCTTCGCGGCGCCGAACTGGTTTTTGAGTTCGTGGAGTTTCTCCACGGTCATGCCGAGCGCTTCGGCTTCGAGTTCGTCTTTGGTCTTCTTCTTTCCCTGTGCTGCCATGGCGATCTCCCTCGTGGATGGTGATCTGCTGGTGTGCCGGGTTGGGTTTCTTCGCTGCCCGTAGGGCGGGGCGGTGGCTTGCCGCTGCCCCTTTTCGGCGCACCGCGCGGCCCCAGAGGCTCGCGGTCAAGGGGTCAGGCCGAAAAGTTTGTGAGCGAACGCTTTTCGCGCTCGGAAAGTTTTCGGAATGCGCCCCTTTACCGTGAGGTTGGGGCCGTGCTAAGCCGGGCTGCGAAGCTCAAAAACACAGGCCGCGCTTGCGCGGACCTTGTTCCGCCCGCAGAGGGCGGTTATCGGTGGAGGCGGCCGTGCGCCGGCGGATTGCCCCGGTCGGTGGACGGTTTCTGTCGGGGGCGCGTGTCACCATGGATTCCATGGAGCTGACCGGACGCGACTTCGACCGGATCCCCCGCGGCAACGTGCGGGTGCCGGTGGTGGAGTTCGCGCGCCTGTGGCTCGCCGCTGAACGCCAGTACGACCGCGAGCGCACCTGGGCTGCGCTCGGTGTGGTCGACGTGTGCCGCTGGATCGCCTGCGCGACCGTCCGTCTCGAAACCGGCCGCACGTTCCTCGCCTACGCCCCGATCACGGAGCGAACCGGGCTCGCGCACGAGGAGACCATCGAAGCGGAATGCCTGGCCGCTCAGCGTCTCGCACTGCGCCGGCCGGTTCCCAGCTACGTCGCGAACCGGCCCGGCTGGCTCGATTCGATCGTGGCCACCCTGGAGTGGGCGTGGCATCGCAGCGGCGTTCCGCCGCTTGACGTCCCCGCCCACTCCCAGGGCTGACCTGCTCATCGCCCGTACACCGCGCCGTCGGCGTCGGCCAGCTCGGCCGCGTCGGCAGCGTCGCTGGTGTTGCGGCGGTACAGCTCCGCCGCCTGTGCCTCTTCCTCGGCGTGCTGTTCCTCGATGGCCTGGCGGGCGGCGATCTCCTTGAGTGCTCGCTGTGCCTGCTCGACCGCTCCGGCGGTCTCCTCGGCAGAGGGCACCCGGACCTCGTCGGACTCGACGACCGGGTCTTCGGCTGCGGCGACCTCGCGGACGTCGGCCACCTCGACCTCCGCGACCACGTCCTCGACGTCATCGGGAGTGGTGACGGTGTCGACGTCGGCGGCGCGCTGCTGGGTGACGTCGGTGAGGTCGTGGTCGGCGGTGACCTCGCGGTGGACGTCCTCGGCGGCCATGTGCTCGTGGTGGACGTCGAGCCACTCGTCGGCGGTGACCAGCGGCGCGGGTGTGGTGTCGAGGTTGCGGGCGGAGATTTCCGCGCTGGCGCGGTCGGCCGCGGCGCGGGTTTCGGCGGTGTGGGCGTACCACAGCGCCCGCGCCTCGTCCGCGCCTTCCAGCTCGGCCGCGCGAGCGGCGAGGGTGTCGGCGAGAGCCTCGGCCTCGGCGGCTTCCTGGAGCATCCGTTCCCGCTCTTCCTCGTCGGCAGCGGCGTCGGCTTCGGCGCGGCGCATGGCCGCGTCCCGGCGGCGGGCGTCGAGGACCTGGTGGGTTCCGGCGAGTTCCTGGCCGACGAACTCCGGCCCCCACGCCTTCTCCCGCTCCCACGCCCGCATCCGGACCAGCAACTGCCCGTCGGACATCTCCAGCTCATCCCGCCCCGACTCCGGACGCCCCAATGCTCGCCACGCTGAGCGCCACGACGCGTACGCCTCGACCTGCCCGGACTTTGGGGCCGCGCCCAACGCGGTCTCCTCGTCCTCGTGCCCGGTCAGCTCGCGGTGCGCCGCGACCATTCCGGCTTGCTTGCTCCACTCCTTCGCCAGGGCGGGATCCTCCGGCACCGGCCCGAACGCTTCGATCGCCCACTGCTGCGGCTCCGCCGCCAGTTGCTCCCCAAGCTCCACACGGCGAGCATCGGCAGTGTCGGCGAGCGACCTCAGGTAGGTCGCCCATTGCGGGTTGTCGACCTTCGGGAGCCAGTCGGCGTAGGAATCGCCGACCGGATCCAACGTGACGGCGTCGGTGATCCGGTGGTGGATCACGTTTGTCAGCTGCCGCGCCCCGGACAGGGTGCGGGCGGTGACGGCGTGATCGAGGACGTCGCGCGGGTCGTGTCCGGCCAGTTCGGCGCGGCGCAGCAGCCGCGCCAGCGTCGGCCCGCCGTCCTCGGCGGCGATCCAGGCGCGCTGGTTCTCCGTCAGCTTCCCCTCCTCCACCAGCTCGTCCAGCCAGCGCTGGGTCCGCCCAGCGGTGGCCAGCTCGGTGGCGTCCGCGAGGAGCTCCGCCGGGGTGCGGATCGCGTCGTTGTCCGCCGCCGCTTCCGTGGCCTCCGCCAGTGCCGACCGCTGCGGCCCAGGGCCGTCGAACGCGGCGGCCAGCACCGCGGACGGCGACCGTTTCACCGCCTGCAGAGCCGCGCCGTCCGGTGCGTCGGCCGGAACGGCCAGCGTTGTCACGTGCGCGGTGTTTCCCTCGCGGCCTCGGGTGAGCCCGACGTAGAGGGCTTCCTGCCCGGTCGCCTCGGTGACCACGGCGTGGGAGGTGTCGACGGTGAGGCCCTGGGCGCTGTGGACGGTCGAGGCGTAGCCGAGCGCTACATGCTCGGACACATAAGCGCCGGGCAGCGTGATCCGTTCCCCCAGGACTTCGCCGACGCCGTCCTCGCGTCCGAGGACGCGGGCGACGATCAGGCCGCCGTCCTCGCGGGTGTCGATGACGCGGTACTGCTTGCGGTTGATCGGCGCCTCCGGGTTGCCGTCGAACCCGGTGAGGTGCCAGCCGTTGCGGCGGGCCTGGACCAGGTCCCCGACGCCGGCGTAGGTGCCCTGCATCCCCAGCAGCACACCGGACTCACCGACTTTGCCGAGCCGGACGAGTTCGTTGCGGAGCTCGGCCGACAGGAGCGCGGCCTGCTCGTTGGTGTCCACGATCAGGATCGAGTGCTTCCCCACCAGGGTGTCGGCGAGCCACGCCTTTCCGGCGGTGGCCTCAGCTTGCTCGCGGGTTCCGCCGTCGAGGATCCGGCCGTGCTTGTGGTAGTCGCCCAGCACGGTCTCGTCGCCGTCGCGCAGCCGCAGCGACGCCGCCCGTTCCCACTCGGCCTGGAAACGACGGACCTCGGTCAGCTCGTACGCCGCCCCGGCGGTGACCATGAGGTCCATGCCGCCCCCGGCACCGACCGCGGCGAGCTGCCGGTGGTCACCGGTCAGCAGCAGCTTCGCCCCCGCCTGCTCGACGTGGCGGTGGATGCGCGCGAGGTCGGCCGTGTTGGCCATCGCCGACTCGTCGACCACCACCAGGTCGCCGGGGCTGAGCTGCCATTCGACGTGTTCGGGGTGGGTCGAGCCCTCTGTGAGCTTCTCCTGCACCCCAAGCCACTGCGCGATGTTCCGCGCCGTGAGCCCTTCGCCGGCGAGGACGTCGGTGGCGACCTGGCTGGACGCCAACCCGACCACGCGGCGGGACTGACCGCCCCACAAGTCGTTGTCCTGCCACGCTTTCGCGAGCGCGCCGACCACAAAGGACTTCCCGGTCCCGGCTGGGCCGACCAGTGACTCGACGGCCGCGCCGGAGGTCAGCACGCCGCGCACCGCGGCGGCCTGGTCCGCGCCCAAGACCATCCCGTGATCCGCCAGCGCGGACACGAAACCGTCCACGTCGGACACGTCCAGCGCCGGAGCTCCGCCGCGCGCGGTCGCGGCGGCGAGCGCGCGTTCGGTGTGGACGTGCTCCGGGGTCGCGTAAAGCTGACCGGCTGGGGCCTCGTAGGCCGAGCGGCCATCGGCGAGTTTCAGGGCGTCGGGCAGGACGGCCACGCCGGGGCGGTTCGACGACAGCGGCGTCGCCAGCTTCACGCCTTCGGCGGTGAGGGTGTCTAGCAGCCGCGCGACCTTGACGCCGTCGAGGTCGCCGAGCTGGTCCGGCAGCGCGTCGGAGATCGCGCGCGTCAGGTCGGGTGCGGTCCATCCGGACTTGATGGACTGCACGTCCGCCAGCGCGGTCTTGAGCACCTCGTCCGGCGACCACTGCGCGGCGTCGCGCGGGCCGTGCGCGAGGTTCAGCACCTCCCGGGCCACGCTCTCCAAGCCGCCCGTGATCTCGGCGCGCAACTCGCGGTCCCACCGCTCCAGGCGCGCCTCGGTGGTTTCGCCGTCGTGGGATTTCGCCTTGCGGGTGGCGAAGGTGGCCTGCCGCTGCAGCCGGTCCAGCTCCAGCGAGTTCGGTTCCCGGCCGAACTTCGCCTCGAACGCCTCGACCAGGCTGGCGGTCTTCTTCGTCACCGCGCGGCGGCGGGAGCTGAACAGGTCCATCGCCCGCTGGTCCATGCCCACGATCTCGCGGGCTTTCCCGTCCGGGCGGGTCGCCATCCGCACCCCGAGCGCGCGGGCGAGGTGTTCCTCGGTGGTGCGCTCGCCCACCGCCGCCGCGGCGCCCCGGAACTTGTGGATCGCCTTCGAGTCCAGCGTCCGCCACTTCCCGTCCGCGCCCTGGACACGGTTCAGGATCGGGTTGTGGATGTGCAGCTGCGGATCGTGGTTACGCGAGTCGTGCTGGAAAAACGACGCGATCACCCAGTCATGGGCGTCGATGAACCGGCCCGCGGCCCCGCCGTGGTGCCCGACCCGGCTGTAGCCGGCGTGCTCGGCGAGGTAGTCCAGCGACGCCCGGTTCCCCGCCCAGATCGCGTCCTCGACCGCGTCGCGGTGCGCCGCCCACGACACGGCGGCGGTGCGGGCGTCGTCGCGCTGGCGTCCGAGCTCGGCGAGCTCGGCCGGGGACGCGCCCGCCGCCGTGGCGGCGGCGAGCGCGTCGTTCAACCGTCCAGCCGTCCGGGCCGCGTTCACGTGCTGCGCCTCGAACGCGGTGTGCAGGACCGTCACCGACTTCTGGACGCTGAACGTCACGTCCAGAAACGGGACATTGCGGCGCGCGGACTTGTTCGCCTCCAGCCGCAACTGCTCGCGGCGTTCAGCCGTCGCCCCGGGCTCCTTGTCCAACGCGGCCGCGTACAACTCGTCCGCCGTTGGATAGTTCCGGCCCGTGTGGCCGAGAGTGGACGCCTCCGCCCACCGCGCCGGATCGCTGAACGCCTCGTCGCGCGGATCGATGAACTGCTCGAACACCGCCCGCATGTCCTGCTCGTCGACCAGCCCCGTGAGGCCGAGTTTCTCCGCGCCGGAGCCGTACCAGCGGCCCGGCGGCTCCCCCTCCGTCACCGCGCCCGTGTAGTAGTTCTCCCGGCCCTTCGCGATCTCGTCGAGGACGTAATCGACCGAGTACCCCGTCGAAATCGACAGCATCACAACCCCCTTACAAGATCAACACGCAGGCTTTGAAGATCAACAACGGCGGTGGTGTTCCCGGTCGCCCGCCAGGGCGCACCGGCCCGACAGATCGTGATGCCTAGGTGTGCATCTGATTTCTTGGTTGGTGAGTTGTTACTGGGTGAGTAGCTGATGGGTGTCTTGGACTGATTTGATGGCTGGCTGACTTGAGTTGTGCTGCTGGGTGACTTGGTGATCATGAGTTGGCCTTGGTGGTGCTGTTGTTCGTGATGACGTGAAGGTGATGGGGCTGTTCCCGGAGTTCTTTGAGGACGGTTCCGGCGGTGCCTCGGGACACCTCGGCCGTTTCGGAGAGCTGATCGACCGTCGGGAGACTGCCGTGAAGCGCCTGGTACTTCCGAGCCTCGTGCAGCGCCCGGTCCCGCTTCGGCGACGATGGCGTCACCACTGGACGGTCCGCCGACGGCACCCGCGCATCCCGCTCCCCTGCCGGGTACGGCTGAACGGATTCCGGCCGCGCGACTGGACGTTCACCCGCAGCGTGCGTACTGGACGCGTCCACCAGGCCCGGCTGGACAGGAGGCGACTGGACGGACACGGCCGACGGTGCTTCGGGTTGGACAGGCTCCGGCTGGACGGTCGCTTCGGACGGACGGTCCGCTGTGGCGGACTTCGCGCGCGCCGCCGACGGGCGGGCGGTGATCAACTGGTGGACGACCACCCCGCCGATGGACACCACGGCCATCACCACACCGGTGTCCCAGTGGTGTCCGGTCGAGAAGCCGTGCAGGAAGTTCAAGCCCGCCGCGACGGCGGCGAACACCCACACCCCGGCCTTCAGCCATCCGGTCGGCTCGCCCCGGCGGACCCCGATCGTCACCGCGGCGGCGAACGCCCACATCGCGGCCTCGCTGAACAACGGCAGCAGCACTCCGACCGGCCCGAAGATCTGCTTGCCGTACTCGGCCATCGCCGACCACGCCAGGATCGCCGGGACCAGGATCACCGGAACGAACAACAGATCCAGCGCGTGCCTGCGGCTCGCCGCCACCAACGCCTTCCCCGACCGCGACCACGCCGCTTTCCGGGAGGCGCGCTTCGCGTCGCGGGCTTCCTGCTTGGCGACCTCGGCCGCGCGGCGCTGCTCGAACTCCAGCCGCCGGTCCTCACGCTCCTCCGCCCGCTCGGCGGCCTTGTCCGCACGGCGCTGCTCGGCGCTCGCGGCCCGGTCCGCCCGGGCCTCCTCCCGCCGCGTCGTCCCCTCGTCCATGCTCATCCCTGCCCCCACTCGTCACCGGCGCCGGCGGCGTCCTCGTCGGTCTGGTCCTCGGCGTTCCAGCGGGCACACCGCTCCGCGCGCTCGGTGTCCTCGTCGACGTCCTCGGTGGATTCGCCGCGCCGCGCCGCGTCCTCGACGTCCTCAACCGCGCGCTCGCACTCGGCGACCCGGTCAGCCAGCGGCGGCTCCGCGTCCTCGTCCGACTCGACGTCCTCGGTGGCGTCGGCGTCCTCGGTGTCGTCCGCGGCACGTCGTTTCGCCGGGGGCTTGGCGGTGTGCCGCTCGATGGCCTCGGCGGTGGCGTGAGCTCGGGCGTCCGAGGTGGACTCGCCCTGCTCGCGGTAGTGCTCGAACAGCTTCGCGGCGGTCGCGAGCATGTCCTGATTGCCATTGAACCCGGTGGACTGCAACGCCTGACGACGGTCGGCACCGGAATCGACCCAGCTCGCGTAGGCGCCGAGCGCGTCCGCCACGGCGTCGGCCTTGTTACCCGGCGCCGCGGCGGCCGCTTCGGTCTCGGCCGCGACCTCCGCCTCGATCACCCGTCCGCGCGTCACCGCGGCCTCGGCGAGGATCGGGTCCCGGACTTCGGCCTTCACCGCGGCCCCGAACGCCAGATCCGGCGGGGCGCCGGTGCCGAGCATCCGCTCGAACCGTGCGACCACCTGATCGGCGGCACCGGACCCGGCGGCCGCCTGCCGTGCGGCCGACGCCGGATCCACGCCATCGGCCCGAAGTGCGGCGAACCGGTCCGTGATCTCGTCACGAG
This sequence comes from Amycolatopsis thailandensis, assembly GCF_002234405.1. GTDB lineage: Bacteria > Actinomycetota > Actinomycetes > Mycobacteriales > Pseudonocardiaceae > Amycolatopsis > Amycolatopsis thailandensis. The sequence goes on along the minus strand of NZ_NMQT01000109.1, from coordinate 4,335 downwards.
TCACCGGCCCGGCGTCCCGCGTCCCCGTGGTGCCAGAGGTTGTGTCCGGTGTGGACGGTTCGGTGACCTGGCCGTCGGTGGCAGTGTCCTCGGCTGCGGCCCGATGATCGGGTTGGGGCAGGGAGGCGGACTGCTCCTGGTACATCAGGTTTCGGGCGATCCAGCCGCGGGACTCCGGGTCGCGTTCGGGCACCGACGACTCCGGGAACTCGTACGCGATGCCGGTGTCGTCCACGTCGGGCTCACCGATCGCGGGGTCGACGCCGCTCTCGTCGGGCTGGGCCGTCGACACGGTCGAGGCGGGATCGATGCCGCGCCGCGCGCAGGTGTCATGCCATGCGCGGTCCGCGGCGGCGTTCTCGTCCACGCCGTCGGCGATCAGCGCCTCGTAACGTTCGCGGACCCCGGCCCAGAACGCGGTGGCATCCTCGTCCCGGAGCTCGCCGGGGGTTCTGGTGGCGTGGTGTTCGGCGGGCACAGCGCGGTTCGCCGGTTCGCCCGGGTTTCGCTCCACGGACGCGGCCGGGGTCCTGAGCCGGTCGGCACCCTCGGTAGCGAGGACCTGGTCGACCCGGTCCAGCACGACGTCCGTGTCCTCGACCTCGCCGATGACGTGATCGATGTCCGCGTCGACCGCATTGAGCACGGTGAGGTAGGCGGCGCGGGTCGCGTGATCGTCGACCCCGCCGTAAATGTCTTCCGTGGTCAGCTCCCGGGCCGCGGCGGCGGCGTCGCGCGCGGTCAAGGTCGGGGAGTCATCCTCGACACGGCTGTGCTCGGTGACCATCTCAATCGCGGCCCGCAAGTCCATTCGCGGCAGGCTGTCGCGCGCGGGCAGGTTCCGGGCGATCCAGCTAGCCGATTCCGGTTCGCGCTCCGGCACCAGGTCGCCCATGACCGCGTCGCCGGTGACGGTCGCGAGGTCTCCGGTGGTCCCGCTCCGGACCACGTTCCCCGGTGAGAACGTCGTGACGGTCGTGGACTCGCTGACCGTCTCAGCGGTGGCGTCGGCCGCGTCCCGGGTTCCGCGCGGCATGACCTCGGACCAGGGCTCGACCTGCCAAAGCTCGCGGACCTCGTCCTCGGCGCGGCGGAGAGCAGTGACCATGTCTACGCCGTCGCTGATCAGTGCCTGGTAGCGCTGTTCGACCTGAGACTGGTACAGCTCTTCGTCGTTGCGCCGACGGGTTGCGGCGGCCGCGGCCTGCGCGGAGATTCCAGGGTTGTTGGTATCCACAGTGGACTCTTCTCCGGTGTCGTGGACCGCCGCGAACTCGGCGGCGTCGGCGGGGCGGGCGAGCGCGGCGCGGACCTGGCCGGCCTGCTCGGCGCTGATGCGAGAGGTGAACTCGGCGGCGGTATCGCTGACAGCCGTGGAGCGGGCCGCCTCGTGGTCATGGCCAGCGGCGAGGTGACCGCGGTAGGCCAGGACGGCCGCGTTCGCGAGCCTCGGGTCGTCGTCGCTGGCTTCGACCGCGCGGCCGTGCGCGGCGTCGTCGTCCCAGCCCTCGGCGCGCAACTGCGCGAAACGGCCCACCGCGTCCTCGGCGACCTCGTAGTTCCGCAGCGCTTCCCCGGCGGGCATCAGCTCGTCCGGATCGATCACCACCACTTCCGGGTCGGCGGTGAAGCGTTCGGCCGCGACGATGCCGTTCGTGGGGATGGGGTCCTGGGCGGCGGTGTCGGCGGCGATCGCCCTCGCCTCGTCGGGGTCGTAGCCGATGGTGAGCAGCTGCTCGTAGTCGCTGACGGCCTTCGCGCCGATCGGCGAGACCCGCTCCAGCCGGTGCGCGATCTCCTGCGGCGGAACGCCTTCCTGCTGCCAGGTCAGATACGAGCGCATCGTCGCGTCGGCGATCTCCCGCTGCCGCAACTGCTCCGTGGTCTCGCCGGTGCCGTCGAGGACGTCGTGGGCGGCGTAGCCGTCTGCGGCAGCGGTGGCCTTGGCGGCGGATGTGGTCGTCGGGTCGGCGGCGATCTCGACGGCGCTGTCGGCGGCGATGTGCTGGTCGTGGCCGTGGGCGAGGTAGTCGCGGTATAGGTTCAGGGCGGCCTCGGCCACCGGCCGGTCCTGCTCGGCGACGTTGTCGAGCACGTCGGCGCGGGCGTCGTTCTCGTCCCGGCCGTAGCGGCGGACCTTGTCGAACAGGTCGATCGCCGATCCGGCGACCTCGTGGTTGTGGTCCAGGGTCAGCTGCTCGGCCTCGTTCATCACCGGCACGGGTTCGTCGGAAACGTCCTCATCGTCGGCGTCGAAGGTGGTGTCGCGGGTGAAGTCCAGGGCGGCCACCGCGCCGTGCACGACCGCCTCGGCGGCGTCGATCGCGGCGAAGCCCTCGTTGACGCGGGTCTGGGCGTGGTGGGCGGCGGCGTCGGTCGTGGCCCGCCAGGCCGCGTCGGCGTGGTCCATGCCGTGGCGGGTCAGCCACTCGTACCGGCGGACCGCGTCAGCGCCGAGCCCGCCGAGTTCGTCGTGCCCGGGCGCCTGGTCTCCGCTGGTGTGGGCGTCCAGTGCAGCGTGGGCGTGCTGGCGTGCCTCGTCGAACCCGTCCAGCGGGAGACCTTTCGGGGTGCTGCCCCGGTAGTTCTCGCCGTGGCGGACGGCGGCGGTGGCCGCGGACCAGGCGTCGGGGTCGGCGATGTTCTCGTCGAATCCGTCGCGGACGCGGGCGATGAACCCGCCGATCGCGTGCAGCGCGACCGGGTCCCCGCCGGCGGCGGTCGCGACCGCCTGGTCGGTGTCCATGCCTGTGCCGCGCAGGGACTGGAACTGGCCGATCGCGGCCTCGGCGACGACCTCGGCGACCGCGTTCGCGCGGGCGGTGTCGATATCGTCGCCGTGCAGCTCGGTGTTGTCGGCGAACCAGGCGACCGCGTCCCGCACCCCCGGCCCGGACGGCACCCGGTCCATCGCGTCGTCGTACTCCAGGCCCTCGTTCCGTGCGGTGAGGTAGGCGTCGATCCCCACCTCCACGGCAGGGGCGGCGAGGCGGTGGCGGGCACCGGTCTCCCGGATCCCGGGCACCACCTCGACCCCGTCGGGAATGACGGTGCCGTCGTCGAAGGTCACCAGCACCGGGCGTGCCAGCGGTGCGGCGCTCTCGTCACCGCGCCACCCCACGATCGCTTCGCGGAAGTCGGCCACCGCCGTGGCCTGGTCGGCACCGCGGGCGACCTGGTCGGCGAGTGCGGCGGACGCGGCGAGTACCGCGTCGGCCTGCTCCGGTGCCCCGGCCTGGTGGCGCAACGCCACCGACGCCGCGGTCTCGGCCGCCACCGTCGCCGCGTCGTCCTCCGGCATGCCCGCGCCGGTCAGCTGCTCGAACACCCCGGCGGCGCACTTCCCCAGCGGCGGCGTCAGTCTGACCCGCTCCCGGATCGCCCGCTCGTCGTGCTCCCGCCGCCACATCCTGTGTACGTGGAGGGACTGGCGCGCGGAGGTCCGCAGCTCCTCGAAACCGCGCGCCCGCTCGGTTTTCGACCGCCAGATCAGGTTCTCGCTCATCGACGGCCACCCCCGGCCCGGCGGCGCGCGGCCTCGGCCGCGCGAGCGTCCGCGACGACGTCGGCGTCCGGCTCCGGCGCAGTGTCAGAACGGCTGGTTCCCCACCACGCGGCGATCGGCGCCAGCGCCGTCCCGGACGGAACCCTCGGTCCCGGCAGGAAGTGGGTGCCGCCGTCCTGGTGGTTCTCCAGCGAACAGTTCCCGGTCGCGGCCTTGATCCGCTTCACCACACCCGGCCGGTACCGGTCATGCCAATCCGCCGCGCGCGCCACGGTGGCGTCCTTGTCGACGTAGGCGGCGAGCCACGAGCGCATCAACGTCACGAGTTCCTCGACCACGTCCGCGTGCCACCACCAGCACTCCGGCAGCTCCGCGCCGTGGTAGCGCAGATACACCCGCGACAACCACAGCGACAGGTCCGTCAGCACCGTCTGCGCCTCGTCGGTGCCGTCGGCATCCGGGCCGTCGGCGAGGTCGAGCCACGACAGCGGGCGGGTCTTCGTTCCCGGTTCCTCGTCGTTGAGCTGCTCCACCAGGGCCTTGACGACCTTGGCCAGCTTCGTGACCTGCTCCGGCAGCGGCTCGACCACCTCGTGCAGGGCTTCCACCCGCTCCGGTAGTGGGGTCACCGCCTCCATCGTCAGCCTCAGGCCCTCGACCTCACGGGCCAGACCGGCCACCGCCGCCGACGTCGCGAACTCGGGTTCCTTGTTCTCGTTGGCGCTCATCGGGCACCGCCGCTCTCGACACCGGCGACCAGGTGGGCGTGCGCCATCCACGAACGGGCCAGTTCTAGGTGCCGCCGGGTGTCGACTGTGTCCCGGTCGTCG